>CAWBSV010000001.1:0-129220 GCA_963791505.1 uncultured Acidobacteriaceae bacterium
GCTGGCCATCACCGGCATCTTCGGCATGTCATCGTATGTGGTGAGCAAACGGCTGCGCGAGCTGGGCATCCGCGTGGCGCTCGGCGCAAACCGTCAGGAGATTTTGTGGGCTTCGCTCGGACGCGCCTTCCGTCTGCTTGGCATCGGCTCGGTTGCCGGACTTGGCCTGGGTCTCCTGGCGACCAAGGTCCTGTCGTACATCGTGTACCAGGCAACGCCCAAAGATCCCCTTGTACTCGGAGGCGTCGTCCTGACCATGCTGCTGCTGGGCTTGATCGCCGCATGGATCCCGGCGCGGCGCGCGCTGGCCGCGGACCCGCTGGTGCTGCTGCGGGAGGAGTAAGCGTTGGGGGTCGGGTCAGGGGTTAGGGGTTAGGGGTTAGGGGTTAGGGGTTAGTTGTTAGTTGTTAGTTGTTAGTCGTTGGTCGTTGGTCGTATGAAGGTTAGTGGATAGATGCAATATCCGCGCCACTAATCCCTAACGACTAACCCCTAACCCCTGCCCTCACTTGTGGTAATTCGGATAGGCCGGCTTCTCCACCTGTTGCGGCGGATGCTTCGCTAACTCCTCGAGCGCCAGGGCCACGGCCTTCTCCAGTTGCGGATCGTGCCCTTCGCTCACTGCCTTTGGATCCTGGTCGACCACATAATCTGGATCGACGCCGTGATTCTCAACGTCCCACTCGCCTTTCGGGGAGAAGAACGCGACGCTTGGCGACGTCACGTGCCCGCCGTCCATCAGCACCGGAATTCCTCCGATGCCCACCAACCCGCCCCACGTGCGCTTGCCCACCAGGGGCCCCAGCTTGGCCTGCTTGAAGAGCCAGGGCAACGCATCGCCGCCTGAGCCGGAAAATTCATTCGCGATCATCACCTTGGGGCCGTAAATGCCGGCGTTCGGCGTGTGCTCGACTGCGCCATAGCGCGGGGCCCAATAGGACTCGATGTGGCGGCCCATGACTTCAACAAAGTAGTCGGCAACCTGGCCGCCTCCGTTGAAGCGCTCGTCGATGATGGCGCCGTTCTTCTGGGTCTGCGCGAAATAGTAGCGATTGAAGTTGGTGAATCCGCCGTTGCCCGTGTCGGGCAGATAGACATAGCCGAGCTTGCCGCCGGAGAGCTGATCGACCTTATGCTGGTTGCCCTCGATCCAATCAACGTTGCGCAGCGCTGCTTCGCTTGCCACCGGCGTCACGGAGATGTCGCGAGGATTCTTGCCCTCTGCGCCACTGATGCGCAGGCTGATGACCTTGCCTGCCGTGCCTTCGAGCGGCTCCTGAAGATCTTCCGCAGCGGTAACCTCGGCGCCGTTGATGGCCAGGATGCAATCGCCGACAGCGACGTTGAGTCCGGGCTGCGCGAGCGGCGCCTTAATGCGCGGATTGAACAGCCCGCCGGTGTAGATTTTCGCGATGCAGTAGCGATTGTTCCTGATGGTGTAATCGGCGCCAAGCAATCCGCCCGGCACCTTCGCCGCTCCGGGAATATTGCCGCCGGTGCCGCGCAGATGGCCGACGGAAAATGCCGTCAGCATCTCCTGAAAGATGTAGTTCAGGTCGGCGCGCGACGCAATCGACTGCACGTAGGGATCGAAGCGTTTTTCGTCGGCGATCGTATTGGTGCCATGAAAATGCGCGTCGTAGAAGAAGGCTCGCTCGATGCGCCACACCTCGTGGTACATCTGCGCCCACTCTGCGTGGGGGTCGACGCGCATCTTCAGATCGCCCAGAGAAAGAACGCCCTCGCCCGGCTTCTCCGGCGCCTCCGCAGGCACAATCACCCACGACGGCTTGCCGCCGCCCGGCGGCGCATCGCCACTGTCTGGCGCGGCGCCTCCCAGAGAGAGCAGCATCTTTTTTCCATCCGCTGAAAGTTCAAAACTCTGCACACGCTCGGCAAGCTTCTCGCTCTTTCGTTCCTCCTGGGTCCAGCGCGTCAGAGTCGGTCCGCCCTCGGCAAAACGGCCCGACTGCGGCTGACTCAGAAGGTACAAGCTACCCTTGAGCCCCGATTGAAGCCCAACGTAGAAAGAAGCCGGCAGTGGCAGCGCGACAATGCGCGATTCAATGCCCGCCAGGTCAACCTTCACCGGCTTGGGTGGCGCCGGGGGCTTGGTGGCTGCGGCTTTTTCATCGCCGGACTTCGCGTTGTCCTTGCCGTCCTTGTCATCCTTGCCCGACGCGGCGTCCGCGTTGTTCTTCTCTTTTGCGTCCTTGTCCTTCGTCTCAGCTGCCGGCTTTTCATCTTCGAGCTCAGGCGCGATGGGCGACGCCTCGGTCGCCGACAGCACCACAGCGTACACATTGGCCGTCACCTGGTAAAGGTCGCTGGTCATGTCGAGGCCATCCGACGTCGCGCCCGAATTTGTGCTGGCCACAAAGTAGAGATACTTGCCATCGCGATCGAACGTCGGTAGACGCGAGTCGGCCATCTCGCTGGTGAACTGGGTCGACTGCCCCGTCTCCACCGAGTAGAGAAAGAGCGCGTGCAAGTGGTTGGCCATCGAGTGCGGATAGGCAATCCATTTTGAATCCGGCGACCAGGCCAGGTCGTAGGTGCTGTTGGAGAATCCGCCGTACACGTCTTTCTCGCCCAGTGTGGTCAGCTTGCCCGTGGTCGTATCGAGCATGTAGATGTTCAGCCGGCTGTCGTGGAAGGCGATCTTCTTCGAATCGGGCGACCACACCGGATCGAAATAATACGCGGGCTCCGAGGCCAGCGGAAACTTCTTCACCGCTGCGGCGCCCGCAACGGCGTCTCCTGTCTGCGGCGCCACATGCAACGCATACAGCCCCGACTCGTCAGAGAAATAAGCGATCGATTGTCCATCGGGCGACCACGCGGGAGAACGCTCCATCACTCCCGGCGTATTGGTGATGTCGCGGGTCGGTCCTTTTTTTACAGCAACCGTGAAGATGTCCCCATGCGCCTCAATCGCCGCGCGCAGACCCGTGGGCGAGATCGCCGTATCGTCAATCTCGTCGGCAACGCTCTGGATGCGTGGCCGCACTTCGGGCAGATCGGCGTCAATCTCGATGGGAACCAGCGTGTCTTTTTTGGACGCGGGATCGAAGAGATGAATCTCTCCGAGTTTGTCGTAGACCAGCGTCGAGCCGTCGCCGGCCAGAGTGCGCATGTCGCTCGGCCCGGCATTGTGCAGCGCTTCGGTTACGGTCTTGGTCGCCGGGTCATAACAGAAGATGCCAATGGGCCCTTTGCGGCCGGAGAGAAAATAAATCTTGCCTCCAACATAGACCGGATCGAAATCGGACGCAGTCTCATGCGGAATCTCGACGGATTCGAGCGCGGGCAGCGTGGTCAGCCAGATGGTGCTTGCGCGGCCCCCGTGGTAGTTGCCCCACGAAACAAAGCTTGCGAAGTCGAACCCGAAGGCCGGGGGCAGCGGCGAATAGGCAATCTGGCCGCCGTCGGGCGAATACTGCCCCTGATAAGCCATGGGCAGCGGCAGGACGGTTGCAACTCCGCCCTTCGCGTCCACGGAGAAGAGTTGCGTGTAGCGGCTCGCCGATTCACGATCGGACCGAAAGAGGATGCGCTTGCCATCCGGGGCCCATGCCACGGCCACATCCGCGGAGGGGTGATAGGTCACGCGAAACGGGATGCCGCCGGTGGCGGGAATGGTGAAGACATCGGTGTTGCCGTCGTATTCGCCGGTGAAGGCGATGGTGCTGCCGTCGGGCGAAAATACAGGGGCCGTCTCAATGCCTACGCCGGTCGTCAGCCGGGCGGCGCGGCCACCGGCGCGGGGCACCGACCACAGATCGCCGGCGTAGCCGAAGACAATCAGGTCGCGGCTGAGGGCGGGGCGCTGGAAGATACTTGGCTTGGGATCAGCGTGAAGGGCTTGCGCGCCGAGCATCCCGGCCAAAACGAGGAAAAGAACGAAGCGACGCATTGAGCGCATCAGGACCCTCCAGAAGTGTTTCGATTGCCTTTATACCGGAAGCGGCTGGGCGGCTGGGTGAGTGTTCGCCTTCAAAAATACCGCAGCGAGAGGATATCAGCATCGGGGCTCCAGGGCTGAAGTTCTTGTGCTGCTCCCCGGCTTTCCGGTGTCTAAGTAAACATGAGTTCCCGAAAGTGGGTTTGGCAGTTGATGCGCGCAACAGTTTTGGCGGCGCTTTGTCTAACTGTGCTCGCTTTTGTCGCGGTCCAAGGGGAGCAGTGGTTGCTGCGGTGGCGGGCCGAGCGGCTCCTAGCCGACATGCGCGAGTTGCAGAGCCACGAAAGCAAATGGCCGGACGCACAGAAGATCATGATGCGCTGGCGCCCGTGGGGCCTGGGCGAGTCCTCCTGTGCACCGCAGGAATGCTTCTTTTACGTGCGGATGATGGACCCGATTGGCGCATTCGTTCAGGAAAACTTTGATCGTCATCCCAGCTCGCATTTGCTGATATGGCCCTTGCAGCTACTCGGCGAGAAGTACACCTTCATCGAAGCCAGTCTGAGGGTCAGCCGAGGACTCGTTGAAGAAAGCAGATTCCGTATGAACTTCTGGGGGCGGAACGAAGGGATTTCCATAGCGGTAAATGACTTCGGTGCCTGGGACTACCCGTCCGAACGCTGGCAGCATCCGGATTATTACGCTGAGAAGCATCCCGGATGCGATGACTGTATCCGATTTGAGACGGGCTTCACGCCTTTCGCGGGGTCGGATAAGATACGCGAGCTTACAGATTTCAATTTCTCCTGCATCACCCGGTGGTCCCCTTGCACAACGGAGGCAGATGTCATGCCCACGGCGTGGCGGCTCTATCAGAGGGAGCTGCCCCGCATGGACGATATGCAGAGGGCATTCGAGAAATGCCAAGTTCCGCTTGAGTTCTTTGGCCAGGAAGACCGCTCCATTGCTGTCGCCGATGTCCTCTCCCGGCAAGGGCCAAAGCCATCGGGAAACAATAATGGTTCGTCCGCGAGTCTGCGTATCGTCCGGGGCTTGAAAGGACATATGCCTTGGCCAAACAACAAGACTCTTGACGCCTCAAGCGAAAGCCAAGGGGAAGACGTTTTTTGGACTGGTACACCGGATTTGGTAGCTGGAAAACGGTACATCCTGTTTGGAGATGTTGCCGACGGGAGCGTGGGCGAGAATGTTTTCTGGCTTGATGTCTGCGGGGCAGTTCCGTACGACGAGCAGAACCTCTCTGAGATTCAACGCGGCATCGATGTATCGCTGGCTCGACAATTGTCTGAAAAGTAGCGTTTGATTATCGGCGCGGTGGCAGGGGCTAAAGCCCCCGGCGTTGATTGGGGCTTTTGCGGCTCGACTGAAGTCGTGCCCTTTCAAAGAGAAATTTATGAGGAGGTTCTAGTCCTTCAGCGTGACGGTGATCTTGCGAGCATCGCCACCGGCGGAGGAGATCGCAATCTCTCCGGTGGACTTCTTGCGGATGCTCTTGAACTTCTCGCCCCACTCGACCAGCACCAGCGCGTCAGGTGTGAGCAACTCGTCGAGGTCGAGCGTCTCTAACTGGCGCTCGCCCTCAAGACGGTACACATCCAGGTGAAACAGCTTCACCTGCTTGCCATCCTGAGTGCCGACGTATTCATGAATCAGCGTGAAGGTGGGGCTGGTTACCTCATCGGCCTCGGCTGCGTTCAGCGCCTGCGCGATGCCCTTCACCAGCGTCGTCTTGCCCGTGCCCAATTCGCCGCGCAGGATGAGCAACTGCGGCGGCTTGATCAGTTTCATCAGTTGCCGGCCCACCTCGATGGTGTCCGCGCCGTTCTCGGTTTTGAACTCATGAATGCGGCCTGCGGCTGGAGGTGCGGCGTTGGTCATTGAGCCTCACACGAGGCCGAACCCCGCGTAAACTCCGCAGGCAGCCCCTGCAACCAAACATACCCGTTTTCCCCGCATCCTTCAAAGCGAAAAGCCCGTGAAAGATGAAGAAGACTATCCGTCGCCAGCAATGTGTGTTCATTCTGGACACGCACGGCCAGGTCCGCCGCCAATCCATGCAGATACACCGCTGCCTCAACCGCGAGCGGCACATTGCCGGCGTACTGCGCCAGCAGCCCGGCAACAAATCCTGTGAGCAGATCGCCGCTGCCGCCCTTCGCCATCCCGGGATTCCCCGTCGTATTAACCGCAACGCTGCCATCGGGATGCGCAATCAGCGTGCGCGCCCCCTTGAGCACCACGGTTACGCCGTGGCGCTGGGCAAAAACCTTCGCCATCGCCAGACGATGCTCCTGGACAGCTTCTACCTTCATGTCCACCAGCCGCGCCATCTCCCCTGGATGCGGCGTAAGCACAAAGGTTCGGCCCCCTTTTGCCAGGGACGCAATCTCTTCGAGCAACGCGGGGCGTGCGGCCAGAAGGTTGAGCGCATCCGCATCGATCACCGTGGGGATTGAGGCCTGGCGCAGCAGTCCAGCGATGAAATCCCCGGTCCCGACGCTCTGCCCGAGCCCAGGCCCGATGGCGAGCACGGTTTTCTTTTCGAGGAGGTCGGCGACGTGCCGCGGACCTAGATTCTCTTCGGCGACCTCGCCCTGCGCGGTCGCAATGAGCGGCCAGGTCATCAACTCCGGGACAATGGCTGAGACCACGTTCAAGGCGGGCGCGGGCACTGCGGCCGTGACCAGCCCCGCACCCACCCGCAGTGCGGCGAGGGCGCTCATCGATGGGGCGCCTGCCTTGCCTCCCGCGGATCCGAACGACCCGCCGACCACCAGCACATGGCCAAACTTGCCTTTGTTCGAGGCCGGTGCCCGCGGCTCGCGCACGAGGTTTGTCGCCGCACCGGCCCAGGTTACGCCCAGGGTTGAAACAATTGCCTCCGCGGGAGATCCAATGGGCGCCACCACCACGGGCTGATCCCACCCGCGTGTTAATTGTCCAAAAACGTGGGCCGGTTTGGGCGCGGTAAAGGTGATCACCGCATCCGCGGGAAATACCGGCCCATCCGCATCGGTACCAATCTCATCGGCGCCCCAGCCCGAGGGCAGGTCGACGGAGAGAAAGCGGGCCGGGGAACCCATCGCCCACTCCAGGGCCGCCATGGCCAGGCCCCGCAGCGGCGGCTTGAAGCCCGTCCCAACGATGGCGTCTATCAACAAATCGGCTCGCAGCGCGTCCCGGCAGTCATTCAGCTCTTGCGCCGTGCCGATCTCCTTCACGCGGCATTTGCCCGCGGCGGCGAGTTGCCGCCATGCCTCGGCCGGCTCGGCTTTGAGTTCTCCAGAGTGGCCCAGCAAGAGGACCGTGACCTCGAGCCCGACGTCGGCAAGCAGCCGCGCGGCCATCATGCCGTCCCCGCCGTTGTTGCCTTTGCCGCACAGAACCGTAATCCGGCGCGCCCGCGGAAACAGCTCCCGCGCAAAACTGGCAACGGCCCGGGCCGCGGTTTCCATCAATTTGAGGGGCGACACCCCATACCGGGCACTGGTGAGAAGGTCGCACGCCTGCATCTCCGCCGCCGACAGAACCTGCATGCAACCCATACTAGACCACCTCGATCGGCAATCCTGTGACGACGATTTCCGTTCTCCCGGCTCGAATCCTACCGGTATCCGGACCCGACTGTGACGGCCTTCACAACCAGCCGTCTGACCCACGAGCTAGGGTTTCTCACGTCACGATACGGTTCACTGTCCGTGACAATCGGCGAATCGTTCCGTTATAAACATCTTTACCGCATTTCAGGCGCGAGACCCCACCAAACCGGTCTCGACAACCCGCCGCTGGCACAAATTACGCAAAAAGGGAGATCCGAATCACTATGTCGACTGCTGTCGCTGGAAAGGGTCTGGAAGGAATTGTTGCGGCGAACTCCGGCATCTGCTGGATTGACGGAGAGGCCGGCGTGCTTTCCTATCGCGGCATCGACATTCACGAGCTGGCCGAGAAGTCGACCTTCGAGGAGTGCACCTACCTGCTCTGGAACGGCATTCTCCCCAACGAGCTGGCCCTGCGGCGAGTTTTCGTCGCAACTTGCCCTGGCCCGCGAGATCGACCAGCGCATTATCGATATGATGCGCAGCTTCCCCACCTCGGCCACGCCGATGGAAGTGCTGCGCACTGCGGTCTCGGCGCTGAGCTTCTACGATGCCGACGAGAAGGACAACACGCACGACGCCAATGTGCGCAAGGCCTACAACCTGACCGCCCAGATCGCCATGATCGTGGCCATTTACGACCGCATCCGCAAGGGCAAGGAGATTGTCCCGCCTGACCGCTCGCTCAGCCACGCCGGCAACTTTCTCTGGATGCTCAACGGCGAAAAGCCCTCCGAAACCGCGACCCGCACCCTGGACATCGCCCTCATTCTGCATGCCGACCACGAACTGAACGCTTCCACTTTTGCCGCGCGCGTGATTGCGGCGACCTTGTCGGACATTCACTCCGCCGTTACCGGCGCCATTGGCGCGCTGAAAGGCCCGCTGCACGGCGGGGCCAATGAGGCCGTGATGCGGCTGCTCTACGCCATCGACAAGGCCGGCGCCGATCCGGTGGAGTACGTGAAGAACATGCTCGCGGCGCGGCAGAAGATCTCCGGCTTCGGCCATCGCGTCTACAAGACCGAGGACCCGCGCGCCACGCACCTGCGCCGCATGAGCGAGCAGCTCGGCAAAGATTCCGGCCAGCCCAAGTGGTATGAGATGTCGCGCGCCATTGAGCTCTATATCAACAAGGAAAAGAAGCTCAACGCGAATGTCGACTTCTACTCGGCGTCGACTTACGCGACCCTGGGCATCGACATCGATCTCTACACGCCGATCTTCGCCATCAGCCGCATCGCGGGCTGGGCAGCGCATGTGATCGAGCAGCTCGACGACAACCGGCTGATCCGGCCCCGCGCGGAATACATCGGGCCGGTGTATCCGTCGCCTTACGTTGCCATGGGCGACCGTCCGTAACGGCACCGACGAAAAAAATCTTGCTGCCGACACCGTCTGTTGGCCTATCCTGCTTCCGCGGAGGTCATCCATGAATCTGAGGAAATCGGTGTGCCTGCTGGCGGTCGGTATCCCGCTTGCTTTAGGAGCCCAGTCGGCGGGAAGCTTTGACGGTGCGTGGACCACAAGCATGGCGTGCGACGCCAGCGAGCACATGCCGGCGTATCAATGGACGTTTGCCAGCACCATTTCAAACGGCGTCTTTCATGGCCAGCACGGCCAGGAGGGTGGCCCGGGATACATGGTGATCGATGGCCCCATCAAGCCGGACGGCTCGGCCAAGCTGCACGCCAAGGGGACGGTGCAGTCGGGCAAGGCGGGCCTGGTGACCCAGCTCAAGGGCAACAAATACGACTACAACGTCGAGGCCAAATTCTCGGGGAACTCCGGTACGGGCAAGCGCGACGAGGGCATGGGCATGCTGGGCCGGCCGTGTAGCTTCACGTTCACCAAGCGTACTGACTCCCCGGCTGCGACGCCGCCCCCCGCACAATAGCGCAGGGCCGGTCTTGCTCTGGAGTTCAACGCGTCGCGAGAGAAGTGAACAACTGTCCCTCTGACAGGAATTGCCATGAGGATCGGGTTTCTGGGACTGGGCAACATGGGGACACCGATGGCGCTGCGGCTGCTCGCGGCCGGGTACGAATTGTCGGTATGGAACCGGAGCGAAGAGCGTACTAAGCCGCTCATCCACGAAGGGGCCATCGCAGCAGGGACTCCGGCTGAAGCCGAACTAGGCTCGGATGCCGTGATCACCATGCTCCTGGACGATGCGGCGCACAAAGAGGTTCTCTTTGGCGTCCACAGGCTGATTGATGCGCTCTCGCCTGGCGTGCTTCACATCTTGTGCGGCACCATCAGCATGGCCCTCGCTGAGCGGCTCACGGTGGAACACGCAAGCCGGGGCATCGATTTTGTGGGGGCGCGGGTGTTCGGCGGCCCGCGCGAGGCCGAGGATGGGCAGCTATGGATCGCGGCGGCTGGCACCGACAAAGCCGTGGACCGTGCCCGCCCGCTGCTCGCAACATTTTCGTTCGGAATTACTCTCGTTGGTAAAGAGCCGCAGCAGGTGTATGCGGCCGACCTGGGGACATACTTCTCGCCGAAGCCATAGTTCGTGCTCTCGGCGAAGCACCTGTCTCAGCGGCCCGGCAAGCGAGTTGAGCCCGAGGCGAGAATGTCGCCCCGAAAGTGGCGGCCCGACTCTCGCGAAACCGGTTAGAAAGAAAAGAACAGTACATGGCAGAAATACCCTGAATCCTGGCTTGCGGCTGCACTCATCCAAAGCGCAAGGCAGGTGGGATTATGGCGGTCACGCAGGTGGTTGTGGAGCGATTCAGCCTCCTCTCTTCAAGGCTCATTCAAGATGTTCTCGCTACCATCGAAGCCGCGGTCGGGCATCCTGACATGCGGGCATTCTGGGAACAAACTACGGCTGCGAAGAATTGGAGCGAAGTCGAGCAGGTGGTGCAGTCGGCGATTGGACCTGCAGGTTTGATGCAATTCGCGAGCTTCGATCATGGGCAGTACCTGGGCAAGGAGTGGGGCGCGCCGGGGCAGCGCGTGGTGCGGATCGTGGCCGGCAATCCGCTCATCATGAAAGAAATGGCGAGGCACGTTCACGATGCTGGCTCATATGCTCCGGTGACCCTGCTAATCGATGAGCGGGCGGATGGCGTGCATCTTTCGTACGACCGCATGGCGAGTTTTCTTGCGCCATACGGGAGCGAAGAGGCTCTGAAGGTTGCGCGGGCGTTGGATGAGAAGGTCGAGGCGCTGCTGAAGAAGGCTGCCGGATAAGAGTGGCGCTACAATGGCTCACAATACGTGACAGCACAGTTGAAAGCAAACGGTGACACTCTGAAGTAACCAGGGGTTCAATCTGGCTGTCAAAGGAATGCAAGGGGGCGTCATGACTGGCCCACGCTCGATCGCGAGCGCTTTTCTTCTTCTGCTGGCCGCAGCTTACAGCGCGTTCGTCTCACCCGCTCAGTCGCCTCAGTACATCCCGGTGCACGCGAACAATGTGCCCAGACATCTGCTGGTGGTTCTGCCGCCGGGCAGCCAAGAGCCCTCAAACGCAGCGATCGCGCGGAGCCTGAAACGCATTCCCTCCGACTGGCTGATTGCAGTACTTCGGCCGGACGGAACCACGACCGCCTACGCAAATCGCGATGGCATCAAAGATGCACTCAAGGCCGTGCTGGCCGCACACGCGCCGGCGGGGTCCAAGTCCGAAGGCGAGCTTTTCGAACAAGCCGGTGCGGAACTGGCGCAATTGCCTGGTCAGAAGATCGTTCTGATTAAGGACGGAAAAGGAAGATCGGCGGTCAACCGCGCCTCGCTTAAGCCGCTGTTCGGCAGCAGTGCCGTGATCTACCTGGTCGACGGCGGGCAAAACGTCCGCATTGCTTACAACGACTCCTGGGGATACTCGCGGGGACCGTCTCCGCAAGGCGATGACTTCCTGATTCGGCGCAAGCCGTTTGTCGACGCTGGCATTCACCACGAGGTCAAGCTCTCCTCTGCGGTCAAAGACATTGTCTCTACATACGGCGAGCGCTAGGGTTCAACCCTGCTTTGCCTTCCACAACAGATACAAACCCCACGCGGCGAGCGTGCAGTTATCGCGAATGACGCCGGTGTGCATCATCTCCTCGAACTCCGCAACTGGAAACGAGCGCACGATCAGGTCATGCTCCTCCGCATCGGGAGTTTTTTCGGTGGGCGTGAGGCCCGTGGCCACAAATACGTGGTGCTTTTGTTTTGTGAATCCATACGCGATCCAGAGAAAGCCGAGATAGGTCATGCTGGCCGCGTCGAGACCGAGCTCCTCTTTCAATTCGCCGCGCGCCAGTTCCTCGGGGCTCTCGACTGCTTCTTCCCATCCGCCCTGTGGCAGCTCCAGCGCACGCTCCTCGATGGTGTAGCGAAATTGCTCCACCAGCCACACCACGCCACGGTCCACGGGAATGATGATCGCCGCATCTTCCTTCTCGACCACGCCATAGATGCCCTTCTGTCCATTCGAGCGCAGGATCTCGTCCTCGCGCAGGCGCATCCAGTGGTTGCGATACACCTCGCGGCTCGAGAGCGTGGTGATGGTAGGCGGTACGGCTGCTGTTTCTTTCTGACTCATGGGGCAGTTCCTTTTTTGAAAGGCGCGCGGATTGGGGCGATCCCACATCCATCATAGGAGCACGCGGATCGCGGGGCCAGTGAAGAAAGTGGGGAGAAACACTCCCACAAAAGTGCAACCGTGTAGAAGGAATCAAAGAAGTGAGTGTCAGATTCTCCCTAACCGCATGCTGATTCTTCCGGTCTATACCTGCGTACTTTCATTTTCGAGGACGTGTATGAGGATCGGATTCATTCGCCCTTGTGTTGCTTCATTGCTCTATCTGGCTGCAGCCCTCGAGTTTTCCGGCTGCGGATTTCCAAATCCTCCAAGCCTGTCAGAACCCGTATCGATCACGCTCGGCGCCTATACTGCCACGGCAAACGTTAGCGCCCAAGTGATTTTGTATGCGACCATTTCGAACCCGCTGGCGACGGGAACGGTTACGTTCTACAACGGTTCAACGCAGATTGGAACGGCGGTTGTTTCCAACGCGTTTCCGGCCGACGATGCTGTCGCGCAACTCTCGACGACGTTCTCTACGCCCGGACCGCAAGTGATTACGGCCAAATACGGAGGCAGCCAGTTTTTTGCGTCGAGCGAGTCGAGTCCGATCACGATTGGGATTTACAGTAATTCCCTCACCCCCACCACGACTGCACTTCAGTCTTCAAACCTCGCGCCCGAGTTCGACACCAACGTGACGTTGACGGCTACGATTTCGCCCTCGACGGCGACTGGGACAGTCAATTTCTTCAGCGGCTCAACCCAGATCGGCAGCGAAGCGCTCAACGCGGGCACGGCCACGCTGACAACTTCGTTTGCACTGGGCGGACAGATCGCGTTAACGGCGAAGTATTCCGGCGACTACACCAACGCGTCGAGCACCTCGAGCCCTCTGGATGTAAATGTCAATGGCCCGCTTGCGACTTCGATCAGTCTGCAGGCGTCGACCGCGGCAACGGCGGTGGGCGATAACGTCACGCTTACAGCGAGCCTTACACCCGCGGCGGCGACGGGGTCGGTCACCTTCTATAACGGGGCGGCATCGATTGGAACATCGAATGTCAACGCCGGCACAGCGACGCTGACCACGGCCTTTGCTGCGGCGGGCCAACTGCCGCTTACGGCAAAATTCGAAGCCAATTCGTCCTACGCGGCGAGCACCTCCAATATTGTCGGGCTGTTCGTCACGGGCGATACGCCGTCGAGCGTGGCTTTGCAAGTTTCGCCCACCAATCCTGTGCTCGGCGATGCGGTGACGCTGACGGCCTCGGTCTCGCCGGCAGCCGCGACGGGTTCTGTCAATTTTTACAACGGAACAACCTGGATCGGGAGCAGCACGCTTTCAGCGGGGACCGCGAGCTTTTTCTTTCCGCAGTTTTTTATGGTGGCCGGCCCGCAGAATTTCACCGCCGTGTACAGCGGCGATGCGACGTATCTCTCCAGCAGCGACGCAGCTTCGATTACCGTGGGCAATCCGGGATCCAGTCCGACCGTGACGGCGTTGACACTGGATGGCACGTCAATCTACTCAGGAGATTTTGTGACGATGACCGCGAATGTTGCGCCCGCTGCGGCGACGGGAGAGGTCACATTCATGAACGGCAACACGCCGCTGGGCTCGGCTTTGGTGAGCGGAGGGACGGCAGTCTTCGCAACGGCTTTCAACATCGATGGAACGTTTAACATCACGGCCGTCTACAACGGCGATCCGAACTACGCGGCAAGCACGTCGAACGTGGTTGTGCTGAATGTATATGACAACTCGGATGACGATGAGGTCCGCAAAGGAGGAAGCGTGCCACTTGGACGGCATTGAACGAGGCCTTGATTCAGGCGCGGAAGCGGCGCAGGCGTCCCACAAGAGAGGCCGGCCCGGCAACAGAAAGCAGCACCTCCTCACCCTCGTATGCGCGGCGATGGATGACCATGCCCGCTTCAATCGCGGCCAGCACCGCGCCCTCGTGCTGGGGCACGCGCAACTCCGTCTCAACGACCGGGTCGGTGTGCAAGGCGGCATCGATTGCGGTCAGCAGCGTGTCGATTCCCTCGCCGGTCTGCGCCGATACTGTCACCTCGCCGGGCACGCGGCTTACGAGTCCTGCGCGCTCGTGGTCGCTCAACAGGTCGATCTTGTTCAACACCTCGATACGCGGCTTGGCGAGCACATCCAACTCGCCGAGCACGCGCTCGACTTGAGCCTTTTGCTCTTCGCCGTAGGTGGATGAAGCATCGCGCACATGCAGCAATACCTCGGCCTGCGCAACCTCTTCCAGCGTGGCGCGGAAGCTGGTGACCAGCGTATGGGGCAGATTGCGAATGAAGCCGACCGTGTCAGAGAGAAGAATCTTGCGCCGCGTGGGCAGTTCGATGGCCCGCAGCTTGGGATCGAGGGTGGCAAACATGCGCGACGAAGACAGCACCTGGGCGCCGGTGAGTCGATTGAATAAGGTGCTCTTGCCTGCGTTGGTATAGCCAACAAGAGCGATGGTCGGCACGGGAACCGACTCGCGCCGCTGGCGCTGCTGCTTGCGCACGCGGCGCACGCCCTCGAGCTCCTTTTTCAGATGGTCGATGCGCGCCTGAATCCGCCGACGGTCGGTTTCAAGTTTCGTTTCGCCCGGTCCGCGGGTGCCGATGCCGCCGCCCAGTTGCGACATCGACTTTCCCTTGCCGGTGAGGCGGGGCAGCATGTATTCGAGTTGCGCCAGTTCAACCTGCAGTTGCCCCTCGCTGGTGCGCGCATGCCGGGCAAAAATGTCGAGGATCAACTGGGTCCGGTCGAGTACGCGGCACGGGAGCGCCGCTTCAAGATTGCGCAACTGAGTTGGCGAGAGGTCGTGGTCGAAGAGCACCAGGTCGGCTTCGGTGGAGGCGGCGATGGCGGCAATTTCTTCCACCTTGCCCGCGCCAATCAGGGTTGCTGGATCGGGCCGGTCGCGCCGCTGCATCACTTCAGCTACCACCACACCGCCGGCACTGGTGACCAGCTCGCGAAATTCGGCAAGTGATTCCTCCAGGTCAAGGCCAGCGGGGACGTCGAGGCTGGAAGCTGGAACGTCCGCGGCGGAATCTGGGCCGAAGGCCGGGTCCGCGGAGGCCGGCGCGCTGTCTGATTGTGATAAGTGGGATTTGGGAGCAGCGAGGGACTCTACGGCGCAAGCGCCGGAGGCTTCAGGCATGTCGCGCATCTGAGCAGATTCTCGGGCGGGGGAGACCGATCGGCGCGCAGCCATCAGCTCGGCGCGCACACCCTTTGCTGCCCGTGCGACGCTGACGAGAATGGCTCGTTCGGCAGTGTCGCCGGAACCGACTCTCCTGCTCTTTTCGCCTTCCAGGCGAAACCGGTCTCCGCGAGCTATCGCTGCTCCGCGGCCACCGGTGAGGCGGAGGGCATGGTCACAGCCGTCGGTCCAATTCCCGATTGAACGGCAACCGGACGATGCTCGGTGTGCATGACACTCCGATTGCTCACGACTGTCGATATAGCGTGCTTGAAAATCAACTGCTCCTGGCTGTTGTTCTCGAGCAGCACAGAGTACTTGTCAAAAGAGCGAATCTTGCCTGTAAGCTTCACGCCGCTGACTAAGTAGATGGTTATGGGAGTTTTGTCCTTGCGGACCGTGTTCAGGAACGTATCCTGGATATTTTGTGCCGGCTTGTTTTCCATGTGCCGATCTCCAACTTTCCTCGAATTTGTTTACTTTGAACTTCCTTTTGGGTAAATGCAAATCGACGGGAACGTCTGGGGAAACCCCGCAGTCGCGAAATCCCGCAATGGCTCAACAATATATGGGTTTCCTGACCTTTTCAAGCCTTTGTCTCACTTCCCGGCCCACCTCCTTTTGAGACGCGCGCCGGTAACTGACTGCTACCATGATCCGGTGCAGGACGCAGTGCCCCCTCCTGCCGGCAGACGTCAGGACAATGCAAACCGTATCAAAGCCCGCCGTGCCAATGCTGGATCTGAAGCGCCAGTATGCGCCTCTTCACCAGGAACTGTTAGATGCAATCGCCGCCGTTCTGGCGAAGCAGCAGTTCATCCTCGGGGAACCGGTCGCCGATTTCGAACGGGCCGCTGCGGCTCAGTTAGGGGTTGCTCACGCCATTGGATGCTCCTCAGGAACCGACGCGCTGTGGCTGGCGTTGGCGGGAGCGGGGATTGGAGCGGGCGATGCTGTCATCACTACCCCCTTTAGCTTTTTTGCCTCGGTCAGCGCCATTTTGCGGGCGGGGGCAACGCCTGTGCTGGCAGATATTGAGCCGGATACCTTCAATCTCGACCCGGCCGCGGTCGAAGAAATCCTGAATTCACCCAGAAAAACCCCGGTGCTCGCCGTACTCCCGGTCCATCTTTACGGGCAGTGTGCGGACTGGACCGCATTTTCGCGGCTGGCGAAAAAATATGGAGTGAAGTTGGTCGAGGACGCGGCACAGGCCTGGGGGGCGGAGTGGAAAGGGACGAAGGCGGGCGGCCTGGGGGACTCGGCGGCTTTCAGCTTTTATCCCACCAAAAACCTAAGCGCTGCGGGGGACGCGGGGATGGTCACCACCAACTCCGGCGACCTGGATGAGTTGGCGCGGGCGCTTCGCCAGCATGGCATGCGGGTTCGCTACCATCACGATGAGGTGGGCTGGAATGCGCGCATGGACGGGTTTCAGGGGGCGATTCTCAAGGTCAAGCTGAAATACATTGACGGATGGAATGAAGCGCGGCGCGAAGTTGCCGAGCGCTATCACTCTCTCTTCGCCGCAAAGGGCGTGGTCGAGCGCGGCCCCTATCCAGTGCACGGCCTTGTTCTGCCGTACGAAATCCCAGGCAGCAGACACGTCTGGCATCAATACGTGATTCGGACGGCGCGGCGGGATGCGCTGCGTGAGTTTTTGAGCGCGCGCCACATTGGATCGGAGATTTACTACCCGATCCCGCTGCACCTGCAGGAAGCGCTTAAGCCGCTTGGCTACAAAAAGGGTGAGTTCCCTGAAGCGGAGCGAGCGTCGCGGGAAGTGCTGGCGCTTCCGATCTTTCCGGAATTGCGCAAAGATGAGCAGGAGCTTGTGGTGAGCGCGATTGCGGAGTTTCTCAGCTGAGCCAGCTTAAGAGCCGTCAGTCCTGCCCCCTGGCGCCTTCATCAGTTCGATCACTTCAATGCGTAGCCGCGGCAGATAGACCTGCACAATTTCCCAAACAATATCGTCGCGAACGGTTGCATAGCCGTGAACAATCTGATTGCGGAACGCGACGATGTCGCCGACGAGGGTTATTTTGTCGCGGTACTCGGGAAAGCTGCGCAGAAGCTGAGAAAGTGCTTCTCCGATGATCCCGAATTTTCGCTCAACCGCCGCTCGGAGCAACTCGTCGTTCAAGTACGAATCCAGATTCTTGCCTGAAGTGAACACTCGAATGCTCTCAGCTGCATTCGCAATATCCCAAAGGAATGCCTTTGCCTCACGCTGCATAGAGCACTTGCTCTTGCTCGGTGATGCTCTTAAGAAGATAAGGATTCCGAATTGCCCCATCCTCTACCAGGTCAACCGGCCGCAGTAGCAATGCCGCCAGCGCGTCCTTCAGGGCGAGATAGTGCTTCATCCTCACTGCAACCGAGACCGGCTCAAACTCCACCAGGAAATCAGCGTCGCTGCGAAGGGGATTAAAGTCGCTTCGCACAATGGACCCAAAAGCCGCCAGCCGCCTCACGCGGTGCTGCCGACACAGGCGGATGATTTCATCGAGATGACGTTCGACGAGCGAGTCCATGGCGCTCCTCGGAGCAGAATAGCATCGGATTTGCCCATCCGGAAAGGGACAGATGACAGTTGCGAGCGGGTCCCCCGTTCGTTTCCACCGTCCACTCGCCACTGAATTAGAATCTCGATAAGCATGAAATGTCCTTATTGCGGCTTCGGGCAGGACCGGGTTGTCGACTCGCGTGAGAGCAAAGAGATGGATTCGATTCGGCGCCGGCGCGAATGCGAGAGCTGCAATCGCCGCTTCACCACGTACGAACGCATCGACGAGATCCCGTACATGGTGGTCAAGAAAGACGGCCGCCGCGAGCGTTTCGATCGCCAGAAAGTTCTGAGCGGGCTCCTGCGCGCGTGCGAAAAACGGCCGGTGCCGGCGAGCAAACTCGAAGCCATCGTCGATGCCACCGAATCGTTTCTCATGGACGCGCCCGAGCGCGAGCGGACCACGAGCGAAGTGGGTGAGCTGATCATGGAGCATCTCAAAGGGCTGGATACGGTGGCTTATATTCGGTTCGCGAGCGTGTATCGGGATTTCAAGGATGTGCGGGAGTTCAAGGAAGAGCTGGAAGGGTTGCTGGGCGGGAGAAGTGCTTCTGGCAAAGGAAAGCGGTAAGCGCAAGAGGAGCGCTCATGAAACAAGTCCTTCGCGTCGCGACCAAAATCGCAGGTTTTGCGGTGGCGGCACTTCTCTCAACGGTCCTCTATCTGGGTTGGATAATCATCGAGGTTTCAACGCCAAGTCTCGCAAGTTGGCGCGACTCTCTTCCTGCCGCTCTCTTGCTTTGCATTGTTGGAGGGTTTTTGGCAGCACTCGTGCTGATGACAGTGCCCTGGATCTTCGTCATATTGATCTACCGCAAGACAAGGATTCCAGGGGCGGCATACTTCGCATGCGCCGGCTCGTTGCTTATGGTTCTCCTCGGCTCAACTGCGTCCTCCCTTTCGCCAAAGCCTCTGTTCATCGAAGACCAAACGTTTGTTCAGGGCGTGCTCGTCGCAATCCAGCGCCAAGGGGTTTGTTTTTTGCTTTCCGGTGCCTTGTTTGGTCTCACGTATTGGTTTCTCGCGGAAAGGAGTTTCCCGCCGAAGAACGTCCTGAGAACGGCCTCCAGCACATCGCCCGTTAGCCCCATTGACGACCACACGAGATCGAACGGCAAAGGGCAGAGGACCTCCGCGATACCCTAGAACTCAGGAGCGCGACTCTAAGTTATGGCGACCAACGGAAAAACGCACAAAGTTACTCTTATTCCCGGCGACGGTATCGGCCCTGAAGTCACGCACGCCGTCCTCCGCATTCTTGAAGCCACCGGCGTCAAGTTCGAGTGGGAGCGCTACGCTGCCGGCGCGGAAGCCTTCGAGATTTACGGCGAATACATTCCCACTGACCTCTACGACTCGATCCAGCGCAACAAGGTCGCGCTCAAGGGCCCGGTCACCACGCCCATTGGCGGCGGCTTCAAGAGCATCAACGTGACGCTGCGCAAGAAATTCGACCTCTTCGCCAATTTTCGGCCGATCAAGAATCTTCCCGGACTGGCTACGCACTGGCCCGGAGTGGACCTGATCATCGTCCGCGAAAACACTGAGGGCGAGTACGTGGGGCTGGAGCACGAAGTCGTTCCCGGCGTCGTCGAGTCGATCAAGGTGATCACAGAAAAAGGCTCAACGCGCATCGCCAAGTTCGCATTCGACTACGCGCGCAAGCATGGGCGTAAGAAGATTCACTCCATCCACAAGGCCAATATCATGAAGCTGTCGGATGGATTGTTTTTGCGCTGCGCGCGCACGGTTTCGGAAGGGTTCCCGGAGATTTTTTACGGTGAACATATCATCGACAACACATGCATGCAGTTGGTCATGAATCCCTACCAGTACGACACGTTGCTGCTCGAGAACCTTTACGGGGACATTGTCAGCGATCTCTGCGCGGGGCTGGTCGGAGGCCTCGGTCTGGTGCCCGGCGCCAACCTCGGCCACGAATGCGCCATCTTCGAAGCGGTGCACGGATCGGCGCCGGACATTGCCGGAAAGGATATTGCCAACCCGACGGCCCTGCTGCAATCCGCTGTGCTGATGCTGCTTCATCTGGATGAGATGGCTGCAGCCGATCGGGTCCAAAAGGCGCTGGAAATGGTCTATGCCGAACGCAAGACGCTGACGCGCGATGTGGGTGGGACGGCGGGGACGTCGCAGTTCGCCGATGCTGTGCTGGCGGCGATGGGATAGCGGCAGGCAATCCCGCCTTAAGACTGCGGTTCCGGAAGAGCTCCGGTCTTGACGGGATGGTCCTTCAGCCACACCTGCGCGCGCTTCTGTGCATTCTTGATGTCGCTTTTCTTCATCGCCGTGTTGAGCGAATCGAGTGTGTTCTCCGACGCGGCTCTCAAACCGCTGTCAGGCGTGCGGGTGCTCGCCAGAAGAATCCAAAAATACCCTTCGTTCAGATCCCGATCGACTCCAGTTCCATTGAGGTAACAGGCGCCGAGGTTGTACTGCGCCTTTGTTTCACCTTGTTCGGCCGCTTTGCGCATCCATGTAACTGCCTGAGCTTCATCCTTCGGGACACCGCGGCCATAGAAATAGAGAGAGCCCAAACCATATTGCGCTTCTGCGAGCCCTTCCTCAGCAGCCTTTCGATACCAAGCAGCCGCTTGAGAAAAATCCTGAGGAACGCCTACGCCGTGCTCGTACGCAACCCCCAGGTTCGACTCAGCAAGAACATCGCCGTGATCGGCTGCCTTGCGATACCAGGCCATCGCCTGCGCGATATCTTTCGGCACCCCTTCGCCGTCCTCATAGACGACGGCCAGGTTGTATTCCGCCCTTGCGCTGCCCTCGTCAGCAGCTTTGCGGTACCAGATCATTGCCTGCGCGAAGTCCTGCATTTTGCTGAAAACTACGCCAAGCTCAACCTCCGCATTCAGGTTGCCCTGTTCGGCCGACTTCTGGAGCCAGAGCGCAGCCTGTCTGTCGTCTTGCGGCACTCCGAGTGCGAATTCGTATTGCTTGCCCAAGCCGCACTGTGCATCGGCATCGCCAGAGGCTGCTCTCTCCTGCAAAGACTTGAGAGCTTTGGGATCGTGCGCCATGGGGCATTGCTGAGCACGAATGAAAAGCAGAGATACGATAAAGCTGAATGCAATTGTTGCGCGAAGGAATTTATTCGGCAAAGAGCTACTCGCAAACATTGCGATCTCCGATGGGAATCGCACCCAGTATAGTTGTGTTCGCAGGGTTCATATCATCAGATGAGGCACGCCATGCATTACCTTCTGTTTTACGAATATGTCGACGATGTTCTTGAGCGCCGGCCGCCGCTCCGCAAGGCACACATCGGCGCTGCCTGGCAATCCCATGCGCGCGGCGAACTGCTTCTTGGGGGTGCCTATGCCGACCCCGTTGACGGCGCGCTGTTCCTGTTCAAAGCTGACTCGCCTGCGGTTGTCGAAGAGTTTGCGAAGACTGATCCGTACGTGACCGGGGGAATCGTCAAGCGCTGGCACGTCCGCGAGTGGACCACAGTGGCCGGCAAAGACGCAACCAAACCGATCCGGCCTGAAGACCTTTGACGAGATCCGTTTTCTAACACGGAAGGGGCATCCACTCTCGCACTCACGGGTCGTTTTTCTGAATATGCCAAATCGATCCTCCTGTACACTGGAGTGTTTATGGCTATTCAAAGCAAACTCCCCGTTGGCATTCTGGGCGCGACCGGCATGGTCGGGCAGCGCTACATCCAGTTGCTTGAAAACCACCCCTGGTTTGAGATCGCATGGCTCGCCGCCAGCGACCGGTCCAGCGGCAAGACCTATGGCGAAGCGGCCAAGTGGCGACTCGATTCGGCTTTGCCCGAGCGCATCGCCGCGATGACCCTCCGCCCTGCCGAGCCGTTCGGTGCTCCCAAGGTGATCTTCGCGTCCGTTGATGCGGCGTACGCCCGCGAGTTGGAGCCCAAGTTTGCCGAGGCCGGCTGCGCGGTGCTCTCGAATTCGAGCGCCTTCCGCATGACGCCGAATGTGCCGCTGGTCATTCCCGAGATCAACGCCGACCACCTGCACCTGATCGAAGAACAGCCCTCGCGCAAGAGCACGGGCGGCTACATGGTCACCAATCCCAACTGCTCGACCATTGGCCTGGTGATGGCGCTCAAGCCGATCGAAGAACGCTTTGGCATTGAGCAGATTTTCGTCAGCACTATGCAGGCTGTTTCCGGCGCAGGTTACCCAGGCGTCGCGTCGATGGATATTCTCGGCAACGTCGTGCCCTTTATTGGCAGCGAAGAAGAAAAGATGGAGGCGGAGACGCTGAAGCTGCTCGGCAAGCTTGAGGGCCACTCGGTCACGCCGCTGAACGCGCGCATCACGGCGCACTGCAACCGCGTGGCGGTGGAAGACGGCCATACCGAGTGCGTCTCGATCAAGCTGGGCAACAAGCTGGGGCGCACGGTGACGCGCGAAGATCTTCTCGCGGCATGGGCCGAGTTTCGCCCGCTTGCCGGCCAGGATCTGCCAACCGCGCCGGCGCAGCCGGTGTTTTTCACGGAGCAGAACGATCGTCCGCAGCCGCGACTCGATCGCAATCGCGAAAACGGCATGGCGGCTACGGTGGGGCGTCTGCGGCCGTGCGGTCTGCTCGACTGGAAGTTCGTCGTGCTGTCGCACAACACGGTGCGCGGCGCGGCGGGAGCAACGATTCTTAACGCGGAATTGCTACAAAGCCTTGGCAAACTTGAGTCAGTTGCCGAGATTGCCAGCGCGCGAGCGTAAGGTTCGTCGTTGAATTGAGTTGAAATTAAGGGGTGGGGTTTTTGCCCCCTCTGGTCTGTATCTTGAAGGCGCGCCTGAGGCGTTCCAGGAAAGATTCCAATGAGTCTGGTAGTGATGAAATTCGGCGGCACGTCGGTGGAAGATCCAACAGCGATCAATCGCACCGCCGCCATTGTGGCCGGACGCGTGGCCCTCGGCAAGACGCCCATCGTGGTGGTCAGCGCCATGGCCAAAGTGACGGACCAGTTGCTGCGCGCCGCTGCCTGCTCCGCACAAGGCGACAAGTGCGGCGCTCTCGCCATCAGTTCCCGCCTGCGTTCGCGCCATCGCGATACGGCGTGCCTGCTGCTCAAAAACCAGGAAGACTCCATTGAGCTGCAAAAGGTGATCGACGAGAAGTTCGATTCGCTGGATGAGATCCTGCGCGGGCTGGCCGCGATTCTCGAACTCACCCCGCGCATTTCCGACCTGATCGTCAGCTACGGCGAACGCCTCTCGAGCCGCATCGTGGCCGCCGCCTTCCGTGAGCGCTCCATCAACGCCGCTCATGTGGACGCGCGCGAAATCATCATCACTGACTCGCAGTATCAGAAGGCCGTTCCCATCGACGCGGCCATCGAAAAGCGCGCGCAGGAGAAACTGCTCCCGCTCACGTCGGTCGGAAAAGTTCCGGTGATGGGCGGCTTCATCGCCTCCAACGAGGCCGGCATTACCACCACTCTCGGCCGCGGCGGATCGGACTTCACCGGCGCCCTGATCGGCGGCGCGCATGACCGCCGAGGCCATCGAGATCTGGACCGACGTCGACGGCATCATGACCACCGACCCGCGCGTCTGCCCCGATGCCCTGCGCGTCAAAGTCATCAGCTTTGAAGAAGCCGCCGAGCTGGCCTACTTCGGCGCCAAGGTGCTGCACCCGGCCACGATTCTGCCCGCCGTCAAGAAGAACATTCCCGTCCTGGTGCTCAACAGCCGCAACGCAACCTGCGAAGGCACGCGCATCACTTCGCTCGCGCCGCACTGCAACAGCCCCTTCAAGTCCATCGCCGTCAAAAAGAAGCTCAGCATCATCGACGTGGTCGCCAGCCGCATGCTGATGACGCCACGGCTATCTCAAAGAGATCTTCACCATCTTCGACAAGCACAAGTGCCCGGTCGACATGGTCTCGACCAGCGAAGTCTCCGTCTCGCTCACCGTCGACTCGAATGACAAGCTGCCCGCCATCGCCGCCGACCTGAGCAAGCTGGCCGACGTGAAGTACGAGGGCAAGAAGGCGCTGGTCTGCATGGTCGGCGAAGACATCCGCGGCCAGCAACGGCATGGCCGCCCAGGTCTTCAACGCCGTCCGCCACATCAACGTGCGCATGATCTCGCAGGGCGCCAGCGAAATCAACATGAGCTTCATGATCGAAGAAGACGACGCCGACGAAGCCGTCCGCTCGCTGCACGCCGCGTTCTTCCAGGATCCCGACCCGCTGGTGTTTGATGTCGAGGCACGAAAGACAGGGAACAAGGATCAGGGATCAGGGATCAGGGAAACCACCGCGGCCGTCACTCGCTAGCTTCCCGCCAAGCCGGTCATTCAATTTTTTAGCGTGTGGCTTGCGCTTTCAATTCGCGTGTCTGCGATAAGCTGTTTACGATCCCTGTTCGGCTTTCGGCAGCAGTGGACGCGCACTTCTGATCCCTGACCCCCGAACCCTGTCCCTGAGGTCTCTCATGCTCATCCTCGTTCTTGGCAAAGGCAAAACCGGAAGCCTCGTTGCGCAGGTCGCGCGCGAACGGGGCCACAGCGTGCGTGTCCTCGACCTGACCGAGAACAAGGGGGCCTCGGCAATCACAGCGCCCAGCCTTGCCGGCATTGATGTGGCCATCGACTTCACGGCGCCCGAAGCGGCGGTTGAAAACATGCGCGCTGTGCTCGCCCTCGGCGGACGCATCGTGGTGGGAACGACCGGATGGTACGGCCAGCTCGCCGACATGAAAGCCCTGGCCGCGAAGCGCGGGGGTGGTCTGCTTTACGGGACGAACTTCTCCATGGGTGTGCAGAAGCTCTTCCAGTTGACAGCGGAGCTGGCCAGTCTCGAGGGCTACACCTTCGCCATCAGCGAGACGCACCACACATCGAAGGTCGACGCGCCCTCCGGCACAGCTCTTACGTTGAAGCAGATCATCGAGGCGGCGCATCCCGGATCAAACGTCGAAATCACTTCGCACCGCGTTGGCGACGCTAAAGGCGAGCACGTCGTGACGGCGCGCAGCGAAGATGATTTCCTTGAGTTGAAGCACGACGCGCAGAGCCGCCGCGCCTTTGCTGTCGGCGCCGTCCGCGGCGCTGAATGGCTCAACGGAAAGTCGGGCGCCTGGGAGTTCCGCGACATTTTTGACCAGCTTTAATTCGCGACGAATCAATCACACAAGCCCCCTACGGTATAGACTTTTCAGTGATGGAAACTACGGGTTGCGGCACGGCCATCGTCACCCCTTTTCGGGACGACGAATCGATTGACGAAGCAGCGCTGCGCGCGCTGGTGGACTGGCAGATCGACTCCGGCATCGACTTTATTGTCGCGTGCGGATCGACCGGCGAGGCCGCGACGCTCGAGGAAGACGAGTGGCTTGATGCCGTCCGCATCGTCGCTGAAACCGCCGCCGGGCGCGTGCCCGTGTGGGCCGGATGCACCCACAACTCAACGCGCGTTCTTCTGCGCCAGGCCGCGCGCGTGAGCCGGATTCACGGCGTCGATGCCGTGCTCTCCGCGAATCCCTACTACAACAAGCCAACGCAGGAGGGGCAGTTTCTGCATTTTCTCGCCCTTGCTGAAACCGTCGCTCCTCTGCCCGTCACACTTTACAACGTGCCGGGACGCACGGCGGTGAATCTTGAACCGGAGACGGTGGTTCGCCTGGCGGCGGCCGCGCCGAACATTCAGGCAATCAAGGAGGCCAGCGGCAAGATTCCGCAGATTGCCCAACTCGCCCGGTCGCTGCCGCGCAGCTTCAAGATCTTTTCCGGCGATGACAGCCTGGCGCTGGCTTCGATTGAAGTAGGTGCGCAGGGGCTGATCAGCGTGGCCGCCAACGAAGCGCCTGCCGAAGTGACGCACATGATTCGCGCCGCTTTGACCAACCAGTGGGAGACGGCGCGCGAACTCGAGCGCCGCTACAGTCCGCTGTTTGAGGCCAATTTCTGGGAATCGAACCCTGCGCCGGTGAAGACGGTTCTCAACCTGATGGGTCGCTGCACAGACCGTGTGCGTCTGCCGCTGGTGCCGCCCACACGGGCAACGCGCTCCCGGCTCGAACATCTGGCCGGGGAGTTGGGCCTGTCGCAGCATGCCACGGCGCCGGCCGCCTCTGTCGCCGTTTCGTAGCTCGCTGACTTGCCCGCGATTTCAACGCCCCTCGCAAACGTGCTTCGCCTCACAAACACAGTCTTACCGGATGGCCTATAATTCGGTCGTTCAATCATTCAGCTGCACGATGCGTGTCCCCACCACCTGCACCTGAGGAGGCTGCCCATGCTGAAGCCGTTCCTGTTTGTTGCCGCAATCGCATTTACACTCGAAGCCGCGCCGGTTATCGCGGGCGGCCCGCATCTACCAATCCAGGATGCGCCTGCCAAGTCCACGGCTGCCCAATCCGCCGCGGCACTTGAGAAGGCCAAGAAACTTTATGCGGTCGACTGCGCGGTTTGCCATGGCGATAACGGCGAACGGGAAAACCGACCTGGCGAAGTCTATGGGCGTGACGCTTGCAGACTGGACCGATCCCAAGTCGCTTTCCGGTAAATCGGACAAGGAATTGTTCGATATGATCCGCAACGGCAAAGACAAGATGCCGCCAGAGGGCGACGGGCGCGCCAAGGATGCCGATGTGCAGAACCTGATCGTCTATATTCGCTCGTTTGGGAAGGGCGCCGCTCCGGCGGCTGCGCCGGGAAATTAAGGCATTTGCCGCCGGCAAGAACTAGCCAGCCAGCGCCGCTTTCACCGCTTCGCTGACCACGCGCCCTTCGGCACGTACGCCAGCGGCCTGCAATTTTGCCTGAACGGCTTTGATCGCCGGTCCCATGTCTTTGGGCGTCAGAGCCTTTCCAGAACTCGCGCTCAGTTCGGCAATCGTTTCGGCTATCAATGCTGACAGGGCCGGCTTCGTCGAGGGCCTTGGGCAGAAACTCCTCGATGACCGTGATCTCCGCAGCCTCAATCGCTGCCAGCTCGGGGCGATTGCCCTTGGTGAACTGCTCAATGGAGTCGCGGCGCTGCTTGATCATCGTGGCCAGGGCCTGCTGCTCCTCGGCCGGCGTCAGCGGCTCGCGCTTCTCGATGGCTTTGTTTTTGAGCGCGTTCTTGATCAGCCGCAGCGTTCCGGTCCGTACCGCATCGTGGGCCTTCATGGCGGTCACAACGTGCTGGCTGATCTGGGCTTCCAAGTGCTCCCGCGTCCGTCATAATCTCCCTCGTATCTCTTCATTCTAAATGACAATTTGGACCGATCGGGAATGCGGCAAAGTGCCTCATGCGGAGATCGCAGTCGAAGGCCCTGTGGAGTCAAACCTGGATTGCGAGAGTTTGACATCCTCGTCCCAATCTGGCAAAACATTGATAATGTGGTGTTTGCGCACTAATGCGAAGAGATTCTGGGCAATCCATCCTCTTTTTGCACAGATCGCTACTCACAGAAACCACAATTATGTGTATTCTGTGATTGGTGGAGAGCGCAACACTCCTTACCAAGACGAGGAAAAGAATGATCCGCAAGACACGCCTTTATACGCCCGGTCCAACCCCGCTGCTGCCGGCTGCCCAGTTCGCCATGGCCGCGGCGGACATGCACCACCGCACGCCCGAGTTTCGCGCCCTGTTCCTGAAAGTCCTCGCCCAGCTCAAGGTATTTGTCGGCACCAGGAACGATGTGCTGCTGCTGGCGTGTTCGGGAACGGGAGCGATGGAAGCCTCGGTTTCGAATCTGACCTCGCCGGGCGATCGCGTGCTGGTGCTCACCGCCGGAAAATTCGGCGAGCGCTGGGTCGCACTGGCCAAGGCATTCGGCTGCGAGGTGGATCTGGTCTCCGCGCCCTATGGCGAGACGTTTGATCTTGAGGCCATTCGCGCCGCGCTCAAGCCGGAACACAAAGCCATCTACATGCAGGCGACGGAGACCTCGACCGCCGTGCGCCACGATGTCGAAGCCATCGCGAAGCTGATCAAGGAGACCGGTAGCCCGGCGCTGCTGGTCGTGGACGGCATCACCGGCCTTGGCACTACGCACTTCGACGTGGACGGCTGGGGCATCGACATTCTCATCGGCGGATCGCAGAAGGCAGTCATGATTCCGCCTGGGCTTGCCTATCTCAGCGTCAGCGAGAAGGCCTGGGCTGCGATGGAGAGCTCCAAGAATCCGCGCTACTACTTCGATCTGCGCAAGGAACGCAAGAACGCCGTCAAGGGCGAGAGCGCGTACACGCCTTCGGTAGCGCTGATCGCGGGTCTGGGCGCGGCGCTCGACTACATTGCCGGGCAGGCAGGCGGCGATCTCGAGAAAGGCCGCATCGCGCTCGTCGATAACGCGCAGGTTAACGCCGCGGCAACACGCGCCGGATTGGTCGCGCTCGGCTTCACGCTCTTTGCGCCGACGTCGCCCGCCGCGGCTGCTACAGCTGTTGCCGTTCCCGAAGGGATGGATTCGGGCGCAGTGGTGAAGGCGCTCAAGGCACGGTTTGCCCTCGTGACTGCGAACGGACAGGGCGAGATGCAGGGCAAGATTTTTCGCGTTGCGCATCTCGGATTCTTCGACTATCTCGACACCATCGCACTTCTCGGCGCCATGGAGCACATCGCGAAAGACACGCTGGGATTGCCGGTCGAGTATGGCAGCGCCGTTGCCGCTGCACAGATGGTGTATGGGGATGAAAGTGCTAAGGCTCGAGGCTAGGGATGCTGAGCCTCGAGTTGCTCGACCAATTCGATCCAAAGCCTGATGATCTTCTGCGGGCGATTTCGGCAAATGTCGACGATTCAATGCTTGCAGAGATTTCGATGGCTGATTACGGCGAAGGCGCGGAGCGCCATCTCGGCGCTTTACAGACAATTCGAGACGAACTCCTTTTCCCGCTGCAAAATTACTCCTGGTATCCGAGCGAAGTTTTGGAGCTAATTCGGTGGTCAAAGCCTGAGGACAAGCAATGGAAGCCAGGAGGGACGGGTATTCGTGGCCATTGGATGCGCGCATTCTGCTGTGCATCTCTTCTACGCGCGTTGTTCGAACCCTGGAATTGGGGAACCAAAACCGGAAGCTACTTTGGAGTCGAACCAACCATCGCACAGTTGCTCGCGAGCCTCTCCTTGCTCCCTGTTGAGTATTCGGGGGTCGGAGTCAGCTTTTTCGCATGGATGCTTACGCATGAAGACCTATACCAGTGGCAGGATCGAGACGAGATCGACTGCATGGAAATCGGTGTGATTTTTCTGGCAACGCGAAGCTCCATGAAAGGAGCGTATGCCGCGCTGACAGAGATCGCAAAGGACCTTGCTCGATCATTTGAGGCTGGTCGCTCTCCTGGCTGGATCCTGACCTCCCAAACATATGACGCTTGGCGTCAAGTTGCCAATCAATGTCTCGACTGCGATCTTTCATCGAGCTCAGAGGAACTGAAGAAGTGTATCGCTCAATTCCGGGACACGCATTTTGGCTGAGACCTAACAAACGACTTCGCGGAGAACAGAAATGAAGAGACATCAAAGGCGTGGAACATGGTCGAGTTGAGTTTCGGAGAAAAGCTGCTGATCGCGCGCAAGCAGCTCGACCTCTATCAATACGAGATGGCGGACCGGTTGGGGGTGCATCCCAACTCGATCACCAAGTACGAGCGCGGCGAAGGCAAGCCGCACGCCGCGGTGATCCGCATGTTCGATCTGCTCTGCGAGCAGCAGGGCATTCGCTTTGATGATTACGTGAACGTGTCCGCCGAAGCGGACAAGGGGTACGCAATGAAGATCGTTCTGGCAGAAAAGGTTTCTCCGGCAACGCTGGCGGTGTTTGCAGCCGAGCCCGGATGGGAAGTCCTCACGCACGACCAGTTGCCGGATGGGTCTGCCCGCGGCTCTTGCCGACGCCGACGCGCTGGTGGTGCGTTCCGCTGTGCAGGTTGACGACGCACTCATGGAAAAGGCGCCGAAGCTGCGCGTCATTGGCCGCGCCGGCGTGGGCGTGGACAACATCGACGCCGAAGCAGCCACGCGCCGCGGCATCGTGGTGATGAACACGCCGGGCGCTAACGCGGTCGCCGTGGCCGAACTCACCATCGGCCTGATGCTGGCTCTGGCGCGCAAACTGCCCACGGCCAACAACACCATGCACGCCGGCAAGTGGGAGAAGAAGAGCCTGCAGGGTGCGGAACTGCGCGGCAAGACGCTGGGCATTCTTGGCCTCGGGCGCATCGGCCTTGAAGTGGCCAAGCGGGCCAAGGGATTTGGGTTGGAGATCGTGGGCAGCGATCCGTTTGTCTCGGCCGCGGTGGCGCGCGAGAACGGCATCAAGCTCGTCACGCTCGAAGAGCTCATCGCGACCTCCGACTACATCACGCTGCACGTCGGGCTCACGCCGCAAACTGCCGGAGTGATCAATGCAAAATCTCTCGCGGCGATGAAGAAGGGCGTGCGCATTATCAACTGCGCGCGCGGCGAGCTGGTCGAAGAGGAAGCGCTCGTGGCTGCGCTCAAGAGCGGCCACGTCGGCGGCGCGGCGCTCGATGTGTTCACCGTCGAGCCGCCCAAAGACTCGCCTTACTCGGACTTCGACAACGTGATTCTCACGCCGCACATCGCCGGCTCGACGGGTGAGGCGCAGGAGGCCGTCGGCATCCAGATTGCCATGCAGGTGCGCGAGTATCTCAAGCTTGGCGTGGTGCAGAATGCGGTGAATCTGCCCTCGCTGACGCACGAAGAGTATGTCGTGCTCGCGCCGTACATCGATCTCGCCGGACGTCTCGGCGGTTTTCTCGCGCAGGCCGGCAAGCGCGGCATCGAGGCCATTCATCTCACCTATGGCGGCTCGCTGGCCGAGGCAAAGACCGAGCTGGTGCGCAACGCCGCCATCGAAGGGCTGCTGCAGGGATCAGAAAATGTGAACCGCATCAACGCCGCTGCCATCGCGCAGGAGCGCGGCATTCGCATTCACGAAGAGAAGCAGGAGAGCCATCGCGGCGGGTCAGCCTCGGTGCTTACCATTGAGCTGCATACGGCATCGGGCGCCAGCCACGCCATGGCCACGGTGATTCACGACGAACAGCCGCGCCTGCTGGAGTTCGACGGCATCGATATTGAGACGCCGCTCGAAGGCAATCTGCTGGTATGCCGCAACCTCGACGTTCCTGGCGTGATCGGGCGCATCGGCACCATCCTTGGCGAGCACGGAGTCAACATCGCCAACTTCGCTCTGGGTCGCGATCGCTCCGGCGTCAAGCCGGTCAAGGCTCTGGCGGTAGTGCAGGTGGACGCGCCGGTATCGAAACCGGTGCTCGAGGCGCTGATGACCATCGAAGCGCTTCTCGATGCACGGCTCGTGCAGCTTTGATTTTGAGCTTCGACCTAAAAAAACCGAGGCCGATCCGCACTGCGAATCGGCCTCGGTTTTTATCTTGCACCGCCTACTCGACCTGCTTCGCGGTTCCCTTGCTCAGGCTCTCTTCGATGATGCGGTTTACCTTGCGGCTCGCTTCCTGGGCGATTCTGCCCTGCTCGGCGCCGAGGCGCCCTTGCTCCTCGCCCAGTTTGCCCTGCTGCTCGCCCAGCTTGCCCTGCTCCGCTCCGAACTCGCCTTGCCGGTCGCCCATCTTGCCCTGCAGCTCGCCTAGCCGACCCTGCAGTTCACCGAGCTGTTCCTGCATCTCAGAGATCTCCTCCTGGCTGACCTGTTGACCCTTCTTGGCCTGGAGCTTGGCCATCGCCTCATCGATTTTCGCAATCTCCTTCGCGATGTCGGGGGCGGGCACTGTGGCCTGCTCTTGTTTTCTGCCCAGTTCTTCCTGCTGCCGGCCAAGCTCTTCCTGCTTCTGGCCTAGCGCTTCCTGCTGCTTGCCGAGTTCTTCCATCGGCTTGTACATGGCCTCGATTTGCATAATCGTTGCCGGATCGTCGATGACGTATCCTTTGCCATTCCGCGAGAAGAAGAGAAAATCTCCATGCGCCACTTTGCGCGCCTTGTCGATGTCGTCGGAGTGAAAATCGCCGTTGAACGACATGTTCCCGTCGTTGCCGCGCACGATGACATAGGAGTCTCCGTCGTTCGAAGAACGATACGAATAGAACGATGATTTGCCCTTGGCGGTGACTTGAGCATCGCTGGTGCTCGTGCTCTGCGCCATGCCGCCATTGGTGCTCATGAAGAAGTGTGTCTTCGCCTTGACAGCGGTGGACACGGACACATTCGGCGTTGGGGGAATGGGAGGCAGCGGCGCAATCACCACGCCATACGCATTGGGAGCGGCGGGCGCGGAGATCTCCACGTTCGGGGGCTCGGGCGCTTCGAGATGAGCGGGCGGCGCGGGCATCGCAGCCGGTTCCTGCTCGGATGCCGGCGCTGGATCCGGGGCGGGATCTGGAACAGCCGCGGGGGCCGGCGCGTCGGCCGGGGTGGCGGCCGATGGCTTGGGAGAAGTGGCCGGCGGAACGGCTTGCGGCGCCTTCTGCGGAACGGACTCCTGGCCCGCCGCCTGCACGCGGATTAGAGCGGTGGACGCGAACAGCGCCACGGGCACCATCAGCACAGCCAGCAGGGCGCGACGGCTCCCCGCAAAGGCCTGCCGGAAACTGGCATCGTTGAGAAGACGTTCAATGCGTTGCGACAAATTGCTGGTGCGTGCCATTGCAACTCCTGTGAGGGTTGGGCGCGGCTGGGCCGCGAATTCAATGAGGATCTGCGCGTATGAGGAGCAGCTTGTCGCCTCGTTCAAACCGGCGCGGTCACTGATGGTCTCGCTGAGTTCTGAAAGCTTCCATTTGAGCCACCAGCCCAGCGGGCTGAACCAGAACACCGAGGCATACAGGCCCGCCAGCAACTGCAGGTAGAAATCACCCTGCCGCACGTGCGAGGCTTCGTGGGCGATCACGATGCGGAGCTTTTCCGCATCCCACTCGGCGAATTCGGCGGGCAGCAGAATTCCCGACCCGATGGTGACGGGCGAGAACACAGCTTCGCTTGATCGCAGGCGCAGCGGGCTGCTCGGCAGCAGAGCGACATCCGTCGAGATGGGCTTGGCGTTCTGCCACAGCGAGCAGGCCGCATAGACTCCATACCCCAACCGCGCGATGAGGACGGCAACCACAGCCAGATAGAGCAACCAGGCAATCGTCATGGGCGGAAGAGCGCGTGGACCCGAGACCGGGCGCACACCGATCGCCATCTGGGCCGGGGCGGGCGTATCGGTGATAAGGGGCGCTGGATAGCGACCGCCGACCGAAGGACGCGTTTCACTGGGAGCCTCCACAGTGGCTGCGATCGGCGCATAGGTCATCGGCGCGGGATGCCGGGCTTCAGCCAGGCCGGGAGACGGCGCGTCCATCTCGAGCGGAGCAGACCGCTCAGCGGGCCGCAGCGACGCAAGCATCTTTAGCGGTGCAGCGGGCAAAACTACGGTCGCTCCCGCGGGAACCAGCCGCCAGCCGGCGGTTATGGGCAAGAGCCACGGCATCGCCGTTGCTGCGACAAGCACCAGTCCCCATGCCGCTTTCTGCGCAACCACATTTTGGACTCGCAGCCCGCGCAGGCCGGCCCATACCGCAATCGCCACAAGGAGGGACCGCAGAGCGGCATCGATCAACGAGGAAATCATGCCTTTGTCTCCTTTTTCCCAGGGGTCGTATTCGATCGTGCGTTCTTGTCTGGTGAGTTTTTCTGAGCAATGGCGATGCGGTCGGCAAGGCGCTGCAGTTCGGCACGATCAAGAACCTTGGAGTCGACCATACCCACCAGCAGTGCTTCGACCGAGCCATCACAGAACCAGTCCACAATGCGCTTCACGGCGCGGCCCGCCACACGCTGCCGCGATTCTGCCGGACGGTAGAAAAAGGTACGATTCTCCACTGAGTGCGCCAGGTAGCCTTTTTCTTCGAGGCGGCGCAAAACTGTCCGCACGGTCGAATCCTTCAGCGGCCGATCCAACTGCTCCCGCACCGACTCCGCGGTGACGGAGCCGAGGCGCCAAACGATTGTGAGAATACCCCGCTCGAGTTCGCCCAGTTCCGATGGATCGTGCTTTGCATGAGTGTTACTCGTCATAGTGTTACTGACTGTAGCACATACAATCGGTGAGCAGGCAACAACTTTTTTCTGAATTTTTAGAGAATTGCCGGGCGTCCGGAAAACACCTGGGCGCCCGGAAGTTTTTGGGAGCGGTTCTATTCTTCTCGCAGCAGGATCAACGGATCGACGGCGAGCGCTCGCTGCGCGGGAAGCCAGGCCGCCACCACTCCGAGAAGAATCATGGTCACGCAGACGCCGGCCATGACCACGGGATCTTTTGGCGTGGCCTGGTACACGATGAAGGAGAGCAGCCGGCTCGCGAAGGCTCCGCCCGCAATCCCCGTCAGAGAACCAATCAAAAGCAGAATGAAAGCGCGGCCTACCGAGACGCGCAGAACCTGCCGCTTGCTCGCGCCCAGGGCCACACGAATCCCCAACTCACGCAGTCGCTTGCTCACGGAGTAGGACGCCATGCCAAAGACGCCAGTCACCGCCAGCATCGCACCGAGAAGCCCGAGCACGCCCAGCGCCACCGCCGCCACGCGCGCGGCAAACAAGGCGGAGGCCATCTCTTCGGTCCATGAACGCAAATTCAGAGGCAAGGTCCCATCGACCCCGCGCAGTGTGCGTTGAATCGCCGGGATCATTTCATTGGGATTGCCCCTCGCCCTTATCACCAGCCACATACCGCTCGAGGTGTGTTGCTGCAGCGAGAAAAACATCGCCGGCTGTTGATCTTCAGTGACGGTGCGGTACTTACCGTCTTCAACCACGCCCACAACTTCAGCGCGATTGCCGCTCCAGAACTTGAAGTGACCGCCGATCGCCTTATCGACTGATCCGAAAACCTTGACCGCAAACTGCTTGTTGACGAGGGCTACAACGGGCGCCTTGGCGCTGTCATTGATGCTTATATCGCGACCGGCCAGCAGAGTTGTTCCCGCAGCGGCCAGATAGCCTGGCGAGATGTTGTAGTCCATCGCGTCGGCAATCATGTTGGTCGGCCGGTAGTCGGTGGTCGCGTCGGTGAAGACGAACGAGTCGCCACCGCCGAGGTTCAGCGGGATCTGGCTTGTGGCGCCCACCGCCGTCACTCCAGGCAGTTGCGCAACTGCGTCAATCATGCGGCGCTGGATCAGCGGCACCTGGTCGCCGGAGTAGCCCGCCATTTCCAGATCGGTATTGACCACCACCACATTCCTGGTCTGGAATCCGTAATTGCCCTGCATCGAGCGCGCCATCCCTCGAATAGCGACGAGAGAGGAGGTCACGAGCATGGCGCAAATGGCAACCTGCAGCACCAGCAGCACATCGCGCAGTGTGAGGCGGCGCATTCCTGTGGTGCTGCTCATTCCCGTGCGAATCATCTGCCACGGATCAGCCTTCATCACCTGCCGCACCGGCACAATGCCAAACAGCAAACCGCTGAAGAGCGCCAGCAGCAGCGCTACTGCATAGGTGCGGTAATCGGGATTGACGGGAATATTGATAGGCACATCGGGAATCGGCTGCCACAGGCTGAGTCCATGCAGAATCACCACGCCACCCGCCAGCCCGATGACGCCGCCGATCAGCGACACCAGCACGGCCTCAGTCAGCATCTGCCGCAACACCATGGCGCGGCGCGATCCCAGTGCCAGACGCAACGCGATTTCTTTGCTGCGATCGGAGGCACGGGCGGCGAACAGGCTTCCCAGGTTCGCGCAGGCCGCGAGAAGAATCAGTCCTGCCAAAAGCATGAGTCCAGCCATGAAGGCCTTGGCCGGGCCTCCGAGCATGTTGCCGACTAATCCCGGATGGGCGAGGGAGAAAGAAACACCCGCGTTGTCTCCCGGATAGGTCTTCGCCAGCCACGTGGCCAGCGTGTTCAGGTCGGCCGTGGCCTGCGCCGGAGTGACACCAGCCTTCAGCCGGCCGAGCGTAAACAGCGAGTGATCGCCCCGATACTTCAGGCTTTCCTGGCCGGTGACAACCTGGTGCTCGACAATCGGAATCCAGAAGGACGGCGCAAAAAAGATCTCGGTCCCGCGAAACTGTTTGGGCGCTACGCCAATAATGGTGAAGGGGTGCTTGTTGACTTCCATCACCTTCCCCACGGCTCCCGGGTCGGCATGAAAATACTGGTTCCAGAACGCGTAGCTCAGCACAACAACCGGTGCGCTGCCCATTCCCTTCTCGTCGTCGGCATGGTAGAAGCGGCCGAGGTAGGGCTGCATCTGCAGGGTGTCGAAATAGTTGCCGCTGGCCAAGTAGGGCCACTCAGTTGAGGGATTCCCACCCGAGTCAACACCCACCGGGCCAATAATCTCGTAGGCCACCACGCTTGCAAAGCTGCGGTTCTTGTCGCGCAGGTCGAGGTAATCGGGGTACGACTGCGAGGGGAACTGCATGCGCTGAATGGTATAGAGTTCCTCGCCATGCGGCACATTCACCGGGCGCAACACCAGTGCGTTCAGAACGCTGAACACGACTGCGTTTGCCCCAATGCCCAGCGCCAGGGTCACAATCGCCGTCAGGGCAAATCCTGGCGACTTGACCAATTGCCGAATCGCAACCTTCAGATCTCTCAACATGGGTCGAGGTACGCGCGAGGGTACGCCGCGGTTCCCGGCGGACGAGATATTTATGAAAAAGCTACTGCGTGGGATCAGTCACGCGGCCCATAAAAAGAATGCCGCCCGACTTGTTGTCGCGAATCATGAAAACGAAAGGATGGTCGGCTCGAAACGTCACGGGCGGCTGTTCGTGGGCCATCGCCGTCGCGCGGAACACGAGGCCGGTTGCTGCTGCGGCCTCGGTTCCCTCTTCATTCACATCGACAAACGCTTTGTGAATTGCGTCTGAGATCCACAGATCCTTCTTGCCGGTCATGCCGGAGAAGTCGGCCGCGCCGGGCTCGAAGGCCATCTTCATACCCAATCTCTCAAGCGTCTCTTTGAGCGTGAATTTCTGCGTCATGGTGAATTTGGGCAGCGTCACGATGGTCTGCCGCTCGGCGCGATACTGGCCGAACCATTTCTCCAGATTCGCTGTGGTCAGCGATTGTTCGAGAGCCGCGAGTCCGGCTACGTCTTTGGGAAGCAACACCACCATCGACAGATCGCCGCTCTTGTAAAGAAGCTCAAGCATCTGAAACGTTCCGCCGTCGAAGTAGCCGTACTTCCCGGTGCGGTGCATCAATGGAGCCTTGACGGTTTTGTCTGCAGAAAGGTGGAAGTCCTCACTCTGCGTTGCGGTCTTGTCGAACTGATTCGCCCAGTCACCCTTGAAGTAGATCGCATTGGTCAACACCAGGCGCGTATCGGGGGTGATGGTGCCGGCTGCAAGCAGGTCTTTGATTTTGCCGGCCGTTTGTTCCTCGACCCATTTATTGATGGTGGCGCGCACGGGCTCGGGCGAATGCGCAAAGTCGACTCTCTTGAAGTTGGCCCCATAATCGGCCTGCGTAAGGAGCAGGTACTGGGGAGAGAAGGAATAGCTTTCATCGGCCCACAGCGCATCGGCCACCTTGAGTTGGTAGCCATCATGCGCGACATTCATGCCGTGCAACAGGGAGCCCATGGCCGGATGGAGCCGCGCAGGCGTAAGCGTGAAATGCAGCGTCGACGCCATCTGGGTCGCCGTTGTCCCATTCGCGCCGCCATACGCCATCGCAAACGCGGTGGAGATGCTGGTGGGCGAGAAGAAAAGATTGCCGCTGCCGTTGCGCAGTTGCCCATAAAGGTCAAGCGCGAATGCGTTGTTGCCGGTGAACGACTGCCTTTTGATCCTGGCTAATCAGATCCTGCTCCTGCGATCTGAGCGGTAGTTCCCTGCAACAGGATGAGAGGCAAAAGAATCGAGAGAATCCGCTTCATGGAAACTCCGTTCAATGGTCGCAACGTTGAAGAGACGGCTTACGCCCGGCTCAGGTAAGCGCCCTCGCTGGTGTCCACGCGGATTTTTTCGCCTTCATTGATGAAGGGCGGCACCTGGACCACGAGGCCGGTTTCGGTCTTGGCCGGCTTGGTGACGCTGGATGCGGTCGCCGACTTCAGGCCCGGCTCCGTCTCCACGACCGTCGAGCTCGACAGTCGCCGGCAGCTCGATGCCAACAGCCTGGCCGTCGTGGTAGCTGACCTTGATCTGCAGATTCGGCGTGAGGTACTCGATGGCATCGCCAAGCGTGGAGCCCTTGAGCACGGTCTGCTCGTAGTCCACCGGATTCATGAAGTAGTAGTCGTCGCCGTCGGCATAGAGAAAGTCCATGGAAATTTCGTCGACCACGACTTTCTCGATTGCGTCGGCGGAGCGGAAGCGGTGCTCGAACATGGCGCCGGACTTGAGGTTGCGCAGCTTGGCCTGGATAAAGGCGCGCAGGTTGCCGGGGGTGCGGTGCTCGACCTTGAAGACCAGGTGAAGCTGGTCGTTGTGCTTGATGATCATGCCGGGACGCATTTGAGTGGCGGGAATCGCCATAAGAGTTGAAGCTCCTTGCTTTGCTTGCGGCAAAAATCCGCAATGAATTCTGGCCTTGGCCCAGCGTCCATTGTAGCGGACAGGCGCGCAGCGAGCCGCCGAAGGCTCGCTGTTCATCAAGTGGATAAGAGGGGAAAGAGGAGACGGGCGCCCTTACCGCGGCGCCTCGTACGGCTCGACCTTGAGCATGTCGCCCAGCATGCCGCGCTCATCGGGCGAGAACTGACTCTGATAGCGCGCCGAGTTCAACACCATCTCCCGCTGCTCCGGAGGCACGCTGCGCAGATCGCGGAACGCATTCTTCATGACCGCCTGGCGATCGGGCGGCAGCGTCGTAAAGCGCCGCGCCGACTGGTTCACCTGCATCCGTTCCTGCGGCGACAGCCGTTCCAGCATCTCTGCGCGCGCCAGCCGGCGATCGCGCTGCTGTTCCGGCATGGTATTCACCTGGTGCAACTGCTGCACCAGCCGCTGCTGCTCGCCGGGAGGCAGCCGCGTAAAATTTGGATCGGTCCGCAACATCCGCTCCTGATCCTGGAGGGGAACGTTGCGATGGTCGTTGAGCCACGCGCCCAGGTGTCCCGGAGGCGCTGCGCCGGGATACTGGACGATACGCCTGCCCCTGCGGGCCGCTCGGGTACACCGAGTTGGGCGCCGCGTTCGGATAAGCAGGCCGCACTGCGGGCTGCTGTCCGTAGGCCGGCCCGGGACGATTCATCTGGTTGTTGGGCGGGTTCGCCGGCCGCTGCTGCGCGTTGCGATTCTGATTTTCTGATTACGCGGCGCGGGCAGGCCGTTGCTGCGCGCGCGGGGGCGGTGCAGGCCGCGCAGCGTGCTGCGGCCATGACCAGGCGGTGGGCATCAGCAGAAACGCCATTCCTGCCGCAAGTGCCGCGCGGCGCGTCCATGCCGACATTCCAGCCCGATTTGTGTCCCCCGGTCATCATGTCTTTCTGCTTTCACACACATCCGGCGATCTTGATTCATCGCCGGATGCAGGTCCCTGTTTTTGTACTGAAAACTCATTCTCCGTTGTCGCTGGGAGTGGACATCGCTTCCATCTGATCCAGCAGTTGTGCGTTGTTGTCGAGTGTCTGCAGGTCATGCACCACGGCCGGCTGCACCACGATCGCAGTCGCCCCGGACGTGCCTGGCAGGTGATTCATATCGGTCACGCCCATGTAGGTTCCGCCGCCCACCAGCAGCATCACAGCCAGCGCCATCGCCGCCAGCGGCCGCACGTGCATCTGCGGACCATACGTCAAGCGGTCGCGCAGCCGCGCCAACCAGCCCTCCGGCGCCGCCTGGCGCTCTTCGCGCATGCGCGCATCCAGCCGGCTGAGAAAGTAGGGGCTCGGCTCCGGCGCCTCCCACGTATCCAGCAACGCCATCGTCGCCCGCCAGTTCCGCCAACTCTTCGCGGCATGCTGCGCACTCCTCAACATGCGCCTTCACCTTGGCAGGCACGGCATTGGGATCGAGCAGCAGGTCCGCCAGCTTCGAGTCCATTCCGTTGCAATTTTGCTTCAACTGTTCCATACCAACCTCAATTCCCCGCCGGTGTCTTCCCGGCGCGCTCCCTCTACACAAAATCCTTCAGCTTGTCCCGCAGCGTCTGGTAGGCGCGAAACAGCAGCGACTTGGTTGCCGACTCGCTCAGCTTCAGCACATCCCCGATCTGCCTGTAATCCATCCCCTGGTACTTATGCATCAGCACCGCCATCCGTTGCCGCTCCGGCAGGGCCATCACGTGCTTCCTGATTGCCGCCATGCGCTCATCGCGCATCAGGTGCTGCTCCACCGAGGGCTCATCGTCCGCCACATCCGGCGTCGTCCCCGTCTCCTCATCGGGAGCATCCAGATAAATCGTCTGCGCCGACCGCTCGTGCTTGGTATCGCGCGCGTGGTTCACCGCCAGGTTGGTCGCGATCCGGTAAAGCCAGGTGGTGAACTTCGCCTCGGCCCGATAGCTCTCTCTGGACCGATAGACGCGCAGAAACACTTCCTGCGCCAGTTCTTCGGCAACCGCCTGGTTCCGCACCATCCGGAAGAGAAAGTGAATCATGGGGCGGTGATACTTGCCCACCAGATAATTGAACCCGGCTTCATCCCCCGCGGCCACCCGCAGCATAACCGCTGCATCGCCCACCGGATCCAGGCCAACTTCGACTGAGGATCGGGTTCCGGCCGTGACGTTGCGCCGGTTCCCAGTGCCGAGTTGTCCAGCACCATGCGTTGCCATACCTTCTCGAACCCCATTCGTCCCGGAAGGTTGCGCCCGATGTGCAGTTTCTACAGAGGAATTCCGTGCCTGGGGCGGTCTTTCGGCGCTCGAAGCCCCTGGCCCAGAGCCGGAAGTGGGTCCTCCAGAAGGCCTTCCAAGCCCCTGCCCCCCGACGCCCGCACCGGCCAGTTCCAGGTGCCCAAATCCCGAAAAAGAACCGGGCCCGAAACCGGGCACAGCACTGCGGCGCCGCCCACCCCGGAGCGAGATACTCGCTCATTGGACAGACTGTCGTACGGCCCTGCCGGCGAATTGAATCGGAATCTCCAGCCCATGCTTGATCGCTCGCCGCCCGCGCCCACCCGGCAACTCACAGGATTGGCCGCAAAGCCGTGCAAGTGTTACTCTAACCCATGGGAAGCCCCCTCGGCGCGGCTTTCCGATCCCTCTTTCCAGGGCGCTTAACTCAGCGGTAGAGTGCCACCTTCACACGGTGGAAGTCGCAGGTTCGAATCCTGCAGCGCCCACCAGCACCTGCGGTGCGGCAAAGGCTCTCTCGCCCGAGCAGTGGCCCCGATCCAAAAGCGGCCAAAGGCCATCTCGCCGTTTCACAACCAATGCCTCAAAACCAGAGGAAGGCAAAACGCGCGTTATCGTGGCGGCCTTCGGACCTTTGCCTTAGTCGGCCGGGGGTATCACCCCTTATGCAGCGCATCTTCACCCAAAGACGGGCATCGCGGTTGTCACCAAGCGCCCGAGATGTTCCCCTGAACACTCGGATCTAACCAAGGCGGCGGGGTCGATGAGATCGACCCTGCGTGCCCGCCCGGCTCGGCTGGCGGGTGCGGTACGTGGAAGTCGCGGGAGACTTTGAAGAGCGAGGCGGACGGCTCTCTGCGATCCAGGTGGGCAAGGCTGACGGTCACAGCCCCGCCCGAAGACTCCTTTCGCTGCTCGAAAACGACCAGTTGCAGATCGCTCGAATACCAGATTTCGTCAACCACCTGGGCGGGGGGTCCTGAATCCCCAATATGGGAGGGAAGGCTTCTGGTACGACGGACCCCATTCACCGCAAGGCCGTCGATAGTCTTTGAGCCCAGGTTTTCGCCAGCCGGACTGTCGGGACCGAAGCGGACGAAGTTCGAGGCGTTGAACCACTGCCTGTCATCCGTTCGAAGAACGGGATCGAGGATGTGGCTCAACCGGGCAACTCGGTCAAAAAGGACCACGCACATCAAACGGGGCTCCGTGGCAACTGAAGGGGGCAGATAGTCGTGCAACTCCTGGCGGATTCGGCCGTTGGAGTCCCTTGCAACCCGCGTGATGCTGTGCAGAGTTTCGGTGCCTCCGGTGGCCAGCGGACGCTGCTCCTCGATGGCGTAATTGGCCGAGAAAGGTGCGCCCGAAACCGGAGGGATATAGGGGGCAACGAAAGCAAATCGGGGGGGAAAGAGCGATGCGGGCCTTTGGGGAGTTTGCTGCGCGGGGAGTACCAGAAAGGCTGCTGCGGGCATGAGGGCGAGAACTGACAGTCTTGGAGTTCTCTGCATGGCGAACCTCCTGCAGGTGCCCACGATAATATACCGGCTCGGCGGACCCAACAATCGCAACTCCGGAGTCTGCACTCAGTTTCAAAACCGTGTCGATCCGGTCCACGGATTTTTTCGTTATCGGGCGGCTGCGATCCTACAACCCGGTGTGAGACTAAGGCAGCGTCAACCGCTTGCCATGGATCGCCGCGGCGGGAAAGTCCTGCAGAAGCTTGCCATCCGGGGCGTAGAAGCGGGCGCTCAGAGTCCCCCTGAACGTGTCGCCGGTAACTTGAATTTCGAAGGGCAGCTCGCCCCGGCTGACGAACTTGTGCGTGGTGCGGTCGGCCGTAATCTCCATCCATTTTCCCCGGATGCGGTCGCCGTCGGCGATCCAGATGCCTTTGCCGTCGCTATCGCTCGTAGTGGGGTCCCCGGCGTCGGGGTTCGCCTGCTGCATGGTCCCATCGGCATTGAAGACATACATGTGCTGGTGGAAAGGCGCGCCTGCGTCCTCGACGAACCAGGTTCCGACAATGGCGTTGGCAGCTTGGGCGGAGGGTCTCGCATCGCGGCAAGCCAGCACGTTCCAGGCTGCCAGAAACAGAAACAGAGCTCGAACAGTTGTTTTCAAGCGAGAAGTCTAGCGTTCCGGTCATCGGGCGAGCAACTCATCTCAACTCATCCACGCCTCATCTCCGCCTCATGGAAGTCCGAAGCGACCCCGGGCATACTCTGACTGTCGGCAATCGATGAAGGCCGCCGAAATCAAAAAGGAGATCAATCATGCAAATCGACAAGAAACTCGTGATCGCGGCGTCGCTCGTCACCGTGGTGCTCGCAGGCGCTCCTCGCATCGCCTCAGCTTCCGACGACTCCCCAATTCCCGCCAACTATGGAGTCATCAAATGGCTCGGGTACGACCCGCCGCCGCCCCCACCGCCTCCGCCGCCAACCAAGAAATGATGCCGGACCATGGTCCAAAAATCGGACACACGGGGGCTGTGTGTATCGAATTGATCCCATTTGCAGGATCAAGAATGCTCTCAGTAGCCTCAGTTAGCATGGGAGCATGGGTCCGCAATCTCTAATTCGCAAATCGGCGCGCCTCATCAGAACTGTCGTTGGGCAAAGAGAGTTTTATCGGGCCGCCCGGCTTCTGATGTTTGAATCTCAATTTGATGTGCTCAATGAGCCGGGTACCAATGGCGAGCACTATGTGCAGGCTGTCGTCGCAAATCATTTCGCACTCCCAGTTGCGTTCGACGTTGGTGCGAATGTTGGAGATTGGACGGAATCATTTCTGCGGCAAGAGAATGCCCGCGGAGCAACGGTCCACGCTTTTGAACCATGTAGCGGAACGTTCAAATTGCTCCAAGAACGCCTCTCGAAGCGCGCCGAAGTGTTCTTAAATCAGGCAGCCTGTTCCGATCATGCAGGAGTCGCATCTCTAGCGGTGGACGCCGTTGCCTCCGGCGTCAATGCCCTCGTGAACGACGATTTTAAAGAAAGAGAAGAGGTGGCGCTCACCACGATTGACGCCTATTGCCGTGCGAAGGCGATTTCTCATATCAATCTTCTAAAGGTCGATGCCGAGGGGCACGATTCGATTGTCCTTCTTGGCGCTCACGCGATGCTCGAGGCGCATGCGATAGACATTCTTCAATTTGAGTACAACTACCGATGGATAAATGAGCGGAGATTCCTACGCGATGCTTTTATATATTTGCAACCTTTGGGCTATCGCATCGGCAAGCTGACCGGAAATGCCATCCAGTTCTATCCGAAATGGCATTACGAACTGGAAGTGTACCGCGAGGGGAATTTCGTCGCATGCTTGCCTCAATGGGTCGACCTCTTTCGCTCTGTTCCACCCAATTGGGTCCCCGAGGCCTAGCAGCCAAATGTAAGATGAGGCTCCTGACGGTCCAGGCCTGTCAGGATCACTTAGTTTCGAATTCGCCACACTTGGCACCATGAGCTCAAGCTAAAGGCCTCAGAGACTCGCTCGAATTCGCCCCACCCGTTCCAGGATCAACTCCACCTGATGATCGTTGTGGTAGCGATCCCGCACCGCCCTCTCGCGCCCCGCAGCCGCAATCCGCCGGCGCGCCTGTTCATCCGGCAGGTAGCGCCGAATCTTCGCTGCCAGCTCATCGAAGTCCGAGAAGAAAACCGCCTCTTCATCTTCCCTGAATTTCCGCAGATGCCCCTCGCTGCGTTCCGCCAGCAAGAACCCGCCGCAGCCTGCGATCTCGAAACTCTTATGCGTGTACTCGTCCTGATTGGATCGCGTAAGAAAGCTAAGGTTGATTTTGGACCGCCAGATTGCCTCGCGATACTCGCGCTCATAAAGTTCGCCGAAGCGAAACATCTTCTCATAAGCGGCTTGGTTCAGCGCGCGCCCCCACTGTCGTGGATTGCCCGAGATCGTCACCGGCAGCCCTGCATTGCTCAGCTTTGTCAACGTATCCGCACGATCATCGTACGGCGTCCCGATAAACGACACCTCCCGAGTGCACTCCTGATCGGTTACAGGTTGGGGCGGCGGAAAGTGCATCGTCGGTTCGTATGCAGTCTGTACTTTCATCACATGCTTCGCCCCGCGCGAGAGGTAATCGGGAATGCTCACATCGCGCTGCGTCACATGCAGATCGAAAAACGGAATGTCTTTCTTGTACAGTCGCCACCCAGGGTCATTGCGCGGGCCGAAGGCGTTGTCGATCATGTAGCTGACGGTCGAAATCCCCATCGCGCTCATCTTCTGGAGCGTCTCCGGCTGCAGCAGCAGCACCTTCTCCGCCCACAGAATATCCGGCCGCTCTGCTTCGGCAATTCTCAGCAGATCGCGATTCAGCCGCTCTGCATGCGGCCCCGCCGCCAGCCGGAACGCCACCTTCCGCAGTAGCCCGTTCTTCAGAACATAGTCGTTCGGATCGAACGGCACGACTGTATGACCAAACCGCTCCAACGTCCACCGGCGGTACAAGCTCGCGCTGCCACCCGCCTGCACGCCAGCGAACAGAATCTTCATTGCTTCAAGTTTACTCGATGAACGAATCCATCTCTCTCTCCTGTCGAGTGCGTAATCCATGCCACGCCTTTCCATACCAAATCTGCACGGCGTATCCTTACTGCTTGCAAAGCATTGCCCCGAAAATGACCGAGCCTGCAGCCAATCATCGCGCGCACCGCGTCGGCCTCATCAGCGTCGGGCTCGATGCCTACTGGCCGCAGTTCGCCGGACTGAGGGAGCGCCTCGAAGGCTACAACCGCACCATCGCGGCCGCCCTCGAAACCGGCGGCACGCAGGTGGTCAACCTGGGCATGGTCGATAACGCGGAGAGGGCCATGACCGCCGGACACGTCCTGCGCCGAGCAGACGTCGACGTCATTTTCCTCCACGTCGCCACCTACGCGCTTTCATCGACCGTGCTGCCGGTGGTGCGCCGCGCGCGTGTGCCGGTGATCGTGCTCAACCTCACGCCGCAAGCAGCCATCGACTACACCGCCTTCAACCGCATGACCGACCGCCGGGCCATGACCGGCGAGTGGCTGGCCCACTGCCAGGCCTGCTCCGTGCCGGAGATCGCGAATGTCTTCCGCCGCTGCGGCATCGAGTTTCACCAGGTCGCCGGCCTGCTCGACGCAGGCGACGCCGCGTGGACCGACATCGACCAATGGGTCACCGCCTCGCGCGTTGCGCACGCCATGGAGCACAATCGCCTCGGCCTCATGGGCCACTACTACAGCGGTATGCTGGACATCTACTCCGACCTCACGCTGCAAAGCTCGACCTTCGGCACGCACATTGAAATTCTGGAGGTCGACGAGCTCTCTGCTCTGCGCCGCGAAGTGGAAGACACCGCAATCGCCGCGCGGATCGACGAGATCCGCGCGGCCCTCGACGTCCAACCCGACTGCGCCGAAGCGGAGTTAGCGCGAGCCGCGCGCACCTCCGTCGCCCTCGATCATCTTGTCGCCAAGCATCATCTCGGCTCGCTCGCCTACTACTACAAAGGCGCCGGCATCGATGAGAACGAAGACACGCTCAGCTCCATCATCGTAGGCACCAGCCTGCTTACTGCGCGCGGCATCCCGGTCGCCGGCGAACTCGAGGTCAAGAACGTTCAGGCCATGAAGATTCTGGATCTGCTCGGCGCCGGCGGCTCCTTCAGCGAGTTCTATGCGACCGACTACGCCGACGACGTGGTCCTGCTCGGCCACGACGGCCCCGGCCACATCGCCATCGCTGACGGTAAACCCAAAGTGCGCCCGCTCGGTGTCTACCACGGAAAAATCGGCAGTGGCCTATCGATCGAGATGAGCGTGAAGCACGGCCCGGTCACGCTTTTGTCCGTCGCCGAAGACGGCCACGGCGGACTGCGCCTGGTGGTTGCCGAAGGCGAATCGGTGCCCGGCCCTATCCTCGAGATTGGCAACACCAACAGCCGCTACCGCTTCCCCATCGGCGCGCGCGGCTTCATCGAGCAGTGGAGCAGCGTTGGCCCCGCGCACCACTGCGCCATTGGCGTTGGCCACAAATCCGCTGAACTCAAAAAGCTCGCCGCGCTGCTCAAGATCGAATGCGTCCGGGTTTGCTAAGCGGGAGCCGACTCACGCCGCGGAAGCAACAGCATCCGCGCGCTCAATGGTCACGACCGTGATGTCGTCTTCCTGTCCGAATCGCTTGACCGCTTCGACAATTGCTGCCGCCGGCTCGGTGGAAAGCTCGCGTCCGCGCTCGAACCCAAGCAGCTCGCCCGCGCGATTCTTCGCTTCGATCACGCCATCGGAGTAAAACGTCAGCCGGCTGCCCGGCGCGAGAAAGAAATGGGTCGACTCGTATGCCGCCCCACTGAGTACACCCAGCGGCAGCGCACCCGGCAACTGGAATTCGCGCCCATCGAGATACGGCGACAGATGCCCCGCGTTCGCAATCGTTACCATGCCTTTCGTGGCAATATGGGCCGCAAGCGCGGTTGAGAAGCCGCCGCCCGCGCGTCCCACAAGCCTCTCATTCAAGTTGGCCAGCAGCTCGGCTGGATCCTTGGTGTACTCGGCAACGCCGCGAATCGCGCCCACCATGACCGACACCAGCATCGCCGCCGGCAATCCTTTGCCCGCCACATCGCCCACCACAACGAGCAAGCCGCCCTGTCCATCGGGAAGAATCTGGAAGAAATCGCCGCCCACCTGCTGTGCCGGCTCGTAGACGCTCTCGACGGTAAAGCCCGGCACCGCGCTGGTATGTTCGGGCACAAGAACCTGCTGCACTTCCTGTGCCGCGGCCAGTTCGCCCTCAAGCATCGCCTGCCGGCGGATCGCCGTGGACGACCGCAGCAGAATGATGATGGCCAGCGCGATGGTCCCAATGATCCCTGAGATGTGATCAAGAGAGATCAAGAATGGCCCCGCCGGGTAGCGGTCGATAATGGTCAGCCAGTGCAGCGCAAAGTCTCGCCGTCCGGAAATCTGAAAGAGAACGCCGAAGGTGATCTCCGCATAGATATAAAAACTGAACAGCAGTGCGGGGATCAGCAGGATTCCTGCCTCGCGATTGCCGCGCCGCCAGTGATAAGCAAGCACTGCAGGAACAATGACCGAAAGCAAAAGAATAAAGGGCAAATTCGTGAAAAGTTGGTAGACCGATTGACCCGTGGGCAGGTAGGGCTGCAGGCCCGCTAGGACATTGGTCAAGCCGGCAAAGATGAAAAAAGCACGCCAGCGCCAGCCCACTCTTTGGTGCACGAACGCAAGATAAAGCGACCCCCAGAGATAGGGAGATGCGACGCGAAATAAGACAGTCAGGACCTCCCAGAAGAACGGCATGTTGAAGAAGACTGCCAGGAATGGCTCCGTCGATTCGGCCAGCACCAGCAGTCCCAGCGCGGCAAGCCACAGGTACTCCGCATTGCGCCTCTGCGCCCAAAACAGCACCAGCGCCACCGCTCCGAGCGCGATCGAGAGAAGGTGATCGAGCCACGTCATCGCGTTCTCGCCGATCGCCGAGAGCCAGTCGTCGCTGGCGAGAGTGTCTTCCTCACCGATGGTCAGGTTGTTGGCGTAGTAACCGGGATCCTGCCCGTTGCCCCACTCGCTCGGGGCAATGTGCACGCGCATGGCGATCAGCAGTGTGCCCGCTCCGAGCATCCGATCGGGGATGCGCTCGAGCAGACGCGCAGTGGATGTGTACGGCCGGTACGGCGCAACGCTGCCTGAAACCATGAGCCGCTCGCCATTGACATAAATCTCGAACGCGCGCGAGATGTTGACCTCGCGCAGGGCCAGCCCCGTCTGCACGGGGCTGACCTTCACGCGCGTCCGATACCAGACCACAGGCGGCTGATTTTCGCCGTAGAGCTTGGCAAGGGAGCCATGCGGATCGAAGGCCGTCCATTGCGAGTCATCGAAGTCCGGACGTGCGAAGGCCGGGTCGTCGCCCGCGTGCACCAGCCATGTCGAATCGAGATCGTGCGGCACGCTCAGGTTGCTCGCGTCGAGGAATGCCCCTGCGTTCTGCGCTCTCGAGAGCGGGCCGAAGTTCAGCAACAGCAGCAGGGCCAAAAGCGTCGACAATCCCGTCGATCGCGTCAACGTTCGATGCATGAATTCACTCACTGCGCCCCCACTATCGCCCTCAGGGTATTTGAACAAGGCTGGCTCGACAATTGAAAAGGGGTTCGCGGAATGCGGAATCTCAAGAGCCGAACGCTAACGCCGCCTCATCCGTCTCCACACAACCAGGCCCGCCATCAGAATGAAAGCGGCCGCCGCCGCAGCGCGAACGATCTCCTCGTGAGACATGGCAACTCCCGAACGCGGCGTCAGTTCCAGTTAAGGCGTCAACGTGGAGCGATGGATATTCTCAACCTGCTTGCCATACTTGCCGCGCAGCGCATTCCAGCGAACAACGGCGATGTCCTGGAGCATTCTCAGGCCATCTCGCAGGTAGCTGACCTTGCTGCGCGCGTCGTGCGCCCAGCTGACCGGCACCTCATCCACGCGATACCCGCGCTTGAGCGCGATGAACAATATCTCCGGATCGAATCCCCAGCGCTCGATGGTCTGCAACTGGAACACCGTCTGCGCCGCCTGCCGCGTAAACGCCTTGAACCCGCACTGCGTATCAGCGAAGGGAAGATTCATGACCGCGCGCGTGACTGCGTTGAAGCAGCGGCCCAGCACCTGGCGGTAGAGTGGCTGGCGATGTGTTTGCCTGCTGCTCTGGAGCCACCGCGAGCCAATCGCAATATCGGCTCCGTCCGCGATGGCCCTGAACAGACGCTCCGCCTCGTCCATCGGCGCGGAGAGGTCGGCATCCGTAAACATCACCACTTCGCCGAAGGCCGCCAGCAAGCCGCTGCGCACGCTATAGCCCTTGCCCCGATTTACCTGGTTCTGCATCAAGCGCACTTCGGGCGCGTTTTTTGCAAAATCGAGCACCACCTGCGCCGTATTGTCGCGCGACCCATCGTCGACGACGATCACCTCCGCATCCCATCCGTGTTCGCGGATGCAGGCAACCACCTGCTCGAGCGTCGCCGGAATACGCGCGCTCTCGTTGAATGCGGGAATGACTACGCTGTAGTAGGGATACTTCGTCATGCTGCCGATCTTGCCCGAGGCGTGTGCCAACCCGGGTTATGGAGCTCCATTTCGCGGAAAAGACTCAGGCCATCATACCGCACACAGCCTTGTCGCCCGGCCGACTCAGCCAACCGGGGTTTTGCCCCAACTTGCTGATGCGAAAAGCTCAATTCCCACAAACCTGTTGCTTTTTCGCCCCTTTCTCTCCCCAAATCCGGTTATGCTGTGAGCGGAGGCCTAAAGGATATGACGAAGGCAGACCTGGTGGAAAAAGTGACCGGCTTGGGTGACCTGACCCGCCGCGACGGCGAGGTGATTGTCGAGACCATCTTCGGATCCGTCATTAATGCTCTACAGAGCGGAGACAAGATCGAGATTCGCGGCTTCGGTTCATTCCGCATCCGTCAACGAAATTCTCGCATCGGACGAAATCCAAAAACCGGAGAGCGAGTGGAAGTTCCCGCCAAGCGCGTTCCGTACTTCAAGCCCTCCAAAGAACTGCGCGATCTGGTCAACCCCGACGAGGCGCCCAAGGCTTCGTAAAGTTGTTGGAGGCCGACCCGGCACGCGACCACATTGCCCTCGATTCGAAGCCTGACGCTCGATTGGCGGCGCCTTCCCTGCGCCGCCCGGGCTTGAAACGCTCAGTTGGAAACCGAAATCGCCCGCACGGCTGGAAGCTTCCGTTCGACGGCGCGCCCTTCGTTGAGACACGTCAACACACACAGAACTGCAATCAGCGGAATCATCCAGATCACGCGCGCTTCATAGCGATCATCGGGCATCGACATCACGCCTGTTACCACTGCGTTTGCAACAACCATCCCCATCATGGGCACGGCCAGTTCCACAAGCCGCCTCGGCATTCTGCCGCGCAGCAGCATCGCGCATCCCGCAATCATGGCAAGGGAAACCATCACCGCCCAGAACTGCATATCCGAAAAAAACTTGAGAGAAAGCCCATTGCGGCTCTGCCGGCTGGCCTCGTAGCTCTGCTTCTGGCTGGGAATCGCGCGGCCCATCTCCGCCGGAAGCCAGTCCACAGCATCCAGATCGCGCACCCCAAACTGGCTCAACTGATCCCATGCATTGCTCATCGATCGCTCAAGCTGCTCTTTGGGGTAGGCGCGCACGGTGCCCAGCACCAGCGGCATCTCTTCGCGCACCAGTTCATCGCACTCGCGATCGGTACAACTCTGCCAGACGCTTCCCTCCGACCACAGAAACACGTCGGAGTTTTCGGGCAGATTCCCGACACTCCTGCAAACGATCCAATTCAGGTGCGCGCAGTTCTTCTCCAGATACCAGCGCCCCGGCCCATCGCCAATCACACGCGCCATGAGAAATGGGGGACGCTCTCCGTTGAGTGTGACCTTGTGGTAGAGAAAGCCATAGAGAGCCATCTGCGCAACGGCAGCCAGCAGGACAATCAACCCAACTTCGCCGGTCAGCGAGAGCACTTGCCGCCAGGGACGCCGTTCCACCAGTAGAACCGCGCAAAGCAAGAGGCACAAACCCGTCGCCAGCACAAAGTGCGATGCATGGGCCGTGATTCCCCACCACGCAATCGCGGCCAGGGCGAATCGCTCCGCACGATTCAGCGCATCTCTCGCGAAGACCAGCAGAGCCAGACAGAGATACGCCAGCGATCCGAGAATGTCAGGCAGGATCAAGCTTGCATACCAGCTCACACTGGTAAATGCACTGAGCAGCGCCATGACCGACAGGTATGAGGCAATTGGGCGCTGCGGCAAGAGCGTCCGCACCGTGAGCCACAAAACGAACGCCACCAGGGCGCACTGCAATGCAATGACCGGCCAGGCCGTTGTGTATTGGTGGAAAGGCAGAATACCCAGGCTGTAAAAGAACGAGCGCATGCCGTAGTAGGGCGAGAGGTGTTGCAGAAAGACCGCCCGGGCCACGCGGCCGCCGTCTTCGAGATAGCTCATTGAATCGGGATAGAGCAGCGGGAAGCCGTTATAGAGCGCAGGCCAGCTCAGCAGAAGACCGCCAAAGACAATGGCAGCGCAGTTCGTTAGTCGCTTCCTCATGCCCTGAGCGGGACTGGCGGCGGCACTTTCACTGGGCCAGCGGAGCTTCAACGGTGCGTGTTCCTCTCGAGCGCGCGGCACGCGGCCAACTCATGAAAGGCCAGCATCAGCGGCCTGTGCGTTCGCGAATGCCAATCACGGCCATCATACGGCCCGCACGGCCCTTCGAGGCCCGGTGCGAAAAGTAGAGCTCAGGATGGCAACTGGTGCACCCGCCCACAATTTGAATCGCGCCGGCCTTCACGCCCGCATCGAGAAGCTGCCGGCGATTGGCTTCGATCAGATTCAAGTGCAGGCTCGGCCCAATCGGCGAATGCCCCGGAGCGCGCTGGGTAAGAAACAGCATGGGGTACTTCGTCTTCACCGGATCTGAATCCGAAACTTCACGGAACAGGTCGCGAAAATACGAGAACTGCGACTCGAAGCTCGAACGCACCTCTTCGCCGACCGCATAGCAGCAGGCGCCGATGCCGGGACCGATTGCGGCTACCAGATCCTCGGGACGAGAACCGTACTCGAGACGCATGCGCCCGATCCCGCTCTCCACGATTCGCCGCACGGTTCCGCGCCATCCCGCGTGAAACGCTGCAACGGCCCGCCTCTTGCGGTCGGCTACAAGGACAGGAATGCAGTCTGCGGTTTGAATGCCAATCAACACGCCGGCACGGTCGGTCATCAGCCCATCGGCCTTCTGCGGACGTGCACCAGTCGGCGGCGCAGCCTCGGTGGCACCACGCACGACCACGACGCTCGAATGAATCTGGCTCACCAAAAGCAATGGCGTCTCTTTCGAACCTGATATGGCTTCGGCCAGCAGCCGCCGATTCTCGAGAACCAGCTCACGGCGGTCGTCCGCCGTGAGGCCTAGATTGAGCTCGCCGGCCGCTTCGTCCGCGCAATAGGCGCGACTCAGGCCGCCGCGCCGGGTGCTGAATCCGCTCCACAGCCATTTGTCCCGATTCCAGCCCCGCTCCCATCCAGGCACTGGCAGCCACTCCACGCCGTTCGAGTCAACCCGCGTCACCGACTCAGGGACGGAAAAATCCTCAACATCCGCGCTCTCAAATCGCGCCGGCCGGGACTTGGCAGCGCGATTTCCGCGCAGGCTTCGCACCAATCCCGCCGCGACAAAAAGCGCATCGGTCTCAGGAATTGCAGACACCTGACGCTCGATTGCAGATTTCCTGGGTGTTTTTGTTAATGAAGAAGTCATCGTCCGTTTTGATTTTACGGGGACGGTGGAGGAACTCGGTTCACGAGAGATGGGAAACAAGAAAAGCGCACGGAAAAGCAATGGGCCCGCCTTCCGGCGGGCCCGCTTTCAGAGGCGAATTGGGAGGGGGTCCAGAGGGGAAAGAGAGAAGAGGTCCAACTGCGGGACCTTCAAAAGGGATGGATACCTTCGAGGATAGGCCAAAATTCGAGGAAGCCTCTGCTTGTTATTAGGTCAGATGCAATCTCACTCAAAAGGTTGCGTTGCCCCAAAAAAGATTGAGTGGATTTCATCCCACGTTGTGGATAACTCGAAAATCGCCCATTACCTAGGAGTCACCTGACACGGAGTGATTGACGACAAAGAACTTGCGCCGCTCTCCCGAACTTGGCACTCTTGAAGCAGTGAAACGCTGGCACTACATTTTGTTGGCTGCCGTCTTCGCCGCGGGGCTGGGCTACCTCTACGTGCACCGTCAGGAGCTGGGGCTGGCCAGTGCTCATCCGGCTCCGGGCGCCCGTGCCACTGAGGCCGACGCCAACCCATCTTCGAAGCCTGCAACCATTACGTGGCAGCACGTCGACCGTACCCCGGACGGCTTCAAAATCGACATGCCCGTCGAAGTCAAAGACATGCAGATCCCGGCCTACAACGAGCATGGAGACGCCGATCAGGTCAGCATGATCTTCTCCAATCCCAGCGCCGACACCACTTATTCGGTGGCATGGGCCGACAATCCTCCCGTGGCCCGCGTCAACAGCCATGCCCCCGAGCGCACCCTCGACATGGCTCGCGACGACGCGCTGGCTCGTACCCAGACCTCCTTGATCAATGAATCGCAGAACGCCTATGAAGGCTTTCCCTCGCGGGAGTTTCAGGCGCATAACGTGGGCGGCGGCATTCTCAACTCGCGCCTGATCTTTGCCGGCTCGCGGCTGTACATGCTGACGGCGGTGTTTCCTTCGGCGAGCGCGCGCCGCGAGCGCGATGTGACTCACTTCTTCAATTCCTTCACGATCACCACGCCGGCCGGGACAGGGACGAGCGGCACCTAAAAGGGGCTCTTGAACTCAGACCGGGCTTTGCGCGATGTGCCAGAGAACACCCGACGGATCGAAAACATAGGAGACGACGAGACCCCACGGTTGCAGCGCTGGAGCACTCGGAGGCGGAACGTTGTAGCGCGCAGCCAGGTTGAGGGCCTCAATGCGACTCCACCAGCCCTGAAGGTCACGGACAAGCAGATGCATCATGAAATTGCCGGCAAACCCCTCGGCTTCAAATTTCTGCAGCAGGAAGGCGAAAGGGCCGAGCTCCATTGAAGCGAGCGAGTCACCGAGCCGATGCGCTCTAAAACCGATGTCCGTGTAGAAGCTCAGGCTCTTCTCAAAATCGCTCGCCGGAACGAAAGGCCGCAAGGCAACAACATCAGGTGAAATCGATTGTTCATTCATCGTTTGTAATCCCTCATGATTTGTCGGCATTGGGATTCGTCAGCGAGCTTTCTTTTTAGCCGGTGCCTTGCGCGCGGGCTTGCTGTTTTTCTCGACGCGCAGTTTCCATGCGGTGTGCAGCGCGCCGGTCAACACGTCCTCATCGGCCTCCGCAAGTCGAATATGCGTTGCGCCCATCCGTCCCCAGCCGCCATGGATAGGAAGAAACACGTCGGGCCGCTCGGCCAGAAACTCCGCCTGCAATTCTGGAGTGATCATCAGGTTGCCGTAGCCCTTGTCGACTGACGCGAGCGTCGCGAAGATCCGCCCGCCCACGCGAAAATCGGCAGCGCCCATGTGCGAGCCTTCTTCCGCGCCTTCCAGGCTCAGGGCGATGCGCCGAAAATCTGCAGCGTTCATGCTTAGGCCTCGAGCAATAATGCCAGGCAACTAACGACTAACTCCTAACAACTAATCCCTAACGACTCGTCTCCACCAGCTCTTCCTCAAATTCCTCATTCAGCCAGTTCGAGAACGCCTCGAACTCCTCATCGCGCCCCAGGAAATCGCGCACCATCTGCCGTCCCGGCTTCGACCCGCCCTGCTCCAGCACCAGTTTGCGGTACCGTCCGCCGGCATCGCAGCCCAGCAAATCTTCCGCGTCAAATTGCCCGAAGAAGTCCAGCGCGATCACCTTGTCGAACGCATAGGTGTAGTAGTTCGACGAGTAGCCGGTGAGGTGGCCGAAGCTCGCATACATGCGGTTGCCGTCCACCCAGGTCCACCGTTGCAGGCTCTTATAGAGCCTTTCCGTTACTGCATCCAGGTCAAGGCCGGCAGGATCCTGATCGTGCAGATCGAGCGACAGCGTCGTGTAGTAGAGCTGCGCCCGCACCCAGTCCGCGCGGCCGAAGGCCCCAGCCAGCTTCATCTTCTTGATCGTCTCGGAAGGCAGCGTCTCGCCGGTTTGGTAGTGTTTCGCGAAGGCCTGCAGCAGCTTCTCGTCGCGGAAAAACTCCTCCAGCATCTGCGAAGGAACCTCGATGAAATCGCCCTCCGTGGCAAAGCCCGACAACCCGGCCCACTCCGTCTGCCCGCCAAGAATCGCGTGCATCAGGTGGCCGAATTCGTGAAAGAAAGTCACGACGTCGTTGTACTGCAGTAGACCCGGATCGGCGTGCTGTCCTGATTCCGAGTAGTTCGACTCCGTCTCGCCACCGGGAAAATTGCAGATGAGCGCCGCCTCGGGCAGCGCCCGCCCGCGCACGCCGGTCACAATCGGCGCCGCGGAGAACCACTTATCTTTGCCTTCGCGCGGGTGCATGTCGAGATAGAAACGGCCCACGTGCTGGCCGCCATCGAACACCTCAAATACCGAAACGGACGGATGCCAGCCCTTCGCCGTGGAGGGCCGAAACTCGATCTTGAACAGCCGCGCCGCCGTCTCCAGCACGCCCGCCTCGACCTGCGCATAGGGGAAATACGGCCGCACCGACTGCGAGTCAAAGTCAAACGCCGAGCGGCGGAACTGCTCGTACCAGTAGCCGCGGCTCGTGATGTCGATTTCCTTCAGATCCGGCCTGACGCTTGCGGGCAAATTCAAGAATCAGCTCATGCTCGCGGCGCGCGCCCTCCAGGCTGGCCCCGTCCAGCTTGGCCAGAAAGGTGCGCACATTGGCAGCCGAGCCCATCATCTGGTCCGCCGTGGCCAGGTCGGCCCAGCTTCGGAAGCCAAGCACGGTGGCGATCTCCTGCCGCGTCGCCAGCAGGTCAAGCAGAATTTTCTGGTTCACTGGATACGCGCGGGTGTTGTAGGCAAGGAACATCGCTGAGCCGCAGCGCGGCGCTCGAGGCAAAGGTCATCACCGGCTGCATGTCGGGCGGATCGGTTGAGATCGTCACGCTGCCCGTCGGCATCTGCGGGGTGCCGCGCGATGTAGTCCTCGGGCAGGCCGGCCAGCTCGTCCGGCGTCGCCGTGATGGTCTTGCCGCCCTCCTGAATATTGCGGCTGAATTCAAGCGAAAGCCTGGTGGCTTTCTCGTGCAGAGCCTGCAGATGGTCGCGGGTCTCCTGATCCTTATCCACACCGGCCAGCCGGTAGCTCAGCAGGGTGCGCTCGACAAAATGCCGGGTCGCCGGGCTAGCGCCTTCCAGATTGATGGCCGCCAGCGCGTCATACACCTCGCGATTCAGGCTCAGCGCGCTTGCCGCCATGGCCACCCGCTGCGCCTCCTGTCTGCGCCTGGTCGCGGACCGCTTTGTCCGCCGCAACGGAGTTCAGCACCCCCGCCTGCGCCCCGGCCAGGGAAAGATGCTCAATCGCCTGGTCATAGAGCCGAAGGGAGTTCTCCGGCGTTCGCGGGCCGGTCAACGGCCAGCAAACCGGCCAGCGCCGCCTCGTGCGCTGCAAGCCGCCCGCTCACCCACGCAGTCAGCGCTTCAGACGATTCGGCGCCCCCGGACTCCCAGGCATGAAGATTCTCGGACTCGGCAACAGCGGTTTCAGGGGACATAGGGAATAAACTCCTCCAGACTTCTAGGTTGCCACAACGGGGCGGCTTCCGCGGTAACCATCGCGCATGCCGGCTTCGATTCGCCTTGCATCCACACCAGAACCCTTCTAAGATGCGTCAATTGATCGCAATGGCTCGTACTGTCGCCAGCCCGCCGCCCGCCCCTATACCGGCCCCCGCCGCACCGCGTCCGCGTCTGGGCAAGCTCTGCGTGGCCATCCAGGGCAGCACCCCGGTTGAAATGCTTCAGAACGCCCAAAGTGCGCTGCAGGAGGTGCGGTTTCTCGAGTTCCGTCTCGATTTCCTGCCCAAGCCCGCCCTTGCTCTTCCCGCGATCAAAGATTTGCTGGCCGACCGTCGCGACGTCACCGTCATTGCCACCTGCCGCCGCAAAGCGCATGGAGGCAAATTCACCGGCTCCCTGAACGCCGAAATTGAGATTCTCACCAAGGCCGCCGAAGCGGGCTGCCAGATTGTCGATTTTGAAGTGGAATCGGCCGAGGAGCTCAAGCCCGCCCAATTGGCGAAATTCCGAGCCGCCTTGCAGGAAGCCGGCTGCGCTCTGCTCATCAGCTTCCACGACTTTACCCGGACCAAGGCGCTCGATAAAGTTTCGGCGCGGATTGAAGCCTTTGAGCCCGACTTTGTGAAGGTCGTCTCCACGGCGCGGTCATTGGCCGACAATCTCGCGGTCCTGCGACTGATCGAGGACCGCTCCCTCACTGAACAGATGGTCGGTATCGCCATGGGCGAGGAGGGCCTGATCAGCCGCGTCCTCGGTCCGCGCGCCGGCGGGGCCTTTACCTTTGCCGCCCTCGAAGATGGCGCCGAGACCGCACCCGGCCAGATTGGCGCTCGCACTCTGCGCGACCTTTACCGCGTGGAGCACCTCGACCAGGCCACGCGCATCTTTGGCGTTGCCGGCAACCCCATCGCGCATTCGCTCTCGCCGCTCATGCACAACACCGCGTTTCGCCGCGAGAGCGTCAACGCCATCCTGCTGCCGCTCAAGGTCAAGTCGCTTGATGATTTACTCACCGTGGTTCGCGAACTTCCGTTGGGTGGTGTCGCCGTGACCATGCCCCTTAAACAGGAAGTGCTGCCCCACCTGGCGAACATGGATCCGCTCACCGCGCGCATCGGGGCCTGCAACACCTTGCGCACCGGCGCCGACGGCAAACTCTACGGCTTCAACACAGATGTGGCGGGTATTGTTCGCCCGCTTGAACGCCGCCTCAAGCTCAAAGGGGCGCGCGTCGCCGTGCTGGGTGCGGGGGGTGCGGCGCGCGCAGCCGTTTTCGCACTCGTCGAGCAAGGCGCTGAAGTTTTCGTCGTCAACCGGACCCACGAGAAGGCGGTCCAACTCGCCCGGCAGGCAAAGGCCAAGTCGCTCAAGCATGAGGTCTTTGCCAAGCAGCGCTTTGATGTCCTCATCAACTCCACGCCCTGCGGCATGGCGGGCAATAAACAGGCTCTTCCCATCGCCCCCAACGAGTTGAACGCTTCACTGATCTTCGATATGGTCTACAACCCGCTGGAGACGCCACTGCTCAAGCTTGCCAAATCCAAAGGCCTGCATGTGATCAGCGGGCTGGAGATGTTCGCGCAGCAGGGCGCACGCCAGTTTGAGATCTGGACCGGAAAGCCCGCGCCCGAATCCGAGATGGCGCGTGTCGTTGAGCTAGAACTTCGCCGGCTCCAGACCTGATGAGTTTTGTTCCGTTGCGATCGGTCAAGGTATTCCAGGCATCAAATACAGGTCAATCCGGCATCCATCCGTTGCAGCCACCATTGTTTGCGCGCTGACTTCTTCCCCGGGCCCCAGTTCCTTCGCGCAATTCGAATGCGACTCAAACTGAAGCACAGCCGCGTCACAAGGAGCCTCTCATGATTCCTCTCGTGAAGACCCTTTCGATTGTTGTTCTGGCATCGGCATCCTTTGCCGCCGCCGAGGTCCTCTCCGCATCGAAGGAAATTGTCGTCGTCCAACCGCAGGATCTTCCTCAGCTTTCACGCGCTGCAGGTCAATCGATGGAGCTCGTCTCGCCTGGAAACGGCAAGATGTACCTCTATATCGAGCAGCAGCAACTTGCGCAGCTTCTCATTCTCGATGTCACGGATATGGCCCACATCAAGGAGGCGGGCACGGTGAAGCTCGACCTTCCCGCCGCATTTGACTTCGCTTCGTCCGCAGGCCCAGCGGCTTCCCTGATCCGTTTTCGCGGCGCAGGATCATTCGCGATTCTGAGCTATGACAATCCTTTGCATCCAACGATAGTGGCGGCTAACGACCTGCACGGGACTGACGCCGAGCCAATCGGCGATCATGAACTGCTGATCAGCGAGCGGCACCTTCTAACGTCGAGTGTGCCGGCCCGCGACTACCAGATCGTCGACTCAACCAACGTGCAAGCGCCGCACCTGCTCTCGACCGTGCAGGATGTTCAGCAAACCGTCCAGAGGGAAGAGACGGGCACCACGTTCCTGCTGGGCGCGAACGGCCTCACCGTCATTCGCCGGCCGGCTCAGGAACTTCGCAATTGGCTGGAGAGCAACTACGCCAGCTGATTTGGACAGGGATCAGGGTTCAGGGATCAGGTTCCGAGGCCTTACTTGTTCGCTCGGGTGCGAGACATTCAATCCCGTGGGTGAACGACTATCCGCGGTCGACTGACCCCTGATCCCTGTCCCCTGACTACTTCTTCTTGCCCTTCGCGGCCTTCGGCTTTTCGCCCTCAAGATGACCAACCGGGATCGGCGCCATGTCCGGGCCGATCCGCTTCACCACGGTATCGATCATCTCGTAGTTGATGGTGCGCGGATCGACGGGCCGCGTGATTCCGGTCGCCGGATCAGTCTTCACGTTCTGGCTTGTGGCCAGTTGAAAGCTGAAAACCGGCACCGTGTTGTTCGATCCCTGCAGGAAGCTCGTCTTCACGGGCAGATAGCCCACGATCGGATGAAGGCGGAAGGCCGTCTCGTAGCGATGATGTTTCAGGCTCCAGGTAAACACGCGCACCTGATCGAAGTCGTACGGTAACCCCGCCTTGGGCGGACTCAAAACCGTGACGTACTCCGGGACCTCGTGATCCGGCGTGTTCGCCTCCTGGTCGACAACTTTTTTCAAAACATAGGCGCCCACAATGCGTTGTCCCTCGGCATAGGTGCCGATCTCATCGGGAGCATCCACATCGAGACGGCCGGCGAGTAACCAGCCTGTATCGCCCTGGGCATCGCGAACCAGCCACCAATCCTGCAGGACAACCGGAGGCGCATCGCTCTCCGCGGCGGGCGTCGCGGGCTTTGCAGGAACAGGGCCGGCGGCCTTCGCTGAAGCAGACCCCGCAGCCTTTGTCGCGGGTTTGGGTGGAATCAATCCCGGCGTCGCTTCCTTGGGGACTGAAGCCCGCACGAGCAGTTGCACCTTTGCGTTGGCAGGAAGCAGGTAGAAGTGTTCCGCCTCGCGGCTGGGCAAAATATGCAGATAGATGTCGTCGCGAATCGTTCCATTGGCGACAACCGGATCACTCTTGTGCTGTGTGCCAAGCTGCGCAAACTGATCGCGCGTTTTGGAGTCGATGACGGCGCGCTCCTCGATCCAGCCGACCTCATTTTTCTCGGTCTTCACCTTGAGGAAGCGGCGTCCATGTTCGAGAACCTCAAGCTGCTGACCGTTCGTCACCTCGGCGACCCGATTCGACACCGCTGCAACACGATCGTGCAGATACATCTGCCGCGCCGAGACATACACCGTATCGTGCTGCTCGTGGTGGAATCGATTGCACCCGGACAAGGTCAGGACGCACGCCATCAGCAACGGAGCAACGATGCTCCCGAGAGCCTTGGTGCCTGAGACAAATGAGATTGGGGATCGCGTGAACACAGCCGGTGGCGTTCAATTGAGGATAACAGGGGTCAGGGGTCAGGGAAGAGGGATAGCATGCAGGCATTCCAAGAAAATCACCCCTGCGGCAATCTACCCTGGCCCAGCCTGCGTTCCTGTTGCAGTGGACGGCCGAACGCGGACGCGCTCAGCCGTTACAACGTCAGTAGCCAGTTGTCGGTGCGCGCGACGGCAAAGCCCTGTTCAGAAACTTTTTTGCTCCCTGGCAGTCGGCTCCTCGTCGCACTCTCCCGACCTTTGGCTACTGACGATTCCGGATGCCCCTGTTTCCCTGATCCCTGACCCCTGATCCCTGATCCCTGCCCTTACGGCGCTGCGGCAATTGCGGTCGCCAATACCGGGTCGGTTCCTGTTGCGCTCTTTAACACCGATGTCAGCACACCCGCGCTCATGGTGTACGCCTCGAGATCCGGATTCCCGCCATAATCAACCACCAGCAGATAATTTCCTGAAGAATCCTCCGCCAGCGCAACCGGGTTTGTGCCCGCCGTTGCGGTGCCGCTCAAGGCAGTCAACGAATAGGTGGTCCCCGAAGTCGTAAACGAGTAGCTCGCAATGTTTCCCGTTGAAGATCCACTCACGGTCCGGTTGGCAACATACACATACGACCCGTCTGCCGTGGGCAGAATCGAGTAAGGTGCGAGTCCGCCGGTTGCGTACGGCGACCCCGACGCCTCAACCAGCGTGTTGTAATTAAACGCCCGCAGCCCACCGGTATTCGTGCCAGTAGACGCGACCGTCTCGCCCACATACAGCATCCTGTTCGACGGATCGACAGCGACCGAAACCGCTGAGCCCGCTGTGTTCTTCACGGGAATATTGGCCACGCCTCCAAAGGGATTCGCGTTACCCGCCGCAAACACCACTTCTTCGGTGCCGCTTGCGCCAAGAGCCACGTAGACGTGCGTGTTGTCCGGCGAGACAGCCAGTTGCTGCACGGTGGCCGCCGGCAGCGCGATCGATTGCTCCTGCTCCGTCGAAGAGTTCAGCAGACCGGTCGTAGGGTTGACGGCAATGGCGTACAGCGCGAGCGCATTGGGGCCAGCCTCCACCAGCCAGGTATTCGTCGATGTCGCAATCACCTTCATGGCGGCTGCAAGGTCATTCGAAATCACAGCCGAATTGTTGGCCAGCGTCAGCGCGCCCGTCGATCCGATGGAGTAAAGATAGATTCCGTCTGCAGTGCCCACATAGAGAAAGTTTCCATTGGGCGCGATCGCAATGGAGACCGGCGCTGCGGAGAGCGTATAGGGGCTCCCCGACAACTCGGTCAGCGTGCCGGTGGCAATCGAATACGCGGCAACCTGGGATGTTCCCTCATTCAGAACATAAAAGACGCCGCTGGAGAGTGTGGATGTGCCCGTGGTTCCGGTTGTCGTTGTGTTCGGCGCCTGCCAGAAATTGCCGCAGCCCGCCAGGAACAGCGCCGCCGATAGTACGATAGCCCATCTTCCCAACTTCATTACCGCTCCTTGGCGCCAGCCATTTCTGTTGAAGCGTTCCTTAGAAGGCCACCTTCAAGCCTAAAGGATGGGAACCGCCTTGCCCTAATACCGCTGAGCGACCGCCCCGGAAATTAGACGGAAATGGCTCCTCAGGGGAAATACGCAGAAAATCCAAACAAAAGACGCGCCCAGTTCAATCTCCGCTCGCCGCCAGAGGACTTCCCCTTGAAGATCACGCGATACGCCCGCTCCTGGCCTCAAGACTCTCCCAGACCAGGCGCGCTCCAACCAGGTCTTCAATCGCCAGCCCCACCGCTTTGAAGAGGATCCTTCCTTCGCGCGGCACCAGTCCCGGGTCAGCAAGAATCTGGCCAATCGCCGCCCGCACCTTCGCGCCCGACATGCGCACATCGCCCGATTCGCGCTCCACCGCGGCCGTCGAATCCGCAACAACAAAACTCGTCAGCAGGCTCTCGTCATCCAGTTCGCGCACCGTGGCTCCTGTCGCTCCTACTGAAAGAACGACCGCACGCGGACCCAGCCATCGGCCCTCCAGCACAGGCACCGTCGACGAAGTCGCCGTCAGCACAACCTCAGCCGCCGCGGCTTCTTCAATCGAGACCGACCGCGCGCCCACCTCATGCGCCAGCCGCTCGGCATTTTCTTTCGTCCGGCTCCAGATGCGCAGGTCCGTCAATCCCGGCCTCACCATCCGCAAAGCCCTCAAATGCGAACGGGCCTGCACGCCCGACCCGAGAATCCCCAGGCTCGTCACCCGCTCTGAAGCCAGCGCATCCAGAGCGACCGCGGAAACCGCCGCCGTCCGCATCTCGGTAATCAGCCGCCCATCCATCACGGCCAGGGGTTCGCCCGTTGCGCGCCGCAGCAGCTCGATCACAGCCATATGCGTGTGCAATCCCAACTCGGCATTGCCGGGATAAAACGTGACGGTCTTCACGCCCAGGTAATCGCCGGCAATCACCGGCATCACGGCAAACCATCCGTTCCGGAACCCTTCCGCATTTCCTGCCCGCATAATTGTGCGTGCCGGCTGCTCGACAAGCCCGGCGGAGAGATCCCGTAACGCCCTGCGGATCGCCGGAATCAGTTGTTCGTAGGTAAGATTGGCGCGGACTTCGTGCTCAGGAATGTACATAGGCACAGCCAGCTTATCGCGCGCGCCCGCATTGCAACTGCGAACTGTGAACGACGAACTGTGAACTAAGAACTGCGGCCACGGGCCGCTCAGTTCGGCCGACCGCCCGAAGTGGACCGGCGCCGAAATCGCTCATCCAGCGGCTGACGCCCCTGAAATCCCGCTTCCATCGTGTGCCAGTGTTCGATCGCGGTTTCCCCGCGACGCCAGCACAACAGCACCACCTGCCCATCCACAATGCTCGGGAAGTCCAAAAGCCCGCTCTCGATGTCCTTCACCTGAACGCCAATCGAGTCAATCTCCGCCAGGCTCTCGCGCACGACCTGCAGATGACTCTCAATCTCCGCGCGCTCCCGGGCAACCTTGCCCACGTCCACCTTCATGCCGCCGGAGATATAAATCCTCCGCGACAGGTCGGCCAGGCTGGCTTCCACCTTCTCAGCAGCCTGCTTGCCCTCAATCGCCCTGTTCAGCAGCGACTCGAGAACCGGAAGCAGCGACTGCGCCTCTTCAAGGGTGAAAGTTTTCATCGGGATCCCCTGTTATTAGGATACGACGAAAACTACCGCCGGAAGGGTGCACTTCTTGGCTCCAAATGCCACATTTGTTGCATGATTTCCCTGGAATCCCTGCAAAAGCAGCCGGGAATTTCATCCCATCGAAAAGGCGCCTCCCTCCAGGCCAAATGGGATAATTTCAGCAAGCCGGGAGGAGCGCATGAGCGAGCTGAAATTATCGAGCGAACTGGAGCTGATGTTGAGCGGGGACAGCGCTGCCGCTCCACCCGCTTTCATCCTCGAGGCACTCCCAGCGGCAACGGCTCACCGCCGGATGGACGGCGCGCCCCACACCATCTTTGAAGAGCTATGGCATATCACTTTCTGGCAGCAAATGACCCTCGACTGGATCGCAGGCATCGAGACACCCTTCCCCGCTCATCCTTCCGCAGGATTTCCCGGCGCGAACGATCCCGAAAGCTGGGACGAACTCTGGCAGCGCTTCTTTCGGGGCAACGAGAAGGCGGCCGAAGCCGCGCGAGACACGCATCGACTCGAGTTGCCGGTCCGCTGCCCATCCCGCCCCGGCGTCCCGACCCGCATCATGACCGTCCGCGACCAATTATTGAGCCTGGGCGCGCATAACCACTACCATTTCGGCCGCATCGTGCTGCTGCGGCAGTTGCTCGGCGCGTGGCCGCCGCCCTCCGGCGGGTTCAGTTGGTAGACGAAACATGCGGAGCCGCCTGCAATCCGTACCGTTTGTGAGTGCTACGCACAGGCAGGTATCATTGCTTTCGATGGGAACGCCGCTACATATTGAAGCCGCCAGCCTGGGCATGGCCGACTCGCTGATTCTGATGGTCATGGCACTGGTGGTCTTCGGGCCGCGCCGTCTGCCCCAGATTGGCCGCCAGATCGGCAAGCTCATGTACGAGTTTCGCAAGGCCTCAAACGATTTCAAGTACCAGATGGAAGAAGAGCTGCGCCTCTCAGAAGATGCCGATCGCCGCAAAAAGGAAGAAGAACGCCTGCGGGCGCTGGCTCCCGCGCCCGTAGTCACAGAAGCGACCGCAGACATCGGAGCCCAGGAATCGGTCGCCCCCTCCGCTTCTGCCCTGCCCGTTGAAGAGTCGCCAGACAGCCTTCCCCGCATCCTTCCGCCATCCATCGGCGAGACCGTACCCCAAAGCCGCTCCAATCCCGAGCCCGAAATGCCACTCGCCCCGTCGATCGAAGAGATCGCTGCGGCCACCCGCGCGCAAGCCCAGTCAGAGACAGTGAACTAGCATGGTTGATCCCGCGGACGCAATCGGCAAGGCGCGTGAGGCCGTCGCGCAGCGCGCAGACCTCCCCGGCATGAGCCTGATGGAGCACCTGGACGAGCTGCGCCGGCGCATCGTCCACTCGGTCATCTATCTCGGTGCTTGGCTTCGCTCGTCGCGGCGTCTTCTCATGAGCGCTTGTCGCATTCATTCAGGCGCCGCTCACGCACATCGGCAAGTCGCTCGTCTTCACCCACCCCATGGACCCGCTGAATCTCGATCTGCAGGTGTCGCTGATCGGCGGAGCCATTCTCGCCTCGCCCTTCATCCTCTATCAGGTCTGGCTGTTCATCGCGCCCGGGCTCTACCAGAAGGAACGCCGGTTCGTCGTTCCCTTCATGGCGGCGACGGTCGGCCTGTTCCTCGGCGGCGCGGCCTTCGGCTACTACTGCGTGCTGCCCGGCGCGCTCAAGATCCTCATCGTCGACTTCGGCAAGAACTTCACGCCCATGGTCACCATCGAGGAGTACTCCAGCTTCTTTCTCTCCATCATCCTCGGCCTGGGCATCAGCTTTGAGATGCCGGTCCTCATCTTCTTCCTCGCCCTCTTCGGCATCGTCAGCCCGCGCTTCCTGTGGAAGAACATCCGCTACGCCATCCTCATCGTGTTCATCGTAGCCGCATGCATCTGCCCCAGCCCCGACCCGTGGACGATGTGCATCTACGCCGTGCCCATGCTGGCGCTTTATCTCATCGGCATCGGCGTTGCCTGGTGGGTCCATCCCAGGCGCCGCAAAGCCAAAGAGGCCACCGCCGCATGAGGTTTCGTTCTCAAATGCAACGGCTAAGCTTACCGAAGCGGGTGCCCCAGGTGCCTCGCCTTCGGGCACCTGGGATCTTGCTCAGTGTTCTTACCCTCTTTCTTCCGCTCTTCTCGACATCCGCGAACGCGCAACAACATTTCAACGGCGCCAAGGCCATCGACTACGCGCGCGAGTTTGTCGCCATCGGTCCACGCTGGCCCACCAGCCCCGGGCACCGAAGGCCGAGCAATTTCTGCGCGCTCATTTCCAGCACGACCAGCTTGAAGAAGACGCACTTCACCGCCAACACGCCCATCGGCCCGGTGCAGATGCGCAACTTCATCGTGCGCTTTCCCGGCAAAAAGGACGGCGTCATCGTTCTCGCCACGCACTACGAGACCAACTATCCCGCTGCGCAACATCAACTTTGTCGGCGCCAACGACGGAGCCTCGACCACCGGCCTGCTGCTGGCCATCGCCGACCAGTTGCGCGGCGCACGAGCGCTCGACGGCTACTCGGTCTGGCTGGTCTTCTTCGATGGCGAAGAGGCCATTCAGACCTGGTCTGCCTCCGACTCGACCTACGGCAGCCGTCATCTCGCCGCCAAATGGGGCCGCGACGGCACGCTGGGCAAAATCAAAGCCTTCATCCTGGCCGACATGATCGGCGACAAAGATCTCGACATTCAGCGCGAAACGCGCTCCACCGACTGGCTCGTCGACGTCATGCGCCAGGCCGCTCATAAATTCGGCTACGAGAAATATTTCTTCCAGACCGACGGCCCCGTCGACGACGATCATCTTGCCTTCGTCGAGCGCGGCGTGCCGTCGATCGACGTGATCGATCTCGACTACGGCCCCAACAACAGCTACCACCACACCGCGCAAGACACGCTGGACAAGATCAGCGTCCGCAGCCTGACCATCGACGGCGACGTGTTCATGGAAACGATCCGCCTCCTCGACCAGAGACAGTGAACAGTGAGGAGCCGCCAGTTCTGAATCCCGGAAGCTCTTATCACGATTGAGCTGTCATTCTGAGCGAACGGGGCCCCAAACGTTCTTCAGTTTGGGGGTTGTGAGTCGAAGAATCTGCGGTTGTTTTTCGTCGAACCTACCGCACCCGCATTCAACGATAAGGTGGAGTAGCTCCAACGCGGTTCACTGTCCACTGTTCACTGTTCCCTGTCCACTGTTTCGTTCCTGTACCATCCAGAAATGATCGCGGGCATCTCCTGGCTTTGGTGGGTAGGCTTCCACGTAGCAGTGGTCGTGCTGCTGGCGCTTGATTCCCTGCTGCCCGGACATCGCAGCGATACCGAGCATCAACAAAAATTCGCCTGGCTGGGAACGCTGCTTCCCATCGCCGCGGCAATTGCCTTTGCCTCGTGGATCTTTATCGCCCAAGGCCGCCAGACCGCCCTTGAGTGGATCGGCGGCTACACCATCGAGATGTCGCTCTCCGTCGACAATCTCTTCGTTTTTCTCGTCATCTTTCAGGGATTCAGGATCAGCACCCGCCGTCAACACACGGCCCTGCTGTGGGGAGTCATCGGCGCAGTAATTCTGCGCGCCATCTTCATCGCCGCCGGAATTACCTTACTTAAGAAATTCGAGTGGATTACCTGGCTGCTCGGGCTCTTCCTGCTCTACGCCGCCTTCCGCCTGGTGCGCGGCAGTTCCGCGCAGGCAGCCATTCCCGACTGGATTCGCCGTCTGCAGCCCGCTAAAGGCTCGCTGCTTCCGGTCATCCTCGCCATCGAAGTCACCGACGTGCTCTTCGCCGTTGACTCCATCCCCGCTGTCCTCGGCATCTCCCACAATCCCTTCGTGGTCTACACCTCAAACATCGCCGCGGTGCTCGGGCTGCGCTCGCTCTACTTCGCGCTCGCTGCCCTGCTCGATCGCTTCCGCTACATCCACTATGGCCTCGGCGCCATGCTGGCCTTCGTCGCCCTCAAGATGCTCGCCGCACGCTGGCTCGAGATTCCGATTACCCTCTCCCTCATCATCATGGGCGTCATCCTGAGCGTCTGCGCAATCGTCTCCTGGGTTGCGGCAAGCAAAGGGCCCGCGGTCAGAGATCAGGGGTCACACTAGGCCGGCCGCGCCTCCGGTGAGGGAGTAGATTGGATTCTGAAAGCGATTGCCGGATCAGCAAAGGCCAACCCACGATGATTGCGCACAGCCCGAAGTCGCGCCCGGCGCCATGGACCCTGCGCCGCGAGAAAACATCGGCATCCTGGCTCCTTCCGTTCGTCGCCTTTGAGTGGGTGCTGGAGTGGATCGCCTTCGCGTTAAGCAACTGGACTCTGCTTGAAGTGCTTGAATATCTGGGGCGCTTCTCCGTTCTGGTTGCGGTGATCTTTTACTTCTCCGGCTCCGGCGACCGGGTGAAGCAGCGCCACTACCAGGCGTGGCAGGTGATCAACACCGCGCAAGGCAAGGGCGGCAGCGGCGGGCGCATCGAGGCTCTTCAAGAGTTGAACGCCGATAAAGTTCCCCTGGTAGGCGTCGACGTATCCTCAGCCTTTCTTCAGGGGCTCACACTCCGGGAGCCCAATCTGCTGCGCGCCAACTTCAACTCGGCAGACCTGCGCAACAGCAGGCTCAGCGGTGCAGACTTCACCCTCGCCAATCTGGGCTCGTCTAACTTTCGCAGTGCGATTCTCGATCACACCAGGTTCAGCGACGCCGATCTTCGCGGCACCGATCTGAATAGCGCCGACTTGCGGTTCGCAGATCTTTCCGGCGCCACGCTCGACGACGCAGATTTGCAACATGCGGATCTGGACAGCATCGCCTGGCAGCGAATCAAGAGCATCCATGGCGCAAACATCGCAGGGATCGTCAACGCGCCCCCAGGTTTCGTTGCCTGGGCGCTGCAGAACGGCGCTATCAACCAGCCGTCCGCGGAAGAATGAAAGTCCTATCCGTAAATACCTCCCCAGTTGATGGGTGCCCCAGGTGCCTCGCCTTTGGGCACCTGGGATACCACGAACCTCAAGGCGGGCAAGCGCAAGATGGCCCCACAGCACGCGGTTACTTGAGAGGTTTCCCGTTGTCCGTCAGTTGGCCCAGCAGCGCTTCGCCCTGCTGCTGCACCGCGGGCGGCAGCTTTGCGTACGAAAGTTCTTCAGCCGCGTCCTGCCCAGTGGTCAGCGCGTAATCGAGATACTCTTTCAGCGCTTCCTGCTCGCTATCGGTGCTGGTGTTGTCTTTCGGAATCAGGATGAAGGTCATCCCCGTGATCGGGTAAGCGCCCTTCGCCGCGGCAGGCGGATCGACGATGGGGGTGCGAAGATCGGCGGCGAGCGACGAGGCCGCCGCATCAACCGCCGCATAGGCGCTGGCCGGGCTCGGCGCAACGTATTCCCCTGCGCGATTCTGGATCGACGCAACCGAAACACCCGAAGTCCGCGCAAAAGTCAGCTCCGTATAGCCGATCGTTCCGGGCGTATCCAGAACCGTCTTGGTTAATGCCGAACTGCCGGCTACGGCTACCCCGGCTGGCCACTTGACGGTGAGCCCACTGCCAAGCTTCGACTGCCAGGCAGTGCTCACGTGACTGAGGTAGCTGGACAAGATGCTCGTCGTGCCGCTTCCATCCGCGCGATGCACCACGATGATGGCCTGATGCGGAAGCGCTACGCCTGGATTCTCGCGGGCGATCGCAGGGTCCTGCCAGCTGATAATCTCGCTCGAGAAAATGCCGGCCAGCGTCGCGCCGCTCAGCCTCAATGGGGCCTTGAGTCCCGGTAAATTGTAAGCAATGCAAACAGGACCGGTGCTCACCGGTATCTGCACAATCGCCGGTAGCCCTTTGAGCTGATCATCGCTCAAGGGTGCATCGCTGGCCGAGAACGCGCCATAGCCATGCCGCAGGTTATCGATGCCCGCGCCGCTCCCCGTGGGCCTGTAGTTGACCTGCAACGGATGCGACTTCTCGTAGTCCTTACCCCATCGATCGATCAGCGGCTGAATCGCCGTGCTGCCCGAGGCCGAGATCGACCGCACGCTCGCCGTGACGTACTTGGGGTCCGACACCTTGCCCTCTTCGGCAATGTTGCAGCCGGATGCAAACACCGCGACCATGGTTCCAAGCAATGCAGGAACAGCGACCAACGCTCTCGATTGCAGATTCATTTCCTTATCGTCCTCATTTCGATGGTGTGGGGAGAGGGACCTGCATGCATCTTTGACAATTCAGACCACGTTTGCCGCAGCGCCTTTACAGATGGTCAATATAGGCACCGCTGATGAAAACGGGATGAATTTGGATTTTCCTGTTCCCTTTTCACGAGTCCCTCAGTCCCTCAGTCCCTGAGTCCCTGAGTCCCTGTCCCCTGCGCCCTGTCCACTGTCGAGGCTTTAGGATGGAAGAAGCGTGCAAACCATCCGAGTCGAAACCCCTTCAGCCCGATACGACGTTGTCGCAGGCGCAGGCCTGCTGGCGACCCTGGCGCCCCGCATCGAGCGCGTCATCGGCAAGTTGCCGCGTCGCGTCTTCGTAGTCACTTCGCCGCCCATCTGGGCGCTCTGGGGCGAAACGTTTCTGTCCTCCTTCACTGAGCCGCCCATCGTGCTCTTCCTCCCGCCAGGCGAAAGCCACAAAAACATGGCCAGCGTTGAGAAGCTTCTCCGCCAAATGGCCAACGCAGGCGGGGATCGCGGCTCGCTCCTCATCGCTTTCGGCGGCGGCATCGTGGGCGATGTCGGTGGCTTTCTCGCCGCCATCTACATGCGCGGCATCCGCTATGTGCAGGTGCCCACCACGTTCCTCTCCCAGGTCGATTCCAGCGTGGGCGGAAAAACGGGCGTGAACCTGCCTGAAGGCAAGAACCTCGTCGGCAGCTTCCACCATCCCAGCGCCGTCTTCGCCGACATCGGCGTCCTCGGAACTTTGCCCGCTGCGGAGCTGCGCGCCGGTCTGATGGAAAGCATCAAGGCCGGAGTCATCCGCGACCGCACGCTGGTGCGTTTCCTTGAGGAGCATGCCGGCGAAGTGCTCGGCCGTGACCCTAAGGCTCTCGAAAAAGTCATCGCATCCTCCATCCGCATCAAAGCCGCAGTCGTCAATCGCGACGAGCGCGAAAACGGCCTGCGCATGATTCTCAACCTTGGCCACACGGTGGGTCATGCGCTGGAGCAGGTAACAAACTACAAAGTTCTGCTGCATGGCGAGGCGGTTGGCTGGGGCATGATTGCCGCGCTCTTTATCGCGCGCAATCGCGGCACCATCACTGCGGGCCAGTTCGACCGCCTGCTGAATCTCATTCACCTCTACGGCCCGCTGCCCAAGCTTAAACTGAAGGCAAGTCGAATCCTCGCCGCAACAGGGGCAGACAAGAAGAATGTAGGCGGCGTGAGGCGCTTCGTTTTGCCGGTCGGCATTGGCGATGCCGGCATTGTCGAGGACGTCTCCCTCGCCGAGATCGAAGCTGCAGTGAATTTCATGCTAAGCCTGGCGACCGCCAAGCCAAAACGGCCCGCGACCCGCGCAAAGAAGGCACGATGACCGCAAGCGGTTCGCGCCCCGCAGGAGCGCACGATGAGGCTGAAGCCGCGCACGCGGTGCGCCAGATGTTCGACTCCATCGCCCCTCGCTATGACCTGCTCAATCACATTCTCTCCGCAAGCGTCGATCGACTGTGGTGGTGGCAAACCGCGCGCCGCTTCAAGACCATCCTCGCCAATCCAGACGCGCAGATTCTCGACATCTGCTGCGGCACCGGCCACATGACTATGGCTCTGCTGAAAGGCCGCCCTCGTGGAGCGCGACCGATTCTTGCCGCCGATTTTTCGCGCGGAATGTTGGCCCATGGCGCCGCGCGCTTTGAAGCGCGCCGAGCCCGCGGGCACGGCACGCCCTATGCCATCGCCCTTGAAGCCGATGCCCTCCATCTGCCCCTGCGCGACGCGTCGCTCGATCTCATTGTCACTGCCTTCGGATTCAGAAACCTCGCCAACTACGAGGCGGGGCTGCGTGAATTCAACCGCGTCCTCAAGCCCGGCGGCCATCTTGGCATCCTCGACTTCAGCGAGCCCGGCGGTCTGATCGGCAAGGCGTACGCACTCTACTTCCATCGCATTCTGCCCACTGTTGCCGGAATCATCGGCGGCAAAGGCGGCGCGTACCGCTATCTGCCCACCTCGGTTGGCAACTTTCCGCCGCCCGGCGAGATGATCGCCCTCATGCAGTCGACCGGTTTCGCCGAATGCGACTGGCGCCCTTACACCTTTTGCATTGCCGGGCTCTATACCGGCGTTCGCGGACGGTAGTCGAAACGCCGCCGAGTCGCGCGCGCGATAATATCCCATAGAAGTTTTAAGAAGGGCCATCATGATTGCTCATAGCGATTGGAAGCACGACAAAATCTACGAAGGCGTTTCCGCCAACGGAAACAAAGTCCTGTTCGACACAACTCCCGAGCATGCCCTCGGTCCCAGTCCCATGGAATGCGTGCTGATGGGCCTCTGCGGCTGCACCAGCGTCGACGTTGTGGCTATCCTCAGAAAGAAACGCCAGGATCTGACCGGCCTGCGCGTCTCAGCCGTTGCCGAACAGGCGCCGACACCGCCTCAGGTCTTCACGCACATCAAGCTCACCTACGCGGTGAGCGGCAAGCTCAGCCGCAAGGCGGTCGAAGACGCAGTTTCACTCTCCAAGAACACCTACTGCTCGGTCTCGAAGATGCTCGAGAAGTCCGCGACCATTGAGTATGAAATCGTCTTTGTCGATGGTGAACCGGAGCCTTAGCCGGTCGGAGAACTCAACGGATGGATCGACGCCCAGTCATCAACTTTGTGCAGGCCCTCTCGCTGGTCATGGCGCTGATCATGGTGGCGCTCGTCTCCGCCATCCTCACCATGCACTTCGCCATACACGGCGCTGAGGTGCAGGTCCCTGCGCTCAAGGGGATGACGGTTGCCGACGCGCGCAGCCAGACCGCTGGCCTTGGCCTCAATCTCGACGTGGACAATCGCTACTACTCCGCCGACGTGGCCGCGGGACACATCCTCACCCAGTCGCCGCCCGAGGGAACCATCGTGCGCCGCGCCTGGCTGGTCCGCGTCTCTGAGAGCCTGGGGCCGCAAAAGGTTGAAGTGCCTGACACCGTGGGCCGCACCGAACGCGAAGCAGCCCTCACCCTGCGCCGCGTCGGCCTTGAAGTGGGCACGACCGCGCATCTGCCCGACGCCAACGCCGCAGAGGGCGCCGTCCTCGCACAAGATCCGCCTGCCCACGCGCAAGGCATCGCCCAACCCAGCATCAATCTTCTGGTCGCGGTTCCCGACGAGACTCCGCCGGATGGCTTTGTAATGCCCGACCTCATCGGCCTGCCCGTCATCACTGCCCAGGCCGCTCTCTTTCGCGTCGGTATCAAGACCGCCCTGCCCACAGTCCTTCCTGTCGCGATTCCGCCCGTCGGAACCGGAATCGCGCCGCCGCGTCTCCCCATACGCCCCGGTTCAGTCGTATCGCAGCAGCCCGCCCCCGGCTCGCGCGTCGACCAGACCACGCTGGTCAAACTCGACATCGCACAATAATCACGCAGCAGGATCACCAGGAGTCTGGGTGCCCCATCCATGCGCAGCATGGGTGGGAGTCCACGAGCCCACTTGAATCGGAGCGAACTGGGTGCCCCAGGTCCCGATTCTGGGACCTGGGATCTTCGATCCTAAGGTAGCCTCTCCAAACTCGCCACAAAAAAACCATCCGTCCCGAAAACCCCCGGAAGCAGCCGCAGCGCGCCTTCCGGCGTAAGGCACCCGAGCAGACGCTCCGAACCAGAGGGCGTAAGAATTCCCGCGCCGAGCAATGCCTCGATCCGAGCGGCGAGCGACTGGCGCGTGGCACTCGGCGACTCTGCGACTACAGCGGCGACGACCTGCTCATTCTCTTCCGGCTCCAGAGAGCAGGTCGAATACACCACGCACCCACCCGGCCGCACAGTCCGCAACGCCGCCCGCAGAAGCGCCCGTTGCCGCTCCGCCTGGCGCGCCAAATCTTCGACCCGCAGCCGGTGCCGAATCTCAGGATTGCGCCCCAGCGTTCCGGTTCCGCTGCACGGCGCATCGACCAGCGCAAGATCGAAATCGTTCGCCGCCCCATCGGCGAGTTCCACGAAGTCGCCCTGCCGATATTCCACGCGATTCTCATATCCCGAAAGCCTTGCCTGCAGAGCTGCCATGCGCGACTCATTCGCTTCGCAGGCAACGAGGTTGGCATCCGCGCATCGTTCGGCGAGAATCAGCGTCTTCCCGCCCGGCGCGGCGCAGCAATCGACAATGCTCTTCGCACCCGGAATCGCCGCCAGTTCCGCGATCAACTGCGAGCCTTCATCCTGAAACCGCACGCGTCCTTCGGAAAATGCCTTCGTCGCCGCTGCATCTCCGGAAAGGACCAAACGCGTGCAGGCAAGCAATGCGCCTGCCTCGAGTTGAATGCCCTCTTGGATGAGTTCTGCCTCGACCTCTGGCCTCGCCAGCCGAATCGTCTGCGCCGGCTGTTCTTGCCCGTGCCGGCAAATCGCGCGCGCCGTCTCCAATCCGAAATTCTCAACCCAGCGCTCAGCCAGCCACTGAGGATGGGCGTAGCGCAGCGCCAACTCCGCAGCATTCTCTTCGGCCAAATGAATGCGCTCAGCAACGGCCAGCCTACGCAACACCGCATTCACCATGCCGGATGCAAACTTCTGTCCAGCTTGCTTCGCCAGTTCCACGCTCTCGTCAATCGCCGCTCGCGCCGGAATACGATCCATGTGCAGCAACTGAAACGCGCCCAGGCGCAGCGCGATCAACACCTCGGCATCGACCTTCGCGTTTGGCTTGTTCAGAAAGACCTGCAACTGGCGGTCAAGCGCGATCTTCCAGCGCAACACGCCCAGCACCAGCGCGGTGGCCAGATGCCGATCCGGCTTCGAGAGCGCGTCAATCTCCCGGCCTCGCAGCAAGTCGTCACTGTGCGACGAACCGCGCTCCACCTGGAGCAAAATCTTGTACGCTGCTTTGCGAGCCGCAGAGATTGTGGCCTTGGTCTTCATGCGCCCAGGCGGGCATCGTCCGCAAGATTGTTGCCGCGCAGAAACTCCGCAGCCGCAAGCCGCTTCTTGCCCTCCAACTGCAGCTCAAGAATCTCGAGCCATGTCTCCTCGGCGCAGTTCACAAAGAGGCGCTCTCCCTCGAGGACAACCTGGCCCGGCTGGGGAAGATGCGGAGTATCAAACAGTGAATCGGCAACGCGCATGCGGTGCACAATCAGCTTTTTTCCATCAAGAGTCGTGAACGCGCCAGGCCAGGGCTGAAATCCCCGCCAGCGATTGAACAACTCTGTCGCACCGCGCCGCACAAAATCCATGCGCCCGTCTTCGCGATCCAGAATCGGCGCAAACGTAGCGTGCGCATCATTCTGTCGCTCCGGCTTGACCGAGCCAGCCTCCAGCCCAGCCAGAGTCTTCACCACCAGCGGCGCACCCTCGCGCGCCAAAATCTCAAAGAGTTCGACAGACGTTTGCTCGCGCCCAATCTCGACGGTCTGCTGCAACAGAATCGGCCCCGTATCCAACCCCTCTTCGAGCAGCATGGTTGTGTTGCCCGTAAACGCATCGCCCATCGCGACAGCCCATTGAATCGGCGCAGCGCCGCGATACTTTGGCAACAGCGACCCGTGCAGGTTGATGCAGCCCAGCCGCGGCAATGCCAGCATCCAGGGCGGTATGATCCGCCCGTACGCCACGACGATAATCGCGTCCGGCGCAATCGCTTCAAGTTGCGCCCGCAACTCCTCGTTGTTGCGAATCTTTTCCGGCTGCACGACCGTCAGTCCCGCGGCGAGAGCTGCCTGCTTCACGGGCGGCGCGGTCAACTGCTGACTACGGCCGACAGGCCGATCCGGTTGCGAGAGCACCAGGTCGATCTCATGACCGGCGGCAAGCAGCGCCTCGAGCGTGGGAACAGCGAAGCTCGGCGTCCCGCAGAAGACAAGCTTCACAGCTCTACCACGTGCCTTCGCGCTGCATCTTGCGAATCTTGCGCAAAGTCAGGTCGCGCTTCAGACCGCTCATGCGGAAGATGAACAGCACGCCGTTAAGATGATCGATCTCGTGCTGCATGCAGCGCGAAAGCAACTCCTCGCCGTCCATCTCGAACCACCTGCCCTTCTCGTCCTGGGCACGAATGCGAACCTTGGCGGCGCGCACAACCTTCTCGCGAATATCGGGAAAGCTCAGGCAGCCTTCCTCTTCGTAGAGCTTCCCTTCGCTCGAGATAATCTCAGGATTGATCAGCACCAGCTTGTCTTTTGGCTCCTTGCCCATGCTCAGATCAATCACCGTGATGCGCTTTGAAACACCAACCTGCGGCGCCGCTAGCCCGATGCCCTGCGAGGCGTACGTAGTTTCGAACATGTCCGCAACCAGCTTGCGCAGGTCAGCGTTAAATTCAGTGACCGGCTCGCCAGGTTGCGAGAGCACCGGCTCAGGATATTTCACAATCTTCAGAATCATCGCGTTCGTTCAAAAGCTCCGTATTTGTTCGATGTACCCATTAAAATTCCGTTGCATCTCGACCACCGAGTCGCCACCGAACTTCTGCTGCGCAACACCCGCAACCGTCAGCGCAACCATCGCCTCGGCGGCCACGCCCGCTGCTGGAACCACGCAGATATCAGAGCGCTCATAACTTGCGCTCGTCGCCTCGCGCGTATCGAAACGCACCGACTCCAGCGGTCGGCGCAGCGTCGAGATCGGCTTCAGGTAGCCGCGCACCACAATGTCTTCGCCGTTCGAAACGCCGCCCTCAATACCGCCGGCATTATTGTGGGGCCGCGTGAACCGCGTCGGCTTTTCCGTCCCCTGCGCCGCGTAGTGAATGGGATCATGCACCGCCGATCCAAATGACTCCGCAGCCGTCACGCCGCGTCCAATCTCGACTGCCTTCACCGCCTGCAAACTCATCACCGACCACGCCAGCAGCCCGTCGAGCCGCTCGTCCCAGTTCGCGTACGTACCCAGTCCAGCCGGCGCGCCATGAACCACGATCTCAAACACGCCGCCCACCGTATCGCCGGTGCGTGAAACCTCTTCGACCTCTTCCTTCATGCGCGCTTCGGTCGACGCATCCACACAACCGAGCATCACGTCGTCCTTCGCAGCCAGAGACACCAATTCATCCCATGCTGCGGCCCGCTCCAGTTCGACACGGCCAACGCGGATGACATGGCTCAATACCTCGATGCCCAACGTGCGCAAGAAGAGCTTTGCAAACGCCCCTGCGGCAACGCGGCCAGTCGACTCCCGCGCCGACGCGCGCTCCAGCACATATCGTGCATCGGGGAAGTTGTACTTCAGTGCGCCCGCCAGATCCGCGTGCCCGGGCCGCGGCGAAGCGACCGCCTGGTGCTTTGCTGGATCACCGGTCTCAACCGGCAGCTTCTCTTCCCAGTTCTTCCAGTCGCGGTTCACAATCTCGATGGCGATGGGCGACCCAATCGTCTTTCCATGCCGCACGCCCGAAAGAACATGCGCCTTGTCCGTCTCGATCTTCATGCGTCCGCCGCGCCCGTAGCCCTGCTGGCGACGCCACAGTTCGCGATTGATGAAGTCCAGATCGACAGGCACGCCGGCAGGAAGCCCGGAGATCAATGCGGTCAAGGCCTCGCCATGCGATTCGCCGGCGGTAGAAAAGCGGATCATCTTGATTCCATTGTAACGGGAAGAAACTGACTTCCGAGTTCTCCTAGACGGCTAGACGCGCCCGGCTCTCCGCAACCCCGGCTTCGACGCCAACAGCACGGTAAAGGTCACGCGCTTCCACCCAGAGAGGCAACGCCTCATCGGATTTCCCAGCCTCTTCGCGAAGAAGCGCAGCCACGCGCAGACTGTTCGCCAGGTGAAGCTGCGGCACGGGCTGCAGCGCGCGATAAATTGTCATGGCCTCCTGGATAAAGGGCCCCGCTTCTGCAGTACGCCCCATCCCACGCAGGATGTCAGCGACGTGGCGAATAGCATGGGCCAGGTTCATGCGGTCGTTCAGGCTGCGGTAAAGATCGGCGGCTGTACGGTAGTTGGTAACGGCCCTCTCGTTATCGCCAAGATCGCGCGCGACCCTGCCAATCTCCACATAAATTGCGGCTCGAAGCTGCTCCGAGTCGGCCGGCGTCCAGGCATTCAGAGCGTCATCAAAAAGCTGACGCGCGAGGTTGCGATCCCTTTCGGCGAGAGCGGCTCGGCCGCGTTCAAAGAGAGCGCCCGCAGGCAGGTGGTCCATCCCGCAAGGCTACCATGACGCAATTCAAGAATCGATGAAAGCGTCTACCCTGCAGCTGAGCGCTCGATTACTATTGCTGCCATGGACTACTTCCTCTTCAAAACCGAGCCTGACGCCTACTCCTTTGACGACTTCCTGCGTGACAAAGAAACCAACTGGGACGGCGTCACCAATCCAACCGCGGTCAAGCATCTGCGTGAAATGAAGCCGGGAACGAAGTGGATCTTCTACCACACCGGCGATGAGCGTACGGCGGTCGGCACAGGGACCGTGGTGAGCATCGACGCGAGCGATCCCAAAGTCCCGATTGTGAAGGTGAAGGCCGGCACGCGCCTCAAGCATCCCAAGACACTCGCTGAGATCAAGGCTGAGCCTTTATTCGCAAAGTCTCCGCTTGTCCTCATCGGCAGACTCTCCGTCGTGCCACTGACCCAGGATCAATGGGATTGGTTTCTCGCCTGAATGGTGGGGCATGGAGTGCCCTCTTAGCCGAGCGCAGGCCGAAAGAATTCGAAGACGGCGGGGTTCTCCAAGTGGGCCCCACTCACCTGAAGACCCGTAAGCGTCCCCTGGCCCCACCGCATGTGGCAAAAACAAAAGGTGGAGGTGGCAGGCCGATTAGCCGGTCACTTCCACCCTTAGTTTTTTAACGTCAATTCCGCTTAGGCAGTCGGAAGGCCCTTCCGGCGGCCGCGAGCGAACAACAAAGCAGCCATCGCAAATCCCGAACCAAGAAGGAGCAAGGTTGAAGGCTCCGGCGTCGGCGTGGCGCTGCTGATCTCGATGTTGTCCAGCAGGGCGCCCATCTGGCCGGGCGTGTTGCTTGTAAATGTCAGGTACGACCAGGTCGGCGTAGTGACCGTCACCAGTGCGTTCGTCACCAGGCCGTCGGTGTCGTCACCGCTGGCGAGCGTGAAGGTCTGGTCATAGTTCCCAAAGCTGACCGTCGTCGATGTGGTGTTGCCACGCTGCGAACCAACCAGGTCGAAGCTCAGGTAGTAGTTGACGCCAGGCATCAACTCATACGCGCTGTCGGACTGGAGGATGCCCTGCGGATTGCCGCCTGATCCGTCCATGTCAACGACGTTTCCTGACTCCGGCGCGACGACAAGCGAAGCCCAGCCTGATGGCGCGGAGACAACGTCTACATTTGTTCCATAAATGGTATGGAACGATCCGGCGGAGGTCACGTCGAGGCTGGCCGTGGTTGAACTGAAGTTCTCGTTGAGAAGAATCGTGCCCGCGTGAAGCGAAGTGCTACCGAGAAACAATGCTGAAACCGCAATCAGGAGGGGGGTCCGTTTCATGGTCTTGTTTTCCTTTGCAATCGAGGGATGTCGACTCGTCGCTTAACGGGCCGCACCCATCGAATTGCAATCGAACGTCCAAAATAACGCCCAATTGATTCAATAACTTAGAGAAGAGCGTTTAAAAACTATGCAAGATTTTGCATATTCGGGGAAGAGCAATTGACCTTTCGCAGGGATGCGATCAGCTCATTCGAAACAACGGCAGATCTTCCTTCTCTGCGTCCGTCGCGATGGCAGCCGGCCCCTCCTCCGCAAGCCACCGCCTGGTGTTCAGCAGTTGCCGTTGATCCAGAGCCCACACCCGCCCCGTCATCTCGTTGGGGCCCTTGCCTTCGCGTTGCGACTTCTCGAACTCGCCCGTGACGGCCTGCATCTTGGCGTCCAGGTCATCGAGGAAGTTCAACATCAGGCCTTCTGGAATCATCGGTATTTTGGGCGATCCATACTCCAGCTTTCCGTGGTGCGACAGGATCAGGTGCAGCACAATCGTCTTCAGTCGTTCGGAAAATTTGGCAGTCCGTCCATGGCCTTCTCGGCCAGAGCAGCGCCTATTTGAATATGCCCGAGAAGGATGCCCTCGATCGTGTATTCAAAACCCACCTCCCACGAAAGCTCGCGCACCTTACCGATGTCGTGCAGAATGATGCCGGTCAACACCAGGTCACGATCAATCAATGGATAGTGCGGCACAACGCGATCGGCCAGCGTAAGAAGGCTGACCACGTGCTCCAGCAGGCCGCCTAGCCAGGCATGATGCAGTTGCTTCGCGGCTGGCGCTTCGCGATAGGCCTGCGCCAGCGTTGGATCCGACAGAATTGTCGAAAGCAGGAGCTTCAAATGCGGATTCGTCATGCTCTCAACGAAGGCGAGCACCTGCTGCCACAGTCGCCCTACGTCCGCCGTCGTCGAGGGCAACATGTCGGTCTTGTCCGCCTCGCCTTCTGGCGCCAGGCGAAGCTGATCGATTTTCATCTGCATGCGTTCGTCGAAGCGGCCGGCGCTGCCGCGCGCCTTCACAATGTCGCCGCGCTCAAAGTCTTTCGCAATGCGGTGGTCCGTGGGATCCCAGACCCGCGCCTCGATCTGGCCGGTCTTGTCCCCAAGAATCAGGTTCAGATAGGGCTTATTTGCCTTGGTCAACCGGTACTGCTTGACCAGGACCAGAAAAAAACTATCGAAAGTCTTGCCTTCTTCAAACGCAGCCAGATCGGCAATATAAATATCTTTCATCTGCCGAGAAGCTTATCGCAAGCAGCCCGCGATGCCAAAAAGTCAGGCATCACAGGCTGAAACGCTGATCTTCCGAATCTTACTGCTGCGTCTGGGGCGCGGCTGGCGAGGTCGGCGTCTGCGTTCCTGACGCGGGAGCCAGGGCTTGCGGAGCCGTGGCTGGCGCGGGTGCGCCCGGCACAGCCGGAATCGGCACAGGCTGTGGCGTCTCCTTCGGCTGACCGGTGCCCTTCTTGTCTTCCAGACGCGTCTTCTCTTCCGTAGTCGTCTTGGTCTTTTTCTTCTTCTTGGAGGTATCGCCTGAAAGCCCGAGCGGCGCCGACTGCGTCTGGCGATCGGCCACTTCAGAAGAGTCCGCCGGGGCCGGAGCCAATGGGTCCAGCGACGGCCCCTTTTGCTTCGGCTTCTTCACTTCCTTGGGGCGCTGGCTGAAGCGGGTCTTCTCGGTCGGCTTGTTGGTAGCATCCAGAGGATTCGCCGGCTCATTGGCAGTTGAAGCGGTCTGCGTCGCCGTTGCGCCTGCGTCTTCAGTCTGGGTCGGAGCGGCATTCGGCAGTGTTTTGGTCGGAGCCTGGCCGAAGCGGATTTTTTCCTTCTTGCCCGGCTTCATCGACGTCGTCAAACTGGCATTCTGCTTGGTCGCCGGGCCGGTTGCCGCCGCTGTCGTATCACCAGACTTCTGGCGGAACGTCCGCGTCGTCTCGCGGAACCGCGTGCGCTCGACCTTCTTCTTTTTCTTCGGCTGCGGAGGAGCATATGCGCTATAAACCGGCTTGATCTCCTTCGCGCTCGCTCCCGTATCCGTATAGCCGGGCTTGATGTCGATGTAGGCTTCCTCGCGCATCTGGGTCAGATAGTCGCGCATGGCCGGTTCCATCCGCGCCATGTAATAGTTCTGCTCCACTTCCTGCTGCACGTCTTTAAACGCCGGAATGCCGCCCTTCACGTGCTGGTCGACTTTGAGAATCAGCAACCCCTGCTTGGTGCGGATCGGCTCGGTGTATTGGCCGGGCTGCAAATTGAAGGTCGCGTCTTCAAACACCTTGGCCAGCTCGCCATGATGGAAGGTGCCAAACTCCCCGCCTTGCGCCGCAGTTGTGCCATCGCTGAAGCTCTTCGCTAACTGGCTGAAGTCGCCGCCCGCGTGCAGCTTGGCTTCAATGTCGTCCGCCTTGGCCTTGGCTGCTGCGAGCTTGGCGGCATCATCGCCTCCCGAGCCGGTCGAGATCAGAATCTCGCTCAGCTTCACGCTCTCCTGCTGGGCGTACTCCTGCTTATGCTGCTCGAACCAGCGCTGCACCTCGCCCTCGGTGAACTGGATCTTGCGGCCGACCTGGTCCCGCATCACTTCCTGGGTGATGATCCCGTTGCGGATATTGGCCTTGAAATCCTCAAACGAAACGCCTTGCTCCTTGGCGGCCTTCTCCAGATCCTCCAGCGATTCCATGTTGTACTGTTTGCGGATCTCGTTCAGCCGCTGAATCAGCTCTGTCTCGCCGTTGATGCCGAGTTCCTTGCCCTTCGAGAGCCATAGCTGGCGATCGATCAGGTCGCGCAACAGGTCTTTATGCGCCTCTGAGATCTCCTGCATCGAGGCGCCGTGTTGCTTCCCCTCCTGATCCAGTTCCTTCAAGGCCCGGTCGTAGTCAGAGCGCGTGATGATCTGGTCATTAATGCGCGCGACAATATCCTCGACAACCAGACCCGCCATAAGGGCTCTCGGGTGCTGCGGGCCGTGCTGTTGCGCTGAGGCGGAAGGAGCGAGCAGCACGGTGCTGAGCGCCAGAGCTGCGGGAATGCAAAGGAGTCTAAGGGTCATAAAAGGGTCGCACCAAGGCAAAACACATTACCTGGGTGCATAGACGTCATTGTAAATGCCAGGAGAGCAGCAGCGCGTCTCCAAGCCCCCGGGGAAAAGCGAAATAACCCAGAACTTCCCGGTAAAACACCCCTCCCACCCTCGCGGGCTACCCGATTTGCCCCGGCTCCCGTCAAATAGCACGGTGCTATACTTTTTTGAAAGACTGCTCTGCCCGGGCATGGAGAGCGGAATTCCAGGACTCCACAAACCTTGCGTGCTGCCCTAAAACGGCCAACCGCAAGGTCAATTTTGTTCAGAGCCCCTTATTTCGGTTTGGCTTGAACGAATCCGGCCGAGCGAATCTGGCCGGAACGAATGGAAATCCGCCGCACTCGCCTGCCGCATCCGCCGTCCGGAGGTTCTTCCGACTTATGTCTTCCCGCCCACGCCGCGTACTCTTTACCGTGGTTCTCTTTTTCGCCGTCTGCGCCGTGGTCGGCAGCATGATGCAGCGCCGCGTCGGCGCCCAGTCCTCGGCCGACGAAAGCCAACTCCGCGACAGCCTCAAGTCCTTTACCAACGTCTACGCACTGGTGGAGCAGAACTACGCCGAGCCCATCGAGGGCGACAAGGCAGACGCGGCCATTTATGACGGAGCCATCCCCGGCATGCTCCGCGTTCTCGATCCTCACTCCAACTTCTACGACCCCAAGGCCTACGCCAAGATGCGCGAAGACCAGCACGGCCGCTATTACGGCGTGGGCATGACCATTCAGCAGGCCTTCAACGGCGGCAAAACCTACGTCGTCTATCCCTTCGAAGGCACGCCCAGCTTCCGCGCCGGCATTCATCCCGGCGACATCATTGCCGCCGTCGATGGCAAGTCCACCGACGGCATGACCTCTGACCTCGTCGCCAAGGCGCTCAAGGGCAACAAGGGAACCCACGTCCAGGTCACCATGATCCGCGAGGGCCAGCCCAAGCCGCTCGTCTTCGACCTGGTGCGCGATGAAATTCCCCACCCCTCCGTCGATCTCAAGTACGAAATCCGTCCCGGCATCGGCTACATTCACCTCACTCAGTTCCAGGAGACCACCGCGCAGGAAGTGATTGATGCGGTCGACGGATTTCCCGATCTCAAGGGACTGGTCTTCGATCTGCGCAGCAATCCCGGCGGCCTTCTGAGCCAGGCTGTTGAAGTCTGCGACCACCTGCTCGCCAAGGGACAGACCATCGTCTCGCAGCGCGGCCGCGCCTATCCCGACCAGAACTACACCGCCACCCGCGGCAACGACGGCAAGACCTTTCCCATCGTCGTGCTGGTCAATCACAACACCGCGTCGGCTGCCGAGATCGTCTCCGGCGCGCTGCAGGATCACGACCGCGCCCTCATCGTGGGCGAAACCACCTTCGGCAAGGGCCTTGTCCAGACCGTCTACAACCTGAGCGAAAACACCGGCCTCGCGCTGACCACGTATCACTACTACACCCCGTCGGGCCGCCTCATCCAGCGCAATTACGCCGGCGTTTCGCTTTACGACTACTACTACAATCACGCTGGCGCGCAGCCGGCCGACAACACCAATCGCGAAGTCAAGCTGACCGACTCGGGTCGCACCGTCTACGGCGGCGGCGGCATCACGCCTGACGAAAAGATCGACAGCCCGAAGAGCAATCACTTCCAGGACACCCTGATCTACAAGGATGTCTTCTTCCACTTCGCGCCGATCTACGTCGCCAACCACAGCAATGTCGACAAGAACTTCCAGGTCGATGCAGGCGTCATGGATGAGTTCAAGAAGTACCTGACCAGCCAGGGCATCGCCTTTACCGATGCCGACATCAATGGCGTGGGCGACTGGATCAAAATGTCGATCAAGGACAAGATCGTCACCATCTCGTCCGGCCAGTTACAGGGCCTGCGCGTACGTGCCGATTGGGACCCGATGATTCAGAAGGCGCTCACCTTCCTGCCCGAAGCGCAGGCTCTCGAAGACACAGCCCACAAAGTTCTCGCCGCCAAAGCCGAAGCCCGCGCCGCTGCGCAATAAGTTGTCTTAGGAATTCGAATCCGAAAAATGGAGGCGGGGTGCCCCATCCATCCACGGCCTCATCGTGGATGGGTGGGATTCAACGAACCCTGAGCCTCACTTCTCGTCGCTATAAATCCCAACCTCCATCGTCCCACCCTCGCTGATACGCGCCCGAAACATCCCCGGCGTATTAAAGCTGAACGCGCTTTGCCCATCCGGAGTCAGCGCAATCACGCCGCCATCGCCGTGCAGATCTTCCAGCTCATGATGGATCACCTGGTCGGCGGCCTGCTGAATCGTCATGCCCTTGAAGCGGACGAGATTGCAGATCTCCCGCGCCACACCTAGCCGGATGAAATACTCGCCGCTCCCCGTCGCCGACACGGCGCACGACTGGTTCGACGCATACGTCCCCGCGCCGATGATCGGCGAATCGCCCACGCGCCCCGGCATCTTCCCCTGCAAGCCGCCCGTCGAAGTTCCCGCCGCAAGATTGCCCTGCCGGTCCAGCGCCACCACGCCTGTCGTTCCGTGACTGCGCGGATCAGCGCCCTCATCATAGAAAGCGACCGGCACACCGTCGCCCGGCGGCGGCGCTCCCGCGGGCCGCGGAGGAATCGGCTTCCCTTCCTTCGTGAGTTGCTTCACCAGTCCCTGCCAGCGCGATTCCGTAAAAAAGAAACTCGGGTCAACCTGCTCCAGGCCAACCCGCGCCGCAAACGCATCCGTCCCCGGGCCCGCCATCATCACATACGGCGACTTCTCCATCACCGCCCGCGCCAGCGAGATGGGATGCCGCGTGTGCGTCACGCCCGCCACCGCCCCCGCCTTCAGCGTCGCGCCATCCATGATCGAGGAGTCGAGTTCGTTCTTGCCCTCCGATGTGAACACCGCCCCGCGCCCCGCATTGAACAGCGGATCATCCTCGAGCATCTTCAGCACCGTCTCGACCGCATCGAGCGCAGAGCCGCCCTGGTCCAGCACCTTTGCGCCCGCCTCCGTCGCCGCCCGCAGCGACGCGCGATACGCCGTATCGCCCTTGGGCCCCAGCGCCGAGCGCTCGATGACACCAGCGCCCCCATGCACCACAAGAGACCAATGGTGCGCCGCCGGCTGGGCAGGAGCTGAAACCGCAATCACCATCAAAACTGCTCCCACCAATCCACTTAAAGCTTTGCTCATGACTCGGCTCCAGAAAGCTTTTGTCGAATCGATCAACAACATCTGGGTGCCCCAGGTGCCTCGCACTTGGGCACCTGGGATCCACGAACCAGAAAAATTCAACCTTCCCTAGTGATCGGGTGCCCCAGGTGCCTCGCACTTGGGCACCTGGGATCCACAAACTCAACGACTCTCAATTTATTGCAGACTCTTCTTCGGAATCTCCAGCTTCGCACCCTCGCCCGCCTTATACGTCTCCGAAAAATTCCTCTGATTGATTCCCAGCGACAGCCGTCCGCGCGAATCAATGTAAAACAGCGGCTTGCCCACCGGCACATCGCTGAACGTCTTCACAAAAGGAAATTCGTACTTCTTCCCGTCCAGCGTCACAGGAACCGCATCGCCAAGCTGATAGCCGAGCCTGGCAAAGGTCTCTCGCGGAACGTTGAGCACGAGATTGCCAAACGGCCCATCCGTCCCGATGACCTCGCCGTGCAATCCGGTCGCATCCACCGTCGCGTTATGCAGGTCGAGCCGCACCAGCTTGCTCACGTCCAGTGCCGGTCCGGCGTCGGCAATGTTCTCGCCCCGCGCCGCATGCGCCCCAGCAGGCGAAAAAATATCACGCCCGTGAAACGTCGACGAGATCCCCGTCCCGATCATCCACTTCGGATTGGTGATCTCATGCGCCTCCACAATTCCATCGCGATCCTGCACCAGCGTCAGCAGGCCATTATCCGGCAGCACGAAAATCTGCCCCACCCGCGACCGCGCCACAATTGCCTTGCGCGTCGAGCCCACAGTCGGATCGATCACCACCACAAACACCGCGTCCTTCGGGAAGTAAGGCGCCGACCCCGCCAGAAACCGCGCGCCCATCGCGATGTTGTACGGCTCCGACTGATGCGTGATGTCGATGATCCGCACCCCCGGCGCGACTCCATCCATCACCGCCTTGCAGATGCCCACCGCGTCATCCTTCACATCGAAGTCGGTCATGAACCCAATCACCTTCAGCGAGGTCGACTGTTGCGCCCCCGCACCCACAACCAGCAACGCCCCGATCACCGCGACGATCAATCTCTGCCATTTCTTCAACACGTGCTCCGCCTCCATGAACCTGTCCCTCGATCTTACCCAATCCCTTTTCGATTCCCTCTTCCGAATTTCGACAGTGGGGGTCAGTTTGAAGGGTACGGGCTTCAGCCCGTACATAGTTTTTGTTGAAGGGTACGGGCTTCAGCCCGTACATAACTTTCGCAAAGAAAATCATTGGGCTTTAGCCCCTGAGGGACCGCGCATCCACACTGACCCAAGACTCGCGTTCCAATCCACTGTTTTCGATCCCTCCCGTCAATTACCATCGCAATCAATGATGACCCGCAAGCACGCTCCCTTCGCCCTCGCCGCGTTCCTGGCACTCACGGCCATTGCTTCGGCGTCCGGGAAGCCCATCCCGGTCAAGGTCGTCGTCATCGCCATGTTCGAAGTCGGCGCCGACACCGGCGATCAGCCCGGCGAGTTGCAGTACTGGGTCGAGCGCGATCACCTCGATCGCATCTATCCACTCCCCGCCTATCACGCCGTGCGCATGAACGCCGACGGCGAAATGGCCGTCCTCACGGGTCAAGGCACCGCCAACGCCGCCGCCACCATCATGGCCGTCGGCCTCGATCCGCGCTTCGACTTCAGCCACACCTACTGGATCATCGCGGGCATCGCCGGCGCCAGTCCCGACAAGACCTCGCTCGGCTCAGCCGTGTGGGCGCGCTACGTAGTCGATGGCGATCTGGGATACGAGATCGACGCCCGCGAGATGCCCTCCGACTGGCCGACCGGCTTTGTCCCCCTGCGCAAGAAACGCCCCTACGAAGAGCCTGCCGCCCCGCTCGACGGTCAGGTCTTCGCGCTGAACCCCACCCTCACCGCGTGGGCATACAACCTCACCAGGGCCACACCGCTCGACGACAACGACCACCTGAAGGAAATCCGCAGCCACTTCGATGGCGCCGCCGCGAATCGTCCACCGTCCGTCACCATGGGCGACGAAGTTTCTTCATCGACCTACTGGCACGGCAAGCTCTTCGATGATTGGGCCACCGAGTGGCTCCGCTACTTCACGAATGGCAAAGGCGAGTTCGTCACCACGGCGATGGAAGACACCGGAACCCTCGAGTCGTTTCGCTTTCTCGCCAACGCCGGGCGCATCGACGGCAACCGCATCCTGGTTCTGCGCACAGTCAGCAACTTCGATCGCCAACCCCGCGGCATGAGCGCCGCCGAGAGCCTCGCCAACCAGCGCGTCGGGACGTATGCCGCTTACCTGCCGTCCCTCGAAGCCGCCTACCGCGTCGGCCACGTCGTCGTGAACGAGCTCCTCACCCACTGGCCGCAATACGCCCAAACCATCCCCGCCGGAAATTGATCCAGGCCTCTCAATATTTTCGGGTGCCCCAGGTGCCTCGCACTTGGGCACCTGGGATACGCCGAGGACTGGGTGCCCCATCCATTCCGCGCATTTTGCGGAATGGGTGGGAATCAAGAATCCGAATCCGCACTCAACAACACCGCATCGTCACCCCATCCTCCGCCGGCCCAAACGCCTCCACCGGAATCGCCGCCCCACGCAGCGTCTTCCAGATCCGCCGCCCCGCATCCACCACCACCAGAAACACGCCGGCAATAAACACTACCATCAGCGTCGAATCAAGATACCCCTGAAACGCCGTCGCCCCATTCCGCGTCAGCGGCCAGAAGATATTCCGGATCGAGAGCACGCCCGCCGTCACCGTCGTCGTGCCAACAAACAGCGCCGGCACCGCCGTGACCCATGCATACCGCGCCTTCCCCATGTTGACCAGGAAAACCGTGATCACCGCCAGCGCAATGGTCGCCAACAATTGATTGCCGGTCCCGAACAGCGGCCAGATCGTCGAAATGTTCCCCGTATAAATCAGGTAGCCCCAACTGAAAACCACCAGCGCCGCAATCACCGCGCCCGCCGGCACCGACTTCTGATTCCCCAGCGGCTTCCACACCTTGCCCAGCAGCTCATGCATCACGTACCGCGCCACGCGCGTTCCCGCATCCACCGTCGTCAGGATGAACAACGCCTCGAACATGATCGCGTAGTGATACCAGTAGCCGATCAGCCGATCCATTCCAGGCAGCCCACGAAAAATCTGCGCCATCCCCACCGCCAGCGACACCGCGCCGCCCGTGCGCCCGGCAAGATTCTCGCCCACCGCGCGCGAGTACGCGTCGAGATTCACCGTGTGCAGCCCCAGCTTGGCAAACACCGCCGGCGTCGTGTTGATGGCAAAATAATCGCCCTGTGCCATCGAGCACGCGGCGATCAGCGCCATCACGCCCACCAGCGACTCGGCCAGCATCGCCCCATAGCCGATGAAGCGCGCGTCCGTCTCCTTGTCCAGCATCTTCGACGTGGTGCCCGACGACACCAGCGAATGAAATCCCGAGATCGCCCCGCACGCAATCGTGACAAACAGAAACGGAAACAGCGTCCCCTTGATAATCGGGCCGCCGCCGTGGACAAAATCCGTCACGGCCGGAAACTGAATCTGCGGATGCACGACGAAAATTCCCAGGATCAACGCGGCAATCGTCCCCAGCTTCACATAGGTCGAAAGATAATCGCGCGGCGTCAGCAGCAGCCACACCGGCAGCGTGGACGCGACGAACCCATACGCCGGCCAGCAGAACCGTGATCTGGTGCGGGCTGAAAGCTGAGCGCCGCCGCCCACGACGATCCCGCGACAAAATGCCCGCCGATCAACGCAGCCATCAGCAGCGTCACGCCCACCACGCTCGGCACGGCCACGCGGATCGTCCCGCCCGGCCCCTTGAACATGGACAACCCCATCCCCATCGCAATCGGAATCGTCATGCCGATCGTGAAGACGCCCCACGGGCTCGCCGCCAGCGCATTCACCACCACAATCCCAGCCCCGCCAGCGTCACCAGCAGAATAAAGAGCACCGCAATCATCGCCACCAGTCCCGCAAAGGGGCTGATCTCGGTGCGCGCGATCTCCGCCAGCGAACGCCCCTTGTGCCGCGTCGATGCCACCAGCACCGTGAAGTCCTGCACTGCGCCGGCAAGCATCGCGCCTGTCACCAGCCAGATGAGCCCCGGCGCAAACCCGAACTGCGCGGCCAGCGTCGGCCCCACCAGCGGACCCGCCCCCGCGATGGCCGCGAAGTGATGCCCGAACAGAACCCACTTCGGCGTCGGCAGATAGTTCTGCCCGTCCTTGTACGTGTGCGCCGGCGTCACCCGCGCATCGCTCAGCGTCAACACCTTCGCCGCCAGAAACGCGCTGTAGTAGCGATAGGCGATTGCGTAAACGCAGAGAACGATAACCAGAACCGCAAGAGTATTCATCGCTTGACTTCGTTCATCCTAGCGCAAGCTCGTCGAGCCAGTCGCGCAACCGAGCCTCTTGGCGAAACTGCGTCGGCCAGTGCAGAATGCTTGAGTTCCTCAAATTCTCAAATCCATCGCGCCCTGATCGACTCCCGGGCTGCCAAAAAGTGGAAGGACCATCATGCATTCTGTCTGGTTCGGCGAATTCCTTGGCACTCTGGTTCTGGTCCTTCTCGGCAACGGCGTCAACGCCGGCGTCACGCTGCGCAAGTCCTACGCCGCCGACTCAGGCTGGATGGTCATCGCCACCGGTTGGGCCCTCGCCGTCCTCTGCGGCGTGCTCGTCGCGCAGGCATTCGGCAGCTCCGGCGCCAATCTCAACCCCGCGATCACGCTCGCTGTCGCCGTCAACACCAGCGACTACTCCCAACTGCTCAGCATGTGGTCTGCGCAGATGCTGGGCGCCATGGCCGGCGCCGCCCTCATGACTTTGCATTACGCCAAGCATTGGGCACTTACACCCGACCCCGCCGCCAAGCTCGGCGTCTTCTGCACCAGCCCCGCCATCAGCAGCCCGCTTTTCAATCTTGCCAGCGAAGCTCTCGGCACGGCGGTGCTTGTCGTGGTTGCAACCGCCATTGGCTCGCATGGAGTTTCACCGACCGGCCCCGCGCCCGCGCTTGCTCCCTGGCTGGTCGGCAGTCTCGTCTGGGGCATCGGCCTCTCGCTCGGCGGCACCACCGGCTACGCCATCAACCCCGCGCGTGACCTCGGCCCGCGCCTCGTGCACTTCCTGCTGCCCATCCCCGGCAAAGGCCCATCCAACTGGAGCTACGCGCCCATCCCCATCATCGGCGACTGCGCAGGCGCGGCTCTTGCCGGACTCTTTCTTCACTACGCGCATCTCTAAGGCCAGCTCACCACCGTCACCGCAAACGGCTCAAGCGTCAGCTTCCCCCCAACCGCCTTCACCGCGCGTGCCGGCCCATCCGCCGTCTTCTCGTCAACCGTGAGCGCGCTCGCCTTCTCCGCGTCGGGCAGCGTCACAATGCCCGGCCGGTCCCGCTTGTTCACCAGCAGCAGCTTGCGGCCTGTAGGCGTGATAAAACCCTGCGCCTCAAGATTGCTCGATCCCCCACTCGTCTCCACCAGCTTGTCTCCGGGATGAAACGAATCTTTGATCAGCTTCAGCACCCAGTAGCGCGCATTCGGCTTATTGTTCTCCCAGTTCATCATGCTCACGCTGGGGAACTGCGTCGGATACCCCACCAACTGCGATTCGCCGATCACATCAATCTGCATCCGCGACAACTCGATGAACAGATACGCATACAACGACCCCGCCAGGTTCCAGTACGCCGCCGGCGGAGGCGTCTTGTCCGCCGCCGTATTGTCGCTCGGCAAAATACATCCCAACTCGTCCAGATCGGTTTTCGTCTCCGGCGAAAGACGCTTCCGGATCGCCTCCACATAGCGCACCGTGTTTAGAAATCCATCCGCCTCCGTGAAGAATGTGTACTGCCAGCTCTCCAACGTCTGCCCCGTCACCGGCGTCGTATAGAAGTGGTACGAGATAAAGTCCAGCGGGATGCCCGGCTTGTGATTCTTGTGGTCGAGAAAATATTCAAAGTACGCCGGCACCTTGCTCGGCATCGCCAGAGCCATCCCCATGAACTTCGTCTCCGGCGAGACTTTCTGGATCGCGCTCACAATCGCGTCATAGCGCGCCGTGTATTGCTCCGGCGTTGTCCCATGCTCAAACTCCGGTTCGTTCAGCACCTCCCACACCGGAAATTTGTAGTGGTAGCCCGAATCGTGCCGCACTCCGTTCTCATCCGTGAAGCCGCCGTTTACGTACCAGCTCACCAGCCGCGCGTAATAATCGCCCAGCTCTTTTCCTGAAGGGTCGCGCAGTTCCGTCCCCTGCTCGTAGTCCCACGTCACCTTGTCCGGATCGGCCGGATACGTTGCCGGCTTGTCCGTCTTGAACAGCCAGTTGGGAATGGTGCTGAAGTTCATCACCGTCGAATGCCCGTCGGTCGCCGCAAGAAAATCCTTGGTCATCGGATCGATAAGGCTGAAGTCCCAGCTCGTCTTCTGCGCCGTCGGCGGTTCGAGCTCCGCCACAGCAAGCCGCGGATACGGAAGCCAAGGCACGTAGCGCACGTAATCCGCGCCCAGCTCCTTTACCGCCTTATACGACGCAACGGAGAGCGGCTGCCCGGGCCGCAGTGGCGGATTCACAACCACCTGCAGCGTCGGCGTCGATTTCGAAACCACCGTCACCTTGTCCCAATGAATGGTGACTGCCCCCTCCTGCGCCGAAAGCGCACCGCCGGAAACCATCACAGCCAGCAATACCGCCGGAAGGGCACGGCCCGCATTCAACCATTGATTCATGATCACCTCGCGCACACTCGCGCGATCAAGGTATATCACGCAAGGGAACCCGAGCGGCCTTCTCATTCAAAGCTGGAGGAGATGACGGCGAGAGCCGCGATCGCTGCAGTCTCCGCACGCAGGATGCGCGGGCCAAGCGATACAGCACGCCACCCGTTCGCGTCGAACAGCGCCTCCTCATCCGGCGCCCATCCACCCTCGGGCCCGATCGCAATCTCCAGCGCCGGCATCTCCGCGCCTGCCGAACCGAGCGCCTCATCCAAAGCGCCGCGCAGCGTCGTCGTCCGCTCCTGCTCCGCTAATACAATCCGCGTCGCGCTCGATGAGCCCTTCACAAATGTCGCCAGCGGAACTGCATCATGAACCACCGGAACATCCGATCGGCGCGACTGCTGTGCCGCCTCATGCGCAATGCGACGCCACCGTTCTACGCGCTTCGCCGCAGCCGACGCCAGATGCTTCTCGGTCCGTCGCGCAATCACCGGAGCAATGGCCGCCACTCCCAGCTCCGTCGCTTTTTCCAGCGCCCACTCCATCCGATCAAATTTATAGAGGGACATGACCAGAGTCACCGGCAACGCCGGGTCGGCCTCAACCTCGACCAGCAGGTTGAAGCGCACCTCTGAGTTCGACACGGCAGCAACCTCCGCATGGAAAACATGACCTCCCGCGACTACATCGGCCTCCATGCCCGGCACCGCGCGCAGCACCCGCGCCATGTGTTCAGCCTGCGCGCCAACCAGCGTCGCTGTTGCCTCATCCCACCGTTCCGCGATCCAGCGACGTCTCGTCATCCCCGCTCCCCATCAGCCAATTTCATTCTTTCACCACAAACACTGAGGGGGACGCTTTGTAGCGTCCCCCTCGCGTGTTGCCTTGTTGTTGGTTAACCGCGACTACTTCTTTTTCGCGGCTTTCTTTGCGGCTTTCTTCGCGGGTGCTTTCTTCGCGGGTGCCTTCTTGGCTGCCTTCTTGGTTGCCATTTTGCCTATTCTCCCTTTTCGATGGTTTGCATCGAGTTCTGCAATTAATTTATTGCAGTTGAAGAATGTATAGATTCATGCTGCATCAGTGTCAAGAAAAAAACGTCATGAGAGTGGAAAAAAGGTCAACAATTTTTTCTCATCGCATCGAGTTCCAAAACGCATTTCAAAATTTTCTTCCGCATTCGAAGTCGCATTCCAATTTTTCTCTCGAAGCTCGATCGATTGAAATTCTCTTCATCACTCACGTCACGCATTCGCATTCAACACTCGATCACGTTGAGTGCGAGTCCTGCGAGACTCGTCTCTTTGTAGCGCGATTGCATATCGAGGCCCGTCATATACATGGTGTGAATCACCTGATCGAGTGAGAGCTTGTGCCCCTCCGTCTCGTTCATCGCAATACGCGTCGCATGCACTGCTTTCGCGGCTCCCATCGCATTTCGCTCGATGCACGGAATCTGTACGAGCCCTCCAATTGGATCGCACGTCATGCCCAGATTGTGTTCCATGCCGATCTCCGCCGCGTGCTCCACCTGCTCGTTTGTCGCGCCCAGCGCCGCCGCTAATCCGCCCGCCGCCATCGAACACGCGACGCCCACTTCGCCCTGGCATCCGACCTCCGCGCCGCTGATCGATGCGTTTTCTTTGTAGAGAATTCCGATCGCCGCCGACGTCAGAAAATAACGCAACAGCCCTTCATGGTCTGCTTCCGAAATAAATCTTTGGTAATAGTGGGCAACGGCCGGAATCACCCCCGCTGCTCCGTTTGTCGGCGCTGTCACCACGCGACCCCCTGCCGCGTTCTCTTCGTTCACCGCCATCGCGTACACCGTGAGCCAGTCGAGTGGCGCCAGTGGATCGCCGCGCAATCCATGCGATTCTTTTTCGCGAAGGCGCTCCGCGAGCCGGCGCGCCCGCCGGCGCACCTGTAACCCTCCCGGCAAAATTCCTTCCGTCTCCATCCCGCGCTGCACGCATGCCTGCATCACTTGCCAGAGTCCGTCAATGCGGTCGCGCACCACTTCGACCCGCGAGCGCCCGCTCTCCTCGGGCACAAACGCGCATTCGTTCTCCAGCATCAGTTGGCTGATTGAGAGCTCATTCGCATGCGCCGTCGCCAGCAACTCGGCTGCGCTGCGAAACGGAAACGGCACCGCGACCTCGCGCGCATCCGCCGACTGTGCCATGCCATCTTCGGCAATGAACCCGCCCCCGATCGAAAAGAAGGTCCGCTGGTTGACCATCGCGCCCGCCAGGTCAAAAGCGGTCAGCCGCAATCCGTTCGGGTGCTGCGTCTGCGCGCCGGGCGGAAACATAGTCCCTCGCTCGAATTTCAAGTCGGTCGCTTCGTCGAAGGGAATCGAACGCACCCCGGCCAGTTCGATGCGATGCGCCGACCGAATCGCCGCCACCGTCGATTCAATTGTCTCTGGATTGATGCTCGCCGGCTCATTCCCCGCCAGCCCCAGCAGCACCGCCCGATCGGTCGCGTGTCCCAGGCCCGTCAGCGCCAGCGACCCGTAAAGGCTCACATCTACCCGCGTCACGACAGGCAGCATCCCGCGCGTCTTCAAATCCTGCACAAACCGGCACGCCGCCCGCATCGGCCCCATCGTGTGCGAGCTCGAGGGCCCCACGCCAACCTTATAGAGATCAAAAAGACTCGTCGTCACGGATGCGATTGTAGCGGGAAACAGCGGACAGTGGACAGTGAACAGTGAACAGTGAAAGGTCAAGCCTCAGTAGCCCTTGCACTGCACCAGCCGGACTGCTCTTCCGTGTTCGAGAATCACCATCCAATTGCTGTCACGAAGGAATACAGCTTCTCGACCCTCCTGCCAGACGGCGGGCTGGTTTGATGAAGCTAGGTCGTCGCAGCGCTGGTAGTAAGGCGGTTCTTCACTGATTGAATGAACAATTCCGTATCGACTCTTGAGCTGCTCCTTGGTCGATCCGATCACAAAAGCCCGCTGATCCGGATCGAGGACCATCGTATCGAGCGCATGGTCCAGATTCATGTTTAGGTTTAGACCATGTTTCCAGAGGACATAGTAGAGGTTCTTTGGATCGTTGGTGTCAGGTGCAGTAACCAGCCAAAGGGCAATCGCGCCGAACGAAAGCAAAACCCCGAGCGCAACAAAAAACAAGGCCCTTGCGGTTCGCGCGCCCCATTTTCTGATTGCTCCTCGGTCCATACAACGCACCTAATCCATTCGTAACTTGATCGCAATCCTACATCTGTCACATTCTTCGGACAAAAGTCTGCAATGTTCACTGATCACTGACCGCTCACCACTGTCCACTGTCCACTATTCACTGTTCACTGTTCACTGTTCACTGTTCACTGTCCACTACACACTGCACACTGTCCACTGTTCTCACCATGCTCTTTAAAGCCCTCAGTGCGGCCGTCTACGGCATCGACGCCAACCTCATCGACGTCGAGGTCGACTACAGCGGCATCGTCAGCGACAAAGACGTCTTCCACACCGTCGGCCTTCCCGACGCCGCCGTGCGCGAAAGCCGTGACCGCGTCCGCGCCGCCATCAAAAACTCGGGCTACTCCATTCCCAGCACCATCACCACCATCAACCTCGCGCCCGCCGACATGAAAAAGGAAGGCGCCGGCTTCGACCTGCCCATCGCCGTCAGTCTTCTCGGAGCCTACGGCGCTCTGCGCGTTGAAAATCTCGGCCAGTTCCTGCTCATCGGCGAGCTCGGCCTCGATGGCAGCATCCGCTCCGTCCCCGGAATCCTGCCCGTCGCCATCCTCGCCCGCGAAAGAAACATCCCCAACCTGATCCTTCCTGCCGCCAACGCCGCCGAGGCCGCCGTCGTCGAAGGCGTCAACGTCTATCCCGTCTCCTCGCTCCTCGATGTCCTCGAACTGCTCAACTCCGCCGTCGTCGGCGTCATCCAGCGCGAGCCCTTTCGCGTCAAGACCGAAAACCTTCTGACGGAGTTGCAGCACTTCGCCGTCGACTTCAAAGATGTGCGCGGACAGCAGACCGCCAAGCGCGCCCTCGAAGGTGTCCGCAGCCGGCAGTCACAACATCCTCATGATCGGCCCGCCCGGCTCCGGCAAAACCATGCTGGCCAAGCGGCTCCCCTCCATCCTCGCGCCGCTCACCTTTGAAGAAGCGCTCGAGACCACCAAGATCCACTCCGTCGCCGGCGTGCTCGACGCCGCCGCGGGCCTGGTCACGCAACGCCCCTTCCGCTCGCCCCACCACACCATCTCCGACGCCGGCCTCATCGGCGGCGGCGTCATTCCCCGCCCCGGCGAAGTCTCGCTCGCCCACAACGGGCTTCTCTTCCTCGATGAACTTCCCGAGTTTCCCCGCAACGTTCTCGAGGTCATGCGCCAACCGCTCGAAGATCACACCGTCACCATCGCCCGCGCTTCCATGTCGCTCAGCTTCCCGGCCCGCTTCATGCTCGCCGCCGCCATGAATCCCTGCCCCTGCGGCTACTTCAACGACAAATCCCGCGAGTGCATGTGCACCCCGCCCATGATCCAGCGCTACGTCGCCAAAATCTCCGGCCCTCTCCTCGATCGCATCGACATCCACATCGAAGTTCCGGCCGTCCAGTACAAGGAACTCCGCGGAGGCGCAGCCGCCGAAGGGTCAACCGAGATCCGCGCCCGCGTCATGGCCGCCCGCGCGCGTCAACGCGAACGCTTCACGAAAGCCGGCGAAAAAATCTACGCAAACGCACAGATGACCACACGCCAGATTCGCGCTCACTGCGAACTCGGCGCCGACGCCGAGCGCCTGCTCGAGCGCGCCATGCAGCAACAGGGCCTCACCGCCCGCGCCCACGACCGCATTCTCAAAGTCGCCCGCACCATCGCCGATCTCGAAGGCAGCGAGTCCCTCGCCGTTCCGCATCTCGCCGAAGCCATCCAGTACCGCACCCTCGACCGCAGCTACTGGGCCTGAGCGAACCGCCCTGTCCGCTGCGACTCTCCGCCAGTCACGGGCCAGTCACTGTCCGCTCCGAGTGACTCGATCTGCGACAGTACGCAAGTTCTTGGTGTCCTCTCATCTTTCGCCGATAACCGCTCAAGACAAATGAGAACTCTCTCATGAGTCCAGCGGAGGCCCATCATGCACGAGATTCTTCTTTCCAACCGCGACACACTTCTCTTCACGGCTCCCATGGTCTTCCTGCTTCTTCTTGCCGTCCTGCGGCTCGATGGACATCTCGCCACCCCCGCTTGCTCTCGGGCGCGACGGCCCTCCCATCAATTGGATAGCCACGGGGAGATCATCCTCACCGATCCCGACGGCCGCCCTTCCGATCCCGTCCTGCCACGAAAGCCCGCCAAAGAATCCCGGAAGCATCGCGTAAGTGACACAAAAATAGAGACTGTTTACTATTAAGATAACAAAACCGGTTACCTTCGACCGCCGGCCCATACTTCCGTGGTGTCGACAGCCTCTGCAATCCGACAGACACTTAAGTTCGGAGCAACAACTGAGGTCAACATGGATTCCGGATTTGTGATGGGTGGCAGGGATTCGATTCTGGTGGGCGTTCCGCTCATCGGTCTGCTCTTCGGCATGGTTTTTGGCGCCGACCAGGCACTTTTACCCAAGCGCGTATCGACCAAACGGCCTCCGCGCCGGGGCGTCGACCGAGATGGCAACGAGATCTATACCGATCCCGATGGCACGCTCGCATCGCGGGAAGTAACGAACTGGGTTCCCGGCGCCGAATGCGCCCTGAGGATTCTCGTCGGAATGCGGTATTTCAAGCCAAAAGACCGCCGGCGATGGTCGCACTAACTAACTGTTCCATAAATGGTTAGGTTAGATCCGGGAGCAGAGCGTCCGCGCTTCCCAGTCTGTTGAAAAAGGCCCCCAAAAAGTAGTTGACCCCAATCCGGGATCGGTATACATTCAGGCTTGCCATCCATAAAGGGCAGATTGCGCAATGTTGGAATTGCGCGCCCATCTGTCATTTCCCGCATCATATGTTTTGAGCGAAGGCTCATCCACTGATGCCCCCGGTGCGTTTCGCTGTCCGCCGGATCCGGGAATGCCGGGCGAATGGTTTCCCAAAGGGATCAGGCGTAGTCGCCACACTGCAATTAGTTGATCCGATGAGTGTGCGATTGTGCGCCAGAATTTGAACTGGACGCGGTTCCTGTGCGTCTAAAAATTTGAAGCGCGAACTGCCGGATGAATTCGGCTTCATCGCTTCTCGGTTGCGCCGGCGATTGTTAGAGCCGCGAGCAGCCGGAACTTGGAAGGAGAAGACATCATGCGTTCTGATTTGGTATTTGGGGCACTCTCTCACGTGACCAATCGTTACCAGCTCTGCCAGTTGGCCAGCAAGGCCACCCGCAAGCTGCATAAGCCAAACACCCGGCTCCAGGACACCACAAATGAGGTCCTCGGCCGTTTCCACACCACCAACCCCGGAACTTTGGCGAAGGGGTCAACCACCACATCTCAGTCTTTTGAAGGACGCCGTGCAGCTTAACGGCGCCCTCCAAAGGGTATATTGAATCTAAGTCTCCGAATTCAGAGCGTTCTTCTTACGGATACCGCTCCACCGCGGCGCTTGCAATTGCCCTCAACCGCTTCGCTTCTACCGGCAACAAGTCGTTGATTCCCGCCTGAACTGAATCCTCACTCAATCCTTCGGGAGCATCTCCTTTCGTACACATCCCCCCACCGCTCCATCCCCCAATCCGCAGGTGACCATGACCATCGCAGAACTTAAAGAAAAGAACATCACTGAACTCAGCCGCATCGCCCGCACCCTTGAAATCCCTGGTGCCAGCGGCCTTCGCAAGCAGGATCTCATTTTCAAGATCCTTCAGGCCCAAAGCGAAAAAGAGGGCCACATCTTCGCCGAAGGTGTTCTCGAAATTCTTCCTGACGGCTACGGCTTCCTGCGCTCGCCCGATTACAACTACCTGCCAGGCCCCGACGACATCTACGTTTCGCCCTCGCAGATCCGCAAGTTCGATCTCAAGACCGGCGACTCGATCAGCGGCAATGTCCGTCCCCCGCACGAAGGCGAGAAGTACTTCGCCCTGGTCAAGATCGAAGCCATCAATTTCGAGTCACCCGAAGAAACGCGCAACAAGATTCTCTTCGACAACCTGACTCCGCTCTATCCGCAGGAGCGCATCAAGATGGAAACCGTGCGCGAAGGCATCAGCGGCCGCGTCATGGACCTGTTGACGCCGGTGGGCAAAGGCCAGCGCGGTCTCATCGTCGCTCCGCCCCGCACCGGCAAGACCATGCTGTTGCAGTCCATCGCCAACTCCATCTCCACCAATCATCCTGAAGTTGTCCTCATCGTTCTGCTCATCGACGAGCGCCCTGAAGAAGTCACTGACATGCAGCGCTCCGTCAAGGGCGAAGTCATCAGCTCCACCTTCGACGAGCCCGCCGCGCGCCACGTCCAGGTCGCCGAAATGGTGATCGAGAAAGCCAAGCGCCTGGTCGAACACAAGCGCGACGTCGTCATCCTTCTCGACTCCATCACCCGCCTCGCCCGCGCCTACAACACCATCGTCCCACCCTCAGGCAAGGTGCTCTCCGGCGGCGTCGACTCCAACGCCCTGCAGCGGCCCAAGCGCTTCTTCGGCGCGGCCCGCAATATTGAAGAAGGCGGCTCGCTCACCATCATCGCCACCGCCCTCGTCGACACCGGCTCCCGCATGGACGAAGTCATCTTCGAAGAGTTCAAGGGCACCGGCAACATGGAAATCATTCTCGACCGCAAGCTTGTCGACAAGCGCGTCTTCCCGGCCATCGACATTCAGCGCTCCGGCACCCGTAAGGAAGAGCTCCTTCTTCCCAAGGACGATCTGCAGCGCATCTGGGTTCTGCGCCGCGTCATCAACCCGCTTTCGCCCGTGGAAGCGATGGAATTGCTCGTCAGCCGTCTGGAGAAGGTGCGCAACAACGCAGAATTCCTCTCCAATATGAATCAGCTCTAGTCTCCACATAGAGCGCTTTGTAACAGGGCACGACTTCAGCCGTGCCGCAAAATTGAGCGCTTTGTAACAGGGCACGACTTCAGTCGTGCCGCAAACGCAGCCAAAGTCGCGGGCTTTAGCCCCTGAGGGATCTCAGGCTGAAAGGCATCGATGAATCAGCTCTAGTGGGTCTAGGTGGTCTAGCAACACCAGAGCTGAAAGGCCGGGGCATTGTCCCCGGCCTTTTCTATGCCCGCGTGACTTCAATCGCGAACTTGCGGAAAATGCTCCCGTATCTCCTGCTCGCTATACCGCGGCGTAATGTACTGCGAGCAGTTCCAATCAAATCCAACCACATCGATCACGAAGATGCGCTCGATGGGCGCTTTTTCCTTCGCGTCGAACAGACGGCTCTCCAGCTCTGCATCCGTCCCCGGCTCGACGACCCGAGCGTGACCGATGATCTTCAGCCGAGTCTGATTGGGGTAGTCCATCACGAACAGCGCCACGCGATCATTCGTCGCAAGATTCCCCGTGGTGATGTATTGTTTGTTGCCCGAGTAATCGGCGAAGGCGAGCGTTCGCTCATCGAGCGTCTTGAGAAAGCCAGTCCGTCCGCCGCGATGCTGAATGTACGGCCATCCATCGGCAGTAACCGTCGCCAGGTAAAAGCTGTCGCGCGCGGCGATGAACTCAATCTCCTGCGAGCCAAGTTCCTGATCACGCGCGCCCGCCTGCGCCATCCGCTCGTAGGCCGCACGCGAGCCATGTTGCCGCTGTAACTCCTTCGACGCCTCGGAAAACATCGTTTTAGCAAATGTATGCGGCATCAACTCACCTGGGCCGCCGAATCGGCAGGCCCAGAATTCCTCATCCTCGCACCGTGTTAGATACCGCTCGTTCGCCAGGGCTTCAAAGAATTCAAGCCTCGTTTGCCCCGTCCCTCCCAAAAATGCCATCCTCAAAGAGTGAATATCCTGAGGCTCAGCGCTTCCGTCATTCTTCTTGGTTTCGTCCTCGCCCCGCATTGCCTCGCCCAGGACAAGGGCATGTGGCGCGCCGCCAGCAACACCGCCAACTCCATCACCGGCGACATCGCCATCTCCCCCCTTAAGCTCACCATCAACATAGTCTCCTACCCACTCGCGCAGATTCGTACCCTCAAGCCCGATGAAGTCAGCGCCGTCTTTGATGCCGACATCAACGCCGGCGGCACCGGCATGCTTTACAGCCTCCGCATCCCCGCCGCGCAGCGCTTCCTGCACAAGAACACGCTCTGCGGCACCGACGAAACGCAGTGGATGGCCACCTTCGTCTCCGACCGCACCCTGCAGGTTGCCTTCTTCTCGGGATCGGTCCCGCCCGTCTTCACCCTCGATGCCATCTCCAAATCAGGCGCCGTCTGCGGCACATTCACCTACACCCGTTAGAGAACTCGTTTTTCGGATTCCTTCGGAGGGAGCAGCGGCCTTGAGGCCGCTGAAAAGCGCTTGGCGGACGCGGCGGCTTTAGCCGCGGGCACCACAACAGGTTTCCTGAGCTCAACAAGGGAGTTCTCACGCCGACACGTTAGCCCCTGACGAGCCAATTTTCACGCAGAGGGAGATTCAACTTCCGCCACCGCTCTTGCATTCCATCCCCACCTGATGCATTGTTGTACTGCCCATCATGCCTTCGCGCGCCGATCTTCTTAAGGCCGTCCCGCTCGCGCTCACCGCGCTGATTGGTTCGCTCGGCATTCGATCGGATGCCCTGCCTCACCCGCAAGGCCCCATGGCCAATCTGCCCCGCGTCACCCTCTGGGCCTGGGAGCGCCGTGAAGACCTGCACGCACTCAATCCCCGCCGCTTCGCCGTCGCCTACCTCGATCAGACCCTCACCATTGGCCTCACCGTACAAGCTAAGCCCCGCCGCGATGCCCTCGCGATTCCCGCAGCCGCGACACGAATCGCAGTGGTTCGCATTGAAGCCCCAGCCGACGCCGTCCTCAATGACGTAAATCGCGCCGACACCGTGCTGGACCTCCTCACCAGCGCCCGCGAGCCCGGCATCGCAGCCCTTCAAATCGACTTCGACGCCACCCGCTCGCAGCGCGATTTCTATCGCGATCTGCTTGTCGATCTGCGCAAGCAGATGCCCGCCGGCCTGCCCCTTTCCATCACCGCACTCGCCTCCTGGTGCAGCCACGACGACTGGATCCACGCGCTTCCCGTCGACGAAGCCGTCCCCATGATGTTTCGCATGGAGCCGGATCGACGCCGCGCCGCGCCCGATCGCGACGAGTTCAAGATCCGCGAACCCCGCTGCCAGTCCTCTGTCGGCGTCTCCACCACCGAACCCTGGCCCGCGCATCTGGAGGGCAAACGCATCTATGTTTTCCCCGATAACGGCTGGCACGATGACCCGCCTGAATCCCTCGAACGGAGACTCGAATGAAATCGCGCCGCATCGCGCTCCTTGCCTTCGTCGCCGCAGTCATGCTCTCCCCGGTCTTCAATGTCGAAGCCTGCGGCCCGTTCTTCGAGGCGGAAGTCTTCGTGAACAGAAGCGCGCCCGACGATCCCATCGCGTTTTCACAAGGCCATCTGGGAATTCTCCAGGACCACTTCGACTCCAGCGATTACGCAGTCGCCTACCGCTACCTGATTGGCGGCAAATTGTCGGCGGGGGAACGCAACGCCTACGCTCCGCCGCCTGTCGTGCAGCCAGGCGCGGCTCTCGACTACCGGCACATGACCCCGGACCAAATCCACACGGCGCAAGAAGCTCAAAAGCAGGAAGCGACGAACAGGGAGCCGGCCGGCCATTGGCTGCTCGAGCGCGCACGCTACCTTCCGCCCGCTGACCTCGCAGCGAGTCCTGTGAAATTTCCCACGGACTACTCCGGCACCATCGTCTTCGACCCGAACTATCTCAACTGCCCCAACCCAGCCTTCGTGAATGCGGCGATCACGCTGAGGGAGCGAGCCGCGACCTGGGAGCATGAAAACGCCGCCTTGCTTGACTGGATTCACGCGCAAGACACCGTCTTCGCCAACTGCTCCGCGGGCGCAGCCTCACTTCCTGAGCCCGCGCCCGCCGGCAGTCCGGCACTCCTCATCGCCGATCGCGCCTACCAGATCGCCTCCGCTACGTTTTACGCCAGGCAATACCACGAGGCCGCGCAGAAGTTCGAAGCCATCGCGCAAGACAAATCTTCGCCGTGGAGCAAGTGGGGCAAATATCTGGCCGCGCGCGCCACCGTCCGCGAAGCCTTCGCCATGGGCAAAGCCACCGAGCCGTACAGCGGCGAGCTTGCGACCTACGACGACGCCACCATGCACCGCGCCCAGCAGATGCTCGAGTCGCTGCTCGCCCAGCCAAGTCCCGAGCCGTCCCGGATGATCGTGCAGACCGAACTAAATTTCATCCGCATCCGCACCGAGCCCGAAGCCCGCGCGACCGAGATCTGTGCCGCCCTTGCCGGCCCGGGCTCCGACCCGAATTTCGACAACGACCTGAAAGATTTGAGCTGGACCCTGGTGAAGCAAACCGCAATCGAGCATCCAGCCCCGCTCCTCGCCTGGATCAATGCATGGCGCGGCAACATGTCCCCAAGCGAAGCGCTTGCTACATGGCAGCAGAACCATGCCCTGCCGTGGCTCGTGATGGCCCTCGTCAAAGCCGGCCCTTCCGATGCCATCGCACCAACACTCATCGACGAAGCTGCAAAAATCGCCCCGGATTCTCCCGCCTACGACACCGTCTTCTTTCACCGCGTTCGCCTGTTAGCCGCAACGCATCACGCCGACGAAGCCCGCGCACTCCTGGATGCCCGTCTACCCGCGCTGCTTCACGCAAAGCCCAATTCGATGCTCAACGCGCTGCTCGGCGAGCGCATGGCAGTCGCCCGCGACTTCAAAGAGTTTCTGGTCTACGCGCCGCGTACCGCGCTGTCAACAGGCTCCGAAGGCGCCGAAGACTTGCGCACCCAATGCAACGAAAAGGAACACGCCCGCAATGCACCCGCGGACTGCCCCGCACTCAGGGACGCGAGCGAGTTCGACGACGACGCGGCGGATGTCTTGAATCGCAACACGCCGATGGCAGAACTGATTGAAGCTGCATCCTCAACCAGCCTGCCCGCCAATCTCCGCAGCGATATTGCCGTGATCGCCTGGACGCGCGCCGTAATGCTGCAGGATGAGGCGAGCGCCGCAAAGCTTGCCCCGCTCGTCCCCAAATCCATCCGCGACACCGCGGGTAGCAGCGTTGGCTTCCCCGCCGATCTCGCCATCCTGCGCAACCCGGGCATCCGCCCCTATCTCGAAGGCGGCGTTCCGCGCGTCGCCAGCTTCGCGACATTCGACTCGTACCGCAACAACTGGTGGTGCAAGCCTTGGGAGAAGAATTACTTCTATCCTCCAACCCCTCCACGCGCGGTGCCCACGCTCAGCTTCGTCCCGCCGGCGCAAGCCTCTCTCGCAGCGGAAGAGTACAAAAGTCTCCAGCAGCTTCCGGACCCGGTCGCCTTCATCGGTCGGCGCGTGATCGACTATGCAAGCGACCATCCCGACGATCCGCATGTGCCGGAAGCCTTGGCGCTCACCGTCCGCGCCGGCCACTACGCCTGCGACAGCTACGACGCGTCGGGGAACGTCTCCGCCAAAGCTGAAAGTACGGCGGCCGGCAAAGCAGCCTTCGAACTGCTCCACCGCCGCTACCCCAAGTCGCCATGGACCGCCAAAACGCCGTATTACTACTAGCACTGCTTCCTGGTTGGGACTTGAAAAGGCACAACCTCACAGCTTGCCGACAAACACGGCACTTCGGTGTCCGGAGGGAGCGGGAGGCTTCAGCCTCCCGAAAGGAGCCCTTTTGTTTCAAAGGGGCTTTAGCCACGGATGCCTTTGTCGCAGGGAGAAGCGGGCCTTTAGGCCGAAGGGCGGAGCAATGCCCCGGCGGCTTGCGCCGCGTGCCTCATACGAAGCATTCTCGGCCAACAGAAGTAGTTCCCACGCGAACACTTCAGCCCCTGAGGCGGCGCCTTTCCCGAATCCGCCCACGCTGGTAAGATAGAGAAGTCGTGGGGCTGTAGCTCAGCTGGGAGAGCGCCTCGTTCGCAACGAGGAGGCCAGCGGTTCGATCCCGCTCAGCTCCACCAAAGATTCCACAGCTTGCGGATTAGCTTCTCCCTCCTCAAGAGTGTGTGGTAGTTTGTCTCGCAGCCTTCCCCCCGCATACCCCGAAAACCAACTGCTCGTAAGGCTGCGATCCCTCAAGCCGCAGACGGTTAACAAGCCGCGGATGCCTTGCGACGAGGCCGGTTCGCGAAGTAACTCGCTCAGTCGCGCGGACCGAACACTACCCATAGGTGAGATCGGTGCTCTGTCCGACCTCGATAATGTAACCGTCAGGATCGCGAATGTAACAGCGTATCTCGCCGTATTTCGGGATCGGCTCCGTGATGAACTCCGCTCCTCGGCTCTTCCAAAGCTCATAGCAGGCTTGAATATCCGCGACGCGAAAATTCATGAAGCTGTTGATGTGATTAGGGTCAGGGACGCTGAGCACTACCGTTGGCTTGTCGGGCGTCGGGCCGCCCCCAACGTTGAGAATCATCCAGATATTCGCAAGCAGCAGGTAGGCGGGCGCGTTGCCGTCACCCATGCTCAGAATTTTGGCGCCGAAGACCTTTTCGTAGTAATGAGCGGACCGTCCGATATCCGTCACGGTAAGAAAATGCGCCACGCTCAACCCCTCCCGCGGAGGCATCTCATAGCTCTTTTGTCCCACTTCGACCGCACCCGTTGGTGACTGCTTTTGCACGTCGTTCATTGTTGGCTCCTTGTCGATACGGTACTGATTTCGTCTACGTCCTTCGAGGATGTCTTCACGCCACAAGCAGAATCTTTCCGACGCCGCCCTTCTCTGCCAGCGCGTGAGCCTTGGCCGCTTCACTCAGCGGCAGCTTCGAACCAATCGGGATGACCAGCTTTCCATCCCGCACAGCTTCGGCCATAAACTCGAGCGTTTTCCTGTCGAAATGCGAAAATACAAAAACAGCTTTCACAGAAGCGTGTTCCGCTGCATTCTGGGGCGTCCCAACCACCGATGAATAAACCCCTCCCGGCTTCACCTTGACAATCAGTTTCTCGGCGGTTTTTCCGCCCACCGTATCCGCGACAGCATCGAGCGGTGCGAGACTAGCAAGCGCCGCGTCGTCGTCGGTTGCGACGAACTGATCTGCCCCAACACTCCTCGCACCCTCGATCTGCCTCTGCAAGACCCCCGCAATCACGGTTGCTCCACGAGATTTCGCGGTAAATACTGCCGAACGCCCCACATTTCCAACGGCTCCGACGACGAGGACGGTTTGACCGGCTGTAACATCAGTGGCTGCGAGCAACTGATTGCCAGTTACAGTTACCAGCGGCAACGCCGCCGCCTCGACCAAATCAAGCCCTTTGGGAACCTTCGCGAGGACATCTTCCTTCACAGCGCAAAGTTCGGCGTAAGCGTTGTCCGCCATCGCGAATACCTGATCACCGACCGCAAAGTCTTTCACTCCCGGTCCAAGCCTGACTACCGTCCCCGACATATCTATGCCTATAAGCCCTGGGAACGTCAAAGGGTAAAAATCTTTGGTTAATCCGGCACGTCGTTTCAAGTCGATTGGGTTCACGCTCGAGGCCGCCACCCGCACCAGCACCTCGCCCGGGCCAGGAACGGGGTCGGGATATTCTTCCCACTTCAGTTCTTCGGGGCCACCATACTGGTGGACAACAATTGCTTTCAATTTCATTCTCCTTGGATCGTGCTCTAACCCTTCCCATGAATGTCGAAGATACATCCAACGGCATTCCTTGTGAAGGCAAGCCGATGCCCCGGCACCGTTCAGCGCACCTCGTACGGATGGAAGATGTAGTCCTTCGCCTTCACAGCCAAATGACAGGTGTTCCCACAGTCCGCATGAGACTCAAACCGGGCTGAATGACCCCCGTCAGTTCCCGTCTCATTAAGCCTGATGCCTGAGGTCGAATCTATTGGACGTTCGTATCAGTCAATACGAAGGTATCGGTTGAGCGATCGAGCGATGGTAAATAAGAACGATGCGTTGTTCGACGGAGTCGTCGCGTCCCGAGGCGGCATTCCGCTCATCGAACAAGGAGCACTCATCGAAGCAATTCGCAGTTCTGGAGGGACGGACTCACCGGATCGGTCGAAAGACTTAGAAAGGCAATCTACTCGAAAGCCACGAATCGAAGCTAAACCTGCCCGGACCTGAGCAGATGAGCCAGAAGAATATGAGTACATATAACACTTCAGGGAGATAGAACAAGTCATCAAACCACTCAAGAGGGGATAGCTTTGGCGGGATGGTGGAGAGCTTGGTGGTCAGGATGGCGACAATCATATCGACCAGGAGCGCGAGGCTCGCGACACTCGATAGCACCCCTCCCATGACCATGAACCCGCCAACCAGTTCGACACTCGACACGAAATAAGTCATCAAACGGGGAAATGGCACCCTGGCCTGAACCAACGTTTCGTACATAGTTCGTCTGCGCGCGGCGATGAACAGCTTCTTCGCCCCGGAGATGGCAAAGAACAGTCCCAGTAACACCCGCACAAGCAAGATCGCATATTGCTCCATATCACTACTGCCGATCAGCGCAAAATGGACTGGTCTCTCCCAATTCATCTGGTATCCCTCATCGCGGCATTCCCGCGTCGCACGTACCGTCGCCCTGCAAAGATTGAGGCCCACTTCGGAACGATTGAACAAATTGACCGGCCTCTTCGACCAGGGCAAGTTGAAGACAAGAGTGGGAATCTCGCTTCCATTGGAGTGGGCTCGCACAGCCCATGAGATGCTCGCCGGTGCACCGCACCCCGGAGGCAAGATCGTCTTGCACGTCGCAGATTTGCCTGAGACGCCATGACCGAAAACGCCCTCAGCTCATGTTACATACCTAAACATGTCGTCTAGCGATCGCCTCTATCTCAGGTTCTGTAAGTGCGGAGAGATTCGCGACCTCGGTTGCAATCACCCGTTGGTACACGGTCGGATGATGTTTCTTCAAGTATTCCACCAGATACTCTAAGGCGCTGCTCGTGCCTGTGCCATGCCCAATCAGCACGATCTCCTGGGCGGGCGCGAGATCCTGCGCGACCTCTTCGTAGAATGAATCCTCTTCAGGGACACGCTCGCCTTGATAATGTGCCTCTTTACGATGGATCAAGTGGCGATGAAATCCATGCGGATCATATGGCCTGACGGCATCCCGAGGCCGACTGCCATCGAGGTCCCGGTAGACCCGCGCAAGATGATGATCGATCACCGCAACCTCGCGCAGCCGTCCAGCGGACTGGCTCGGCGCTTCACCCTGTTCCGCCTCGCGCAGAAACTTTCGCAAGCGCGATACCTCATCTACTTCAAGGCTATGTGTGCTCGGGCGTCTGAAGAATGCGCGCTTTGAGCCGACGACAAATTCAAATTCGTTGTCCCCGCGCGGTTCAACTGTACCCACCTTCCCGATCAGTTCAACGACATCGCTCCAGGCAAGATTCCGCGGAAGGCTGCCCGCCACGAGCCTCTCCAATATCAATTCGTGTCTATGATCAAGATTCCTGTCCATTTAACCCTCATGTCCCTTCGGACTCCGTCCGAGACTAGATAACTCGAACCACCATTTCACGATTACGCCAGAGGCGGCGTCTCCAATCCATTGGACCATGGTATTGCCGATACTTTCGTATGAATCTGGCCGAATAAAACTACCCGCCGATACCTTTGTCTAATGGATTCGTTTCTAACCTTCTGGCCTAATGCCAATGACGCTGGAGTTCAGCGAAACAATACTGTGAGGTGAATCATGTCAACTGTCGAATCAACCTGGGTACCGTTCGAGGAGCCTGAATACCGTACATCGCGGGGGACCCTCCCCGAGACCGTATTCGCATTCCCGAAACAGCGCAAGGAGCCGTTGACCGACGCGGAGCACGTGCGCAATGCTGTCGCCCGCTTCGACCAGGTGATCGACGTCTCGGATGCCGATCGCGAGCTAGCGTTTGTCAACATTGAAAAGGCAGCTGAGTATTACGGCGTCATCCTCTCCGAGACCAACTGGCATGAGCTCGGGAGTCGCCCCCACCGTGCCCGTTAAAGTGAAGGGCTCACAAATCGCTCGACTCATCCGCCCCCGACGCCTTTAACGATGAGTTCACAGAGTGTTCCGCCGCGCGCCAATCGACAATAGGCGAACCTATGGGCCGGCCTCTCTCCTCCCAAAGCTTGTAAGCCAGCTTCTCGATAAACTCGTGGCGATCTTCATAGAGATAGTCAGGAATAAGCTCCACTGGATGTCCCTTATCAAGTTCTCCAAGTCCGATTGTCATGACACTTCTCCTCGACTCCGATTTCGCGTCGTTGCCCCCGGCGTATTCTTCACCTCGCTATCGCCAAGACGGTGCATCGAGCCATAGGATGGAATTTGCTTCCAAAGGTACCGATACATTCTCGTGTTGAGGGATGATGCGAGGCGTGTAGTCCGCAGTCGGGCGCGTGGTAGTTACAGTCGCAGTGTAAGTGAAGCCAGCGCCCGGGCCTGTCAGGGGTTCGCTGGGAGTCATCTGTTGGATGATTGGGCCGCCGCCTTTCTCTCCATTGGCGTAAAGTTCTACCGCGACCGCGTCGGGCTTCATTTCACCGAGAAAGACTTGCACCTGAAATAGGTTTGCCTCACCCTGTTTTTGAACGGTGGCAGAAGCGAAGCGCAGGGATGACCAATTTTTCGCCACGTGCGCTTGCCACGCCACCAGGTCGGCCCCCAGCGAGCCATGATTCCCATCACGCATCCGAAAAGCCGCAGCCGCTGAAACGTAGCGCTCATCTGTGTATTGCCGCACTACGCGATTCGCCGAGAAGGCGGGAGTCAGCCGGGCCATGCTCGCGCGCATACGATCCACCCAGCGGCGTGAAATTCCCCCCTCGTCCCGCGAATAGAACTCCGGGACAACCTCCTTCTCAAGCAACGCGTAAAGACTGTCTGCTTCAGTTGCATCCCACGCGGGATCATCCCCATGTTCGCGCCCATCCCCGAGGGCCCAGCCCACTTCCGGCGAATACGCCTCTGCCCACCATCCATCAAGCTCCGAAAGATTCAACCCGCCGTTCACAAGCACCTTCATCCCACTTGTGCCGCTTGCCTCCCAGGGGCGTCGAGGCGTGTTCACCCAAACGTCCACACCCTGGACCAGGTGCTCGGCCATCAGCATGTCGTAATCAGAGAGAAAGACAACCCGCGATCGAGCTTCAGGGCGCCGCGCAAACTCCACCCACTTCGTGATCATCTCTTGGCCTTCGAGATCCTGGGGATGCGCTTTTCCCGCGAGAACAAGCTGGACTGGATGTTCTCGATTCGTCAGGATATTCAGCAGACGCGCCGGATCATGCAACAAAAGATTTGGACGTTTGTATGGAGCAAAGCGGCGAGCGAATCCAAGGGTCAATACATCCGGGTCAAGGATAAGCGCTGCCTGAGACAGTTCTTCCGATGATGCACCGCGAGTGGCTGATTGGCGGACGTAAAGCCCGCGGACGTAATCAACGAGAAGCTTGCGGCTTTCTCCGCGTAGTCGCCATAGGTCAGAGTCTTTCACGGTATTCACATCATTCATCATGTTCTTCAGCGTTCCGCGCCAGCGGTCTTTGCCGCACGCCAGCTCCCACACTCGGTCTGCCTCGGCTGAGTCCCACGTGGGCATGTGTACCCCATTCGTCACATGAGTCACCGGGACTTCTTCTTCCGGCCACCTCGGAAACAGAACCTGGAAGATACGCCGGCTAACTTCGCCGTGCAACTTACTCACTCCGTTGATCGCGTCGCTGCCTCGAATTGCAAGATATGCCATGTTGAACGGCTCAGCTGAGTCTTGTGCGTCCCGCCGGCCAAGCGCCAAAAGCTGTTCGAACGAAATCAACAGCTTCTCCTCGGCATACTTCCGCAGGTATCTCTTCAGCATGTCAGGGTCAAAGCGGTCAAATCCCGCCGCAACCGGGGTATGCGTGGTAAAGAGGTTGCCGGCTCGAGTGACAGCGAGCGCGACATCGAACGGCTGACCGCTGTCCTGCATGTACGAGCCGGCGCGCTCCAGCAGTGCAAACGCAGCGTGACCTTCATTGAGATGGCACACCTCAGGCCGCAATCCCAAGGCCCGCAACAGCCGCCAGCCCCCAATCCCCAGCACTAACTCCTGTTTCAATCGCAACTCCGGACCGCCCCCGTATAACTCGGTTGTGATTGCGCGGTATTCAGGCGGGTTTGCGGGATCGTTTGTGTCCAGCAGATATAAATTCGTCCTGCCCACCTGCACCTGCCAGGCTCGAATCCACAACTGAAACCCAGGCAACGGTAGAACCAGGCGCAGCCATTCGCCATTCGCCTCCCGCACCGGCCTGATCGGCAACTGACCGGGATCATTGAAGGGATACAAGGCTTCCTGGTGGCCTTGCGCATCAATCTCCTGCCGAAAATAACCCTGCTGATAGAGCAACCCAATTCCGGTCACTGGGACACACAGGTTACTCGCCGCCTTCAGTTGATCGCCGGCAACGTTGCCGAGCCCACCTGAATAAATCGGCAGTGCCTGGCTTAACATGAACTCCATCGAGAAATACGCAATCGTCGAAATACCTGAATGAGGATGCGCCTTTTGAAACCACCCCTCCGATGTTTCGTCATTTGCTTTCTCTTGTTGGAGATCAGCTAGCAGTCTTTGAAAGTCTGGGTCGGCAGTCACACTCTGCAGTTTCTCCCGGGATACGGTTTGCAGCACCACCCAGGGATTGTGCGTCAGACCCCAAAGCTCAGGGTCGAGCCTCTCCCAAAGCTGATCCGCAGCGTGATTAAATGACCACCTCAGGTCCAATGCCAAATCGGTTAGCGCATTCGAAATGGTTGCGTCAACCGTGCGATCTACATAGGCTGAACTCGTCATAAGCAACTCCTTGGCCTGCCTAACTGGCTCTGACCGCTTGAGCGCCGCGCGCAAGCGTCGCCGAAACAATCGTCTGAGCTTCCTCTTGAATCTTCCGGAGATGGCCTGTCCCAAGAAAGCTTTCGGCGTAGATCTTGTAGATTTCTTCGGTACCTGAGGGACGCGCTGCAAACCAACCATCCTTCGCAATCACCTTGATTCCGCCGATGGGGCTGCCGTCTCCGGGAGCCGCGGTGAGAATCTGTTCGATCTTCTCGCCGGCAACTTCTTTAGCATCGATATCGCTTGGCGACAGTCTCGCCAAAACCGCCTTCTGTTCGGTTGTCGCCGGCGCGTCGATGCGTTCGTACACAGGATCCCCCAATTCCTGAGTCAATCCGTGGTAGATCTCTCCGGGATCTTTCCCCATGCGAGCAGTCATCTCCGCCGCAAGCAGGCAAGCGATGATTCCGTCCTTGTCCGTGGTCCAGACACTGCCGTCCCGCCGAAGAAACGAAGAGCCGGCGCTTTCCTCGCCCGCAAAACCCAAATGCCCAGCGAGAAATCCATCGACAAACCATTTGAAGCCCACGGGGACTTCGTAGAGCGACCGGCGAACCTTCGCGCTCACTCGATCAATCATGCTGCTGCTGACCACGGTCTTCCCAACGGCCACGTTCTCGCGCCAGTTCTTCCGATGCGAAAATAAGTACTCCACGCAGACCGACAGATAGTGATTTGGGGGCAGCAATCCGCTCCCCTTGGTGACAATGCCATGCCGGTCGTGATCCGCATCCGCAGCGAATGCGATGTCGAACTTGTCTTTTAGGCCGATAAGCCTCTGCATCGCATAAGGCGACGAAGGATCCGTACGAATTTTTCCATCCCAGTCCACGGTCATAAAGCGAAACGTTGGATCGACTGCTTCGTTCACGATCGTGAGATTAAGGCCGTACTTCTCCGCAATTCGAGGCCAGTAGTCAATTCCTGCTCCTCCGAGTGGATCGACCCCAAGCTTGATGTTCGAGTTATGGATGGCGGCCAGGTCGATCACATTCTCGAGATCGTTGACATACGTACTTACAAAATCGTACCCATGTGTCGTAGACGCGCGGGCTGCGGCCTCGAACGACACTCTCTTGACGCCCAGCAGCGCAGACCGCAAATACTCATTCGCTTTCGACTCAATCCACGAAGTTGCGCTTGAGTCGGCCGGTCCTCCTTGCGGAGGATCATATTTAAAGCCTCCGTCGTCGGGAGGATTATGAGATGGAGTAATAACAGTACCGTCGGCGAGTCCTGACTTCTTGTCTCGGTTGTAGCGCAAGATCGAATGAGAGACCGCTGGCGTCGGAGTATATGCGGTTCCCTCGGCGACCATTACTTCAACATTGTTCGCCGCCAGTACCTCGAGCGCACTCGCAAATGCCGGCTCAGAGAGCGCGTGAGTATCCATGCCAAGGAAGAGAGGCCCGTCAATCTTTTGGAGCTTACGGTAGTCACAAATCGCCTGAGTGATCGCCAGGATGTGCCACTCGTTAAAGGCCACATCGTTTGCAGATCCGCGATGGCCTGACGTGCCGAACACCACTTGCTGGCGCGGGTCGCCTGGATCGGGCCGAAGCTCGTAGTAGTTCGTGATCAGCTTTGGAACATTCACCAGAATCGAAGCATCAGCCGGCTTGCCGGCTGCCGGACTAAGACTCACTTCGCACCTCGCTGTTGTCGGTCAGAAGAATTGCGCTTGATCGCGGTTCAACCAGAAAAGTAAACCGGTCCTTCATAGACGGCTCCTTGCCAGGCTCGTGAAGATCGTCGGGGGCGGAGCGAGAAGTATCCACCGCCAGGTGCCAGATTTTATTCGACGGCGACGCGGGAATTGCGAATTCAAACGCCGCCCTCGTGTCGGCGTTAAACATCACAAACAAGTCCGGCTCGGCCTGCCCCACAATCAGACACGCAAACGATTTCTCCCGTCCGTCCGACCAATTGGGCTGACCGCCGCCGGGCGCAAACCATCTTATGTCAGCGTCAGTATAGAAAGCTTCCTTGCGCAGAACAGAGTGAGCTCGGCGAAACGCCATCATTCCTCGAGTAAAGCGGTGAATGTCTCGATGCATCTCCAGCAGGCCCCAGTCAAACCAGCTAACCTGGTTATCCTGGCAATACGCGTTGTTGTTTCCGCGCTGGCTCCGGCGAAACTCATCGCCGCCCAGTAACATCGGAACCCCTCGCGAGATAAACAGCGTTAAGAGCAGCGACTTAATCACCCGCGTTCGCACCGCCTCAACTGCAGGATCATCGCTGGGTCCTTCCATTCCGCAGTTGTCACTGTAATTGGCATTGGATCCGTCCCGGCCGTTTTCACCATTCTCATCGTTATGCTTGCGGTTGAAACTAACCAGATCGTTGAGTGTAAAGCCGTCATGTGAAGTTAGAAAGTTTAAGCTGCTCTCCGGCCCCTTTCCCGATCCCCGGTATAGGTCTGAGCTCCCACAAATGCGATTGGCGAACTGCCCCATCATCCCCTCCTCGCCAATCCAGAAGCGGCGCACATCGTCGCGAAAACGGCCATTCCATTCTTGCCAGCGTTGTGTGGAAAAGCACCCCACCTGATAAGCGCCGCCCGCGTCCCAGGCCTCGGCGATAATTTTGATGTCACGCAGAATCGGATCCTCGGCAATGCTCTCAAGAAGCGGAGCGTTGCGGAGGATCTTTCCATGCTCATCTCGACCTAGGACAGAGGCAAGGTCGAAGCGAAATCCATCCACGTGCATTTGCATCGCCCAGTAACGAAGCACAAGCATCACGAACTGCCTCACAACAGGGTGGTTCGCATTAAGCGTATTGCCGACCCCGGTATAGTCTTTGTAGTAACGCCGGCCGTTCTCCTGCAACAGATAGAAGATCGAGTTTTCGATTCCGCGCAGGCAAATCGTCGGTCCTAGTTCATCGCCCTCGGCGGTGTGGTTCAGAACAATGTCAAGAATCACTTCGATCCCCGCGCGGTGGAGTGCCTTGACCATCTCCCTGAACTCCAATGTCTGATGCCCCGGCGCCCCTCCGATGGCGTAAGACTGCTTGGGTGCAAACAAGGCGACGGGATTGTAACCCCAGTAATTCGTAAGCTTCTCCTGGGTGACAGGGTTGAGCCGAATCAGTTCGTTTTCGTTGAATTCAGTAACTGGCATCAGCTCGATCGCCGTCACGCCCAGGTCTTTGAGATAGGGAATCTTCTCGGTCAAAGCGCGAAACGTCCCGGGATGGGCCACCCCCGAAGTCGGATCGATTGTGAATCCACGCACATGCGTCTCATAGATCACCGTGTCAGAGGGTGAATGATTCGGAGGCGCATCGGACTCCCAGTCAAAGTCATCGTTGGTAAATACGCATTTCGGCGTGGTGCCCGCGTTATCGACGTTCGAAAAACTCAAGTCACTCAACGCGCTCGACGAATCGTAGCCGCGTGCCGCCGTAAAATCCCAGTCTCTAACATCGGCAACTGCCCGTGCATATGGATCCAGAAGCAACTTGTGCGCATTAAAACGATGACCGAGCTCCGGTTGATACGGCCCTTCGATGCGATAGCCGTAGAGTTGGCCCGGCGGAATGCCCCGCACCCAAACATGCCAAATGTCGCCAGTCCGATGATTCGCCGGGTCTAATTCGACGATCTTCGTCGGACGAGAATCTTCGGCATTTCCATATAATTCAAGCCAAATCCGGGTCGCGTTTCGGCTGAACAACACAAAATTGACACCGTCCTTAAACTGGTGTGCTCCCCCGATCGGCAGCGCGCTCCCCGCCTGAATCTCATCTTCTTCGACAGGGATTTCGAGACTGTGGGAACCATTCTCTTTCGTTGCCTGTTCAGCCATCGACCCCCCGCGCGCAACTCAACCGTCCCGCTTTACCGGTACGCGTTCTCTGACAACCATCCGACCAATTCGAGCCGAGCACCATTGGACGTTGGTATCGCCGATACCTTAGTTCAATGGACTCCATTGCCTCCCTCTGGGTTCATCGTTCACTGAGAATTTACATCAATCTTGATTCGGGAGCCGAGAAATCATCGAGCAGACCGCCGGTCCTCCATGCCTCAAATTGACCCAACTGTATACTTTGGGTGACTCTCTCATCCGCTTGCCGACTGATGCACCCGGCGGTGAGGCCGTCCTGCATTCATCCACCGCGCGAGGTCATCCGGTTGCCTCAGATCATCCCCAAGGCAGAACCCCAGGTGCAGCAAATGCAGGCACTCCGCCCACTCTGTGTCGACCTCGACGGCACGGTCGTCAAATCGGACACGCTTGTTGACTCTCTACTGGTCCTCGCCCGTACCCGCCCCGCCCTGCTGCTCAAACTGCCCCTGCACTTGCTCCGCGGAAAGGCAGCCTTCAAGGCGTTCATCACCAGTTCCATCAACCTTGACGTCGCGCATCTGCCTTACAATCACGTCCTGCTTCACTATCTCGAGCAGCAGCGTCGGCAAGGCCGCGCAATCTATCTCGCCACTGGAGCGGACATCCATCTTGCTCGCCGCGTTGCTGCGCACCTTGGCGTCTTCTCCGACGTGCTTGGTTCCGACGGCGCCACCAACCTCATCGGCTCAAAAAAGCTAGACAGCCTTCGCGCCCGCTTCAACGCCACCAGCTTCGACTACATCGGAAACGACACCCCTGATCTCCCGCTGCTTGCTCATGCCACCGAACCCATGGTCGCGAACCCAAGCCTGCGACTGCGCATGCGACTGCGCACCAGCGGCATTCATCCTGCTCATGAGTTCCTTGAGCGCAACCCTTCCGCTCGATCGTTGCTCAAGTCCGTTCGCCTGCACCAGTGGGCCAAGAATCTGCTCATCTTTGTCCCGCTTCTTCTGTCTCACGCCGTCACCGGCCCCAAGCTTCTCGCAGCACTGGCTGCCTTCTGCTGCTTCTCGCTCACCGCCTCGTCGGCCTACATCTTTAACGACCTTCTCGATATCGAGGCCGACCGCCGTCATCCCCAAAAGCGGTCGCGCCCCTTTGCTTCCGGCGATCTCTCGCCCTTTTCCGGCATCTGCATCGCCGCGACCTTTCTTCTCGCCGGCCTGATCGGCGGACATTTCCTGCCTGGCGGGTTCTATGCGTGGCTGCTGCTCTATCTCGCGACCACGACCTCGTACTCGTGGTACCTGAAGCGCATCCCACTCGTCGACGTGCTTGTGCTCTCCGGCCTTTACATCCTTCGACTGCTCGCCGGCGCAGCGGCCACTCAAACCAGCATCTCCCACTGGCTGGCTGGCTTCTCGATGTTTCTTTTTCTCTCCCTGGCCATCGTCAAGCGCTTTGCGGAACTCGAAAACCTGCGCGCCAGCGGCACCACGACTCTTAAAAACGGCCGCGGTTATCTGCTCAGCGATCTGGAGCAGTTGCGCTCCTTCGGCACCTCGAGCGCCTACGCAGCCGTCGTCGTCTTCGCCATCTATATCAGCGGGGCCGACGTGACCAAGCTCTACCGCGAGCCGCGCCTGCTGTGGCTGATTGTTCCGCTCATGATCCTGTGGCTCAATCGCGTCTGGCTCCTCGCCGCGCGTGGCGAACTCGATGAAGACCCGGTCGCCTTCGCGCTCACCGACCGCCTCAGTCAGCTAATCGGACTCGGGGTTATCCTCATCGCGCTCTGGGCGCTCTAGGCGGGGTCAGACCAATCCTCATTTGGCGAGCTTTGAAACCGGGCACGACTCCAGAGCTCGGTGAAAAAGTCGAGATCGAGGCGAAACGGGTTGGTTTTTTTTTAAGAAAAGCAGGACCGTTTATAAGACTCGTCGCAAGGCGATTTGAAAGGGCACGGCTTCAGCCGTGCCGTGAAGGGTGCATAAACAGAGGGCTTTAGCCCCTGAGGGATGGTCTTTGCTTGCCCTTCATGCAACCAGTCCTAAACCATTGCGGGCGACGGCTCTTTTGGGCAATGCCCGCGAAAACTACTTTTTCACCAAGCTGTTCAGCCGGGCCGAAAAGGCGACGAGAAACCCCTGAGGGAAGCCTTCGCTGACTCGAAAATCCGCCATCGAGCCTCCGCCAAACCACGCCGCCGTCTCAGCTGAACAGATCCTTCATCTTCTCCAGCAACCCCGGCGAAGTCGGCTTGTTATCCACCGCCAGCGACTCGGCCAGCTTAGCCACAAGGTCGCGCTGTGCCCGCGAAAGCTTCCTCGGAATCTGCACCATCACCTTCACGATCAGGTCGCCGTGGCCTTTTCCGTTCAGCAGCGGCATGCCCCGTCCGCGCACGCGAATCTCTTTCCCACTCTGCGTTCCTTCGGCAATCTTCAAAGGCACCGGGTGGTCGATTCCGGGAATCTCGAACTCCGCGCCCAGCGTTGCCTGCGGAAAGCTGATGGGAATCACGCAATGCAGGTCCGCGCCATTCCTTTCGAAAAAGTCATGCGGATGGATCGACAGCACCACGTACAAATCGCCGCGCGGTCCGCCCGACTTGCCGGAATCACCCTCGCCCGTATAGCGAATGCGCGTCCCCTCCTCAACCCCCGGAGGCACCTTCACATTCAGCTTGAACTCGCTGCTCACCCGCGTTTGTCCGCGGCACGTCTGGCACGGATCGCCAATCACCTGGCCGCTTCCGCCGCACATCGAACACGTCCGCGCCACAGAAAAAAATCCCTGCTGATAGCGCAGTTGCCCGCGCCCCTGGCACTGAGCACAGACGCTTGGGCCCCGCCCTGATGAAGTGCCCCGCCCTTCGCACGTGGAGCAAATCTCCAGCCGCCGAATCCGAATCTCGGTCTCAGTCCCGAAAAATGCATCCTCAAAATCGATCGCCATATCGAAGCGAAGATCATCGCCGCGTCTCTGCCGATTCCCGCCGCGCTGCGATCCGCCCACGTTAAACATCTCGCCGAACAAATCGCCAAAGATGTCGCCGATATCCACGCCGCCCGCAAAAGGACTGCCTGAAAATCCCCCTTGCCCGTTAACGCCCGCGTGCCCATAGCGGTCATAAGCGGCCCGCTTGTCCGGGTCGCTCAGCACTTGATATGCTTCGCTCGCGCTCTTGAACTTCTCCTCGGCCGAGTGGTCGCCCGGATTGCGATCAGGATGATATTTGAGCGCCTGCTTGCGATACGCGCTCTTCAACTCCTGATCGCTCACTTCGCGGGTTACGCCGAGAACTTCGTAGTAGTCTTCTTTGATCACTGTCGTATCTTGCCCATTCATAAATGCAAACTCATTCGCTCGTCTGTTTTGAATTGTGAACGACCTTCACCAGCGCCGGTCGCAGCAGCCGCTCGCGAATCTTATAGCCGCGCCGAATCTCCTCGGCCACCGTTTGATCCGGCATATCGTCCCGCTCCACCGCACCCAGCGCCTCATGAACGCGCGGATCGAATGGCTCGCCGACTGCCGGCACCGGAACCACCTGCATCTGGCGCAGCGCATCTTCCATCTGCTTCACAATCAGTTCCACGCCGTGACGCAGTTGCTCAATGGTGCTGTCCGACTTCAGGGCCAGCTCAAAATTATCCAGCACCGGCAAAAATTGCTCCACCGCGCTGCCCGTTGCAAAATCGCGATATTCCGTCCGCTCCCGCTCAGCGCGTTTGCGCGCATTCTCAAACTCCGCCTGCAGCCGCGCGATGCGGTCGATGAGTTGATCGCGCTCGCCCTTCAGTTGGTCGAAATCCGCTCGACTCACTGTCTCCTGTTGCCCATCGTCCCCAGGCACAACAGTTGCTTCCTCGCCGGCTGCGTCCTGGGCCGCGGCAGCAGCGGCATTCTTCGCCTGCTCCTGCTCGACGACAGTCAGCTCACTCTCGTGTTTTGGCATAACTCTACGCATTCTCCGAAAAATCACCTGTACCTATTTCCATACTATTTTGTTGCCGCTGCAACTGCTCGCTCCATGCGCCGCAACGCCCCTCGGGGAACCACGCCGGCACAAGCGCCGCGCATTCCTTATTGCGTGGGAACCTCCAGAAGGCGCTCGGATAGACGGGCAATATAGCGCACCGCCTGAATCATCTCCTGATATTGGATGCGCGTCGGCGCAATCACCGCGACCGTTCCCATGTTGTTGGCGCCCAGTCGCGCTGGAGCCCCGATCAGCACCAGATCCTGCATCGCCGGCGACGCCTCATCAAGCCCCACCACTACGCGGACCTCCTGCTGTCGCCCATCCACATAAGCGGTCAGCAACTCCACGAGCCGCTGCTTGGCTTCCAGCGCCAGCAGCATCTGCCGCAACCGCTCGCGGTCTGATTCCGCCGCAATCAGGTTCGCCATTCCATCCACAAAAAGCGCCGGACCAGATTCGCCTGCCGACAGCGCGCCCCGCCGGCATAGCTCCTCAACCGATGCAAGCATCTCGCGATAGGCTTCTCGCTCCGCATCCGCACGCCGCTCCACTTCAACCCGGATCCGGTCAATCGGCCAGCCGCGGAAATTCTCGTTCAGATAGCGGGCCGCTGTATCCAGCTCAACCGGCGTCAACTCGCGATCAAGCATCAGCACGCGATCCTGCACGGCGCCCGCCTGGGTCACCAGCACAGCCAGAACCCGCCCCGTCGACAGACGGGCAAAATGGATGTGCTCCAGAATCTGCCCCGCCGTCGAACTTGCCAACGCCACGCCCAATCCACTTGAAATCATGGCCAGCACATGCGAGGTGCGCTGCAAGTACTCCTGCGAACTCGAAACCCCTGAGAAGCTGTCCTCAATCTGCTCGCGGCGCGCTTCGCTCAACGGTTGCGGACCGCCGCTCTGCTCCCCGAACCCGCTACCAAAAGCTCCGCCAACCCGCGCTGCCTGAACACCCGGTTGCGTAATCTGCTCGACGTAAAAACGGAAAGCCGCCGCTGTCGGAACCCGCCCCGCCGAGGTATGTGCCTGTTCCAGTAGTCCCGTATCCCCCAGCGTCGCCATCACATTCCGTACCGTCGCCGAGCTCAGGCCCTCGCGATCGGCAAACAGGCGCGCCACCGCCTGCGACGCTACCGGTTCTCCCGTAGCGATATACACCTCGATAATCGCTGTCAGCACCAACCGCTCGCGCGGGCTGATGCGCATCTCAGGCATCTTATGGCTCCCGACGGCCTATCCCTACTGTCCCGTTTCGAAAGAGCACAATAAAGTTGAGGCCGTCATTCTGAGCGAAAAGGGCCCCAAACGTTCTTCAGTTTGGGGGTGGTGAGTCGAAGAATCTGCGTTTGTCTTTCGCGCAACTCGGTGCAGAAATCTGACTTCCCTGCACTCACATCACGCAGCCTACTGCTCAATGGTAGGGATCCTTGAAGATCACTGTCAAGAAACTCGCTCTAAGCCCTTTTGCCTGAACAAAACCGCCCTGTGAAACGCGGATCATTGCGGCTGGTTGTAATACCCGCTCGTCGTTCGTCCCGACAATCCGGGCCGGTCTACCTGCACCTTCAATTCGTGATATTCGTTCGCCAGCCCCCGCCGGAGGCACCCCAAAGATCAGCGTGTAATACGTGCCAATATCTCCAATGCAAGCTGCGATCTGGCCGGCGATATCGTTGCTCGGTTCCATCACCCGCCCGCCCGTTTGCTGAGCCAGAACCTGCACCGAAACATTCCCGGCGCTGGCCTTGTGAAACTCCTTCACCGGCTTCAGATAGTCCTCAAACAGATACCGATCGTCCGCCGAATTCAACGTATAAACCAGATAGAGACTCATCCGCGCTTCCCGCAACCCCTTCGACAAGCGAAGAATGTCGTCAAAATATTGTCGTTCCAGTTCATTCGTCTTCACGGCCTCAAACTGCCGTTCATTCAGCAAAGGCCAGCCGTTGCCCAGCCAGATCACCATCTTTCGCCCCGGCTTGTGCTTCTCGTTCTCCGCAATCGAATTGAGCGTTTGAACCGACGACTGGAATTGCTCGGCCAACCCATACACGCCCGCCGCCGAGCCGCGGGACCGCACCGTTCCAACCGAGGTGTTGATCGCATCCGCCAGCGCATTCCCGTCCTTCGACGGCGCCGGCTGAACGCGCAGCCCCTCGCTCGCAAACACAAAGACCGACGTCGGCTGCGCAAGATGTCCGCCGTTTGCACGCAGAAATTTCTCAAGTTGAAGGCGCAACAGGGTGACAGCCTGGTACGGCATGTTCACCGAGTCCAGAACGATGATCACTTCTTCCGGCAGGTCCACCTTGTTGCCGGTCGTGCCATCGGTTCGCCGAAATCCCAAAATCTTGCGCGGCTGGCCGTTGTCCAGAAGAGTCAGATCCGTTGGCTCAAGCTCCGGCACCGGCTTGCCGTCTTTGCCCTCAACCACCACATCAATACTGATATGCGTGAGAGCCGCTGCAGGTGTTGGCGCCGGCGCAGCAGGGACCACTGCCGCCTGTTGCCCAATCGCCACCGATGCACATGCGCAAATCACCGCAAGAACAAAACAGCCAGCCTTGCCCATAGCACTCCCGATCAACAATTGGGAATCTTTGATTTGATCGAGAGTTTATACCACTACCCCGGCGGCCATCATTGCGCCTGGTCGTAGTATCCGGCAATCGTCCGGGCCACCACGCCCGGCTGCCCCACCTGCACCCTCAGCTCGTGAAATTCATTCGCGTGCTCCGCTGCTGGCGGGTCGAACGAAAGCGAATAGAACGCCCCGGCGCTCTGCACAAGCTGGCCGAGCACGGCCGCCAGGTCAGTAACGTTTCCGGGATCGAGCGTCGCCCCTCCGCTCTCCACCGCCAGCACCTGCAGCGACAGATTGGGAGGATTCGCCTGCGCTTCACTCCGCACCGGTTTCAAGTAGTCCTGGAAGTAATATTCCGCGCCACCCCCAACACTGAATATCTGCAGCCGGCCTTCGCGTAGCTTGGTCAGGATCGCAATGATCGAGTCGAAGTTCAGTTCCTGGTTACGCTTCGAATAGCCCAGATCCTCCGCGCGCAGTTGCGGCCATCCCGGCCCAATCCACAGCAGCACCTTTCTGCCCGGACGCGTCGACTCGTTGTCCGCAATCAGGGCGAGCGCCTTTGCCGATTTTTGGAAGCGCTCAATCTGCCCTTGCGCGCCCATCGCCGAAGTGATGGTGTGCACGCTCGCCGTAATTTTATTGAGCACCGTCACCAGCGCATTGCCATCCATCGAAGGGCGCGGCTGCACGCGAAGCCCGCTTTCCGTCAGCAGCATCAGCGTCACCGGCTCCGCAAGATGACCTCCATTCGAGCGCAGAAATTGCTCGATCTGCTCCCGCGCCAGCCCCAGTTGCGTCCCGCCACCATTCACCGCATCCACCAGCAGAATCACCTCAACCGGTGGATTGGCCCTCACCTGAACGCCATCAAAAGAGCGAAACGACAAAATCTTTTGCGGCTTGTTTTCATCCAGCAGCGTGAAATCCTGCGGCCCCAGGCCGCTTATGGGCTTCCCGGATCGGTCTGTAACACGGACATCGAGATGAAATCGACCCTCCGCGCGCGACCGCGCCTTGCTGCGCCAGGGGCGCGGCAGGCGGCCGCTGGACAAGAGTCGGATCATGTTGTCCCTGAGCGGGTGGCTGTGCGGTAAAGCTGGCTGTTGCTGCGCATCCGCCGCGCATACCCCACAAAAAACGAGCAACAATGCAGCAATCACCTTGCCCATGTGCAGCCTCGCCTTAAAATCTCCCACCCAAAATACACCATTGCTTTCCTCGCACCCGCGCCCCCTGCTCATAATAGGATGGTCCTGAAGCAGGATCGATCAAGAATGCCCCACAGATCACACCAACCGCGCGTCCTCTTTCTAGCATCCCTTTTCGCGCTCTTCGCTTCATGGACGATCATCCGCATCCCAGCGCAAACCCCACCCCCCGCCGCCCTACCCACTCCAACCGGCGCACCCGACGATCTCGCCGCCTGGCGCACCCAGCGCGAACAGCAAGTCTCGGCGCCCGATGGCTGGCTCACACTCGTCGGTCTTGAGTGGCTCAAGCCCGGCGTCAACTCCATCGGCGCCGCCGCCGACAACTCTATCCGCATCCACGCCCAGGCGCCCGAGCACATTGGCCTTCTCACTGTCAGCGGAAAGCCCGGCAGCCCCGCAACCATCCAGCTGCTCTCCACGCACGACGGCTTCCCGCCCGATCTGCTCATCGACGGCAAGCCCGCGCGCGAAGGGCCTCTCGCCACCGAAGGCAAGCCCTCCATCATCGCCTGGCACGGCCTTACCATGGCCGTTCTTCCCCGCGGCCCCCGCTTTGCGCTGCGCATCAAAGACGCCGACGCCCCCGCGCGCGCCAGCTTTCACGGACTCAACTGGTTTGCCCCCGACGCCCACTTCCGCGTCCAGGCTCTTTGGCTGCCCTTCCCCGCGGCGCGCGTCGAAAAAATCCCCACCGTGCTCGGAACCACACTCGATCTGCCATCGCCCGGGCAAGCCGAGTTCATGATCGGCGGCACCACTTACACCCTCGAGCCGGTCATCGAAGATCCCAACAGCAACACGCTCTTCTTCATCCTTCAGGATGCGACCAGCAAGACCACCACCTACCAGACCGCCCGCTACCTGCACACTGGCCTGCCCACCCACGGCCTCACGCAGAAAGGAATCCTCGAGCTCGACTTCAATCGCCTCGAGAACCCCCCCTGCGCCTACACCGCCTTAGCCACGTGCCCCCTCCCGCCCGAGAAGAACCGTCTCCCCATCCCCCTAACCGCCGGCGAAAAACGCTACACCCCCTAGGGCGCATTTTCAATTCAACCCCAACCCTGGGTGCCCCATCCATTCCACAGTCTCATCGTGGAATGGGTGGGATCCCACGAACCCAATCCATCATGAAAAAGCCGGGTGCCCCAAGCCGCGCCCCACGGACAGGTCTTCGTTCGTGGTGTGGAGGTGCCTAGCACTCGGGCACCTGGGATTCCACGATCCCGATGTATTTTGTATCCCCTTCCACAACTCTGGGTGCCCCAGGCCGGGGCCCCCACGGACAGGTTCTCGTCCGTGGGGTGGAGATGCCTCGCACTTGGGCACCTGGGATACAACGAACCTCAACAGCGCGGCTTTGTAACAGGGCACGACTTCAGTCGTGCCAATGGGACATTTTAGGAAAGAGGGCTTCAGCCCCTGAGGGGGATTCTTTCCATGGAACACGGCAACTGTCTCGACATGCGCAGCTAAGAGGGGCATCGTGACCAGAACATCGTACCCTCCCTCGGGAAGCACCAGCTTGAAATCGCCGCGGATGTCTGTATGCGTCGCCAGCCTCACATTTTCATCGGAAGGTAATTGCTCCGAACGAAGACGCTGGCGCCCGCAATCGTCGCACCAACTTCATCGCCGACATGGCCGCTTATCTCACCGGTCTTGAGTTGTTGCGAGGAGGAGAACTGCACGGCGTTCAACGCGCATATCATCGAAATTGCACCCCATGCCCAGCGACGAATTTGCCGATGCTTCACACCCTTCATGAGCGCCTACTTTCGGTTTGCGATACGGAGATTCCTAATCTTCTTTATGCATACTGATTGCATCTCGCCTCGCTTGTACTGCGACGTTGGGCACACGAGAAAATCGCCGAAAGCCACGTGATCTTCCCACCCTGACTGCTCGAGGATTCTGTCCAACTCCGGGTCGGCCGCGCTCAAGAGCCGATGCGTACCGATCGGCCAGATCGCGTCCCCTTCGACATAGATCGCGTACCGCCCATGGACCGAATAGCATCTTCCGAGTTCAGTTTCTTTGCAGTCAGCAACGGCCGCCGTCTCGGCGTGATTAAGGGCGAGGAACGAGACTGCCAATATAAGTGCATTCAAGGTGCTCACCATTCGACTTCTGATGGGAACCGATTCTACCCCAAGGCAGACTAAGATTCCCGGTTCTCATTCCTGAAGTCCCTTCATCCCTTTTCCGGTAAAATAAATAAAAATGCCCCCCAAGACAGAAGACCTCCGCATCAAATGGACCAAAGTTGTCCTCCCCCCGTCTTCCTCGAAGAAGACCTGCCCATTACTGAAAATTCCACCGCGACCATCTTCAACACCCGCACCGAAATCGGCCACATCCTCAAAGGCCGCGACACGCGCCTGCTGGTCCTCGTCGGTCCCTGCTCCATTCACGACACCAAGGCCGCCCGCGAATACGCCGCCCTCCTCAAGTCCGCCATCGCCGAGTTCAATCACGACCTGCGCATCGTCATGCGCGTCTACTTTGAGAAACCCCGCACCACTGTCGGCTGGAAGGGCCTCATCAACGATCCGCATCTCGACCAATCCTTCAAGATCAACGACGGCCTCCGCCTCGCCCGCCATCTCCTCCTCGATCTCGCCGAGATGGGCGTACCCACCGGCACCGAATTCCTCGACATGATCTCGCCGCAGTACATCGCCGGCCTGGTCAGTTGGGGAGCCATCGGCGCGCGCACCACCGAGAGCCAGGTCCATCGCCAGCTCGTCTCCGGCGTCTCCTGTCCCGTGGGATTCAAGAACGCCACCTCCGGCGATGTGCAAGTCGCCATCGACGCCATTCTCTCCGCGGCCGACTCGCACACCTTTCTCGGCCACACCAAGCACGGCCAATCCGCCATCTTCGTGACCACCGGCAATCCCGATTGCCACATCATCCTGCGCGGCGGCAGCAAGACTCGTCAACTACACCGCCGAGGCCGTCGCCAACACCGTCGCCAAAATGAGAAGCCGCGCGCGTCGCCCCGCGCATCATGATCGACTGCAGCCACGCCAACAGCAACAAGGACTATCGCCGCCAGGCCGTCGTCTGCCACGACGTCTCCGCGCAGATCGCCGCCGGCAACCGCAACATCATCGGCGTCATGCTCGAGAGCAACCTCGTCGCCGGCGCCCAAAAGCTAGCCGACGGCGCACCGCTCGACTCGCTCGTCTACGGCCAGAGCATCACCGACGCCTGCATCGACTGGCCCGAAACCCACGCCCTGCTCACCGAGCTAGCCGCCGCCGTCCGCACCCGCCGCACCGTCTAACCCGCGTCGTCACGATTCAGCCCGGGTGCCCCAGGTGCCTCGCACTTGGGCACCTGGGATACCACGATCCCAATGCATTTTGTATCCCCTTCCATAACTCTGGGTGCCCCAGGCCGGGGTCCCCACGGACAGGTCCTCGTCCGTGGGGTGGAGGTGCCTCGCACTTGGGCACCTGGGATCCCACGATCCCTTGCGTCCCCCCGTCCCGCGCATTGGCGACCGGGGATTCGTTCTAGGCCTCGTCGCAATGCGGGTAGCTATCGCCGGCGTCCGCGCCCGCCGCACCGTCTAACCCGCGTTGTCACGATTCAGACCGGGTGCCCCAGGTGCCTCGCCTTTGGGCACCTGGGATACCACGAACCCTCGGGTGCCCCCGGTCCCTCGCATTGGGGGACCGGGGATTCCACGAACCTCAACAGCCTTCGCAAGAACTCCGATTTTGATCGCAATGAGTGTGCGCGCTTCCCGCCATTACTTTGGTTTGTTTCCGCGCACCCCTGCAACACCACTCCCTCCTTGAAGAACGCCATCCAATCTCAGAACAGGTTCCACACACAACCTCGCCACCAGGATGGCACTTGAACTTCAAATTTGAGGAGGATCTCCCCATGAAGATTGCTGTGATGTTTGGAGTAGCCGCTCTTTCCCTCTCAAGTTCGATCGTCTTTGCGCAACAAGCCTCCGCCGGCACGCAAACCAACGCGACCGTCAATGCGGGCAATATGCATGCAAGCTCGACCACGGACACCAGCTTATCCGCGTCAACAAGCCGCAACGACGCCACACTCTCCGCCGACACCCATTCCTCCGCGCAGGCGCCCACGCATCCCGTCAACGGCGAGCTGGTCGGCAAGCTCGACTCAAAGACCGCAAAGTCCGGCGATACCGTGATCGTCAAGACGTCGGAAGCCTTTCGCACCTCAGAAGGAGTCGTAGTCCCAAAAGGATCGCGTCTCGTTGGCCACGTCACTGAAGTCCAGGCCCACGGAAACGGCACGCAAGACGCGCGCCTCGGCATCGCCTTCGACCGCGCCGAACTGAAGGGCGGCCAGAGCGTCGCCATGCAGACCGTGATCCAGTCGGTCGCTCCGCCGGCAAGCGCCGTATCAATGGACAGCAGCGAAGACCTCAGCACCATGGGCGGCGCCCACGCAATGGGCGGAGGTGGCCGTACCGGCGGAGGCCTGCTTGGCGGCGCAACTGCGACCACAGCCGTCGTCGGTTCGAGTCTCGGCCACACCGTCGGCGGTTCCGTCGGAGCCACAAACAATCTCGCCGGCAATGCTGGCGCAACCGTGGGCAGTGGACTCAACGGAGCAGCCGGCGCAACCGGCTCTCTCAGCACTCATGCCACTGCGATTCCAGGTGTGATGCTCGCCGGCGGCGCCACAGCCTCGACCTCCGGTGTTCTCTCCGCGTCGAAGCACAACGTCCACCTCGAGTCAGGTACGCAGATGACCCTCGGCGTCGCTGGTGCACTCCCGCGCTAGCTCGAGGCGCATAGCGCAAGATAGCGAGGTCCTGAGGGTGCCCCCGGTCCCTAGCATTTGGGGACCGGGGATCGAGCTCCTGAGGGTGCTTACCGAGGCTCACGGCGCGCTTTCAATCTGCCGCGAAATCCACCTGCTCAAGCTGACGCCCTCGACAGCCGCGCGAAGCGCCGCCTTGCGATGCAACGCCGGCTCGGTCCGAACAAGAATCTTGCCATTGAAGGGTCGATCGGGTTCCTGGCCGCTCTCGGCGCACAACTCAAGATAGCTGTCGATGCTCTCACGGAAGGCCCGCGTCAATTCCCGGGCTGTTGATCCCTCAAAGTGAATCACATCTCTGAGTCCGGCGACTGTTCCCGAGAAAGTATTCGAGCAATACGTACTTAGTCGAGCAAATAGGCAAAAAA
>CAWBSV010000002.1:0-46450 GCA_963791505.1 uncultured Acidobacteriaceae bacterium
CAACCGCGTCACCACCGCCGACTATCGCCGCATCCTCGAGTCCGCCCGCGACGCCAACATGAACATGATCCGCCACTGGGGCGGCGGCTACTACGAGACCGACGAGTTCTACCAGATCTGCGACGAGCTCGGCATCATGGTCTGGCAGGACTTCATGTTCGGCAACGACTGGCAGCCCGGCACCTACGCCTTCAAGCTGAGCATGGAAGCCGAGGCCGACGACCAGGTGCGCCGCCTGCGCAATCACCCCAGCATCGTCGTCTGGTGCGGCAACAACGAGACCGAGATTGCCCTGGACTGGGACGCCGCGCGGCAAGCTGCCGCTCGAAATCAAGTACCAGATGTGGCAGGACTATCTCACCGAGTTCAGCGGCATTTTGCCTCGTGTCGTCGCGCGCCTCGAGCCCGAGACGCCTTACTGGCCCAGCTCGCCCAGCGCCGACTACGAAGACCTCGAGCGACCACTACCAGAGCGGCGACGCGCATATCTGGGATGTGTGGCACGGCCGAGTTCCGTTCTCGACTTATGAGACGCATCACGCGCGCTTTGTTACCGAGTACGGCTTCCAGTCGTTCCCCGAGATGCGCACCATCGAGTCTTTCACAGAGCCTGAAGATCGTACCGGCATCTTTACTCCCGTCATGCTGGCGCATCAGAAGAACAACGAGGGTAACTCCCTTATCCACGACTATCTGCTCAAGGATTACTCCGAGCCCAAAGACTTTCCCAGTTTTCTCTATGTCAGCCAGGTCCTTCAGGCCGAGGGTATCAAGATCGGCGCGGAGCACTTTCGCCGCAGCCGCCCCGAGACTATGGGCTCCATCTTCTGGCAGTTGAACGACTGCTGGCCCGTCGCATCGTGGTCTTCAATCGATTATTACGGGCGCTGGAAGGCGCTGCAATACTACGCCCGCCGCTTTTACGCGCCCATCCTGGTCTCGCCGCACGTTGAAGACGGCTCGATGAAGGTCTATATTGTCTCCGACAAAACCGAGGCCACACCGGCCACACTTCGTGTGCGCCTGATGGATTTCGACGGCAAGGTGCTGCTCGAAACTCGCAAGCCGTAAGTGTTGCGCCGCTCGCGAGCAATGTCTATCTCGACTGGCCGCTCAAGAAACTCACCGACGCCGGTGCCGCGGACACTTCGCGTGTTTTTGTGGTTGCAGAACTCACCGCCGACGGGACGCAGATCTCGAGGAATCTCGCCTACCTTGCGCCAACCAAGGGGATTGTGCTGAAACCCGCCGTGCTGAAAGTGGAGACCACCGGGGCCGGGGGGAGCTATAAGATCCGGGTAACTTCTCCAGTGCTGGCGCGAAGCGTCTATCTATCCTTCGGCAACCTTGACGTGGAGCTATCCGACAATTACTTTAACCTGCTTCCCGGTGAGACGGCGGAGATCGCAGCTACCAGTAAGGTCTCGCTCGATGCACTCAAGGCCAATTTGAAAGTCATCTCGCTGACCGACGCCTTTGGGACAGGACCGCGATCGGCTGAAGTGACGCCGGCGCCTTGAGCGAGGCCATCGAAGAGCAAGGAAGAGGGCGCGGCGATCAACGCATGTAAGCGAAGATGGGCCGCAGGGCATTGCCGTACACTTGCGGCAAGAGCCCACAAAGTAAACTGCGGCCGAGGCGTCCAAAATGCAGGCATTTATTACATCTCTCGGAAAATTCCTGCCTGGCGAACCTGTCGACAACGACTCCATGGAGGAATTTCTCGGCACCATCCATGGCAAAGTCTCGCGAGTGCGCAAGCGAATCCTCAAGCAGAATGGCATCGTGAGCCGCTACTATGCCATCGACCGCGAGCAGCGCACCCTTTACTCGAGCGCCGGCATGGCGGCGCAGGCCGCGCGCAATGCCATGGAGCGCGCCGGCATCGATCTGGGGCAGATCGACTTCCTGGCTGCCGCAACATCGCAGGGGGATCTTCCGCTGCCTGGATTTGCCAGCATGGTCCACGGCGAGTTGAAGTCGCCGCCCTGCGAAATCGCCACGCTTCACGGTATATGCGCCAGCGGAATCATGGCTATGAAATCGGCCATGTTACAAATCCTGAGTGGAGAGAAGCGGCATGCCCTGGCGTGTGCAAGCGAGTTTCCCAGCCGCCTTTTCAAGTCCACACGTTTTGAAGCGCAGCGCGTGGTGTGCGACGAGGGCCTGAGCTTCGATACAGAATTCCTGCGCTGGATGTTATCCGATGGCGCGGGCGCCGCGGTTCTTTCCAATGCACCGGACAGTTCAGGATTATGCTTTGTCATTGAGTGGATTGAGTTACTCTCGTTTGCCGGCCAGTTCGAACCCTGCATGTATGTCGGGGCGCCGAAGAATGGGCATGAACTGGAGTCATGGCTCGACTACCCGAGTTACGATCTGGCTGCCGGCGCCGGCGCGATTAATCTGCGCCAGGACATCCGCATGTTGGACGAAGTGGTGCGTCACGCCGTGCAGGGCCTCTTGCGCGTGGCGAAGGAAAAGAATCTCAATCCAAACGATGTCGATTGGTTTGCAGTTCATTATTCATCTCATGTCTTTCGCGATAAATCGCGTGAACTTGCCGCCAGGCTTGGCTTCGACATACCGGATGAGCGATGGTTTTCAAACCTGAGTTCGACGGGCAATGTCGGGTCCGCTTCGACTTTTCTGCTGCTTGAGGAACTGCTCTATTCCGGGAAACTTAAGCCGGGCGAAACGGTACTTTGCCTCGTCCCGGAGAGCGGGCGATTCCTTTTTGGTTACATGCTGCTCAAAGTGATCGAAGGCAGGCCGAGTTACAGCGCGGCAAAGGCCGAACCGGAAGCGATCTTTCATGCGCAGCCACCCGAGTTGCAGAAGACGAACGATCCTCTGGCGGAGGAATTACGGCGGGAACTGGCCCTAGTGTGGTTTGAGTTTGAAGACCGGCTTCAGCGCGTCCCGATTGTGAAGAAGCTTTACGACGGCCGATTCACGATCGAAGACTATCGGGCATTCCTGTTCAATCTACGCCAGCAGGTGATCGACGGATCGCGCTGGATTGCACGAGCGGCTTCAAGCATCACGCCGGAATATTTTCCCATTCGCAGCGCGTTCATTCTTCATACCAAGGACGAGCACCGCGATTTCGAGATGCTGGAGCGCAACTTTGAGCTTGCAGGCGGAAGCCTCGACGAAATCCGCTGCGGCCGGAAGAACATTGGCAGCGAGGCTCTTTCTGCCTATATTCTGCACATGGCCGGCCATGAAAACCCCTTCGAACTGATTGGCTCCATGTTCATCATTGAAGGAATCGGCCAGAGGATAGCCCGCCAGTGGGGAAAGAAAATCCAGGAGACGCTTGGTTTGAAGAACGAGGCCGTCTCCTTCTTTCTCTATCATTCCGATAGCGACGTGGCCCACTTCAAGAGATTGGACCTGGCCATCGCAAGCGGGATTTTAACCCGCAAACTGGTGACTGATATTGTGAAGTGTGCGAAGGTGACTGCGCGGCTGTATGCGTTGCAGTTGGAGGAGATCGGAAATTTCTGATGCCGCGTACCTTGATCGCGGCGTTCGGATTTCCGTGGCGGATTCGAAGTTAGAATTGGAAAGGGTCGCAGGCGCGCGCGTTGAGGTTTGAAAGAGGTATCCGCCGCGTGAGCGGCAAATGAACTGGCTGGGAATTGAAACCTGGAGGAAAGTGTTATGGAAATAACCGAGCTTTACGAGAACGCTCCCTTCAATCCTGAAGACCCAAACCCCTGGCTTGCGCTGTATCTCGACGCCAGCCTGCCGCTGAGTGACGAGGTCAAAGCTGCGCTGCTGGCTAATTCCGGATCGAAGTCGCGTCAGTTCATGCTCCCGGTGATACGGCCATTTGCCAAGCTGGCGCTGATGCTCTTCCAGGTCCTGAAGATATTCATCCCCAATCGCTTCACATCCTCAAAGATTCTGCACAGGCTTATCTATTGGGGTTTGCGGGGCTTTGTGCGTCCGGATGCGAATTACCTGATTCTTCGCCACTTTCATATCGGATCGGAGATCCTGCAATTTGTTGCCACCAATGTGCCTGGCGTGCAGATTCCCTTGAATCCTTTGCGTCCACGGAATCTCTTCGATCTCACCGACAATGTCTTTCTGAAACACGACCTCAATATCTACAATTTTCTCATTCGCCTGAATCGCGAGATGAAAGCGAAAGGGATTAAGTTGAGCAAGCAGGAGAATCCCAACTTCGACTGCATCACAGATGGTCCGTTTGCGATCGATGAAGGCAGTTTGCCGCGGCGGCGTCTGAATTTCCTCGACATCGAGTCGGCAATCGAGATCTACACGCCGCTCTATCAGTTATTTCTCACCGACAGCGACTTCTGGCGCGCATGTAACTCACTGCAACTGGATGAAACCGTCGCGCTGTATAGCTCCAAGCTGCTCGGGGATCCTTCCTATGTAGGACTTGTCAATAACAAGCATCCCTTGATTCCGTTGTCCACGCTCCAGGCTGGTTATCGCCTGCTCCTCCATGGATTGGCCGCGGAGTACACGGTTCAACTTCGCCGGATCGATCAGGCGTACATCTTTGCTGTTGACTGCGCCGCTTCCGCCGGTTGTCGGCGTCCATCCTTTGCGCACATAAATCGAAAACTGCTGCTCGCCGGTGAGGCGCTTCATGAAGAAGTAGTTGCCGCCGCGTTGCGCGGGAATCTGCACCGAGGAGACATCTTCAAGCGCGGTCAGATCGTCGACCGCCTGGTTGCGGATGCGCGCCTGCTTCAAATAGCGCGAGGTATAGGCGTTCTCGGCCTCAATGAAGGCCCTCGTTTCGGGACTCTTCGCATCCTCGAGCCAGCGATAGCTGTCGGGGATTTTGGTGCCGAAGTAGTTGTCGCTGACGGGTACCGACTCAACCGCCGGGGGAGGGGGAGGATGATTCCATCGCGCCCGTGAATTGTCTGGGCCAGGCCGGCAACAGAGGCGATCGCTGCAACAAGAACCAAGATCGTAGCCCGCACTCGTTTCCCCCTCACGACAGAATACGCGCGGGAATCCAGCGTTGCACCCCTCGGTCTGTCGCGCTTCAACACATCCCCGATAGAATCGAGTCCAGTGGCCGACTCACCCTCAACCCAGACCCCCGCGCCGAGTTCGTCGCGCTGGGCGCGCGGCCTTCGCTTTCTGCGCCCTTCCCACGCGCATTCGGCCTTTTCCGCCACCATCATCCTGATGGCGTCGACCTTTCTCTCTCGCATTATCGGCCTGGTGCGGGTCAAATACATTGTCTGGCTCTTTGGACGCGGCATGGAGGCGGATGCCTTCAACGCCGCCTTCGTGCTGCCCGACATGATCTCTTACTTTCTTGTCGGCGGCGCTGCCTCCATCACGTTCGTCACCATCCTCACCCGTTATCGAGAGACGGGGCGCGAAGAGGAAGGAAATCGCTCGCTTTCAGTGATTCTCACCACCATGTTCCTGGTGCTGGGAGCGGCGCTGGTGCTCGCGGAGATTTTTGCGCCGCTCTATGTTCGCTGGTGGTTCAACGGTTTCAGTCCGGATAAAGCTGCCTTGTGCGTCCGACTCACGCGCATTCTTCTGCCGGCGCAGTTGTTCTTCTTTGCGGGTGGAGTTTTCGGCGCGGTTCTGCTGGCACGGAAGCAATTCAGCGTACAGGCGGTGGCGCCGCTCATCTACGGTCTTGGAACCATCGTGGGCGGGCTGCTGCTGGTCAGGCAGATGGGCGTGTCGTCGCTGGCGATTGGCACGGTGGCGGGGGCGTTCTTCGGGCCGTTCTTGCTCAACGCGATTTTCGCGCACCGCGCCGGAACCCATTATGAGATCCGTTCTTGACTGGCACGACGCAGGTCTGCGGGAATGGGTGCGCCTCTCACTGCCATTGATGGCCGGCGTCTCGCTGGTGACCGCGGACAGCTGGATCATCGCTCACTTTGCGTCAAAGATCGGCGGAGCGGTTTCGCTGATGAGCTATGCGAAGCAACTGTTCACCGCGCCGATGGCGGTGCTGGCTCAGGCGGCGGGCGCCGCGTCGATGCCCTTCTTTGCTACGCTCTGGTCGAAGCAAAAGCGCTATGAGTTCGCCACGAATGTTGCGGACTCCGTATCGCGCGTGTCAGCCCTTGGGCTGCTGGCGGCCTCGGGTATGGTGGCGCTGGCTGCTCCGCTGGTGGAGTTGCTCTTTGCCGGTGGCCGATTCTCGATTGCGGATGCGCGCGAATGCGCTGGGTACTTCGCGGTCTTCTCCATCGCCATGTTTCTGTGGTCGGCGCAGGCCATCTACGCGCGCGCCTTTTATGCGGCGGGCAACACATTTGTGCCCATGGCCGCGGGAACCGCAGTGACCGTTGTGTCGCTGCCGATTTACAACGCGCTCTATCATCTTTACGGAGCGATGGGTCTAGCGGTCGCCTCCGATATCGGGATCGCGCTGCAGACCGCGGTGATCGCGTTCCTGCTTCATCAGAGGCGCATGGTGTCCCTCGCCAACCTGGACTATCGTGAATTGGGGCGCTGCCTGCTGGCCGCGGTCGCGAGCGGCGTGGTTGTGTGGGGGATTCTGCAGGAGCTGACCGCGCGCCTCGGGTCTGGCACTCGTCCTCTTGCTCAGGTCCGCTGGATCGATTTTGCGCAGCTCACGATCGGGTCGCTGATCTGGCTGCTTCTGACGCGTTGGCTGCTGGAGAAGACGGGCTCGGCGCTGCCGGGCGTGGTGCTGCGGCGGCTGGGACTGCGGAAGGCCATCCGGTCCGAAGCGTGAGGCGGTGAGCAAGCGGACGGTAGATTCCCAGGTGCCCAAATGCGAGGCACCTGGGGCACCCAGAGTTATGGGATGGGAGATATGGGATAGGAGTCGAGATTCCCAGGTGCCCAAATGCGAGGCACTGGGCACCCGTAGGTTGATTGGCCGCAAAACAAAGGGGCAGACCAGTGCGCGATTCCCATCGCATGGCTGCCCCTGGGCGTTGCCTAATTTAACTTCTCTAAACGAAAACTAAGCGTTTACGGTCTTCGCAACTTCGAGCACCGTGGGCGCCGGAGCGGATGCAGCGGTCGGCTTCGCTTCAGCCTTGCGGATATCGATGCCGCCCTTGAAGAACGCACCGTCTTCAATGCTGATGCGGGCCGCTGCCACGTCGCCGGTCAAAGCGCCTTCGGCACGGATGTCGACGCGATCGGTGGCGGTCATATTGCCACGAACCTTGCCCAGGACAACGATCTCGCGAGCATTAATATTGGCCGCGACCTGACCATTCCGGCCCACCGTCACTCGATTGCCGGCCAGGTTAATGCTGCCTTCCACCTTGCCGTCGACAAACAGGGATTCTGAACCAGTGATCTCGCCCTTGATGAAGAGGCCCTTGCCGATGGTCGCCTGGTCGGCGGAGGTCGCCGGCGCGCGGCTCGGTGCTTCGAAAGCTGGAGCGGAGGGGGCTGCGGGGCGAACTGGCTGTTCAGGGGTCGAAGACACGGGGCTTGCCGGTGAGGTCTGATTGGGTTTCCACATTGCGCTCAAGATATAGTCCTTTTCTGTCCTCGGGGGACTGGGCCAGCCAGGCAGGGCAACTGCCGTCGGTCCAAAAATGTATACGTGCATATTGCAGTGCACCCTGGCGAGGTCAACGAATTGCGTCCGCCATCGGCAGATTCACCCGTTGCGCTCGTTCCGGTGTTGCGCTGGCGTTATTTTAACCGCGCTTGCCCTGTTTCACGAAAGGGGACTGGAACTACAGTAACCAGTAGCCTATAGAGTCAACATCTGTTGGCTTTTGCCCTGCTTTTGGGGCATTTCTTGAACCAACCCATAAAATCCCATGAAGGGGTCTGACAGAATGTGTTTCTCTTTGCGGGTCTTGAAAGTTTGCGTGGCGCTTCTGGCGGCTGCCGCTACCCCGGTGTTTGGCCAGCCGGGCTCGCCCCTTCCCAGTTTCGACATTGTGATCACGCACGGTCACATCGTCGATGGCACCGGCTCGCCCTGGTATTCCGGCGACATCGGGATCCGCGACGGGCACATCGCAGCGATCGGCAATCTGGCCGCGGCGTCTCGGACCCGAACGATTGATGCGGAAGGCAAGGTCGTGGCCCCCGGCTTTATTGATATGCTCGGGCAGTCGGAGCTGACGATCCTTGTCGATCCGCGCCTGCCTTCGAAGATCTACCAGGGCATCACCACTGAGATCACGGGAGAAGGCGAGTCGGCCGCGCCAGTCAGCGACGCCATGCTCCACGCCGATCGCGCGGGATACGAGCACTTCAAGCTGACGCCCGACTGGCACACCTTCCGGGAGTATTTTGCCCGCATTGAGAAGCAGGGCATGGGCATCAATCTTGCGAGCTACGTGGGTGCTACTTCAGTTCGCCGCATGGTTCTTGGGGATGACGACGTGCAACCCAACGCGGTGCAACTCGCACAGATGCAGGCACTGGTGCGCGATGCCATGACGGACGGGGCCGTTGGCCTCTCAACCGCGCTGCAATATGCGCCTGCGCCTTATGCGAAAACGCCGGAGCTCATCGCGCTGGCCAGCGAGGCAGGTAAATACGGCGGCATCTATGCGACGCACATGCGCAGCGAGGGCGATGGCGTTCTTGAGTCGATTGACGAAGCCGCTCGTATCGGCAGAGAGGCGAACATTCCGGTGGAGATCTGGCATCTGAAGGCTGCCGGCAAAGCCAACTGGGGCCGCATGCCGCAGATCGTGGAGCGCATCGACAAATACCGTGCGGAGGGCGTCGACATCAGCGCCAACACCTATGCCTACACCGCGTGGTTCAACACTTTCTCCGCGTTCATTCCGCCGTGGGCGCATGATGGCGGCGACGCGAAGCTGATTGAGCGGCTGAAGGATCCAGCGACGCGCGCGCGCATTCGCAAGGACATGCTGGCGGCCGGCAAGGATTCTGCCGGCGAGGAATGGGACAACGAATGGCAGGAGATTCCGGGGCCGGAGGCGATTCAGATTGCGGTGGTGCAGAATCCGGAACTGGTGCCGCTGCAGGGCAAGCGTCTTTCTGAAGTCGCCGCGCTTTGGAAAGAGGATCCGATCGACGCGCTCTGCGATCTGCTGATCAAAGACGGCGCATTCACTGAAGTGGCGGTCTTCGGCATGAGTGAGCCGGACGTCTTGCTGGCGCTCAAGCAGCCGTGGGTTTCGATCGATAACGATTCGCAGGGGACTTCGCCGGAGGGATTGCTGGGGAAGGAGCATCCGCATCCCCGCGCCTATGGCACGTTTCCACGCATTCTGCGGAAGTATGTCCGTGAAGAGAATCAGCTTTCGCTTCCGGAGGCGATTCGCAAATTCTCGGCGCTCCCGGCGCAGCGCATGCGGCTGACGGATCGGGGCGTTCTCAAGCAGGGCATGTGGGCGGATGTGGTTGTGTTCGATCCGGCAACGATTACGGACAAAGCGACCTTTGAAAATCCGAACCAGTTTTCTGTGGGGATGGAGTTTGTGTTGGTGAATGGCGTGCCGGTGATTGAGAAAGGCAAGATGACTGGGGCGCTGCCGGGCAAGGTGTTGCGTGGGCCGGGGTATGTGAAGTAGCGAATGGAGACATCCCTCAGTGGCTAAAGTCCACGTTCATTCAAGCCTGTTTCGGCACGACTGAAGTCGTGCCCTGACTCTTGCTATCGCTCCGGTCGGGTTGCATTGCGGGCGAGCCGTTTTGCGAAAAAAGCAAAAACTAAACTCGCTTGAACCGCGTGCCCTACTCTTAATCTATGGACGACCGGGAACTTCTTGCGCGCATTGCCCGCTCCGCTGGGCAAAAGGCCGGCTACAAGCAGCTTGTTCGCGAGCTGTCGCTGGGCGGCGGGATGCATCGGCGATTGCTGCTTGAGCAGCTTGCGCGGCTGACCGCACGGGGCAAGCTGGTCAAGATCGATCGCGAGCAATGGGGTCTTCCGAAAAATTCCTCATCGACCGCGGGCACGCGGGACAATCTCGCCGCCGGGCGGCTGGATCTCCATCGCGACGGTTACGGATTTGTTCGTCCCAACGCGCGCCAGGCGGTTGGCCAGGACGATATTTTTATTCCTCCGAACGAGATCAACGGGGCCATGCAAGGTGACCAGGTGCTTGTGGAAGTGGAACCGCCCAAGGCCGATGGCCGGCGCATGGGGCGCATCGTCCGCGTGCTGGAGCGCCGCAACCCAACGGTCGTCGGCACGTTTCACTACGCGCGGTCGGATCGCAATTTAGGCCATCACGTTGTTCCGTTCGATGACCGGATGACGCAGCCCATCCTCATACCCGCGGGGCAGGAGATTCCACCTGAGCCCGCCGGGGCGACGCCGCATCGCGTGCTCGGGAAGGAAGCGGCAACCGCCGCAGTACCCGACAATCTTGAAGGCCTGATCGTCGATGTCGAGATCACCAGTTGGCCCACGCCCACGCGCCCGCCCGTGGGCCGCGTGGTTGAGGTTCTTGGGCATCCCGATGACTTCGGCGTCGATGTCGAAATGATGATTCGCAAGCACCAGCTCCCGCGCATTTTTCCGGACAAGGTGCTGGCCGAAGCGCGCAGCGTGGCTCAGTTCGATGAGGCCGAAGCAGGCAAGCGGCGCGATTTTCGGGGCCTCCCCATCGTGACCATTGACGGGGAGACCGCCCGCGACTTCGACGACGCCGTCCTCGTTACAGAAACGCCGACGGGCTATGAACTTCAGGTCCACATTGCCGACGTGGCGCAATACGTGCGGCCTGGGACCGATCTGGATCTGGAAGCGCGGTTGCGTGGCACCAGCGTTTATTTTCCTGACCGCGCCATCGCCATGCTGCCGCATGAGCTCTCGACGGGCATCTGCAGCCTGCGGCCTGGCGAAGATCGGCTCGTGCTGAGTTGCATTATCCAGCTCGATGCCGAGGGGCGTATCACGGGCTACGAGATTGTTGAAGGCGTGATCCGCTCGGCCGCGCGCATGACCTACACGGCTGTGCATACCATTCTCGAAGGCGACGAGACGGTGCGTGGACAGTACGCCGAGTTCAACGCAGGGTTTGAACGGATGCGCAAGCTTGCAGGCCTGATGAATAAGCGGCGCGAAGAGCGCGGCAGCATCGATTTCGATCTTCCTGAGCCGGTGATCGAGTTTGACGAACAGGGCCAGATGCGCGGGCGTGACCAAGTCGGAACGCACGTGGGCCAATCGGCTCATTGAGGAATTCATGCTGGCCGCGAACGAATGCGTCGCCACGTGGATTGAGGATCTCGGCGTCGCTTCGCTCTATCGCATCCACGAGAAGCCCGAAGCCCGCCGCGTCGTTCAGTTTGAGGAGCTCGCCGCTGCTTTTGGCTACTCGCTCGGGCTTGGCGCGCTGCCCGTCAAGCGCATCCAGACGCGCGGGGATCGGCGCGAATCGCGTGGTTCAGGCCGCAATCCGCGCGAGCACGAGATTGCTGAGGACATTCCAGTCACGCCGAAGATGTATCAGAAGCTTGCTGCACGCATTGAAGGCAAGCCGGAAGAGCGCATTCTGAGCTACCTGATGCTGCGCTCGCTCAAGCAGGCGCGCTATTCCGAGATCAATGAAGGGCACTTCGCGCTCGCGGCGCCGAGTTACACGCACTTTACTTCGCCGATTCGCCGCTATCCCGATCTCATCGTGCATCGGATCGTGAAGGCATTGCTGCGCGCGGGGGTGCGTGGTCACGCGGAGGTTGCGCCCGGAAGGCACAACTCACCGTGGACACACCCGAATGAGGGGCTCTACTCCAACCCAGTCCCTCACATTTCAAGTGGCCGCTCTGAGCGAGGAAGACGAGACGAAGGACTCGCGTCTTCCACTCAATCCTCCGTTGAGCCCCCGATCCCCGAAGCGGAGTTGGCGCAGATTGGCGAAGAGACGAGCCTCACCGAGCGGCGTGCGGCCGAGGCAGAGCGCGAGTTGATCGAGTGGAAGAAGGTTCGCTTCATGCAGGACCGCGTCGGGGAAGAGTTTGCGGGGCTGGTTCTGAACCCTACGAAATACGGGCTGTTTGTGGAGCTGACGGACCTGTTCGTTGAGGGGCTTGTCCCCATCGACACGTTGCGCGACGACCGCTATACGTGGCGCGAGAATACGCACGAAATCATTGGCGAGCGCTGGGGTAAGCGTTTCCGCGCCGGCGATCGCGTGCACGTGATCCTCGATCGCATCCTTGTGCAGGAGCGCCGTCTGCAGTTTTCAATTGTCGAAGAAGGAATTCCGCTTACTGGCAGGCCGTCTACCAAGCCGGCAGCGAAAAAGAGCAAGCGCAAGAGCCCCGCGAATGCCCCCGCGAAGGGGAAGAAGCGTTTCGGGAAGAAAGGCAAGAGGCGCTAAAGAGTTTTTCACTTCAGCGCCGTTTGCGAGTCCCGTTGAATTACGAATTTGCCTGCTTTTCAGCGAGCGCGCCGATGACGGGCAGCATGAATTTGTTGCCGCTCAGGGCCTTCATGACGCAAACGATCCACAGAACGATCACGCCCAGGCCAATAATCGCCATCGCGATCCAGCCGATGATGGGAATCATGGCCAGAATAATGTCGAGAACCCACAGCCCAACGCAGGCGATCGAGAAAAAGACTGACTGCCATGCGTGGAATTTGATGTAAGGGTTTTTGTTGTAGGGCTCGACCAGCAGGAAGATGATCGCTGGAATCACGGTGACGTAGGCAAGGGCGCCCGCAGCATTTTCGCTTAGTCCTGATTGTGCTGTTTCCTCAGCCATTGGAACCTCCGTTGAACCTGGCATCAGCGGTTAGGGTGACGAGATTTTCATGCAATTGGCCGGACGACGGAGGGGAACGATATCCGGACAGGGACCGCAAGGAAGGAACTCTGAAACAAGATAAGGAAACCCCGGAATCGATCCTGTGTCAAGGGGATTCTTGATGAAAGCCAAGTCGTAACAAGGGGAAGAGAGAGATTCTTCGCTTCACGAAAAATTACGCCTGGAAAGCGAACGGCCCTGCATTGGAAGGCTGTCGCCCACGAGTCGAATACCGAGTGAGGGTTAGCGGGAAGCTTGCTTTTCTGCCAGGGCGCCGATGATAGGGAGTTTGAGAATCTTCCCATTGAGCGCATTCACCGCGCACACAATCCAGAGAAGAATCCAGAGAAGCCAGATGATGCGGGTTACCGCGAGGACCCACAGGCCGATGAACATGAAGCTGAATCCCAAGACAACGCTCAGGGCTACCATGGAAACAAATCCCACGACGTTGAGAAAGATGGACTGCCACGCGTGGAATCGCACGTACGAGCTTGCGTTGTAGGGGGGAAGAAACAGGAACACGATTGCCGGAATCAGGGTGACATAAGCGAGTGCCCCTGCTCCGTTGTCAGAGATTCCAGTTTGGTTTGCTTCGGACATGATTGTTCCTTTCATTTCCTTGAGCCATCGGACCGGCGCACTGCCCGCATGCAACGCAAACTCATGTGCTTATCACGGTGGGGAAGCGCAGGCACGTGCGGCTTGTTATGACAAGGAAATCTTCGTTTCAATTTTGTGTCAATACCAAACTCCGGTCAGGGATGCGGATTGCCAACCGGGGTTTCAGTGTGCGTTGCGCGGATGCAAAGGCAGGCCCACAAATCCAGAGGACTTGCATCAAGGGGCGCGGAACGCCGCAGCACATGACTTTGGTAAGGCTTGCGCACGGTCGGTGAAAGCCTGTTGATCTCAGAGCCTGTTGATCAGGGAAGCAATGCAAGCGGCGCCGAAGCCATTGTCGATGTTGACCACCGACACATTGGGCGAGCAGGTATTCAGCATGCCCAGCAGCGCGGCCACGCCGCCGAACGAGGCGCCGTAGCCGACGCTTGTCGGCACGGCAAGAACAGGCGCATTGACCAGGCCGCCGACGACGGTGGGGAGTGCCCCTTCCATGCCGGCGCAGACGATGAGGACGCGTGCTGATTGCAGCGAGCTCTTCTGCGCCAGCAGGCGATGGATGCCGGCGACGCCCACGTCGGCGATCAGCTCGACGGCATTCCCCATGAGCCGTGCCGTAATCACTGCTTCTTCGGCTACGGGCAGATCGCTTGTGCCTGCACACACGACAGCGATGGTTCCCTTGCCGGCTGGGGCAGGCGTCTGCGTCAGAGTGATGCAGCGGCCCATCTCGTGGTATTCGGCCTTCGCCGCTGCATCGGGCGCTTCGGCCGCCTTGACTGCGGCGAACATCTCAGCAGAGGCGCGCGTGGCCAACACATTGCCCCCGGCCTGCGCCATGTGCGCGAAGATTGCTGCCACCTGCGCCGGGGTCTTTCCCGCAGCAAAAATCACTTCGGGCATGCCTGTTCGCAAGGCGCGATGATGATCCACCTTGGCGAAGCCGATGTCCTCGAAGGGCAGGTCCTTGAGTCGATCGAGGGCATCGGCAATGCCGGTGCGGCCGTCGCGCACCTCGTTGAGCAAAGCTTCAAGGCGCAGGCGGTCCATTAGTCTTGTCCCTTCGAAGAGGATGCCGCAGGGGATGCGGCGAATGCGTGCATGGCGCTCTGCATCACGAGCTTCAGAGGAACGGAATGGGTGGCCGCAAGCAGGCGACAGTCCTCATACTCCGGCGCAGCATTGGCGATCTCGCCCGAAGGCCATCGCGCAATCTTGATGCGCACGGATCCAAATTGGCTCTCAACGCTGACAAATTCGCGCGGCAGGGAAGCCTTGTGTTCGATGCGCCAGTGCAGGCCAATGGTGGTTGTCTCGCGAAGAATAAGGTCGCGCATGTCTGTGACGCGATCAGGATGGCACAAGACCGTAAGCTGCACTCCTGCGCGCCCTTTCTTCATTTGCACAGTAACGCGGTACACGTCCCACGCACCGGCGGCAAGCAACTGCTCGCTCACATAGCCGAGAAGCTGCGGGCTTGAATCATCGATCACCGTTTCAAGGATGGCGATGCGCTCGCCGTCGCCGGGATGCGCGGAGGCATCCATGGTTTCTCCGATAAGAAGGCGCAGCAAATTCGGCTCGCCTGGGGTGTCGCGGCCACCTGCTCCGTAGCCAGCGGTCCGCACGCGCATTGGCGGCATCTGTTCATAGGCCACATCGAGCATGCGAAGGATCGCCGCGCCGGTTGGTGTCACACGCTCCATCGGTGATCCCGCCGCATAAACCGGGGCATCGCCCAGCAACGCCAGAGTAGCGGGCGCCGGAACCGGGAGCGTTCCATGCTGGCAGTGGACAGTTCCGCTGCCGACGTTCAGCGAGGAACATAGCCAGCGATCGATGGCGAGAGATTCAGCGCCCGCGGCCGAGCATACGATATCGACAATCGTATCGACAGCGCCCACTTCATGAAAGTGCACCTTCTCGATGGGAATCGAATGGATCGCGGCCTCTGCTTCTCCCAGAAGCTGAAATGCGCGGACAGAGCGATCTTTCACGTTCTCAGGGATTGAGGCACTGCGAATGATTTTCAAGATGGAAGAAAGATGCCGATGGGGCGCATGGGGGTGTGGCCTCGCATCGTCCTCGTGCGTATGCTGATCTGCCGTTTGTTCCGGCGTGAGCACATCGACCTTGGTTCCTGACAATCCGCCGCGCATGACTTGGCGCATTTCAAGCCGGGCGCCTATGTTCAACGCCGTCGTGGTCTCCTCAAGCAGCGCGAACGATACGCCAGCGTCCACGAGGGCGCCGAGCAACATATCGCCACTGATGCCAGAGAAGCACTCCAAATAACCGATGCGCATCGCTTTGTGATTCTAAACTGGCGGACTGGCGGAGAGCAGGCTTTACGCTCCGCGACGGGCGAGAATGTCGGCGGGCAGAATTACGTTCATTGATCCTGAGCGGAATCCGGTGGTATCGATGGCGACATATTGAAAGCCGGCCTTGCGCAGCGCGGTCGCAATGGCGTCAAACATCTCCATCGACAAGGCGCGCGGCAACTCGTTCCGGGCAATCTCCACGCGCGCCAGCTCACCATGATGACGCACACGCAATTCGCGGAAGCCGAGGGCGCGCAGGCTCTCTTCAGCCTGTTCCACCTGCCCCAGTACTTCGCGGGTGACGGTGCGGCCATATTCGACGCGCGATGACAGACAAGGAGCCGCGGGTCTGTCCCAGAGCACGTACCCCGCGGCCTTGGCCAGCGCGCGAATCTCCATTTTGTTCAGGCCCGCATCGGCAAGCGGGGCCAGAACCTTATGCTGATGGGCTGCACGCTGCCCGGGACGAAAGTCTCGCGTATCGTCGGCATTCATGCCATAGGCAATGCACGCAAAACCAAGCTCAGCGCCCAGCGTTTCCATGGTCGCGAACAGCTCGTCTTTGCAGTGAAAGCAGCGATTCGCATCGTTGCGTTGGTATTCCGGCCGATCCAATTCCTCGGTCGCCACAACTTTCAGAGGCATGCCCAGCGACCGGGCGAAGTTGCTCGCCGCCTCAAAGTCGCGTCGCGCCAGGGAGGCCGAATCCGCAATCACGGCCAGCATCTTCGATCCCAGCACCCGATGCGCCGTAGCCGCGAGAAAGGCTGAGTCCACCCCGCCGGAGTAGGCAACCATGACGCTCGCCAAGGTGCCTAGCTGCGCCTCCAGGGTGCGGAGCTTTTCGGCAGCGAGCAGTCCGGGGTCTTCTTCCCGCGAAGGGCTTGGGCCATGGCCGGTGGCAATGAGCGTGGATTCTTGCTGCGGGAGCGCCGTCATGGGCAGATTATATCCCTTGAATGAATCGGGGTGCCGGATAGCTCAGCAGGCTGATTATGCGTGCAGCCAGTCAGAAGAGTGCTTCTCGATCGCAATTCTGACAAGCTGACTGCGGGTCCGCACGCCGGCCTTCTGGAATAGCTCCTGTATGACAGCCTTCACCGAGCTCTCTGACGACTTCATTTTTTGCGCGATTTCTTTGTTGGTCAGGCCGTCGAGAATGCCGCGCATCACTTCAGTCTGCCTCACCGTCAGCGGCCGACCGCGTTCAACGCCTTCGCTTCGCTCGCGGCTGCTCGCTACTGACTTTATGGCAGCTGTGTCCATCCACACCTCGCCGTTGGCCACGTGTTGAATCGCGGCCAAAAGCTGATCGAGGCTGCTGTGCTTCAAAAAGACTCCCTTAGCGCCCTCCGCCATGATCCGGACCGTTACCGCGTCGGTCATCCCGGCAGTGACCATCAGGACCTTTGCGGATTTCTGGCGATGTCTAAGCTCCGCAAACAGGCTCGTCCCCTGTTCCTCGCCGAGGTCGTAGTCGAGCAACACCACGTCGGCCGGAGTCGCGCCAAATGCGGCGACTGCCTCAGAAACCGTCGAGCATTGGCCCACCACCCTGAAGCCAGGGGAGGTCTGAAGCAGCCGGCTCAGACTCTCCCTGAAGAGGCCATGGTCGTCCACCATTAATATGCGGATGTCATCCATTGCGGTTTCTAACCCGACGCGGGCGGCTGCGCTCCTTCACACTATAAAGTAGTGGACTAGTGGTCGGCTCGAGCTCGGTATCAACCCGAAGGAGCGCACTTCAATAGACGTCCGGATGGCGGACTGGTACCAGACATGGAGGAACGCAGATGGGTCAGTGGGTAACACTAAACGCAGGCGACGGATTTGAGCTGAGCGCCTATGTCGCACGTCCTGCGGGCGAGCCGCTGGCCGGCCTGGTCGTCGTCCAGGAGATTTTCGGAGTCAACGGACATATTCGGTCCGTCGCGGACGGCTGGGCGAAAGATGGCTTTCTGGCCGTTGCTCCCGCATTGTTTGATCGCTATGAACGGGGCGTGGATCTTGGCTACGAAGGACCGGACGCGGGAAAGGCCCGCAGCCTCCTGTCTGAATTCGACATGGAAAAGGCTGTCCTCGATGTGGCCGCGGCAGTCGACTTCGCAGCGCGGGACACAGGCAAGAAAGTCGGCGTGATTGGTTATTGCCTCGGCGGAACGCTGGCCTGGCTTGGCGCCGCTCGGCTGAGAGTTGCTGCGGCGGTCGGCTACTACGGTGGACGGATTGCCGGATATGCAAGCGAGAGCCTGCACGTGCCTGTGATGCTCCATTTCGGCCGACAGGACGCGCATATCCCGGCGGACGAAGTCGACAAGATTCAGGCAGCTCACCCTGAAGTAGAGATCTATTGGTATAACGCCGGGCACGGTTTTAACTGCGACGCTCGCGCAAGTTTCAACCCTCTAGCAGCAAGAGAGGCGCGCGATCGCTCGCTTACATTTCTCAGCAAGAACCTTCAATAAGTCGAGATTCTTCTTGGGTCGGGATGTTCGGCGCGTGTGCAACCGCGCGTGCGGCTCCGCGTGTGTGAATACAGCATTACGGCGCGGACGAAGGTGTGGCGAAGAATATTCGCAAATGTGAACGGCGCGTGAACAATGCGCGAAATGTTCATCAGGTCTCTCAGGACCGAGGGGGCGCCGAGATGCAAGCATGCTGAAATGAATCAGGAAGTCCGGACGAGAAGCTCGCTCTCTCGTCGAGGAAACGTGTCTGATGCGCATCCTCCTGGTCGAACACGATCCGCAACTGCTCGAACCGCTGCGGAAGGCGCTCGATGCAAACGGTCACGCGGTCATTGTCGCTAACGACAGTGAGACCGGTGTGGCGATCGCTGCGGCGAGTGAGTTTGACGCCATTGTTTGCGGAGTCACGCAGCCTGAGTCCGGTGTCTCCCGCATCGTCGAGTCACTTCGTCATCGCCCGGGCCGGCCAGCGATTGTTTCATTAATTGACTCGCACAATAAGGACGCCGATACGGCCGCAGGGAGCGCTGACGAGTCGTTTCACGAGCCCTTCTCCTTTGCAGAGATGCCCGACCGCATTGCTGCTGTCGTGCGTCGCGTTCGCGCTCGTGAAACCGGCCAGTTCTCGCTTGGACCTTTCCATCTTGACCTTTCCAGGCGCCGGCTCTATCAGGATCAAAACGAGGTGTCCCTTACGCGCAACGAATATCTCCTGCTGCGAATGCTTGCCTTAAGGCGAGGCGAGACGGTTCCGCGCCGTCAACTGCTGCAGGCCGTCTGGGGAACGACCGTGACCAGCCACGGCGCTCTGGATGCGCTGGTCGAAAGCTTACGGGGAAAGCTCCATGCGTCCCCGGGCCTGATTGCCGATCTCGAAGACGGTGGCTACACGCTGAGTGAATGAGCTGCCGGCACAACAGAAGCCCGCACGCATCGCCTCTATTCCATCGAATAAAACGCCGACATGAACCGGTAGTACGACCACAGGTCCACCTTGGATGACATCTCGTAGGTCGCGTGCATCGAGAGCAACGGGATGCCTACGTCGAGCACTTCCATGTTGCGCATCGAGAGGAACCCGCCAATCGTGCCGCCTCCACCCACATCGACCTTGGGCGTCTGCGTCTGCCAGGCGATGTGATTTGCATCGAGCAAATGCAAGACTCGCGCTGTGAACTCCGAGTTCGGATCGAACCCGGCGCCGTAGCGTTTGATCGCAACGCCGTAGCCGACGATAGCCGCGTTTGAGTTCTCTGAGTTTTGCGGAAAGATCGGATTCACTCCATCGTTGGTGTCGGCCGATAGCACCAACGCGTGCGCGAGCGCATTGCGCACCGCGAGCAGGGTGGCCGGCTTTGCCTGCGCGTCCATCAGCGCGGTGAAGGCTGTATCGAGAAACTCTGAGCCTGCGCCGGTGTTGTTGTTCGATCCCACTTCTTCGAAATCGGTGATGTAGGCCATGGCTGTCTTAGTAGGAGTGCCTTTCAGATCAAAGAGCGCGCGCGTGGCGGAGTAGGCCGAGAGCTTGTCGTCCTGTCCCCATGAGCCAATCAGCCCGCCGTCGATGCCGACGTCTGCCGGCTGCGTGGCGGGAACCAATTCCAGCTCGGCGGCCACCAGATCTTCATCATGGATATGAAACCGCGCCCGCAGCGCCGCCATCACCTGGTCGGCCACTGAAGAGTCTGGCCCCGGAATACTGCCAACGACCGGGTTCATTTCTTCACCCGAAAATACTTCTGTGTATGTCCGCGTGCGCAGCATCCGGTCAGAGTGCGGCGCTGCGTCGGCAATCACAAAAACCGGATCTCCGGGCGCGAACCCGATGTTCACGTCGATGTGGCGCCCATCAACCGTGTCGATGCGGCCTACGAGGGCCATGGGCAGGTTCGACCACTGGTAGCGCTTGATGCCGCCATAGGGAGTCGTCTTGAGCAAAGCGACGGACCCCGGCGCATTCACCACCGGGCGGGCCTTGAGATTGATGTGCGGCGAGTCCTGGTGTGCCGCGACCATTCTGCTTCCGGACTCAATCGGGTCGGTGCCGATGACAGCGAAGAGCTCCGCGCGCCCGCGATTGGCGATGATCAGCCGCGCTCCCGGCTTGACCTGCGAAGGCGTTGTGAAGTCCTCAAAGCCGGCCGCATGCGCCTGCCGAATCAACTCGGCCGCCGAAAGTGCTGCCGACTTGGCGTGGCGCAGATAATCCTTGAACGGCTCGGCGAACTGCATTGTCTCTGTTCGCTGGTCGGGCGTCAGTTGCAGCCAGGCGGACTTTGCAGCGACCTTGCCTGCGTCTGACGCTGCATCTTTGACCTGAGATGAAAGGAGATGGGCGAACAAAAACAACGCGACGGGGAATGAGCGAAGGGAAAAACGCATGGGCTGAGGATATAACGGCAAGTCCCGCTTGGGTTGTCAAAATTTGCGGGTCTGCTGCACGCATTTATTGCGCAGGTGCAGGGGCGCCGAGGGCGAGCGATGGTTCCGCAGACAGATCTTGCGTGGCAAAGTCTTCTGTCTGGAGTTTGGGCCACGCCGCCGCGGCAATCATGGCCGCATTGTCCGTGGAAAGTTCCAACGTTGGGAAAGAAACAGCGACGCCGCGCCGCTCCGCCTCCGCGGCGAACCGCGCGCGCAGTTCGCGATTTGCCGCGACTCCCCCAGTCACAAGTACGCGACCGACGCCTAGAGACTCCGCCGCGGCGAAGGTTTTCTTCATGAGGTCGCCGACTGCAGCGCGCTGAAAGCTGGCAATCAGATCGAGTGTGATCGGGTCGCACATGGCGAGCGCGTCTTCAAGTGTGGGCCGTGCCGGCGCATCTGGCCCCGTGAACAGTGCGGTTCGGCGCGCTTCCGCTTCAGGCCGCAGATTGTGAAGATCAACATAGCGCAACACAGCGGTCTTGATTCCGGAAAAGGAGAAAAGAAAATGTGGATCGAGCTCCGCAATGGGCGCCGTTGTCGCCGCCTTGGTCCGCGGCGCCTTGCCAGCGAGATGCAATTTTGTTTTGATCTGCGCGAAGGAAAATGGCACGGCGTGCGGATTGCCATACTGCGCCAGGGCGTCGATCCACGGGCCGCCGGGATAACCGAGGCCGAGCAGCTTTGCAACTTTGTCGTAGGCCTCGCCTGCGGCGTCGTCGACCGTGCGTCCTACCAGCGTGTACTTCCATGTCCCGGCGATGGGCTGCGCCAGGTACAGGTGCGTATGCCCGCCGGATACAACGAGCGCCAGTTGCGCGGTGTCTTGATCGGATTGCCCTGAGGCGCGTTGATTGAGCAACACGGCGTGAATGTGGCCTTCAAGATGATTGACCGCCACCAGCGGAAGCCCGCTCGCGAACGCCAGTGCCTTTCGCATACGTAATGCCGACGAGCAGGGCGCCCGCCAGCCCCGGCCCGGATGTCACCGCAATGGCGTCCAGATCGTCGAGCTTGATCTTCGCTTCGGCCAGTGCTGCCCGCACCACAGGCACAACGGCACGCAGATGCTCGCGTGAGGCCAGTTCCGGAACGACTCCGCCATAGCGAGCGTGCGTCGTAATCTGCGAGGCCACGACCGAAGACAGCGTGCGCGCCCCGCGCTCCACCACCGCCGCCGCTGTTTCGTCGCACGAGGTCTCAATCCCCAGGATGAGACCACTTGCCATGGATTCCAGTTTAGTCGGCGCTGCGAAGGACGCGGAACCCCGTCGACTCGCGACCGCGCAAGGGTGAGAATAGAACGAGCATACTGATGCGATCGAGCGACGTCCAATTCGCAGCCGCCTGCGCCGTCGTAACCCGGCTGCGCGCCGCGGGCTATCAGGCTTATCTCGCCGGCGGCTGCGTGCGCGACATGCTCCTCGGCCGCGAACCCTCTGACTACGATGTCGCGACGAGTGCGACTCCGGATATCGTCCTCGATATGTTCGACAAGACCTTCGCTGTCGGGGCGCATTTCGGGGTGGTTCTCGTCGCTCAGGACGGGGCCGAGGGCGAGTCCTCATTCGTGACTGAGGTCGCGACTTTTCGTTCCGACGGCGTCTACTCCGATGGCCGGCATCCCGACGGGGTTCGCTATACCACCAGCGCTGAAGAAGATGTGGCACGCCGCGACTTCACCATCAACGGGCTGCTCCTCGATCCTGCCAGCATGCCAGTTGATCCGGCTGAAATGCGGCGCTCGGTTCTTGACTACGTTGGCGGCATGGCCGATCTTGGACGCTGGCATCGTTCGCGCCATCGGCAAGCCGCAGGCCCGTTTTGAAGAAGATCACCTGCGCATGCTGCGCGCGGTTCGGTTTGCCGCGCGCTTTGGGTTCAAACTGGAGTGCGCCCACGGAGCGCGCCATCCAGGCGCTCGCCCCGCGGATTGTCGCCGTCAGCCGCGAACGGATGCGCGACGAGCTGACCAGGATGCTCACGGAAGGCCACGCTCGACGCGCGTTTGAGCTGCTTGATGAGACCGGCCTGCTCGTTGAAGTGCTTCCTGAAATCGCCCGCATGCAGGGTGTCGAGCAGCCGCCGCAATATCATCCCGAAGGCGACGTATGGGTCCACACTCTCGGGCTGCTCGCGCAACTCGAGGCGAATTGCTCGCACACGCTGGCGTGGGGCGCTCTGCTGCACGATGTTGGCAAGCCGCCCACTTTCCGCCGCGCCCCCGATCGAATTCGTTTTGACAACCACGTTGATGTTGGCGTCGCCATTGCCGCGGACATCTGCCGTCGCTTTCGCTTTTCCAACGAAGAAACGCATCAGATCCTCGCCCTCGTCCAGAACCACATGCGCTTTGCTGATGCGGAGCACATGAAGTCCTCAACGCTCAAGCGCTTTTTCCGGCTGAACGCATTCGAAGAGCATCTCGCTTTGCATAAGATGGATTGCCTTGGCGGAGGCGGCAACCTTGACCATTGGAATTACGTGCGCGACCGCTGGGCCTCGATGCCCGAAGAGGTCGTTCGTCCCACGCCGTTGATTACGGGCCGTGAGCTGATTGCCGCGGGATATGAGCCTGGCGCATCGTTCAAAGAGATGTTGCGCGCAGTCGAAGACGCGCAGCTCGAAGGCAGGATCACGACGACGGAAGAGGCCATGCAGCTGGTTCGCGATCAATTCCGCGGCGATTAAGACGCCTAGGCGCACACAAAAGCCCGGACCATGTCGGTCCGGGCTTCGTGTTTGCTCTGCCTTGGCTTATCGAACCACGGTGAAGGTGAGGGTCGTGGTCTTGGTGGTTGTTCCACTTTGCCGGTGATGGTGATCGGATAGGTGCCCGTTTTTGCCGTCCGCGCAACCGTCAGCGTAAAGTCCGATGTGCCCGCCCCTGGAGCCGCAATCGTCGACGGGCTGAAGCTTCCCGTCACGCCTGTGGGCAAGCCAGCTCGCGGACAGAGCGACCGCACCGCTGAATCCGCCCGAGACGGTCGTTGTCACAACGGCATAACCGCTTTGTCCCTGTGCCAGTGATCCTGAACTGGGCGAAACGGAAATCGCAAAGGTACCCGAGCCCGGCGCGGTCACAGTCAGCGACACAGTTGTGGTCTCAGTCGTGGAGCCCGAGGTTCCAGTCACCGTAATCGTGTAGGTACCGGCCGCAACGGTTGAGGCCACGGTCAAGGTCAGCGACGAAGTTCCCGCGCCAGTGATCGAGGTTGGGCTGAACACAGCCGTTACGCCCGAGGGCACTCCACTTGCCGACAATGCAATGGCCGAGGAGAACCCGCCGGTCACACTGCTGGTAATGGTGGAGCTTCCTGAACTGCCCTGCAGAACCGAGACCGCGCTTGGCGATGAAGACAACGTGTAGCCGGGCGTGGTGGTTGTTGAGCCTGCCAGCGTATTGATCAGCCCCTGTCCGTTCGGGCTGCCCCATCCGGTCACGAGATCGAAGCCGGTTGTCGCCGAATAGCTGCCTGAGGTTCCGCTGGTTACATCGTGGAAGTCGGTTGAGTATTCCGACGTGATGTTCTCGGCGTAGATTGTCGGGTTCAGGAAGCCGATGGGTCCCTTGCCGTTCTGAGCGAGTTGTTGATTGACCAGCGCGATGTACCCGGCCCACATGGGCGCCGCGAAACTGGTGCCGCCGTACTCGTTGGCGAGGCAGGTTGTCTGATCGGCGCAGGTGTAGAAGGTGAAGTTCGCGTTGGCCGAAACATCGGGGCCGTTGCGATAGGTGGTCGATCCCTTGTTGGTCGAGTTGATCACGCCTGAGAGCTGTTGATACGCGGGGATCGCGATCTTGTCCGGCGAGATGCCGCCGCCCGAGTCGGTCCACGCGGTTTCTGAAGACCACGGGCCGGCCGCGCTTGCCGTGACCAGGTCCGTGCCGCCGACTGAGACCACATTGGCATCATCCGCGGGCCATGCTTCGTTCTTCGACGACCACGTTGAACTGTCGCCGGAAGCAGCGAAGAAGTTTTGTCCCTGCGCTGCCATCTTTTCAAAGTAGGGATCGAGTGTGGTCGGGTCGGCAGGAGTCCAACCCCACGAGCAGCCGATGGTCGTCGGCAGCGGGCTATGCGTTGTCATTGCGCTGATGATGGCCGTGTCGGTCGACCCAATGTAGACCACCAGGCTGGAGAGGCCGGGCGCCATGCCGATGGCCTGCGTCATGTCCAACGTCTGCTCCGTGTCGTCGCAGTCGCCTCCGGCGCGCGTGTCGACGCAGCTCGTGCTGGTGCCATCCACTGACAACAGGGTGACGGGAACGTTGTTGGTCTGGCCCACGTTCTTGAAATACGTAGTCAAATCGGCAAGGTCGGTTCCTTCGTATTCGAACAAGCCCAGGTTCTGGCCGGCGCCGGTCAGCGCCGTTCCGCCATAGTAGGCCGCGCGCATATCACTGCCCAGGAACGAAGCTGAAGGGCCTGAACCTGTGGTTGCGTGCGATACGACGTCCTTCGCATCGATGTGATGGGCTGCGGCGTAGTCGCTGCGCTTGACCAGCATCGGATGCGGAATCGAGAAGTTGTCCAGTCCCGAAATATGCCACAGGCTGAATGGCAGGCTCACGCTTGGTTCGCGATCGGCGGAGAAGAAAGTCCGGCTCTCTGTCGGATGCTGATAGCTGTTCATCTGCACGCGGAAGGCCGACTCAATGGCGTGGACCGTTCCCTTCACTTGCACATCCATGCCGTCGCGTGTTCCGCCCACTACCTGGAGTCCGTTGTCCTTCGCGAATTGCACGACCGCGTCATAGTCTTCTTGCGTCGGGCCAAAGCGCTGTGTGAATTCGGCGACGGTGAGAAAGTGATGATAGTTGGGGTTGCCGGGATCGTAGACTTCGCTTAAGAAGCTCTTCAGTCCCTGCGGATCGCGCAGGTTCAGGACGAGATCGAGTTGCAGAGTCTGCGACGAAGGCAACTGGCCGACGGCGTGCGCCTGGCCCGACCGCACGGCCTCGCGCACATGATGCGTCACCACGGTTTCGGCCTGGCTAAGGACGGTCGCGAGCGACAGCATCGCGACGACAGCAAGCATGAACTTCTGTGTCTTTTGAATCACAGTATCTCCTGGTTTTGGCTAAAGGGATAAGCGAATCGTGAGGCCCGAAGGGGAAGCGGTATCGGAACAATCTAGGGGAAGTGCAGTATTGATGTCTACTGAAATCGGCGGGGAGTGAGAAGAAGGAAAAATCGAAAGTAAGTGCCTGGCGAGCAACTGCTTCGCGGTGCCGTGCATCCGGTCAAACCTCTGAATAAAGGCGGCTTCTGATAAGGAAGGGACCGCTCCAAGGAGGCTCAGTGGAGCCGCGGTCCGATGCCAACCGGTAACCCGTAAAGTGCAAAATCCGAGTTGAGAGGTGTCGGATAGCAAGAGTTTGCATATGGCGAATTTCAAATCGCCGGCGTGATTGTGGCTGCTGCTCTCCCGTCCACATGCAATTTTGAAAAATAGAAGATCGTCAGGCCTGCCCCATCACGATGGTATGGGGACTCATGGGAATCGGATCGGCCGAGATATTCGAAAATCCAGCCTCGGTATACATGGCCTTCAGTTCGCTATACGTGTACGCATCTCCCTCCGCTGTAGTCGTCAGCATGGTCATGCTGAAGGCGGCGGGCGTGGGAGGCGAGACCCGATCTTCATCGGGAACAAACTCAAGTGTCGCCGCGCGTCCGCCGGGCTTCAGGGCCGCACGCACTTTCTTCAGCAGCGTCACGCAGGTCGCTTTGTCGAAGTGGTGCAGAAAGTTGGTCAGCAGCACCACGTCATACGGGCCGGCGAAGTCGACATCAAAAGCTGAGCCGGAGATCATGTTGTAGCGATCGTGGACACCGGCTTTGCGCGCATTTTCCAGCGCTACGCGCAAGACCGGCGCCCAGTCCACACCCGTGACTTGCGCCTCGGGATTCTGCTTTGCAATCTCGATCCCGAAGAGCCCATGTCCGGCCGCTATGTCGAGCACATGTATGGGACCCGAATGTCCCTCCAGCACCTTTGCGCCCAGCGGTCCCGCCATCGGGCCCATCATGGGCGCCATCTGCTCCGCAAACATGACCCACATGGGATTCTCCGGTTCCACGGAGCCCGAGCCCGGCATGGTGGTTCTTCCTGTACGCACGACGTCGGCAAGTTGCGCATAAACCACGTGCAGTTGCGGCTGATTCATGAAGCTCGCAATCGATGCCAGGCATGCCGGAGATGCTGGATCGAGAAAGGCTGCGCTGGTCGGCGTGTGCAGATACCTTCCGTCCTTCTTGACCAGCACTTCATTGATCACCAGAAAATCGCAGAGGATGCGCGTGCCGCGCTCTGAGGCGCCACAGTGTTTCGCGATGGAGGGAACGTCTCCCAACCCCAGCCCAACAGCGCCGAAGACATCGAGTTCGATCGCGGCTTTCAGAGCCGCCGAACGTTGGTAAGCGTTGACCATGTCAAAAACAACTCCAGGATTGGGGGCAGCGGCGGCGTGATTCACTTCAGGCATGTGTGACCCTCAATAGTCTCTTTGTTTGTTGGGCGGGTTTGGGAAGGTGGGGCAAGTCTAGCATTCCAGTGAGAGCGCGGCACAAGCGAAAAATGTCGGGGCGAGGCGGCGTTCGTTGAACATGGTGTGAAATCCGCGCACGACATGCGAAGCGCGGGGGGAGCATGCCTGCTTCGCCTGCCGGGTTTGATATGGTTGCGGGGAAAGGCCGCGCAAAGGCCAAATCCGCAACAAGTGTGAGGCGACTATGCCCTGTGATCCTGAGGAATTACGCCATGTTCCGCTTTTCGAGCTTCTTGACGACGACGAGTTGCAGATTCTCGCCGCACGGGTCGACATCAGGAACTTTTCGGCTCGGCAGCGCATTTTCAAGGCGGGCGAACCCGCACCTCGAGCCTATGTGGTGATCAAGGGGGTGGTGCGCCTCACGATCATCGACGAGGATCACCAGGAAGTAATTGTGCAGGAGCCGGATCACGGGGACTTCTTCGGCTTTGCCTCAATGCTGCAGGAGAGCGAGCACCAGACCTCGGCCATGGCTCTGGAGGACACGACGTGCCTTGAAGTCGACCGCGAAGACATTGCCGCATTGATCAAGAGCCGGCCCATGGCGGGGCTGGATATGATGACGGTCCAGGCGCGGCAGATTCGCGCATCCCAGAAGCTTGTTCAGACGCGAGCCAGCCGCAACGCCAACCAGATGATCGAGGAGCAGGAGACCTTTGGTGACCGCATTGCCGACGCGGTGGCGCGCTTTGGCGGATCATGGTCGTTCATCATCCTGTTCGGCATCGTGCTGATTGTTTACTCCGCAATCAACATCGTGCTTGGCAATCGTGCCTGGGATCCTTATCCGTTCATCCTGCTCAATCTCTTTCTCTCCATGCTGGCGGCCATCCAGGCGCCGGTGATCATGATGAGCCAGAATCGTCAGGACACCAAAGACCGTCTGCGGAGCGAGCTCGACTTCGATGTGAACGTGAGAGCCGAGTCGGAGATTCAGTCTCTCTCGGAGCGGCTCAGCGTGATGCTTGAAAAGATCGATGATGTGGATGAACTCGTCCGCAAGGTGCTGAACACGCCTGCTCAAGCTGGGGGCGAAGCGGGGCTGAAAAGCTCCTGAGGCGAGCCTCTCCGTCGGTTGCTTCGGATTCGAAGCGCTTTGAGGACCTTTTGTTGCATGGCGATCCGATGCTGTGACCGCGCGCACTGCCAGTCTTTCCTTCGCATGGGATAAAGAGTTGGGCGTCTTTTCCCCGGCTTGCCCCCAAACGGCTCGGGAACGGCCTCCTGCAAAAGGAAAGCGAGATTCTCGAATGGCCACCCACAATTGTGTGGAGCAGTTTGTCGACTTTCAGGCCGCGTGGGCTGACCTCGATTTGCCCACGTCGGTGCGCGCGGTGCTGGGCGCTGCGCCCCTCGTGCAATCCCCTGAAACGCGCGAGCAGTTGCTCGACTGGGCACTTGGCCGTTCGTCTGGGGACACGGACTGGCGTCTTGGCAATCGCGACGATCATGGACAATACGAGGCCGTCTTTCAGGCACCGGGCATTGGCCGCATCGTCGAAGCGGTCATTACCAAGGCGCGGAACGGCCTGGCCATCAACTTTCCCGATCCCTCGATGCGCCGTCGCGATCCAGACGCGATGGTCATCGGCGACGACTCACCCACCGACAAGCCGACCTATCAGGAGCGCTTCGGCGAAGACTTCGCCGCAACCCGCACCGCGACGCTTGACTGGCTGAAGACGCAGGAGCTGGTCGCCATGCCTTTCTACGCCGGGACCGACACGCTTGGCTACGGCTCGCTGCTCGTTGTGCCGCGTCAGGCCGCATTTTTTGCCGCAGCGCTTGGCGATCTGCAGGGCATGATTCCGCGCAGCCGCGTTCCGGCGGATTTCAAAGTTACCGGCGGCGTGCTTTTCGTAGCGCCTCCATTCCGCCACACCCACTTTGCCGGCCGCCAGATTGTGGTGCACGATCGTCGCGAAACGCATCAGGAGATCTTTGCCTACAACCTTTATCCCGGTCCCAGCGCGAAGAAGGGCGTGTATTCCATGCTGCTCGACAAAGGCGAGCGCGAGGGCTGGACCACTAACCACTGCGCCGCTGTTGCCGTGGTCACGCCGTATGAGAATCGCCTGGTGCTGATGCATGAGGGAGCGAGCGGCGGCGGCAAGAGCGAGATGACGGAGCATATCCATCGCATGGAGGATGGCCGCCTTCTGCTTGGACGCAACGTCGTCACCCAGGAGGAGCGCACTCTCAACCTGCCCGAGGCGTGCCATCTGCTGCCCATCGCCGACGACATGGCCTGCGCGCATCCCAGCTACCAGGGTGGGCGTGATGGAAGATCCGCAAGTCATGGGCGCCTCACCATCGCCGATGCCGAGAACGGCTGGTTTGTGCGTGTGGACCACATTCACGCGTACGGCACCGCGCCCAATCTCGAGCGCCTGTGCATTGATCCGCCCGAACCGCTGGTTTTTCTCAACCATTACATCGTTCCCGGCGGGACATGTCTCACCTGGGAGCATGTGGAAGACGCTCCGGGAAAACCCTGTCCGAATCCGCGGGTGATTCTGCCCCGCCGCTTACTCGATGACATTCTTGCCGGCCCGCAGCGCGTCGATGTGCGCAGCTTCGGAGTGCGCTGCCCGCCGACGCACTCTGACAGCCGCCTCTACGGCATCCTGGCCATGCTTCACGTGCTCAGCCCGGCGCTTGCGTGGCTGTGGCGTCTCGTTGCGCCGCGCGGCGACGCCAACCCCAGCATCCAAACCCAACTTGGCGGCGGCATGCAGTCTGAGGGCGTGGGCTCGTACTGGGCCTTTGCCACAGGGCGCCGCGTCGATCAGGCCAACCTGCTGCTGCACCAGATCGTCTCGACGCCTGAGACTCGCTACGTGTTGTTGCCCAACCAGCATATTGGCGCGTGGAAGGTCGGCTTCATGGCTGAGTGGATCGCGCGCGAATATCTTGCCCGCCGCGGCAGCGCGCGCTTTGGCCGCGAGCAGGTGCGCGAGGCGATATGTCCGCTGCTTGGCTATATTCCGCACCAGTTGCGCATTGAGGGCTCCATGATTCCCCGTGTCTTTCTTGCTGTCGAAGAGCAGATCCAGGGCGGTATGGAAGTCTACGAAGAGGGCGCGCGACAGTGGCGCGAATTTTTTGCCGCCGAACTGAAGACCTATCTGGTTCCTGAGCTCGATCCACTCGGCCGGCGCATCATTGAGGCTTGCCTCGACGGCGCGCACCAGGAAGATTATCGCCGCCTGATTCCGCATGCCATGTTCCGCGACGACGAGTAGCGGGTGGTGACCGAGCGACGGCCTGGGCTCAAGCTCTCGGGGGCGTGATTGCTTCGGGGTCAGCTCTTGGGCGGAGCGGCAGGCGGCACGAACCCGTTGAGAAACGCGAGACTTCCACTCGATGTTGCCTCGTGGCGCAGATGCTTGAAATCTGAGTACTCCGCGGATGCATACCAGGCTTCTGCTGCCTCGCGCGAAGGAAACTCGATGACCGTCACCTGCCGGGCAGGAAGCGAACCTTCGCGAACGTCAGCGTTTGCAGCCGCGACAAGAACCTTGCCGCCATGCGACTGGATGGTGGGCGCGGCATGCTGGCGGTAGCTGATGAATTTCTCCGGGGCGTCCAGATTGAATTGCAGAAGCACGTAAGCATTCGGCATGTGGTCTTCCTCAAAGGTGCGAGTGGGTAAGATGTTCCCACTTTAATATCCTCCCGCTCGAGCTGACCAGAGGTTCTAAGGCCTGACTCCGAAAGATATGCTGGATCAATGGCCTTAGCGCGATCCTTTGACGTTGTTGTCCTCGGGGCCGGCGCGGCGGGGTTGATGTGCGCGGCGACCGCAGGGCAGCGGGGACGCAAGGTTGCGCTGCTGGAACATAACGGCCAGCCTGGGCGCAAGATTCTCATCTCGGGCGGAGGGCGCTGCAACTTCACCAACATTCATTGCGGCCCACAGAATTTTCTTTCTGCCAACAAGCACTTCGCCAAGTCGGCGCTCGCGCTTTATCAGCCGCGTCACTTTCTCGAGATGGTCGATCGCTATCGGATTCCCTGGCACGAAAAGACGCTGGGGCAGTTGTTCTGCGATGGATCGGCGCGCGCGATTCTCGACATGCTTCTGGCGGAGTGCGCTCTTGGCAACGTGGAAGTTCTGCTCAACGCGGGGAACATCGCGGTGGAAGCTACAACGGGCGAGTTCATCGTCTCATCGGCACACGGTCTTCTGCGCGCGCCTGCGCTGGTGGTTGCTACCGGCGGTTTGTCGATTCCGAAGATCGGCGCGACGCCGCTCGGATACGAGCTCGCTTGCCAGTTTGGGCTCAAGCTGATCGAGCCAAGGCCGGCGCTTGTTCCGCTGCTTCTGGGCGGCGAGGAGAAATCGTGGACCAGCCTGGCCGGCGTCTCTGCCCTCGTGACTGCGGAGGCGGGCGGGGTGCGCTTTGAAGAAAAACTGCTGGTCACGCACCGGGGTTTGAGCGGTCCTGCTGTTTTGCAGGCATCGTCGTACTGGGCGCCGGGCAAGCCGTTGACGGTGGACTTTGCGCCGGGCCGGCCCGGATCACGGGGGCTGCTTGCCTCGATGCGCGAGCCGCAAGCGCGGCGCGATCCGCCGGCCTTGCGGCAGGCGCTTCGCGAAGTCTTACCGCTGCGGTTGGCGTCGTTCCTTGCTGAGACGGGTGCGCCCGCCGGCTGGTCGAATGGCGCCCTCGAGGCCTGCGAACGCAGGCTGCGGCGATGGGAATTTCATCCTGCCGGCACGGAGGGTTTTGAGAAGGCTGAAGTTACAGCGGGCGGAGTGGACACGGATGGGCTGCAGGCGCGGAGCCTCGAAGCGCGTGACGTCCCGGGGCTGTTTTTTATTGGCGAAGTCGTAGACGTGACGGGGTGGCTGGGCGGATACAACTTCCAGTGGGCCTGGGCGAGCGGGGTTGCGGCGGGGCGTGCGGTTTAGTTTCAAGGGTAGGGAGCAAAGTGTATCGTCGGATTCGTCGGCTCTCTGCTGCTTGGATCGGAGACGAATATGGTCGTCACAAATCTATTGATCGCCGCGTGGATCGAGTTGCTGGTGTGCTGGCTTGCCTGGTGCGCTGCCTTCGTGAAGCCGAGCCGTCAGGCAAAGGGGCAGACGAAAGTGGCGAGCGCGGCGTCTTCGCGCTTGGGCATCGGGCTCGTGTTCGTCGCCTTCATGCTGGTCTGGACGTGGATCAAGCCCATCGGATTTGAGAAGTCCACTGTGGCCCTGGTTGCGTCGATGATCATCGGCCCGATCTCTGTCTATCTGGCCTGGGCCTCGGCGCATGAGCTAGGCAAGCAATGGCGATTGGAGGCGGCTCTCAGCGCGGACCATGAACTGATTCAAACCGGCCCGTATCGCTGGATGCGGCACCCGATTTACACCTCGATGTTCGGGATGTTGATGGCGACGGCAGCGGCTTACACGTGGTGGCCAATGTGGCTTGCGGGTGCCGTGGCATTCATCGCTGGAACGGAGATTCGGGTTCGAGCCGAAGACCGGCTTCTCGAAGAGCATTTCCAAGATCGATTTCGTGCGTATCGATCCCGCGTGCGCGCCTACCTTCCCTTTGTCCGCTAGCCCTTCCGAAATCGTTCGGAGGATTAGAGGGGCTTCTGGTCGGCGTGAGTTTCGTAGTTCAGCGAGTGAAGGATAGTCGAGTGAAAGCCAATAGGGCAGGCGCAGCAGGCAAGTTTAAGATGCTTGCAATTCTTTTGATCATTCTGGTTGCGAGGCTCTTTGGAACCGTAGCGTACTCGCAGGTTCAACCGCCGAATTCGCCGTCTTCGTTTGACGTGGTCAGCATAAGGGAAAACAATTCTGCCAGCGGCTGGGGGATGCGTTTTCTCCCGAACGGTCTGTCGGCGAAAGCGACAACTTTGCAATATCTAATTGAGGATGCCTACGGGGTCTATGATGCTGCTTTCCTGCAAGGCGGCCCTAAATGGATTGCTTCTCGCCAGTTCGATATCGAGGCCAGATACGAGGGGAATGGCGGCAAAGAGATCTCGATGGAAACGCGGAAGGAGATGCTGCGGAAATTACTCGAAGAACGATTTTCAGTTCGCATTCATAGGGAGACGCACGATGTGCCGTCTTACGCCTTGGTCGTTTGGAAAAACGGCCCCAAACTCGACTTAACCCCGAAAGTGGCAACGCATCGCGACGAGACCTATGGCGATGTGTGCCTTCACAGAGAATCCCGGCCTGGATTTGAAAAGAATGAAGGCTGCACGCTCGACGATTTAGCCTTCGATCTCTCAATGAACAGCGAAGTTGGACGCCCCGTGATTAATCGGACCGGATTGACCGGGAGATACTCATTTGAGCTCAAGTGGTCAATTGGCTCTGGGGATAAGTCCGATGACAACTCGGCCCCGAGTATCTTTTCGGCGGTGAAGGAACAGCTCGGACTTGAGCTTCAGTCAATCAAAGCGCCACATGCAGTGATTGTCATCGACTCAGCCAGTTTGCCATCACAGAACTAAGGGCCGAGTTCAGAGCGGCTTCTGGTCGAGGTTGTGGGCTTCGGTTACGTTGGCGGGTTTGTCGTTGAAGGACTTTCCGGCTTCGTAGGCGAACTTCTGATAGCGGCCGCCGGTTTTGCGGATCGCGTCCTGCGCGCCATCGTCCCAGACGATGTGCGCCTCGCCCTCGACGTAGGTCCACTTTCCGTGGACGTTGCCGATGGAGCGGCGTGCATCGCCGTTATCCCAGAGGGTGATGTTGAAGTGGCCTCCGTTGCCGTCGCCTGCCTCCCATTTACCGATGAAGCGGGCGCGGGAAGGAAGGTTCCCGCTGGTCGCCATCGGCGCATCGGCGGAGGGGAATTCAATGCGCTCGATGTCTGCCTCATTGAAAGTCTGGCGGTGCCCGTCTTTGAATACGATCACAATGGTGCCGGCTGCTGCCTTGGCGCTGGAAGGTGCGGCAAAGAGCGAAGAGACGGAAACAGCCAGGAGGGTGGCGGTGGCGAAGGCAGTGAGGCGCATGGAGGCTTCCTTTCGATTCGTGGCGCGAATTGCGCGTCCTTATTGTCTACGTCACCGGGTCTTGGGCGGTTCCATTCATTCTGCGTCTACCAGACGCGGCACATCTTCTCTTTGAACATCGGCTGGCCGGCTTTGCATGCGAAGGCTTTCTGGAACTCCGGCATGTTGATCACAATTCCGTTGACGCGCGCAAACCCCGGCGAGTGCGGATTGGTGATGGCGCTGACGCGCTGATTCTCGGGCCGCTCGTTCTCGCAGGCCCATTGAGCCATGCCGATGAAGTAGCGCTGATCGGGGGTGAACCCATCGATGGGCTTGAGATCCTGGCCGGCTGTGGCTTTCTTCCACGCGATGTAAGCCAGCAGCGTTCCGCCCAGGTCGGCTACATCTTCCCCGCTGGTCAGCTTGGAGTTGATGTGAATGTCATCGACGATGACGTAGGTGGCAAACTGGTCGCGCAGACAGTTGATGCGGTCTTCAAAGTTGGCGGCATCCTGCTTGGTCCACCAGTCTTTGAGATTGCCGTTGCCGTCATACTGCCGGCCTTCATCGTCGAATCCGTGCGTCAACTCGTGTCCGATGGTCGAACCGGTGTTGCCGTAGTTGGGCGCGTCGTCTTCTTTGGGATCGTAGAGAGGCGGCTGCAGCACGCCGGCGGGGAAGTTGATGTCGTTCATCTGCGGGTTGTAGTACGCGTTGACCGTGGGCGGAGACATGTCCCACTCGTTGCGATCGACGGGCTTGCCCACCTTGGCCCACTCGCGTTTGGCTTCAAACTCCCGCGCCCGCTCGACGTTGCCGAAATAGTCTCCAGACTTGATGGTGAGCGACGAATAATCGCGCCATTGACTGGGATAGCCAATCTTGTTTCGAACTAGGTGAAGCTTTTGAATCGCGGCTGCCTTGGTGGCGTCGCTCATCCAGTCGAGATGCTCAATCTCCTGCTGCATCGATTGCTCGATGAGGTCGGTCATCTTGACGGTCTTGTCTTTTGTCTCGGCGGAGAACGTGAGGCGCACGAATTCCTGGCCCAGCGCCTCGCCCATGTAGCGGTCGACCTGGCGCTCGCAGCGCTTCCAGCGCGGTTGCAACTGGGGCACGCCTCGCAGGTATTTCGCGAAGAAATCGAACTGGGCCTGCTCAAACTTGCTGTCTAGGGCCGGCGCGAAGCTGTTGAGAAGGTGAATGCGCAGGAAGACCTTCAGCGTTTCGAGAGACGATGCGTCAATCTGCGTATTCAGCGCCTTCATAAACTCCGGCTGGTCCACATTCAGAGCGGGAGCGGCACCGACGCCTACGCCCTCAAAGAACCTGGGCCACGCAATCGCGGGAGTCAGCTCTTCGAGCTGCGCGACAGTCATCTTGTGGTAGGTCTTGTAGGGGTCGCGGCGTTCAACGCGCGTGAGCGAAGCCTTTGCCAGCGCGGTCTCAATTTGCATGTCTGCTGCAGCCTCGGCATCGGCCTTCTGCTGCGGTTCGCCGGCAAGCGCGAGCAGGTGGGCCATGTATTCGACATACTTCTTGCGAATCTCTTCTGACTTCGCGTCGGTCTTGGTGTAGTAATCGCGGTCGGGCAATCCCAGGCCGCCTGCGGCCACGCCGACGATCACGTCATTTGCGTTGCCGGGATCCTGCGTCGATCCGGCCCCAAACAGCAGCGCGCTGCCGGTCATGAGGCTGGTGTGTGCCAGGTAGGCCGTCAATTCTTTCTTGTCCTTGATGGCCGCGATCTGGGCGAGCAAGGGCTCAATGGGCGTCATGCCCTTCTGGTTGATGGCCGACTCGTTCATGCACGCCGAAAAATAGTCGCCAATCTTTTGCTGCACGGGGGTGCGGTTGGTCATCTTCGCGTCGGCGTCGAGAATGCCCCAGAGAAACTGCGCGTTTTCATCGCCCAGCTTGGCATAGACGCTCCAGCCGGGCTGGTCTGCGGGGATGGGATTGTTCTTCATCCAGCCGCCGCATGCGTACTTGTAGAAATCCACGCATGGGTCGACGCTCTTGTCCATGTCGTTCAGATCAAGAGAGGGCGAATACGGCATCTGCTTCAGGGGCTGCGCAGGCGATGCGGTCTGGGACTGGCCGGGACATTGCGCCAAAACGGCGGCGGCGAATAAAACTGCGATCCAACGAGTCGAGTGCATGGCGATCTCCGTTCCCCATGCTACATCCACACCACCTGCGGTGGGGCCAACTGGCGCTTGCGCGCCTGGGGTTCATGGATCCCCGGTCTCAAACGCGAGACCAGGGGCACCCCATCTAACCAGGCTCTACGGATCTCGCCCTTGGCGCGCAAGCGCCGTTCGGTCCCAACGCAGTTGGCTGGTGGTTACTCGGTTGAGGGAGCGACGGGCTTGGCGGGCGGGGTCAACACAAAATCTTTGCGGATGATGGCGAAACCGGCCTGGGGCAATTCGGCCTGCATCAATTGATTCTGCGGACCGGAGAAGAGGTCGGTCTTCGCGCCTGCAAACGTGGCCACCAGGTGGTGCACCTCGATCGGATTTCCCTTCAGCGTTCCCTTCTGATCCGCATAGGTGGCGAGCTGAATGGGAACCACCGACCCCGCCTGTTTGGGGATGACGGCCCACAGGCCTGCATTGTTGTGGGTCACGGCAAGGGCGAGCAGGGTGTCGAGCGCGCCCGGGTCGAAGTCGGGGAGAAAGACAGCGCTATCGTGCGCGGCCAGGCGGGTGGTGTTGCTTTTGCCGTTGGCGGAGATGTTCAGCAGCAGTTGCGCCGCATCGGGTGCCGCGGTCAGATGCACGGCCTCGTTGTTCACCGCGGCGCTGAGCTGGACATGCAAGAGCTTGTTGGCCGAAGACAACTGCTCGCTTTTTGAAAGGCTATAATCCAGGCCCTGCATCGAGACTTTCACAACCGAGGTTGTGTCGTAACCTTTCGGCGTGCCTTGAAAGGTGACGGTCGCCGTGCCGACCGGCTTGCCATGCTGGGCGATGACAAAATCTCCCGACTGCGCGACGGCGGAAATCGCTGCCGCAAACAACCCCAAAACCGCAATTGTGGCTCGTCTCATCACATTCATTAGACGCTCAAAAAAGAACAAGGGATGAGGGGCAGTGCCCTCATCCCTGTTCGCCCATTTCCAGCGAAGCTCTATCCTTTGGCCACAGAGAAGCGCTTGTTCACTTCGTTCCAGTTCACAACATTCCACCAGGCGGCGAGGTAATCGGGCCGGCGGTTGTTGTACTTCAGGTAGTAGGCATGCTCCCACACGTCGTTGCCCAGGATCGGATAGAGCCCATGGGTGAGGGGCGAATCCTGGTTGGCGGTGGTGATCACTTTGAGCTTGCCGCTGGCCAAGCACCAGCCAGCCCCAGCCGGAGCCAAACTGCTTGGCGGTGGTCTCGTTGAAGGTCTTCTTGAAGCTCTCAAAATCGCCGAAATCGGCAGTAATCTGCGCAGCGATGGCGCCGGTCGGGTTGCCGCCAATGCCGTCCGTCCCCGGCTTGCCCATCAGCGCCCAGAAGGCCGTATGGTTCGAGTGGCCTCCGCCATTGTTGCGGACTGCGCCACGAATGTCTTCAGGCACCGTAGTTCAGGTCGCGCACCAGATCATCAATGGATTTAGCCGCAAGATCAGGATGGCTTGCCAGCGCGGCATTGAGATTATTGATATAGGTCTGATGATGCTTGTCGTGGTGAAGCTTCATGGTCTCGGCGTCAATGAAAGGTTCGAGAGCGGCGTAGTCATAGGGGAGTGGCGGAAGTTCGTAAGCCATCGTGAAATCTCCTTCGAATTGGATTGTACTGTGCGTTGAACGGGAAATCGGGCTCTTGAAAGTGGAGAGAGACGCCGGGGAATGAAATCAAATCTTCACACACGGCTCCGCGAGCCGTATGTTTGGATGGATGCCTGAGCAGGCGCCAAGGTTGCGGCAAACTTTGGCATGCGTTCATCCTGATAACTGAGAACCGCGCGGTAACTTCTGCCGTCACTGCAAACATCTATTAACTGCCGCGCGAATCCTGTTCCCCCCTTCGTCAGCCTTCGTTACCCGCGAAAAGAGCAAAGCAAGCATGAATGATGACAAGACGTTCCGATGGCTGAAGCAGCAGGGCGAAGCATTTGGCGCGCCCGGCATGCCTCCTCGCTGGACCTCAAGCGTGAAAGACACGGTCTGCACGGCGTATGCCGCGTCGAGCCGCATCTGGTTCACCTGCTCGCACGGGATCCTCAACGAGGTATACAACCCCACGATCGACCGTCCTCAGATCCGCGACATGGAGTTTCTGGTGAGTGACGGGGAGACGTTTGTTCACGAGGAAAAGCGCGATCTGGTGACGACGTTCGAGTACATCCATCCGGAGACCCTCGGCGTTCGCTACGTGAATCGCGATCCGGAAGGCCGCTACGCGATCACCAAGGAGATCATCTGCGATCCGCACCACAGCGTGATTCTGACGCATGTGCGCCTTGAAGGCCACGAAGAGCTTCTGCCGCGGCTGAAGGTCTATGTGCTTCTGGCTCCGCATCTGGACGGCGGGGGCGCGGGCAATTCTGCGCGGGCTGTGGATGTCGCGGGGCATAAGGTTCTGATGGCATGGAAAGAGAGGTCATCGCTTGCGATGGCGGCAAGCTGCGACTTCAGCCGCATGAGCTGCGGCTTTGTGGGCGCCAGCGACGGATGGCGCGACCTGATGGACAACTACACGATGAAGTGGGAGTTTGGCTCCGCGACCAACGGCAACATCGCCGTCATCGGCGAGCTGGATCTGACTCATACCAGCGTTGCCGATGGCCTTGGAATTCACCGTCGCCGTCGGCATTGGCGCCGGCCACCATACTGCCGCCCAGAAGACAATGAGTTCCCTGGCCAGCAAATTCGAAGACCAGAAGGCTCGATTCATCGTGCAGTGGCAGCGGGCGGCCAATCCCATGTTTCTCGCGCCCAAGGCGCAGGATGGCGGCAAGCTGCTGGGAACCAGCCACAACGTGTTGCTGGCCCACGAGGACAAGACCTACTCAGGAGCTTTCGTGGCTTCGGCTTCGATTCCCTGGGGACAGGCCAAGGGCGACGACGACCTGGGCGGGTATCACCTGGTATGGACGCGGGATATGGTGCAGACAGCGACGGCGCTGCTGGCCTGCGGACGGCAAGAAACTGCCCGCCGTGCCTTGGTCTACCTGGCCTGCACCCAGCAACCGGATGGTGGCTTTGCTCAGAACTTCTGGATCGACGGGACGCCTTATTGGAGCGGCCAGCAACTCGATGAGGTCGCGTTTCCCATCATTCTGGCGTGGCGTTTGTGGAAGGCCAACGCGCTGGGCGAGCTGAAGATTTTTCCGTTCGTTGAGCGAGCTGCTGGATTTCTGGTGCGCAACAGTCCGATCACGCACCAGGAACGCTGGGAAGAGAACCCTGGCTACTCGCCGTCGACTCTGGCTGCGGTGATCGCGGGGCTGATCTGCGCCGGTGAGATGGCGCGGGCCCACGACTCGATGGAACTGGCGGAGTATCTTGAGGAGTTTGCGGATTGGATCGAAGGCCATCTTGAAGATTGGACCGTAACCAATGACGGTGTCCTCGATCCCAGCGTGAAGCGCCATTACATGCGCATCCGTCCACCGGAGAAAGGCGAAGCCTATGCGTGCGAGAGTTGCGGCGACGAGACGATCCGGCTGCAGAACCGCCCGCCCGGCACGCGCTTCGAGTTTGAGGCCCGCGAGATTATCGATGCGGGGTTCCTTGAGCTTGTCCGCTACGGGGTTCGCCGCGCCGATGATCCGCTGATGATCGACTCGCTCAAGGTCGTCGATAAAGTTCTCAAGCGCGGCCTGCCTCAGGGGCCCGGCTGGCTCCGCTATAACTGGGATGGGTACGGCGAGCGTCCCGACGGCGGGCCTTTTGAGGGCTGGGGGCAGGGCCGGGTATGGCCGCTGCTGACCGGGGAGCGCGCACACTATGAGTTAGCTGCCGGGCGCGATATCTCCGATCTGATCAGGACGTACGAAGGATTCGCCACGCCGGGGCAGATGATGCCTGAGCAGGTGTGGGACGAGGCAAGCCTGCCGGGGACCAGCCTTCAGTTTGGCAAGCCCGGGGGGTCGGCCGTGCCGCTGGTCTGGGCCCATGCCGAGTACCTCAAGCTTCTGCGTTCGGCCCTTGATGGCAAGGTCTTCGACCGCATCGACGCCGTCTACGAACGCTATTGCACCAAAGCAGCGTGGCCTCCGCGCAAACGGCTCGAAATCTTTTCCCTGCGCCGGCCCATCCAACATATTGGTGCCGGGACCACGCTGCGCATCATGGATCCCGATCGCTTTGATGTGAACTGGTCCGTCGACAACTGGCAGACCACGCAAACCACCTCAAGTCGGGGGATGGGATGTTCCGGGTATGGCGTGGACATAGAACCGACGGCGGACAGCGGCACTCTACAATGGACTCTCCACTGGCCCGACCTGAATCGCTGGCTTGGATACAATGTGGACGTGCAAATCGAAGGATCGTAAGGCATTCTTTCTAACTATTGGCATCAGCGAAAGGAATTTGCATCATGACTTCTGGAGTGGCGGAAAGCTCTTTAAACCAGACGCAACTCGATCAACTTTCGATCAACACGCTGCGCCTGCTTTCAGTGGACGCGGTTGAGAAGGCCAATAGCGGTCACCCGGGCGCGCCCCTTGGCTGTGCGCCCATCGCCTATCTCCTCTTCCACAAGCTCATGAAGCACAATCCGGGCAACTCGAAGTGGCCTGATCGCGATCGCTTTGTGCTTTCCAACGGACATGCTTCGGCGCTGCTTTACTCTACGCTCTTTCTTACCGGCTACGACCTGAAGATGGACGACCTGAAGAGCTTCAGGCAATGGCATTCGAAGACTCCGGGCCATCCGGAACGTGGGGATACCGACGGGGTTGAGGTGACCACCGGCCCACTCGGCCAGGGTGTTGCGATGGCGGTGGGCATGGCCATGGCGGAAAAGCACCTTGCCGCCATCTACAACCGGCCAAGCTTCGACATTGTCGATCACTACACCTATGCGCTGTGCGGCGATGGCGACCTGATGGAAGGTGTCTCGCACGAAGCTTGTTCGCTCGCCGGAACCCTCGGCCTGGGCAAGCTGATTTTGCTTTATGACGACAACCTCATCTCCCTCGACGGACCAACGGAGCTGAGCTATACCGAAGACGTTCTCAAGCGCTTCGAGGCCTATCACTGGCATGTGCAGATCGTGGAAGACGGCAATGACCTGAAGGGGATTGAAGCGGCGATCGAAGCGGCGAAGGCGGAGACGACCAGGCCCTCGTTTATCGCGGTACGCACCATCATTGGCTACGGCAGCCCGAAGGCCGGTACGAACAAGGCTCACGGCGAGGCGCTTGGGCCAGAAGCTGTTGCCGCGACCAAGAAGTTTTTCGGCTTTCCTGAAGACAAGAGCTTCTACGTCCCCGAGGAAGCCCTGACCAACTGGCGCCTGGCCGAAGAGCGCGGCGCAGAGTTTGAAGCCGAATGGAACCGGCTGTTCGCGGAGTACTCTGCAGCCAACCCAGAGATTGCTGCAGAGTTCGAGCGTACCCAGCGCGGTCAGCTCAAGGATGGATGGGAAAAGTCTCTTCCCACGTACAAGACGGACAAGCAGCAGGCTACGCGCAACGCCGGGGGCGCGATTATGAACGCCATTGCGGAGCAGGTGCCGGAGTTGATTGGCGGGGCTGCCGACCTGACCTCGTCGACAAAGACGATCTTCAAGCCTGGCGCGAACTTCCACATCGATCCCGCCGGCCGCAATATCTTCTTCGGGGTGCGCGAGTTCGGCATGTGCGCCGCTGTGAACGGCATGGCTGCTCACGGCGGGCTTATTCCGTTTGGGTCGACCTTCTTCTGTTTCGCTGACTATGCCAAGCCGGCCATTCGCCTGGCGGCACTGATGAACATCCACTCCCTCTTCGTCTTTACCCACGACTCCATCGGTCTCGGCGAAGACGGCCCGACCCACCAGCCCATCGAGCAGCTCACCATGCTGCGCGCCATCCCCCACCTGACCGACTTCCGTCCCGCCGACGCGAACGAGACCGCGGTCTGCTGGCGGTTAGCCCTGGAACGCAAGGGTCCGTCGTTCTTCGCTCTCACGCGGCAAGACCTGCCGGTCATCGACCTGGCCACGCATGATGTATACGCGGGTGCCAGCAAGGGCGCATGGATCCTTGAAGACCCGGGCAATGCGCAAGTGGTGCTGATCGGCACTGGATCTGAAGTCTCTGCCTGCGTGGCGGCTGCAAAGCTTCTGGCGGCGGACGGCATCGCTGCACGCGTTGTAAGCATGCCAAGCTGGGAGATCTTTGATGAGCAGACGGCGGAGTACAAGGCCAGCGTAATGCCCGCCGATGTACCCAAACTGGCAGTCGAAGCCGGCTCCCCGATGGCCTGGTGGAAGTATGTGGGCTCGACGGGCGACGTCATCGGCCTCGATCGCTTCGGCGCATCCGCACCCGGGCCCATCGTGATGAAGGAGCTTGGATTCAGCCCTGAAAACATCGCTGCGCGCGCGAAAGCGCTGATCAAATAGCAGAGATCCGGCCAGGCAGGGCTCGATCGCCCTGGGAAGGAAGAACGACCCGTGAAACTCGTTATCAGTTCGGATCACGCGGGCTTTCCCCTCAAAGAGGAAGTGCGCGCGTATCTCGCCAAGACCGACCATGAAGTGATCGATCTGGGCGCCTATAAGGTCGAGCCCCAGGATGATTATCCCGATTACGCGGAACGCGTCGGACTCGCGATCAAGAACGGCGAGGCCCAGCGCGGCATCCTCATTTGCGGTTCCGGTGTTGGGGTTTGTGTCGCCGCCAACAAGATTCCCGGCATCCGTGCCGGCATGTGTCATGACACCTACTCGTCGCATCAGGGCGTGGAGCACGACGACATGAACGTCATCGTCCTGGGTGCGCGCATCATTGGCCCAGCGCTTGCCTTTGAATGCGTGGATGCATTCCTCAAAGCCAATTTTTTCGCCGACGGTCCGCGATTCGTCCGGCGCTACAAAAAAGTCCTGGCCATCGAAGCACGGTACATGTGCGGGGACGGCTCCTCCAATCCGGCGTAGTTCACGAGCCTCAGTCAATACCCGCGTTCGAGGCAGCCAATCAACGCGGCTTCCCAACCCTTTCATCAGCCGTTCATCCGAGCATTCGATACTGAAAGGCGCCGATGTTCCCCTTCGACGTGATCCTCTTCGATGTTGGCGGAGTTCTGCTCACCAATGGGTGGGATCACAAGGAGCGGGCCGAGGCGGTCGCGCAGTTTCACTTGGACCTGGCGGAATTTGAAGTGCGTCATCCTGCGCCCTACGATGCCTGGGAGCGCGACAAAACGACCGTCTGGACCTATCTGAATCAAACCGTCTTTTACCAGCCGCGCAGTTTCACTCCTGAAGATTTTTTTGCCTTCATGCTCAGCCTCTCCAAGCCGATACCTGCCACGGCTCTTGGAATCCTCGGCGAACTTTCAGCATCCCACAAATGCATGCTTGGATCGCTGAACAACGAAGCACGGGAGACGAACGAATACCGCTTCAAGAAATTCGGATTACGCGACTATTTCGACGTCGCCTTCAGTTCCTGCTATCTCGGCCTGCGCAAGCCCGAGCCGGCTATTTATAAGAGAGCGCTCGACATTCTCGGCAAACCGCCGGAACGCATCTTATTTATCGACGACCGTCAGGAAAATGTGGATGGCGCGGCAGGGGCGGGCATCAAGGGGCTGCGGTTCGACGGTGCAGAGAGCTTGCGGCGCGATTTGATTGCGCTCGGAGTCTTCTAACCACTAACACCTAACCACGAACGGCTCTTAGGGGGGGGTATGCAACTCGGATTGATCGGCTTGGGCAAAATGGGCGGCAACATGGCGGAGCGGCTTCGGCTGGGTGGCCATCAGGTGGTTGGCTTCGACTTCAGCGCGGAAGCCGTCAAGAAACTCACAGATGCCGGCAACCTGGGCGTCTCGACGCTCGAGGACCTGGCCAAGAATCTCAAGGGGCGCAAAGCGATCTGGATCATGGTGCCGCAGGGCAAGCCCGTGGACGACACCATCGCCAAGCTTGAGCCGCTGCTGAATCCCGGCGATATTCTGATCGACGGCGGCAACTCCAACTACAAAGACTCCATGCGCCACCACGCGGAGGTCACGGCAAAAGGGTTTCAGTTTGTCGACGTCGGTACCTCGGGCGGCGTCTGGGGATTGAAAGAGGGCTACAGCATGATGGTCGGCGGCGACAATGATCCTGTCGAGTACCTGCGCCCCATCTTTGAAACCCTCGCTCCGGCCGCAGACAAAGGCTGGGGACACGTGGGGCCGGCGGGCTCCGGGCACTTCGTCAAGATGATCCACAACGGCATTGAGTACGGCATGATGCAGGCCTATGCCGAGGGCTTCACCATCATGGAGCAGAAGAAGGAGTTCAATCTCGACCTCGCAGCCATCGCGCAAATCTGGCGCTTCGGCAGCGTGGTGCGCAGCTGGCTGCTCGATCTCACCGCCGACGCGCTGGCCAAGAATCCCACGCTCGAGGGGCTCGAAGCCTGGGTGGAGGACTCGGGCGAGGGCCGCTGGACGGTGATCGAAGCCATCGACCTCAATATCTCCGCGCCGGTGATCACTGAGTCGCTTCTGCGCCGCATCCGCTCGCGCGAAGAGAACAACTTTACCGATCGAATGCTTGCCATCATGCGCAATGAGTTCGGCGGCCACGCTGTGAAGAAGGACTGACCCGAGACGCAGGCAGTTTTAGCATGGGCGTTGATTGCGCGGCGCGCGCCGCAACTGGGGGGAAAACGATGGCGACGATTCAAATGCAGGTACGGCCTGAAGATCTCAAGCAGGTTCCGCAAGGCAAGGAGCGGATTCCTAATCCCGGCATCATGGTGATCTTCGGTGCATCAGGCGACCTGACCAAGCGCAAGCTGTTGCCTGCGCTCTTTCACCTGCCTGCTTCAGCCGGTCGACCACCTTCTTCACGTCCTGCGCGCGGTCGCGGTGCATCGCCAGCACCGCGTCCTCGGTCACCACCACCACCGCGTCCTTCAGCCCGACCACGGCGGTCAGCATGCCGTCGCTGCGCACGTAGCAGTTCTTCGCGCCTTCCAGCACCACGTCGCCGACCGCGACATTGCCGGCCGCGTCCTTGGCGCCGAGCTCCCACAGCGCGCCCCAGCTGCCGACGTCGGACCAGCCGAGATCGGCCGGCACCACGGCGGCGCGGTCGGTGCGCTCGGCCACCGCGTAGTCGAGGCTGATGACGGGCAGGCGGCGAAGGCGGCGGCGTCGAGCCGGATGAAATCGAGATCCGTCGCTCGCGCTCGGCCACCGCCGCGCGCACCGGCGTCCAGCACGTCCGGCGCATGGCGCTCCATCTCCGTCGAGCAGCGTCGCGGCGGTGAACACGAACATGCCGGAGTTCCACAGATGCCGGCCGCCGGCGACCAGTCGCCGCGGCGGTCGCGGCGTCCGGCTTCTCGACGAAGCGCGCGACCGCGATGCGACGCCGCCGGCACATCCGGCAGCGTCTCGCCGACCTCGATATAGCCATAGCCGGTCTCCGGCGCGGTCGGCTTCATGCCGAAGGTGACGATCCTGCCCGGCCCGCGCCGCCGGCCGCCGCGTCGCCAGCGCGGCGTGCAGCGCGGCCGTGATCGCGTGATCGCCGCGTCCGCCGCCATCATCCACAGCACCGCGTCCGGGTCTGTCCTCGGCCACCAGCAGCGCGGCGGCGGCGATCGCCGGGGCGCTGTTGCGCCCCACCGGCTCCAGCACGATCCGCGCGCCGTCGATGCCCGGCAGCGCGCAACTGCTCGGCGACCAGGAACCGGTGCTCCTGGTTGCAGACCACGATCGGCGGCGCGAACCCGGCGCCCAGCGCCCGCAGCGCGGTCTCCTGGATCATCGAGCGGTCCGAGACCAGCGGCCAGAACTGCTTCGGGAAGCTCTCGCGCGAGACCGGCCACAGCCGCGTGCCGGAGCCGCCGGACAGGATGACGGGGATGATGGGCGAGGGCGTGCTCATGGGGATAGTGCTATAGGCAAGAGCCGCATGGGGTGTCCAGCATTACGGCAACGCAATGGCGCATGGCGGGGCCGAGCGAGGCTTGCGGCTTTGCTGCAGTGCACCCATCATAAGCGCATCCTTTTCCAGCGCGAGCCGCCAATGCCATCCGTCACGATCTGCTTTGCCAACGCCTCCCAATCTCGCGCCGGGTCCGGCGCCGCCCTCGATAAGTTGTCCTGAGCCATGCGAATCTGTGTTTACGGCGCCGGGGCTATTGGCGGCCATCTGGCGGCGCGCTTCGCCAAAGGCGGCGCGGATGTTTCGGTGGTGGTGCGTGGCGCGAACCTGGCGGGGAATTC
>CAWBSV010000003.1:0-68601 GCA_963791505.1 uncultured Acidobacteriaceae bacterium
AGCGTGTTCGTGACCATGTCCTGATCCTTGCCAGTCACCTCTGAATCGTAGACGACGAAGTTGTATTCCGAGCCGGGGCTTCCGGAGTGGCTGATGTCACTGTGCGGGCCGATTGTAGCGGCCTGGCCGGCGTAGTAGAGGACGACGACATCCTCTGGTTTGCAGACCTGGATCAGATGCTCAAGCGCGCTGCGAATGCCGGCAACGGTCGCAGTGGAGTCAAGAAGCGTGACGACTTCAACATCCTTGAAGGTTCGTCGGACCTCCGGGGTAGAAAAGACGCCCGCTACGCTGACGGCATCCGGGACAGCAAAATGCAGCGAGCCAATATTGCTCTTGGCAGGATATTGATTGATGCCGATGCTGAGGACAAAGAGCCGTCGCTCGGAATCCACGACCGTCGTGATCCCGGCTAGAACCGAGGCGGTGTGTTCGCCGGCAAGCACGATGAGCAGCGCTGTAAGGCAGCCCAGCAGCGGGAGGCGCAACAGGGAACGGACCGCGGGGCGTCTTGGGAAGATCGGCATGCCCTACCTTGGAATAGGAATACACGGCGTCCAGCTTGCGAAGCAACTGGAATACGCAATCTCAAACGGGTAAAGCTTACAGCGGTCCTTCGAGGATGCGCGCGATCACATCGTACTCATGCGCTTCGGTGATTTCAGCCCGATAGAATCGGCCTGCTTCAAGAGCCTTGTCCGGTCCAAGATCGGCAAAGTCGTTGATGTAGACCTTGCCGTCAATTTCAGGAGCATGAAACTGCGTGCGGCCCTCCCACAGGAGCGGCGTCTCTTCGCTTTCGCCTTCCGCGAGAACCACCAGCTCGCGGCCCACCCATTGCTTCTTGGCGCGTTTTGAGATGGATTGCTGCAGCCGCATCAAGGTGCGTTTGCGAGCCTCGATCGTGCGCTTCGGCACTTTGCTGCCGAAGGGGAATGCCGCCGAGCCCTCCTCGTCGGAGTAGCTGAAGACTCCCAGCCAGTCGAACTTTGCCTCGCCGATGAACTCCTGCAGGATTTCAAAATCCTCAATCGTCTCGCCCGGAAATCCAACAATGAAGCTGGTTCTCAACGCAATGCCCGGAACCGCGGCGCGCACCTTGTTCAGCGTCTTGAGGAAAATATCCGCGCCCGCGCCGCGCTTCATGGACTTCAAGACGGCAGGCGACGCGTGCTGCAGCGGCACATCGAGATACTTGCAGATGTTGTCGTGCTTTGCGATTGTTTCGAGCAGTCGGCCCGTGATGCGGTTGGGATAGGCATAAAGGAAGCGCAGCCAGCGCAAGCCTTCGATGCGGGCGAGGGAATCGAGCAGCGTAGCCAGCCCATCCTTGATGCCGAGGTCTTCGCCGTAGCAGGTCGTGTCCTGGCCGATGAGCGTGATCTCTTCAACGCCGCGTGCCACAAGCTGCTGCGCCTCCGCGACGACGGATTCAAAGCGCCGCGAGCGAAACTTGCCGCGCAGATTCGGGATCACGCAGAACGTGCATGGGTGATCGCAGCCCTCCGCAATCTTGATGTATGCGGACGAACGCGGCGTGGTGAGAAAGCGCGGCGTCGATTCGTCGTAGAGATACGTGGGCAACATGTGCGCGGCGCCCTGCCACTCCTCGCGGCTGAAGCGGCCCTGCTGCTCGCGCAGATCGCCTTCTGGTCTGAACACGGTGGGCTCGTGCTTGTGCGTTCCGGCCTGCGACTCCTGGCCTGTCCGTACTTCTGCCGTCTTCACGCTGGTGATGATGTTGAAGAGTGAAGGCGCGGCAGGGGGTGCCTTCATCCCCGCGGCTTCAAGGATGGCCTCGAGCTCCCCGGTGCCGACCACCGCATCCACTTCCGGGATGGACTTCATGATCTCGTCGCGATAGCGCTCCACCAGACAGCCGGCAACGATCAGCTTGCGCGCCGAGCCCGAAGTCTTGTGCCGCGCCATCTCGAGGATGGTGTCGACCGATTCCTGCTTGGCGGTGTCGATAAAGCTGCAGGTATTCACAACCAGAATCTCGGCGTCTTCAGGCCGACCGGTCAGTCGTGCGCCGGCGCGATCAAGCAGGCCCATCATTACCTCGGAGTCGACGAGGTTCTTGGGGCATCCTAACGAAATAAAGCCCACGGAAGGGGCCGTGGGAGCGGTGGGTTTGGTCACACTTCCATTGTACCGGTGCAACGATTTTGGCGATAGGCCGCGGCCCAGCGGAAACCAGACGCCTAGTGCGGCATTGCCGGGGGAATGCCCTCTTCCGTGAGAGTCGCCTCGATGGGCAGATTCGCCTTCTTCGCGAGAAAATTCGCAACGGCGTCAAGATCAGACAGCTTTTGGCGATTCCAGCGCGCCGAGGACCAGCGGTATCTCGCGGCAAAATCGAGCACCAGCGCGGGGGCGTGGCTGTACCTGCCCCTCGAGCTGACCTCGCCCTGCACCATCGTGATGCGGTCCAAATCGGAATAGGCACGTGTCTCCCATTGCCTGTAAGCGAGACCGCAGACGGACATCGAGTCGGGGTTGAAGCTGGTGTGCTCATTGAGATCGAGCAATGTGTAGGCGCCCAGCGGCAGCGCAATAAACATGGCTGCCCACTGGAAAAGCTTTTGCGCGTTTAAGACAAAGGTGTGGCCGCGAAAGGTCAAGGGCGCAGTCTTTCCCCATTCGCGGTAGTCATTGGCCGTGGCGCGATGGCCGAGCAGCGACCAGATTTGCAGCGTGATCTCCCAGGAGAGCGAGATGGCTCCCACCAAAGGAAATCCCCACCAGTTCGAGGGGCGCGGCAGAAAGGTGAAGAGGGCGTTGCGGTCAAGGGCTGCGAGACGGGCATTAAGAAAAATCAGCAACGCGTGGACGCCAAAGAGAAACGCAACGAAGGTGATCGCTGTGCAGGCGTTGATGACCGGCTGCATCTTGCGCAGGCGGGCCTCGAGATCTTCGCTCTGATCCACGCTCGAGAGTGCGACTTTGGGTTCGCGGGCTCTGGCCATGAAAGGATCTGTTTGCCTGAAGACAGGCTAGCATCCATCAACGCGCGTTCAGCTCTTACTTTTTCCCAGCCGGTTTGATGGCGACGCCCGCAGCCGTCAACATCCCCTTCGCATCCGCGGAATACTGGCCCGATGGATCCAGATCGAGGTACTTCTGCAGCGCCTCGGCACAGCCCGCGGGCAGCACCAGCTTCTGGGTCTTCGGATCGATGGTGGCCTGCGCGGCCAGCCCCTGGCCTTTGTAGAAATACAAAGCTGCGCGCGTTGGATCGACGGCGATGGCCTTGTCGGCTGCCGCCACCTGCTCCGCGGCGTTCCCAGTCTGTAAGAAGAAAATCGTCTCGTTGCGCAGATAGAGTGGCGCCTGCGGAGGATTGGCCTTGACCGCCTTCTCGTAGGCATCTTTGGCTTCCGGGACTCGGTTGGTAAAGATGTATACCTGCCCAAGGCTTGAATAGGCCATGCCCTCGATCTCCGGCTTGCTCTTGTTATCGGAGGAGGATTCTGTTTGCACGCTGACGTGGGCCGCTGTTCCTTTTCCCTCAACATAGAAGGCCCCGGGAATCGCCTGTTTCTGCGCCGGCTGGCCGCCTCCAAGCGCGGACTTGAAACTGCTCTCGGCCTCGGGATATTTTTTCAGTCCAAGTTGCGAAAGCCCAAGCTCAATCCAGAGATAAGGCATGTTGCTTCGCGCCCCAGTGTCCCGCAGCATCAGCGTCTCGGCGTCCGCATAGCGTTTCTCGGCGTTCGCCGCGCGGGCGACCTTCAGATCGTTGTTGACCGCTTCAACGCTGAGTGTCCCGGCAACCGTGGGAGCAGCGCTCGGTCCGGTTCCTGCCGCGGGCTGGCTTGGCGGCGCACCCAGCGGCGCAAGCTGGCCAGAAGCGGATGCAATGGCAAGAGCAACGACTGAAAAAAGGCCAACAAATCTGGAATGGAAAGAATGCGAACGCGTCATTTGGAGCGCCCCTGGGCTAGGTTCTTGGATCGCGAAAAGGATACTCCATTGGGAGAGAGCCACGCAGGCATTGGCGCAACCTCTTCGGGGCGAAGTATGCCCAGCCCGGATGATAAAATCAATCAGTGCCGGGTCCTACGCGACGTAATCCCGCCAAACCCGCCAGGTCCGGAAGGAAGCAACGGTAACGGGCTAGTACGGGCGCAGTAGGTCACCCGGTACTTTTTCTGCGTCAGGAAACAGGGATCAGGGATGAGAAGTACACCTGTACCGCCCTCCGCCTTTCGGGCGGCGACGCTGGTTGCAAGGAGAACGCTTTGACGCTTTCAGTCCGCCCCATCGTGGGCACCCGCGCGAAGATCACAGCGCTTGGCACGTACGTTCCCCCGCAGGTTCTCACCAATCAAGACCTCGAAAAAATGGTCGAGACCAACGACCAATGGATCATGGATCGCACTGGCATCCGCGAGCGCCACGTCCTCGCCAAGGGCCTTGGTGTGAGCGACATCTGCCTTGAAGCTGCGAAGAAATGCCTGGCCGCCCGCGGCATCTCCCCAACCGAAGTTGAAGTGATTATTGTGGGCACCGTTACGCCCGACATGATGTTTCCATCGACGGCCTGCCTGGTGCAGGACAAACTCGGCGCGAAGGGCGCATGGGGCTTCGATGTTTCGGCGGGCTGCTCCGGTTTCGTCTTTGCCCTGCAGGCGGGTGTGAAACTGGTCGAGAGCGGAGCGCACAAAAAAGTTCTGGTTTGCGGCGCAGACGCCAACACGCGCATGACTGACTACACCGACCGCACCACTTGCGTTCTTTTCGGCGATGGCGGCGGAGCGGTTCTGATTGAGCCGTGCGCTGAAGGCGAAATTGGATTCATCGATTTTGAACACGAAATTGACGGCTCCGGTGGAGTTGCCTTGAACCTCAAGGCGGGCGGAAGCCTCAACCCCTCGACCCACGAAACCGTCGACAAGAAGATGCACTACATCTTTCAGGATGGCCCCGCGGTGTACAAGTTTGCCGTCCGCAAGATGGCCGAGGCGACGACAAAAGTTCTCGAGCGGAACGGCGTCACCGGCGCGGATCTGGGCTGCTTCATTCCCCACCAGGCCAATAAGCGGATCATCACTTCGACCGCTGAGAGACTGGGCATGGATCCGGAGCGGGTCATAATCAATATCGAAAAGTACGGCAATACCTCGGCCGGCACCATTCCACTGGCGATGGAAACAGCCATCGAAGAAGGAAAGCTGAAAAAAGGCGATCTGGTGCTTCTGGCCGCGGTCGGCGCGGGTTTCACGGTCGGCGCCGCGCTGTTGCGTTGGGAGATCTGAGCCAATCCACCCGGATCGAATTCGCACAATCTTGCAACGAGAGTTATCCGTCGGTCATCCCACCAGTGGGTGAGGATCGCTTGGGGCGTGGCACGTCTTTCTCCAACTGGGTCGAAATGGACGTAACCGTTCGAGCATCCTCCGAGTCCAATCACGCGAGAGACGCGATCTCCGGGTCTCAGAATTGTTGAGAGCTGCGGATTGGCCGCGATCGCAGGCTCGTGCTGCAGCCGCCGTTGTCTTCAACCGGGAGCAGAGACATGCATGCATCAATCAAGCCGATGATATCGAGAACCTTGAAGTGCCTTCTAACCGCTTGCGTAGCGGTGATGGAAATGAGTGGTGTCCCCCCTCTGGCAAACGCGCAGGTCGCGGCCACACGGGACATTAAGGCGCCATCGGTTGTCATTCCTGGCAGCGGCAAGAAAGATCTTTCGATTGACGTCGAGGTTACTGACAAGCTCGGCCACAACGTCAAGGATTTGAGCGCGAATGAATTCACGCTGCTCGACAACGGATCTCCCGTCAAGCTCACAAACGTCGAAGCTGTTGCTGCCAACACTCCAACTCCAACGCCGGTGCGTTTGATCATCGTGGTCGATGCCATCAATGCGCCATTCACCACGGTGGCGCGGATGCGCGAGCAACTCGGCGAATTCCTTGGTGAGGATGGGGGACAGCTGGCGCACCCTACCTCCATCGCCGTTCTTTCCCAATGGGGGTTGAAGGTCAGCGATGCCTCCACAACCGATGGAAAAGCATTACTGGCGACCCTCAACAACGCAAATGGAGAGCTGCGCGAAATCGGCCGGTCAGCCGGCGTCTATGGAGCGGCGGATCGCCTGGAGTGGTCCCTCTCGCAGCTCGCTCAGTTGGCCGCTGTCGAAGCCACAAAGCCGGGACGCAAGTTGATGCTCTTCATCAGCCCAGGCTGGCCGTTGCTTTCCTGGGCGGGACTCGACGAGGTAACCAAAGAGCGCCAGTGGACATTTGACACCATCGTGTCGCTCACCAACGGACTGCGCGACGCGCACATCACGGTCTCCTGCATCAATCCCAACGTGCTTGGCCGCGGCAATCCTTTTTACTACCAAAGCTATTTGAAGGCTGTGCCGGCGCCCAAGCAGGCGGAATACCCCGATCTTGCCTTGCAGGTGATTGCGACCCACACCGGCGGAGTTGTTCAGACCAATGGGTACGATATTCTCGGCGCATTAAACACTGCCGTTCGCGATGCCGGCTCGTATTACACACTCACCTTTGAGGGAGCGCATGCAGACCATCCCAACGAGTACCATGCGTTGCAAGTGAAGGTCGACAAACCGGGCGTCAAGGTTCGCACTACCTACGGGTACTACGCACAGACGCAGCAATAGGCGACGCCGCCCTCACGCCTGTTCCACGTGTGGTGTGTAGCCTGGAAGAATCGATAGTTCACTTGCGGCGCGGAAAAATCCGTTCATGCCCTCGATGCACTCCCGATCGAGCGTGTAGTGGATGTTGTGGCTGAGATAGGTGCGTATCGTGGATTCCGGAACCGGCATCTTCAGGGCCCACTCCGCAGCCAGCGCATCCAAATTCTGCATTCCGTGCATGCGCGATTGATTCAGGTCGTCAAGAACCCTATCGTCCAGCGCGCATCCAGCCGAGGCGCACCAGACTGCGGAGACAAACGGAAGCCCAGTGAGCGCGATCCACTCATGAGCCAGGTCGTGATAAACAAGCTGCTCCCCGGTGCGTTCGAGGCGGTTCTCCTTTTCTTCGAGAGCAAGCAACGCGGGGTCGCCAATCAGGATGGCGGCTTCGGATTGCTCGAGCATTGCGTCGAGGTCAGCGAATGCGGGCACAAATGGAACTTCTGCATTGCCCCACTTGTGAAAAAGGATGCGCGAGTAGGCCAGCGTAGTGCGGCTTGCGGTATCAGCGGCGACAGACCGGATGTCCGCGATCGGCTGATGCGCGCGCCGCACAAGCAGAAGAGACCGGACGCGGCTCTTCGAAGCGATGGTCGAACCTGGAAGGATGCGCAGTTCGGGATGATGGGCGAGTGCCGCAATCGGAATGAGTCCAATGTCTGAGGTGCCGGCAGCCAGCCGGTCGGCACACTGCGCGGGAGTCATCCGTTCGATCTGGTAGCGCCATGCTAATTGAGATTCAAAAGGGCCGTGCTCGAAGTCCCACATCAGTGGAGCGGGATTGAGGAAATTGATGGCGGCAATGCGCAGGCGCAGATCGTTGATCGAACTCACTCTGCCCTTAGACTACCAACCCGCGCCGAAGGGCGGTCCGCATCGCGAACACAGCAAATTGAAGGCCTCACCAGTCGGTCATGATCCCGGCGATCTTTTCTCCCGTGAAAGTTCCTTCCGCAATCGCGCGCTTTTTGAAAACCGACCCGCCATAGAGAAGCAGCACCACGCCCAGCGCGATGAAGTTGCTGAAGTTCTCAACGACGCCCGAGAGCAGGTGCGGCCAGCGATACGCCGCGAAGGCGATCAACTGGCAGGCGAGCAAGGTCCATGCGGCGTATTGGGCCCACCTGAGTGTCACCAGAGTCAGGGGAATGACAGCCGTCCACGCCAGCAACGTCAGGGTTACAGCCCTTTCAGCCCCCTGCGCCACGGGTTCAAACACCAGCACGAAAACGCCACCGGTGAAGAGAAAGACGCAAAGCGAAGCGGCCGTCGAACGAAAGGCACGGGAGATCAGAACATTTGTTGAAAGCTTGTTCACTCGACCTAATCCTGGTTGCGTTTGCGCGTTGCGGGGGTGCAAGCGGGAGGAATTTCTCAACGAAAGACCCCAACCAAACTGCGAACCGAAAATCAAGAATTTTCTGTGTGACCATGGTGCCATAAATCCCGGTATGAGACGAAGGTTTCTTGACAAGCCAGGGCGGCGAGGGTAACGTGACGGAAAATACCCAATGGAGCAGATCGGTTTCCTCTCAGGAAAACTGCGTTCGATTGAACCGAACTGAACGTGAATGACAAAAGCGGTACACGCGTTTGCCGTCGAGCCGGAAGCTCGCATGGACGAAGAACGTCTGGCGTGGCTGGCCATGGCGTTAAGCCCGGGGCTGGGGCCCAAGCGGATTTTGGATGCAATGCGGAATCTGGAGGCCGCCAGCCAGATCTTCACGCTGCCTCTCACCGCCCTTGAGGCGCTGCGACTCCCGGCCAGCGCGGCCCAGTACATTTTTGATGGCAAGGCTCGCCAGGCGGCCGAGGAAGAATGGACGCGGACTGCGGATGCGGGGGCGCAAATCCTTACCTTCGGGTGTGACGAATATCCCGAACGCCTGAAAGAAATCTATGATCCACCCCCTGTTTTATGGGTACGTGGTCCGGCGGCTTTGCTCAGCAGGCCCTCGATTGCCGTCGTAGGAACGCGGCATCCCACGCCCTATGGATCAGGAATCGCCGAACTGATCTCCCGCGATCTTGCGGTGCGGAAGCTCTTGATTGTCAGCGGCATGGCCCGCGGGATCGACTCATGTGCTCATCGTGGGGCTCTGGCCGCGCGTATGCCCACGGTCGCCGTGTGGGGCACCGGGATCGATGTGGTGTATCCCAAAGAAAACAAGAAGCTTGCTGAGGAGATTCTGGAACTTGGCGGAGCGATCCTGAGCGAAGTTCCGATGGGGACCTTCCCGGCGCCGCAGAATTTTCCCCGGCGCAACCGAATCCTGAGCGGCCTGAGCATTGGGGTTCTAGTGATCGAGGCCAGCGAGAACTCCGGAACCCGTGTGACAGCGCGTTGTGCCGCCGAACAAAATCGTGACCTCTTTGCCGTGCCCGGCAATGTGACCAATAAGGGCTCGTGGACTCCCAATACGTTGATTAAGCAGGGTGCGAAGCTGACCGCGACCTGGGAGGATGTTTGGGAAGATCTGCCCTCCCAGGTGCGGCGACAACTGGAAACCGAAGCCCCCGCTGAATCCAAGCCCGGGGCCACAGCATCCCTTCTTTCGGACCCGGTGCTCAGGCCGCAGGAGTCGATGGTGCTTGAGACGCTTCGCGCCGACGAGAGCCTGCAGATCGACCAGATTCTTGAGCTGCTCGAAACGCAACTGACTTCTTCCGAAGTATTTACGGCATTGTTCGAGCTCGAGATCACTGGCCGGGTGCGCAGCCTTCCAGGAAAAAACTACGTGCGGTCTCTGTAGGAGCGCCGGCCTGAACCGGGTCGGGCAGGCAGGTTGGTGCTCTTGCTCGACGGGGCGAGAGGGCATTTTTCCTCAAAAAAGAATGAATTTCGTGATGGATCTTTTTGGGGGAGAAGACGTAATCCCTCAGGAGCTTATGGTTTTCTCAGATTGGGACCAAGGCACACGAAGTGGGAGACTGCATGTAGAAACGGTCAGGGGTTCCGTGGTAGGGTGCAACACTTGCGGAGATTTTTCCTGGATGGGATCAGTGGGTAAGGCGGTTCAATGATTGCGCTGAGCTCGAGGATTGCGTGCGCTGGAACCAAAAGCGTCAAGCGGAGTCAAACAGGTCTGACAGGGCAAGCACGATAGAGTTGGGTTAACAAATAAGGATGGCAATGACCAAATCACTGGTGATCGTCGAGTCGCCGGCCAAGGCGAAGACGATTGAAAAATATCTGGGCAAAGGGTTCGAAGTGCGCGCATCGATCGGGCACATCATGGACCTGCCCAAGAACGATATTGGCGTGGAACTGAAGAATCGGACGTTTGAGCCGGAGCTCATCGTGTCTCCCGGCAAAGAAAAAGTTGTCGACCAGCTCAAGAAGCTGGCGGCGAAAGCGGACGAAATCTATCTGGCGCCTGACCCGGACCGCGAAGGCGAAGCGATTGCCTACCATCTAGCACTTCAGCTCGGGACCTCGGCCAAGGAAAAGAAGAAGATTCGCCGCGTCACCTTCAACGAGATCACGAAGAAAGCCGTGCAGGATGCGTTTCTGCACGCTCGCGATGTCGATCAGAACCTTGTGTATGCGCAGCAGACGCGGCGCGTGCTCGATCGCCTGGTGGGCTACCAGATCTCTCCGTTGCTGTGGGACAAAGTGCGCCGCGGGCTGTCCGCGGGCCGCGTGCAAACTGTCGCTGTGCGCTTGATTGTCGAACGCGAGCGTGAGATCAGTGCGTTTGGTCCGGTCGAGTTCTGGACGTTGGACGCTTTGCTGCATGCGGAAAAGCAGCCAGACAAAACTCTGACAGCGAAGTTCATCGGCATCAACGGCGAAACCGCGCGAGTTGCCAACGGCAAAGACAAAGACGGCAAGGAACAATTCATTGCCAACGCGCTGCCAGACAAGGCAACTGTCGATACGGTGATCGCGGCACTTGAGCATGCCCAATGGTCTCTGGCCTCGGTGCAGGCGCGCGAGCAGCAGCGCCGGCCGTTGCCCCCCTTCATCACCAGCCAGTTGCAGCGCGACGCCTCAACCAAACTCGGTTTCAATGTGCGCCGCACCATGGGCGTGGCCCAGCGCTTGTATGAAGGCATCGACCTGGGCGCCGAGGGCACCACAGGCTTGATCACCTATATGAGGACCGACTCGCCGCGTGTGGCCCCGGATGCGATTCAAGGGGCGCGCGATTGGGTGGGCAAGCAGTTGGGCAAGCAGTATCTGCCCGATTCCCCCAATGTGTACAAGGGGAAGAAAGACGCGCAGGACGCGCACGAAGCCATTCGCCCGACCGATCCTTCACGGACGCCGGAGTCGATCGCTCGTTATCTGAGTGATGAGCAATTGAAACTCTACACGCTCATCTGGCGCCGTTTTGTCGCTTCGCAAATGACGCCCGCAATCTTCGATATCACCACCGCAAAAATTGCCGCGGTCAGCGCAAGGGATGGCAAGACGTATGACTTTCGCGTCTCGGGCTCCGTGCTGCGCTTCGACGGATTTCTCAAGATCTACGAGGCATCGGAAGAGAAGAAGGATGACGATGACGAGTCGTCGAACAAGCTGCCCAACCTGGACGGCGTGAAGACCCTGACGCTGGACAAGCTGAATAGCGATCAAAAATTTACCCAGCCCCCTCCACGCTACAACGAAGCTTCGCTGGTGAAGGAGCTCGAAGAGCGGGGAATCGGCCGGCCGTCCACGTACGCGTCGATCATCAATACCATTCAGGACCGCGAGTATGTCGTGAAGCATGGGGGATCGCGCGGCCGCTTCTACCCCACCGAGATTGGTGTCGTGGTCTGCGACCTGCTGGTCAAGAACTTTCCCTACATCTTCGATACCGCATACACCGCCAAGCTCGAAGAGGAGCTGGACGATATTGAAGAGGGAAAAGAGAAGTGGACCGATCTTCTCAACGGTTTCTACGACCACTTTGAGGACGAGCTCAAAGACGCCGACAAGAAGATGGAAGACATCAAGCGCATGGAGATCATGACAGACGAGAAGTGTGAAGTCTGCGGATCGCCGCTGGTGTTGAAGTGGGGCAAATTCGGGACGTTCTTCTCCTGTTCCGCCTACAACAAGAAGGATCCTTCAAGCTGCACTTTCACCAAGGAGAACACCGCCGCCAAGCCCGACATGAACACGCCGGAAGCCCAGGAGGCAGGCGAGAGCGAAGAGTACTGCGAAAATTGCGGACGCGTGATGGTGCTGCGCCGCGGACCCTTCGGCATGTTCATGAGCTGCCCGGGTTATAGCGAGGATCCGCCCTGCAAGACAATCCGCAAGCTCAGCCAGAAGCAGCAGCAGAAGCCTCCCGTTCCCACCGGCGAAGACTGCCCGCTCTGCAGCAAGCCACTGGTTCTGCGCCAGGGCCAGTACGGAGAATTTGTTTCCTGCTCCGGCTACCCGAAGTGCAAATACGTGAAGCAGAACCTCATCGCAGGGATGAAGTGCCCCAAGTGCGGTACAGGCGACATTGCCGAGCGCAAGGCGCGCCGCGGGAATATCTTCTGGGGATGCACCAACTATCCCAAGTGCGACTTCACCTCGAACTTCAAGCCTGTCCCGCAGCCCTGTCCGGAGTGCGGCAGCCCCTATCTCGTCGAGAAGACGCTCAAGTCCGGAATCTATCCTCGAGTGCCCCAACAAGAAAAAGGGAGCCGAGGACGAGGCGCCCAAGAAGGCCGCCAAAAAAGGCGCGAAGAAAACGATCGAGCCAGAGGGGACGCCCGTGGTTTGCAGCTATTCAAAGCGTATCGGGGATGCACCAGAAACGCCTCCTCCAGCCGCAAAGCCGACACCCGAAACGCACGGTCCTGTTGTCGAGAAAAAGCGCGGCAAGCGGGAGCTGCAGCCCGCCTGACCCAAACTGGGGAATTTGCGCAACCAAATATCCGTGTCCTCGAGCTCAGCGCGTTCCGCACGATTCCGATAGTATTGTGACTCGGAGTTGAACCCAATGGAACGAATGCTTGCAACCCCTGCCGATGCTGAAATCATCCTGAAGCTTTACGAGTTGCGTACCGAAGCCGAAATGCGCAAGGCGCGCGCATGGATTACGGGAGAGTTCTGGCCCGAGACAGCCCAGGATTACTTCGAGGTTGCCTCGAACCCCGCCGATCCGCATAATCCCTGGCTTCGCCAGGTGCTGACTTACTGGGAGATGGCTGCGGCCATGGTGCTCCACGGCGCCGTCTCCGCCGAGCTCTTCGTCGACTGCAACGCCGAAGGCTTCTTTCTGCTGGCCAAGTTTTCCGGCGATCTGGAGGATATTCGCAAGCAGAATCCCCATTTCCTCTCCAAGACTGCCGAACTGGTTACGCGTTTCTCGGCCGCAACGCAGCGCTATGAAGCCGTGCTCAAAAACGTGCAGGCCCGCCGCAAGAGCCTTCCCGCCAAACAGGAAGCGCACGGCCAGTATTCCTATCCAACCCAACCGCAATAAATCCACCTCTTGCCGAATTAGGCCGGGGGGAGGATGATGTGTTGTTGATCGAGTGAACGGGAATGCGAACTTCCCTGGAGGTGTCTCGTGAAGCGAATTCTCATTCTTCTGTGCGCGGCGATGGCCGTTGCTCCCCTCGCCACGGCGGCCGATTCTTCGACTCTGAACGGATGGATCAGCGAATCGGGATGCGGCGCCAAGCACGCCGGAACCGGCGCAGCCTGCGTGAAAAAGTGCATTGAGGGGGGCGCGAGCCCGGTTTTTGTTGACGAGGCCAAGAAGGCGGTCTGGATGATCGACAATCCCGATGCCGTCAAGGGTTTCTATGGCGACCACGTAACCGTCACAGCCAAGGCCGACGCGGGCAAAATGATCGTTCACATCGAGAAGATCGCCGACGTTAAGTAGGTTACGCGCACAATCCGTGAGTCTTCTGCCCGCATGCCGCATCTCGACAGGGTACTCGTCACGGATGCGATTCTCTGCTAGTGTCGTATCCGTTACACACCGGACGCGCTTTACTGCGCGGCGGAGAGCAGCGGGTAGTGAGGGTAGCGGGTTCTTACGATGGCGCGAGCAATCTGGAACGGCAAAGTCATTGCCGAGAGTGAAAACACCGAGGTTGTCGAGGGAAATATCTATTTTCCAGAGGCGAGCCTCAAGCGGGAGTTCTTCAAGCCCAGCAGCACAACGTCGACCTGTCCCTGGAAAGGGCAAGCGCGGTATCTGAATCTGCTCATCGAGGGGCAGGACAATCCGGACGCTGCCTGGTATTACCCAGACCCCAAGCCGGCCGCTCGTAAGATTAAAGGATTCGTAGCTTTCTGGCGCGGAGTTGAAGTAGAAAAGTAGCTTTTTCGCGGCTCATTTTTGCCCTTCGAGCTAGAGCGGCTTCCCGATCTCCCAGTGGTGGCCGAACGGGTCCGCGATCCGCCCAATGCGCCAGCCATAGCTTTGATCGTCCATGGGGCTGATCACGCGGGCTCCCGCCGCCACGGCTTGATCGAACAATCGATCCGGCTCTTCGACCACAAGCGACATCCGCACCGTTCCTCCGCCCAGCGTATCGGGACTGAAGTTGAAGTGCTCCGGCGACTCGTCTCCGAGCCAGAAGTCAGCGCCTCCCACCGCAAGCTGCGCGACGACGGCACCGTCGGGTGCCTCCACTCGAAACAGTTCCTCCGCGCCGAAGGCCTTCTTATAGAATTCCACCGCGGCCGCCCCGTTTCGGACCGAGAGAATAGGGGCCAGCGAAGCTTTTCTGTCGCTCGAGTGGGATGCGGCTTGAGTCATGCTTACCTCCATGCAGCGAATGGCGACCCAAGCGAGGCGCTCTAGTAGGCCTGCAACTGGTCGAAGGGCAGGCGGACGCAGAAACGGGTTGACCCAGGCTTGGATTCGACGCTCAAGTGACCGCTGTGTTTGCGAACGATGCGCATGGCATTGTCGAGACCGAGCCCCAAGCCCTGCCCGGGCGCCTTGGTCGTGAAAAACGGCTCGAAGATGCGGTCCTGCAAGTCCGGCGGAATCCCGGGGCCCGAATCCCAAATTTCGACCAGCAGCATCTCTGACTCCATACGGCAGGTGATGCGGAGTGTACCCTCATTGCCCAGTGCATCCAGTGCATTCTCAATCAGGGCTGTCCACACCTGGTTCAACTCGCTGGCATAGGCACTGATCCGGGGCAGATTGGACGCATAGTCTCGAATGACCTCGACCTTTTCCATCCGGGAGTGGAGCATCTGCAGGGTGGCGTCGAGGCCGTCCGGCAAATCCACTTCAAGAATCGGAGCCCGATCCATGAAGGAGTAGGCCTTGATCGCACTGATCAGGTCGAAAATGCGCGCGCTCGAAGTCACCATCGTGTCCACGGAACGGGTCGACCGCAGGTAGCGCGCGAAGAAGTGGAGCGAAATGCAGACTTCCGTCGACCCCAGCGTTGCGCGAAGCTCCTCCAGGTCGGGAATGTTCACCCCCTGCTCGGCAAGCTGGGCTGCGATATCCCATGGCTCGGCACAGCCGAGGTTGGTGAGCCACGAGCGGATGGCTTCCTCCGGGGCAAGTTGCGCCACGGCAGTCGTCTGCCCTTCGGGCGGCGGCGCTTGCTCCCGCGTGAGCACCTTCTGCTCCCAGGCTTCAACCGCGGCGATCTGCGATTCATTCAGGCACAGATTCACAAGCTGAAATCGCTGTTCGCGCAGAGCGCGCAATTCAGCCGCCAGATTCGACGCCGCACGCTGGGCAGCGGAGGCGGGATTGTTGAGTTCGTGCGCAAGGTTCCCCGCAAGCTTGCCCAGCGCCGTAAGCTTTTCAGCCTGCTGTTCGATGCGCGTGACTTCGCGGACACGATCGAGAAGTGTCGATACGACGCGCTGGCCCATTGTCGGGATGGCCCGCAGCATCTCGGGAAAAATTCCTTTGGGTATCAGCAGCGCCCACACATCGGTGATGGCAAACCCCTGTCCACCGTAGCCCTTCATCCGTGAATAGGGCAGCAACCCGGTCATCTGACCGGTCCTTCCAATGAAGAGCGTCATGGGCCCGCCGCGGTTTCGGCGGACGTGGACTTCCCCCTTGAGGATCAGCATCATGTGCTCCACCGGGGCACCTTCTTCAAAGAGAACGCTCCCAGCCTTGGCGGTCCTCTCCTCACCATGCTCGGCCAGCCAGAGACGATCTTCAAGCGGCAGGCCGTGCAATGGACCAATGCGTTCCACCGCGGCGGCTATAACATCAACAGGAGTCGGATTTGTCGGTGCAACGACGGACGGGGTAAGCATCGGGGCCTCCGGGTCTTTTCAGGATAGCCGATAGGCCGCCTGGGCTCCATGTAAGCGTGTGGCCGTGTTTTTCATCTAATTAGTTACATAAAGAATGACAGAACACAAACAAGCGACAACCTGCAAGATGACCGAAGCGCTCTCGTTTCGGCAGTTCGCAATGATCATTCTCGTTGCGCTCGCGATTCGTCTGGCAGTAACGCAACTGGGCAACTTTGAAAATCTGATGAATGCGGACCACATCCATGCCTGGGAACAGGGGAATGTGGCGCGGGCTCTGGTTGCCGGCAGAGGATTTGGCAGCCCGTTTGTCTCCGATCAACCCTCGGCGATCATGCCGCCGGTGTTCCCCCTCATTGTTGCCGCATTTTTCAAGATGTTCGGAGTACACACGGCTGCGTCAATCTTCGCCGTTCACGCATTCAATTGTTTGATCTCAGCCCTGGCGTGCATTCCACTTTACTTGATCGCTCGCCACAGCTTTGGCGAGCGTGTTGCTCGCTGGTCGGCCTGGGGATGGGCGCTCTGCCCTTACGGCATCTATTTTGCCGCCGCCTGGGCCTGGTCAACGCACCTGCTGCTGTTCTGCCTGCTCTGGCTCATCTACCTCGCACAACAGATGGAGGAATCGCCGCAACTACGCCTCTGGGCAGGCTTCGGCCTCCTCGCGGGATTTACTGCGCTCACTGAACCATCCGTCCTGGTGGTCGTCCCATTTCTCATGCTGATGGCCGCGTGGAAACTGATGAAAGCAGGGAAGCGATGGTTCGTGCCGGGCCTGGTCGCCTCCCTCATGCTCGCAGCAACAATTTCCCCGTGGATGATCCGCAACGCAATGGTCTTTCATCGCTTCATTCCCATGCGCGACAGCATGGGCCTCGAGCTATGGATGGGTAACAACGGCTATACCGAGCGATGGACGAGCGATCAACTTCACCCCCTGCACGATGAGCAGGAGCTTGCTGACTACAACTCCATGGGCGAGATTGCCTACATGGATCACAAGGCCGCGCAGGCGAAAACGTATATTGCCGGGCATCCTGGCTGGTACGCGTGGACCTCTCTCCGGCGAGCCGTCTATCTATGGTTCGGCTTTTGGAGCTTTGATCCTGCCTATCTGCGCATGGAGCCGATGGACCCCGCCAACATTCCCTTTGCCACGTCGCTCACACTGCTTGCTCTGGTCGGGCTCACTCTCGCATGGAACAGCAAGCCCTTTGAAGCGGTTCGCTACGGCGGGGTCATGTTTCTGCTTCCTGTGATGTACTATTTCACCCACCCGGAGCCCTATCACTTGCGGCCTCTCGATCCGTTGATGGTGATGCTGGGCGCGTTTGCGATCGCCCAAGTGCGCGAACTTGTAAGGTCCCGTTCTCGTGCTGTATTGGCGTACTGAGCTGCGGCGATCGGACCCAATCCGTGAGTGCTATGATGGGGCGGTTTCAACGAACGGTAAGGAGATCGCCCGCTTTGAAGACGTTTTCTTTCTGTGTTCTTTGGCTCGTTGCTTGCCTGCCTCTTTCCGCGCAATCGGCAACCCAGCACTTCGACGCCGCTACCAAAACATTTCGTCTTGACGGCGGATCGAGCACCTATGTGTTTGGCGTGAACAGCAGGGGCGAGCTGCAGCAGATCTACTGGGGTGGAAGACTGGGAGAAACCGACAAGTTTCCTCAGACCATGCCCAAGCGCGAATGGGCTTCCTTCGATTCTTCCTACTCCAACACGCCGCAGGAATATGCCGGCTGGGGCGCCGGGCTTTTCATGGAGCCGGCATTGAAGATCACATTTGCCGATGGCAATCGCGATCTTGTGCTTCATTACGCAAGCCACGATGAAAAGCCGAACGCCTTCGATGTGGTGCTCAAAGACATCGCGCGTCCCATCTTTGTGACGCTTCATTACGCGATTGATCCCGAGAGCGGAATTCTTGCTCGCTCGGCGACCATCGACAATCGTGGACCCGAACCCGTCACCATCGAGCAGGCGGCCGCAGCCGCATGGGCATTGCCGGCCGGTCACTACTCGCTGGATTATTTGACCGGCCGATGGGCAGGCGAGTGGACATTGACCCAGGAGACGATCCACCCTGGCGCGCGCGTCATTGAGAGTCGCCGCGGCTCAACCGGTCATCAGGCGAATCCCTGGTTTGCCATCCAGGCAGGTGAGCCAAATGAGGAGCACGGCGAAGTCTGGTTCGGCGCACTCGGCTGGAGCGGATCTTGGCGCATCACCGTCGAACAGGATCAGCTCGATGCCGTGCGCGTCACTGGTGGCTTCAATCCGTTTGACTTTGGCTACGTGCTCAAGCCCGGCGAAAAGCTCGAGACTCCAACGTTCTATGGCGGCTACTCTCCCGATGGCCTGGGGGGCGCTTCGCGCATGCTCCATCGCTACGAACTTGAGCACATCTTGCCAAGGACTGCTGCTACGGCGAACCAGGCTGCGCCCCGCGTGCGCCCCGTGATTTACAACTCATGGGAGGCCACCGAAATGAACGTCACTGAGGCGGGCCAGGAGGCATTGGCCGAGAAGGCCGCGGCCCTCGGCATCGACCGCTTCGTCATGGACGACGGCTGGTTCGGCCAGCGCAAGACCGATCATGCCGGGCTCGGCGACTGGTATGTGAACCAGGAAAAATTTCCCCACGGACTCAAGCCCCTCATCGACAAGGTGCATGCCCTGGGGATGGACTTCGGCCTGTGGGTTGAGCCGGAGATGGTCAATCCCGACTCCGATCTCTATCGCAAACACCCCGAGTGGGTGCTCCATTTTCCCGGCCGCCCCGAGTCAGAACAACGCAACCAGTTGGTGCTGAATCTGGCGCGACCCGATGTCCGCGAATACATCTTTACCTTCCTCGACAAGCTCCTCAACGAGAACGATATTGCCTTTCTCAAGTGGGACTATAACCGCAATTGGAGCGAGCCGGGCTGGGATCAGTTGCCCGCCACCGAACAAAAGAAAGTCTATGTGGAGTTCACGCGCAATCTCTACGGCATCCTTGCGGAACTGCGCCAGCGGCACCCGAACCTCGAGATCGAGGATTGTTCCGGCGGCGGCGGACGCGTCGATCTCGGCATCCTGCGCTACGTGGATGAGGTCTGGCCCACGGATAACACCGATCCCTTCGATCGCCTGAGCATGCAGAATGGCTTCACCTACGCCTACACGCCGCAGATCATGATGGCCTGGGTCACGGATTCTCCGCATTCACTGAACCATCGCACCACATCCGTTGCCTATCGTATGTTGAGCTCGATGCAAGGCTCGCTCGGCATCGGCGCCAACATTACGAAATGGAATGAAGACGAAATGGCGACCGCGAAGCGTCTGATCGCGGCCTACCATCAGGTTCAACCTACCATCGTTCAGGGGCAGCTCTATCGTTTGATCTCACCGCTCAACGGTAGCGAGTTCTCGGCGACGGAAACCGTGCGGTCCGACAAGAGCCAAGCGGTGGTCTTCGCGTTCATCCATTCCACCCAGGAGCAGCGCGGCTTTCCGCTCTTGAAACTCCAGGGCCTGGACCCCGCCGCTAACTATACCTTGACTTCAATCGAGGGCAACGCAGGGAAGAGAACACCGGGCACGGCCACAGGCGCATGGTGGATGCACCACGGCCTGGAGATGGACGAGAACTTTCGCGGCGACTATCAGGCCGCCGCCTTCCGGCTCGACAAGCGCTAAACCTGCGTGGCGATCTGCGAGACAGTCCGGTCAGCCCAGCGTCCGCGCGTGAAATCAGGAAACGCCTGCGGAGCACTCCCGCTCGCAACCGATGCTTGGCTTAATGGCCCCGGCGCCGACCACGCAGCAGCATCGTAAACATCCATATCCGGAACCAATCCCTCGCGCATGCATTGCAGCAGGCGATAGAGCATGATGTAGTCCATTCCGCCGTGGCCGCCGAGCTTCTGCGCGATCTCGCCCTCGCGTTTCCACAATGGATGCTGATGTTCCTTCCACGCGTCGAGGCTGCCCCACTGCTCTCCACCCGCCTGCCCGTCAAAATAAATGCGTGGCGGATAATCGGCGAACGCACCTTGTGTGCCGGCAATGATGTTGATCCGGTCATACGGGTGTGGATTGCTCGTGTCGTGTTTCAAGGTGATGCTCAGCCCCTTTGCCGTCTTGATGATCGACGTGTTCATATCTCCGTTGATATAACGCTCTGCCCAGCGCGGATCGGATGCCGGCAGGTGCGCCTTGCGATAAGCATCAAGCCCCCGCTGCCGTGTGCTCACTGACACGATGTAATCGAACCGATCGCCTCGCTGAATGCCCATATAGTTGGCCACCGGCCCCAACCCGTGCGTGGGATAGAGATTTCCGTCGCGGAGGGTGTGAAAGGTTCGGCGCCACAGGCCCTCGCCCTGGTTGGAAAAAAGCTCCTCGCGCAGATCGTGAATATACGCGCCTTCTCCATAAAGCAGGTCGCCAAACAGTCCTTCATGCACCATGCGCAACACGAGAGTCTCGTTGTATCCGTAACAGCAGTTCTCGAGCATGATGCAATGGCGCCGCGTTTCTTCCGACGTGTTGACCAGCTTCCAGCAATCCTTAATCGTGGTGGCGGCAGGTACTTCGACGGCAGCATGTTTGCCGTGACGCATGGCGGCCACAGCCATCTCAACGTGCCAGTTCCACGGAGTGGCAATGATCACCAGGTCAAGATCGTTTCGAGCTACGAGCGCTTCGAAAGCGTGATCGCCTTCCACATACAGTTCCGGAGATGCCTGCCCGGCCTTGACCACCATCGACTGCGCGTGCTCGGCCTTCTCACGCACGATGTCGCACAGAGCAACGACCTGTGCATCCGCCGCAAGAAGGTTTTGCAACAGGCTCGTGCCGCGGCCGCCCGTCCCGATGATTCCAATCCTGGGATTCGCAGCCGCGAAGGGCACCGCGATCATGCAAGCCGCGGGAGGTTTCGCGGCTTCCGCCTCGCGTGCGGCCAGGCCAAGGCCAATCGCGCTCACGCCGCCGAGACGGATGAACTCCCGCCGCGAGATGTCGCCGAAAGTTGCAAACGGTTCGTCTTTCATATCTCTCCCTGTCGTGAAACCTAAGCTAGATTAAACCGCTCCACCGCATTCCCTGTCCCGTCCACCTTCCACTGTGCTACTTTACGATTCTGGAGTGATTCGGCCGCTCGCCTGAGCTGCCCGGTCCTCGAATGGAGATGCGCGTGGGCTCATCGACCACAGTTGCGATTCCCGAGGCGACTCAACCGCTCATTGAGCGAACCCAAACCGCCCCGTCGCGTAACGTTGCCGTCGATGCCTATCGCGGCTTCGTCATGCTGCTGATGATGGGCGAAGTGCTCAATTTTTACAAAGTGCATCTGGCCTTTCCGCAAAGCCTCTTCTGGCGCATCCTTTCCTTCAATCAGACGCATGTCGAATGGGCTGGCATGAGCCTGCACGACACCATCCAGCCGGGCTTCACGTTTCTCGTCGGCGTGGCGCTGCCCTATTCCATTCATTCCCGGACCGCGAAGGGCCAAAGCTTTCGCCGCCAGCTTCTGCATACCATCTGGCGCAGCCTTCTCCTGATTTTTCTCGGAATCTTTCTGCGCTCCACCGATAGCACGCAGACTTATTTCACCTTCGAAGACACATTGACGCAGATCGGCCTCGGCTATACCTTTGCGTTTTTGCTCGCGCGTGCGCGACCCAGGATCCAGTGGATCGCCTTGGGCGCGATCCTCTTCGGCTATTGGTTGGCCTGGGCGCTTTATCCCGCCCCCGGTCCCAACTTCGATTGGGCCGCCGTCGGCGTTCCGAGCACCTGGCACCACAACTTCACCGGCTTCGCAGCCCACTGGAATAAAAACAGCAATCTCGGTCAGGCGTTCGACGTATGGTTTCTCAACATGCTGCCCCGCGCCTCGCGCTTTGCTTGCAACAGCGGCGGCTACCTGACCCTCAGCTTCATTCCCACGCTCGGCACCATGCTCCTCGGCCTCCGCGCCGGCGAGTGGTTCCGCGCCGCGGCTCCGCGCATCCCCGTGAAGAAATTTCTGATAGCCGGCGCTCTGCTGGTTGCCGCGGGATTGCTTCTGCACGTAACCGGCGTCTGCCCCATTGTGAAGCGCATCTGGACCCCAAGCTGGACCCTCGCCAGCGGCGGCGTCTGCTTCTTTTTCCTCGCGGCCTTCTCCTGGGTGCTCGACGTGAAAGGCTGGCGGCGCTGGGCCTTCCCGCTCGTCGTGGTCGGCATGAACTCAATCGCTGCCTACCTCATCGATCACCTGTGGGAAGACTTCATCATCAACAATTTCCATATCCATCTTGGATATGGCGTGTTCCAGATTTTCGGCGCAGGCCTCGAGCCGCTGATGATGGGCATCGCGGTCATGTTGACTTACTGGCTGATTCTTTATTGGATGTATCGACGCAGGATCTTCCTGCGCATCTAAGTCGACAAGCCTTCAGCGAAAAGTTGAGAGCGATTCGCTGAAGGCCTTTCTTCTAGCGACTTTTCGACACTTCTTCCACGGTGACCGGATCGAGGAACGGCATCGCAGCACGCAGCTTCTTGCCGACAACCTCAACCGGATGTTTGGCCTCAGCTTCGCGAAACGCGAGAAACTCCTTGCGGCCGCTGTTCTGGTCGGCCAGGAAGCGCTTCGCAAACGCGCCATTCTGAATCTCGGTGAGGATGGCCTTCATCGCCTTGCGGCTCTCCTCATTGATCACGCGCGGCCCGCTGACATAGTCGCCCCACTCGGCTGTATCAGAGATCGAATACCGCATGTACGCCAGGCCGCCGCGATAAATCAAATCCACAATCAGCTTGAGTTCGTGCAGCACTTCAAAGTAAGCGCTCTCCGGCTGATACCCGGCCTCGACCAGCGTGTCGAATCCCGCCTTAATCAGCGCGCTGACGCCGCCGCACAGCACGGCCTGCTCGCCAAACAGATCGGTCTCGGTTTCTTCTTTGAATGTCGTCTCAAGCACTCCGGCGCGCGTGCAGCCAATGCCCTTGAGATAACTCAGATTCAGAGCATGCGCTTTGCCGGTCGCATCCTGATGGATCGCGATCAGCCCCGGAACCCCCCCGCCTTCTGTAAATACCTCGCGCACACGATGCCCCGGCGCCTTGGGCGCAGCCATGCCCACGTCAATGCCCGCCGCGGGAATGATTGTCTTGAAATGGATGTTGAAGCCGTGAGCAAAGAGAAGCATCTTGCCGGCCGTCAAGTTGGGCGCGATTTCATCGGCATACAACTTGGCCGCGGTCTGATCGGGAACAAGCACCATCACCACGTCGGCCCACTTGGTTACATCGGCAACGGTGCCAACTTCGAGGCCGGCCTTCTCAGCTTTAGCGCGCGATTTCGAATTGGCCGCCAGGCCAACCTTTACATGAACCCCTGAATCCTTGAGGCTGAGCGCGTGTGCGTGGCCCTGCGAGCCATAACCGATGATAGCGACCTTTTTGCCCTGAATCAGTGAGAGGTCAGCGTCGTGATCGTAGTAAGTCTTTGCCATGATTTTCGTTTTCTTCCTTTAGGTTGATTGATTTCAGGGTTGGGGAACGTTCTATCGATCGAATCGATGAGCCGCTCCAGGAATTCTATTCCGGCTCAGTCGAGACCGTGTCGTCAAACGTTTCGATGGAATCTTCTTCGGGCTCATGTTCACCAACGCGTGCGCCCATTGCCTTCAGCACGCTCGACACATGATGTCCGCGACGCATCGTCATTTTGCCGCTGCGGCAAATCTCGAGAATCCGACCATCATCTTCGCGAAGAACCTCGATCAACCCCTCGATCTTGCTCTCCACACCTGTCATCTCGATCATCAGCGACTCGGAGGTAAGATCGACGATCCGCGCGCGGAACACCTCAACCAGGTCGAAAATCTGCGAGCGGTTGCGCGGCGTAGCGGCCACCTTGATCAACGCCAGCTCGCGTGTCACGTTGGGGGACTGCGCAATATCATCAACGTCCACAACATTCTCGAGCTTGAAGAGACTTGCACGAATGCGGTGACCAGCCTCCGCACTCGCTTCGCAAACCAGCGTCAGACGCGACAGTCCAACCCGCTCGCTTCTGCCCACGGTCAGCGAATTGATATTGATATTCAACCGGCGAAACAGCGATGCCACGCGCGTCAACACGCCCGGCAGATCCTCAACATAAGCGACGAATGTATGCAGCATGATGGCCTTTCACAAAGCAGTTCGCAGTTCTGAGTTCGTAGTTCACAGTGTTTCGCGGCTGATCGCTCTCTGATGCCACTGCGAACTACGAACTGTGAACTACGAACCGCTCCTACTCGTCTTCCGGAGTTTCTAACAACGGATTCTTTCCCGGCCGGCGGATCATCTCGTGCAAGGCGGACCCCGCAGGGATCATCGGATAAACCGACTCTTCCTTCTCGACCATAAAGTTCAACAGGAACGCGCCTTCTGCTTTGCGTGCTTGTTCTACGGCCGGAACAACCTCGCTTCGTTTGTGAACAGCGAGCCCTTCGATGCCATGCGCATCCGCAAGCTTCACAAAGTCAGGACTGACCAGCGGCGTGGACTCATAATTGCGGTCGTAGAAGAACTCCTGCCACTGCCGCACCATGCCAAGATAGCCATTGTTGATGATGGCGATGTTGATCTTTATCTTCTCCTGCACGATCGTCGATAACTCAGCCGCAGTCATCTGGAAGCCACCGTCGCCGGCCACCACCCACACTTCCTTTTCAGGACACGCAAACTTGGCGCCAATCGCCGCAGGCAAGGCGAAGCCCATCGTTCCCAGCCCGCCTGAAGTTACGAGAGAGCGCGGATGCTCATGATGGAAATACTGCGCCTCCCACATCTGGTGTTGGCCTACATCGGTTACCACAATCGCGTTGCCGCCCGTGATGCGCCAGATGTCGTGGAGAACATGAGCAGCATAAAGATGGCCGGAGTCAGGCAGATTCTTGATATCGAGAACAGCCGACTCGCCTTTGCTTGCCTCGATGGTCTTGAGCCACGCAGAGCCATCACGCGTGCTCACGCGGGGCAGAAGTTGCTCGAGTACCTGGCGAAGATCGCCAACCAGCGCCACATCCACCTTGATATTCTTGTTGATCTCTGCGGGGTCAACCTCGATGTGAATCTTCTTCGATTTCAGTGAATAGGTCGAAGTCGAACCAGTCACGCGATCATCAAAGCGCATCCCGCACGCGATGAGCAGATCGGCTTCCTGAATGGCCTCGTTGACCCATGACTCACCGTGCATGCCCATCATGCCGAGGTTGAGCGGGTGCGAGGCAGGGAAGTTGCCGAGGCCCAGCAGTGTCAGCGCAACCGGAATCTGCGCGCGCTCGGCAAGCGTCCGAACCTGCTCCATCGCGCCGGACTCCGAAACGCCGTGACCGGCAAGAATCACCGGGCGCTTCGCGTTGCGAATCAGTTCCGCGGCGTGCGTCAGGCCCGAGTCTTCCACGCGCAACATGGGGTGCGGGCGATACGCTCGCGGCTTGGCAGCCTCGAAGTCAAAGATCGCCGTGCCTTGCTGCGCGTCCTTTGTGATGTCGACCAGAACAGGCCCCGGCCGGCCGCTCTGCGCAATCTGGAACGCACTGCGGATCGCGCTCGCAATATCTTCTGTCTTGTTCACCAGGAAGTTGTGCTTGGTCACAGGCAGCGTGATGCCGGTAATGTCCACTTCCTGAAAAGCATCGGTGCCCAAGAATCTTCGACGACACGTTTCCCGTGATGCAGACAACAGGAATCGAGTCCAGCATCGCCGTAGCTATGCCGGTCACCAGATTGGTCGCGCCCGGTCCGCTCGTGGCCAGGGCAACGCCCACCTTGCCCGAAGCGCGCGCATAGCCGTCGGCCATGTGCGAAGCGCCCTGCTCGTGGCGAACGAGAACATGATGAATGGGAAACTTGCGCAGCGCGTCATACACCGGCAGAATCGCCCCGCCGGGGTAGCCGAAGACGGTGTCTACACCTTCGCCCACCAGTGTTGCCCAAACAATCTCTGCGCCCGTAAGGCGCGTTGGCGTGGTGAGGTGGGCATCGGATCCATGCGTTGCGTCAGTCGTTCCCATTGCAGCTCCTTCTTCAGCGATCGGCTGTCTTAGGTTGTCGCGCCCTCTGAGGCGCTCGTCACCCGGTCTACATATTTGCGAAACACGCCGCTCGGCCAGCGCAGCGCCGGCGGCTTGAAACCCTTGAGCCGCGCGGCGATCTCTTCATCGCTTACCTCGAGCGTCAGCTTGCGATTCGGAATATCAATGTGAATCATGTCGCCCTCGCGCACCGCCGCGATCGGCCCGCCAACGAATGCTTCCGGCGCGACGTGTCCCGCAGTGAAGCCGCGCGTGGCGCCGGAGAAACGGCCGTCCGTAAGCAGCGCAACCGTCGAGCTAAGGTCAGGATTGCCGCTCACTGCTGCAGTCACTTGCAGCATCTCGCGCATTCCCGGACCACCCTTCGGTCCTTCATAGCGAATCACCAGCACATCGCCCGGCTTGATCTTCCCCGTCTGCACCGCTTCAAAGCAGGACTCCTCCGTATCGAAGACACGCGCCGGCCCGCGATGATCGACACGATTCGCCGCGGCAATCTTCATCACGCTGCCCTCCGGAGCGAGATTCCCCTTGAGGATCACCAGCCCCCCCGTCGGCTTGATCGGAGCTTCGAAGGTGTGAATGACATCCTGCCCTGGAGTCTCTTTTGCGAGCGCCGCTTCTTCTTGCAGCGTCCGCCCGCTGATGGTCAGAGTCGATCCGTCAGCATGGCCCGCCTCAATCATGCGTTTTGCGAGCAAGCGAGATCCCCCGGCTGCCTGGTAGTCCGAGGCGACGTACTTGCCCGCAGGCGTCAAGTCGCAGATGAACGGCGTCCGCTTGCTGATCGCATCAAAATCATCGATCGAAAGAGCAATACCCATCTCGCGCGCAATCGCCAGCAGATGCAGCACGGCATTCGTTGAGCCTCCGCTCGCCGCAACGCTCGCAATCGTGTTCTCAATCGATTTGCGGGTAATGATCTGCGAAGGCCGCCGGTTGGCCCGCACCGCATCCATCACCATGCGGCCAGCTTCGCGCGTGGCAGCATTCTTTTCCGAACTGGTTGCGGGAACACCGGACAGATAAATCGGTGAGATACCGAGAATCTCGCCGCTCATCGCCATGGTGTTGGCCGTGAACTGCCCGCCGCATGCCCCCGCGCCCGGGCACGCATTGGCCTCGAGAGCTTCGAGTCGATCCGCGTCAATCTTGCCGGCAGCAAATGAGCCAATCCCTTCAAAGACATTCTGAATGGTGATGTCGATCGTCTTGCCATCGGGACCGCTCATCTTGCCGGGTGCAATCGACCCGCCGTAGAGCATCATCCCGGGAATATCCAGCCGGCACAAGGCCATGATGATCCCCGGCATGTTCTTGTCGCATCCGCCGATGCCGACCAGCCCGTCAAACAAGTTACCCCGAGCGACTAACTCGATGCTGTCCGCAATCACTTCACGCGACACGAGCGAAGCCTTCATGCCCTGCGTGCCCATGGTAATGCCGTCGGAGATGGTGATGGTATTGAACTCCATCGGCGTACCGCCGGCTTCGCGAATGCCTTGTTTCAGCGCCTCGGCCACCTCACGCAGATGCACGTTGCAGGTGCCAATTTCCGTCCAGGTGTTGGCGATGCCGATAATCGGCTTGTGCAGATCCTCCTTGGCGAATCCCGCGCCTCGGAGATACGAGCGCGCAGCCGCGCGGCTAGGCCCTTCAGTTAACGGAATGCTTTGACGCTTACCTTCAATGGTCATCTTTTCCTTCGAGCGGAGTTAGTCGTTCGCGGAGTTAGCAAGTTCATGAGCAACACTAACTCCGCTAACAACTAGCACCGCTAGCCCCGCTTCATTTAGCTTTCATCCATACAGCTTCATCATGCTTCGCTTCGTACGTATCCAGCGCCCTCTCATGGCGCAGCGTCAGCCCAATATCGTCAAGCCCTTCAATCAAGCAGAACTTGCGGAACGCATCGACTTCAAAGCGAGCCCGGAAGCCATGCGTGTCAGTGACTGTCTGCTCTTCGAGCGAAACCGTCAGCTCGTAGCCGTCAATCGTCTTCGCGTTATGGAGCAGCTTTGCAACGTCTTCCTCGCTCAGTCGAACCAGAACAATCCCATTCTTGCCCGCATTCGAAAAGAAAATATCCGCAAACGTCGGCGCAATCACCACGCGAAACCCGTAGTCATTCAACGCCCACGCCGCGTGCTCCCGGCTTGACCCACAGGCGAAGTTCTTCTCCGCAATCAGAATCTTCGCGCCCTGATACCGCGGGTCATTCAAAACAAAGTTGGGATCCGGGTCGCCCGAGGCCGTGCGGCGCCAGTCGAAGAACAGAAACTCGCCATAACCCGTGCGCTCAATCCGCTTCAAAAACTGCTTGGGGATGATCTGGTCCGTATCCACATTGGCGCGATCGAGCGGAACGGCAAGCGATGTCAGAGTACGAAACGGTTCCATCAGGCAGTCACCTCTTCATGCACGTGCCAGTTACGAATATCGACGAAGTGGCCGGCAATCGCGGCAGCCGCAGCCATCTCTGGACTGACTAAATGCGTGCGCCCTCCGCGTCCCTGGCGCCCTTCAAAGTTCCGGTTCGATGTGGAAGCGCAGCGCTCGCCCGGCGCCAGAATGTCAGGGTTCATGCCCAGGCACATGCTGCAGCCCGGCTCGCGCCAGTCGAACCCCGCCTCGCGAAAAATCTTGTCCAGTCCTTCTGCCTCTGCCTGCGCCTTCACCGCCTGCGATCCGGGAACAACCATGGCGCTCACCGTCGAAGCGACCTTGTAGCCCGCAGCGATCCGCGCCGCTGCCCGCAAATCTTCAATCCGCGAGTTCGTGCACGAGCCAATAAAGACGCGGTCGATGCTGACCTCCTCCATTGGCGTGCCGGCCCGCAGTCCCATATACTCAAGCGCGCGCTCCAGTCCCTTGCGGTCCTGCTCGGTCGCCGCTGCTGCCGGATCGGGGACCGAAGCCGTGATCGGTGCGACCATGCCCGGACTCGTTCCCCAACTGACATAGGGAACCAGCTTCGTCGCATCGATCACCAGTTCGCGATCGAACTTCGCTCCGGGATCAGTGGGCAGCTTCGACCACTCAGCGACGGCGCGGTCCCACTCCGCACCCTGCGGGCCGAACCTGCGCCCTTTGAGATAGGCGAACGTCTTTGCATCCGGCGCAATCATTCCTGCGCGTGCGCCCGCCTCGATGCTCATGTTGCAGATGGTCATTCGGCCTTCCATTGAAAGAGCGCGAATGGCCGAGCCCGCATATTCGATCACACAGCCCGTCGCTCCATCGGTCCCGATCTCGCCGATGATGGCGAGAATGATGTCCTTCGCCGTGACGCCCGTCGCCAGTTCGCCTTCGACAGAAATGCGAAAAGTCTTCGGTTTCGCTTGCGGCAGCGTCTGCGTGGCCAGCACGTGTTCCACTTCGCTGGTGCCAATGCCGAACGCGAGTGCCCCGAACGCGCCATGCGTCGACGTGTGCGAGTCTCCGCACACAATCGTCATGCCCGGCTTTGTGATGCCCAGTTCCGGGCCGATGACGTGGACAATCCCTTGCTCGCGAGAATCGACGTCGTACAGCTCAATGCCAAAATCAGCGCAATTCTGGCGCAATGTTGATATCTGCGTGGCCGCAATCTGATCGACGATGTGCAGGCGTCCCTCAATCGTCGTCGGCACGTTATGGTCGACAGTCGCGATGGACCGGTCCGGCCTGCGCACCTTGCGGCCCGCGAGCCGTAGCCCCTCGAAAGCCTGCGGAGAAGTCACTTCATGCAGAAGCTGCAAGTCGATGTACAGAATCGTCGGCTCGCCTTGCGGCTCGACAACTACATGCTGATCCCAGACTTTCTCGAACAACGTTTTGGGTGTGCCGCTCATGATGCTCCCTGGAATTGAAAAGTAGACAATCTCTAAGCGCTGACGAGCTGTACCTTGACCGTCTCTCGAACTTTTGCGCCCATCTCCGTCGTCGAAAGAACAGTGAACCCCTGCGAATTGCCGCGCGCCAGATCCGGAGTGCGGAAGCCTTGCTCAAGAACCTTGCGCACGCTTGCCTCGATCAATGCCGCCTCAGCCTCGAGACCGCCGCTATGCCGCAGAATCAACGCGCCGGTAAGAATCGCACCCAAGGGATTGGCCAGGCCCTTGCCCGCTATATCCGGCGCGGAGCCATGGACAGGTTCATACAAATTGACCTTGCCGCCGATGGTCGCCGAAGGCAACATGCCCAGCGAACCAGTAATCACTGCCGATTCGTCGCTGAGAATATCGCCGAAGAGATTTTCCGTCAGCACCACGTCGTAGTTCTTCGGCTGATTCATCAGGTGCATCGCCATTGCGTCCACGTACTGGTGCTCGACCGCGACATCAGGAAACTCCGCCGCCACCTCGTTCACAGTCGCGCGCCATAACTGCGAAACCTCAAGCACGTTGGCCTTGTCCACGCTGGTGAGTTTCTTGCGCCGCTTGAGCGCAAGCTCAAAGGCGATGCGGGCCACGCGAGCCACTTCGTCGCGCGTATAGCGCATCGTGTTCCACGCTTCATGCGTCGTCTTGTTCCATTCTCGCGGTGCGCCGAAGTAAAGTCCGCCCAGTAGTTCGCGCACAAAAAGAATGTCGGCGCCGTCAATAATCTCGGGACGCAACGGGCTGTTGACCGCGAGTTCCTTGAATGCGAAAGCTGGACGCAGATTCGCAAAGCCTCCCAGTGCCGCGCGAATCTGCAGCAGGCCTGCCTCAGGCCGCTTGTCTGGGGGAAGGGAATTGAACTCATTGCCGCCCACCGCGCCCAGCAGCACAGCCTGCGAATCGAGCGCCGCAGCCAGCGTGTCAGCCGGCAGAGGAGTCCCGTCGTTCACAATCGCCACGCCGCCAATGCGCTTGGCTTCGAGCTCCAGCGTGTGTCCGCCGGCCTGTGCCACTTCCTTGAGCACAGCGACTGCTTCACTGGTAACTTCGGGGCCGATGCCGTCGCCGGCGGTAACCAGAATCTTCAAGTTCACAGAGACGTCCTTCGGGGCTAAAGCCCTTCGCAATCTTATTGCGGTCGATGCACTCCTGAAGCCGCGCCAATCACGACTGTCCGGAATCTAATCTAGCTCCGCCACCGGCACATGCCGCTTCTCGCGAATCTCATCCGGCAGAATCCCGATCAGATCCTGGTCGTAGATGTTCTTCTTCCGATCCGCCAGCGCGACAAACCTGTAATACGTGTGCTGCAGCTCGTCGCGCGTAAGCGAGAACCCAAGCTGCTCCAGCCGATGCCGCAGCGCCGCGCGGCCACTATGCTTGCCCAGCACCAGGTGCGTCTTCGCCACGCCCACCAGCGCCGGCGTCATAATCTCGTAGCACAGAGGGTTGGCCAGCATGCCGTGCTGATGAATCCCCGACTCATGCGCAAACGCGTTGTCGCCCACAATCGCTTTATTGGGCGACGGCTTGAAGGTGATGATCTGCCCCAGCACCTGGCTTGTCGCGTAGATGTTGGCGAGCTTGATTCCCGTCGACACGCCGTAGCGGTCGCCACGCACATAGAGCGCCGCGGCAATCTCTTCCAGAGCCGCGTTGCCCGCACGCTCCCCGATGCCGTTGATGGTGCACTCCACCTGGCGCGCGCCATTCTGGATCGCGGCCAGCGAATTGGCCACGGCCAGTCCAAGATCGTCGTGGCAGTGCGAAGAGAGAATGATCCCCTTTTCGTCGATTGCTGGAATCCGCTCCCGCACCTCGGCAAACATGCGGCCGTATTCTTCCGGTGTCAGATAGCCCACCGTGTCGGGCATGTTGATCGTGGTTGCGCCCGCTTCGACGGCAACGCGCACCATCTCGACCAGAAAATCGCGATCCGAGCGCGTCGCGTCTTCCGGCGAAAACTCGATGTCATCGACATGCGTTCGCGCGTGACGAATCGACTCGGCCGTCTGATCCAACGCCTGCTGCCGGCTGATTTTGAGCTTGTATTCCAGATGCAGATCGCTCGAAGCCAGAAAAATGTGGATGCGTGCACGGTCGGCAAACTGCAGCGCACGCGCCGCCATGTCGATGTCTTCCGTCTTGGCCCGCGCCAGCGACGCGATCTTCGGCTTGCGGATGGCCTGCGTGATCGTGGCAATGGCCGCGAAGTCACCCTCCGAGGCCATCGCGAAGCCGGCCTCGATGATGTCCACGCCCAGGTCTTCAAGCGCGTGCGCCATCGTCAGCTTTTCCTGCGTTGTCATCGAGCATCCGGGCGACTGCTCGCCATCCCGGAGCGTGGTGTCGAAGAAGACTACATGGTCGGGTTGATTTGAGCTCATATCTGCCTGCCAGGGGAAGCATTATTCGAACCATTCAATTTTCTCGCATCAGGCAGCTATAAGGCAAAGTTATTCTTATTGTTGAGTCGATTAGATATTATTATGGAAAAGTTCGCAGTTCATAGTTCGTAGTTCACAGTTCAGATCGCACTTTCATCTTGGCCGCCATCACGCTTTCCTTAGCAAGGGTCTTCAGGGTCTGTGAACTGTGAACTGCGAACTGTGAACTGCCCCGGAGGCTCCATGGAACTCGATCAGCTCGAAACCTTCCTGGCCGTCGCCGAGGAGCGCAGCTTTACCCGCGCCGCCGCCAAACTGCACCGCACCCAACCGGCCGTCAGCCAGGTCATCCGCAAGCTCGAAGCCTCAATCGGCGAGACCCTCTTCGACCGCGCGGCCCGCGATGGATCATTGACCGCTGCGGGAGTTCTTCTGCGCGACTACGCACTCCGCCTCATGGCGCTCCGCCGGGAAGCCTCCAGCGCCCTTGACGAACTGAAGAACCTTGAGCGGGGGCGACTGCAACTGGCGGCCAACGAATACACCTGCATGTACCTCCTGCCGGCCATCGACCGCTTCCGCCGCGAGTTCCCGCACATCAGCGTAACCGTGCAGCGCATGCTTGCCTCGCGGATCCCCGAAGAGCTTGCGCTCCGCACCTTCGAGCTCGGTATGGTCTCGTTCCGCCCCGACCCGGTGCAGTTTCGCACCATTGCCGTCTACGCCGACAGCCTGGCGTTCATCGTCAGCCCGAAGCACCCGCTCGCCTCTGCCGAGAGGGTCTCGATCAACGATCTGCGCGACGAGCTCTTCGTGGCCCACAACGTCACGTCGCCGCTCCGGCTCAAGGTCATCGAAGCCTTCCAGCGTTACCGCACGCCGCTGAATATGGCCATCGAACTGCCCACCATCGAGGCCATCAAGCGATTTGTCGCCATGGGCAATGGCGTGGCGCTCGTTCCGCATCTCACGGTGGCCAGGGAACTCGAGACAGGCGACCTGGTGCGTGTTCCTGTGGACGAGTTGGAAATGAAACGCGTTCTGCGGCTCATCCATAGGAAACAATCCACGCTGTCGTACGCAGCTTCGGCGTTCCTGCGCACTGTGCGGGCTCTGGCCCAGGAGAAGGGAGCGCCCTTCTACTATCACGTCGATCGGGGCGCATAATCGATCGCATTGCAGACAGCAACTCAAGCCTCGACCGAGGTGCCCAATCTTCCTCAGCCGCGTCTATAGGCACAGATGCACTTCTGACAGAGAGGGCGGATTCGGTCGTGAGCCGTTTCGGCCATTTACAATTCTGAGAGCGGCTTCCGGGGAAACCCGTATGCCGAATCGAAAGCCCGTTGCCAGCCAAACGGTTGCGCAGTCGTGAGGTTCAGGACCGAATGAAGAAAATCGCCCTTTTTGCATTTCTGCTGGCCGTGTGTGCGTCGGCAGGCCGCGCTCAGGAGAGCCGGCAGGACATCAGCATCAGCGGAACCGGCATCGTCGAGCCGTTCATCGCCTCACAGACCGACATTCAGGTCCACTCCAACTACGCATTGGGAGCTTTGGTAAGTTACCGCTTCATGCTGACCCCCTCCAGCGCCCTTGAAGCCAATTACGGCATCACCTATCAGAACACGATCAAGTTTGTTGGGCCTTCTTTCCAGAATGGTATCGGCGTGCTCACTCGGACCCAGGAAGCCTCTGGCGCCTATGTCCGGACCTTCAACTACAAAAAATTCAATCCATTTGTTGAGGGCGGCGCAGCAGGCGTCATTTACTTGCCGATCCGCAATACGGGGACGCAGACCCTCGATGCCAAGCAGCAGACCACCGTTGGCGCTTTGTACGGCGCCGGAGTGGCTTACGAAATCAGTCCCAGCTTCGATATTCGCGCGGAATTCCGCGGCCTGGTCACTAAGGTTCCCACATTCGGCGACACGTCATCGGGAACGTACAACTTCACGACCAATAAATACTGGAACATCTACAACCCAACCATCGGCGTGGCCTATCACTTCTAGGCAGAAATCCGCCGCAGTTTGAGCGCAAAAAGAGGATGGGCTTTGGCCCATCCTCTTTTTGCGAAGCCTCAAGCGTGTCCAAGAGTCTAGGCGGGCGACTCGACCGGCTTCTTTGCCTCAAGGTATCGCCCCAGTTCCTTCACCATCGAGCAGTGGGGTTTCAGCGCCTCGAAAGCGCGCGTGCCTTCCTGCAAACTGTGAATCTGGCAATCGACGTAGAAGATGTATTCCCACGGCTTGCCATGAACCGGACGCGACTCGATCTTGGTGAGATTGGTGCCAATCGTCGACAATTCTGAAAGTGCTGAGACCAGCGATCCGGGCCGATTTTCGACGGCGAAAGCGATGCTGACCTTATTCGACTGGGGGTCGGTCACCGCTTCGCGACCACGCTTGACCAGAAAGAACCGCGTAAAGTTCTCGGGATTGTCCTCAATCCCCGCCTGCAGAATCTGCGCCCCATAATGATGGGCAGCCGCTTCGCTGGCAATCGCCGCCGCATGCCGGTCGCGCAACTCGACCAGTTGCTTCACGCTTCCCGCCGTGTCGTAGAAGGCAAACGCCTCCATGCGCGGGTGCTTGGCCAGGAAGTTTCGGCACTGCGCCAAAGCCACCGGATGCGAAAAAACACGATCGATTTGGGCGGTCGATGTTCCAGATATCGCAATCAGATTGTGGCGGATGCGAAGCAGAGTCTCACGTTCCACTTTCACATCATTTGAGAGCAGAAGATCAAAGTGCTCAGAAACCGAGCCGGCCAGGCTGTTCTCGATCGGGATCACAGCGGCTTCAACGGCCCCATTGACCAACGCGCTGAACGCATCCGCCGAGAGCGCGAAAGGAACGATGACCGCATCGGACACCAGCTTCATCGCGGCCTCATGGCTGAATGAGCCGGGTTCTCCCTGAATCGCAATCTTCATCCCTGCGGCTGTCTCTCCTGATGGGGTGGGTGTATTCGCAGACGGGTAAACGTTCTCAGGATCTGTCTTTCTGGCAACATACCACAGCTCCGCTGAAGTTTCTTTGTTGAGTGGGGTCCGAGGCATCAAGTTCGGCTCCGTTGCCAAAGGTCGGCAGCAACAAAGACCAGGAAGATGGTGGCGATTACGCCGTTCATGGTGAAAAATGCCGCGTTCAGACGGCGCAGATCTTTCGGCGACACGATGCTGTGCTCGTAGATCAGCAGCAAGGCCACCGCCGCAATACCAAGCCACCCGGTTAACTGAAAATGAAACAAGAGCGCGAACCACGCGAGAAGGCCAAGCATCGCAGCATGCATAACGCGCGCAGTCCAGAATGCCGCTGGAATCCCCATGGCCTGGGGAAGACTGTGCAACCCGGCGGCACGATCATGATCGAAGTCCTGGCACGCGTAGAGCACGTCAAAGCCGCCCACCCACAGCGTGACGGCCGCCGTCAGCACCACGATCCGCGCATCAAGGCTGCCGCGCACCGCGATCCATGCCGCTGAAGGAGCCAATCCCAGCGCCAGCCCGAGCACCAGGTGCGACCAGCGCGTGACGCGCTTCATGTAGCTATACCCAAACAGCACGATCAAAACGATGGGCGACAGGATCAGGGTGAGCCGGTTCAATTCAGCCGCTGCCACCACAAAAATGGCCGCCGTGACAATCGTGAACCCCAGCACAAACCCGCGTGACAATAACCCCGCCGGGATGGCGCGCGTTTTCGTGCGTGGATTGGCGGCATCGATCTCTGCGTCAGCCCATCGGTTGAAGGCCATCGCTGACGAACGCGCTGCCACCATGGCGACCAGAATCCAGCAGATGGTTCGCACAGTAGGCACACCCTGTGCCGCAAGAATGGTCGCCGTCAGCGCGAAAGGGAGCGCGAAGACCGAGTGCTCCCACTTGATCATCTCCAGAGTGGTACGCGTCTTTGAGAGCAGGGCAGGCATGACTTACCTTCACCAGTCTAATGGAGAAGGTGCAGTTCAAGAGTTCACAGTTCACAGTTCAGTTCGCAGTTCACAGTTCGAAGTTCACAGTGTGTGATCGCGGCACAACACTGCGCTCTATGAACTGTGAACTAAAGCGCTGCTTCCGCGTCTTCGACCGTCGAATAAATCGTGATGATCCCGTCCACCTTGGTCATCTTGAAAAGCTCGAGCACGCGCGGGCTCACGCCGGTGACGATCAAGCGAACATTCTTGCTCTGCGAGCGCACATGGTGGTTGATCACCGCGCCCATGCCGGCCGAATCCATGTACGGCACACCACTCAGATCCAGAATGAGCACTGCCGGCATCTCGCTGCCCCGCAACTTCGACTGCAGGTCGAAGAGGTTGCGCAGGGTTACAGGGCCCGTCAGGCGAAGAATTGTGGTGCCGGGAGCTTTCCCCGGCTGCTGCTCGATTGAGAGCGGATCATCAATGGCCATAGTGCGATAAGTGTAAGGAATGAAACGCTTATTTTCGTTACAATTCTGTGAATGTCCTGAAAAGTCCAGTCGTCGTGAGACCTTCAGGAGCGAACTCACTTTTGGCGGGCGTTCAGTTGGTCCAGAACCTGTTTCAGGTCATCAAGCTTCTTGCCGGCCTCGGCCAGCTTGCCTTCTGAAGTCAGGCGCTGGTAGTCCGAGAAATCCCGCCCTGCCTGGCCAATGAGAGTCTTGATGTCCATTGCTGGCGCGGCAGCTCCTGGAGTTTCCGCAGCCGGGCTGGGCGTCTCGCTTTCCCTGAGCGAAGAAGCCTCTGACCCGAACAGAGACGCCAGGGCAGCCTCAAACGTCGGCGCGTAAGCCAACTTGTCTTGCAGCGCCAGCACCACCAGGCGCAGCTCTGGCATGGGACTTCGATCCGCCTGCAGATAAATCGGCTCGGCATACAGCAACGCCTTGCCGCAGGGAATCACCAGCAGGCTGCCGCGCCGCACATGCGATCCCTGCTGATTCCACAGCGTCAGCTGGCCGGAAAGCTGCGCGTTCTGGTCGATGCGCGCCTCAATCTGCTGCGGCCCGTCCACAAGCCTGGTCTTCGGAAAGTCGTAGACCACCGACGTCCCATAGTGCTCGCCGTCGCTTCGCCCCGCAATCCAGCCGATCAGGTTATTTCGGTTCGCCGGCGTGAATGGAAGAATCTCGACAAACTCCAGGCCGCTCCTCGCCGGGCAGCTTCATCAGCACAAAGTTAGGCTGCATGGCTTGCATGGTCTGCTGGCCGCTGCCATCCATTCCGTTCTCTGTCGCGACCGTCCAAAGATCCTCGCGGTTGTAGAAGACCTCGGGATTGGTCATGTGATAGAGCCCATACATCTGGGCCTGCAGCCGAAGCATCAACTCCGGATAGCGAATGTGCTTGTGAAGCCAGGCGGGCATGGCCGACGCATCCTTGAACAGGCCGGGAAAGATCACGCGGTAAGTGGCCAGAATTGGATCGGCGTTGTCGAAGACGTAGAAGGTCGTCGTTCCGTCATAGGCGTCAATCACCGCCTTCACGCTGTTTCTGACGTAGTTCACCGGCCGATCATTCAGCCCGTTGTGTGCCGAATACGGGTAGTTATCTGAAGTAGTGAAAGCATCCATCACCCACATCAGCCGCCCATCCTCGCCGACCACGATATACGGATCCTCATCGAAGGTCAGAAACGGCGCCAGCGCCTCAACACGATCGCGCACGTTACGCCGCATCAGCAGCCGGCTCTCCGCATTCACGTCGTCGCTGAACGGAAGCTTGGCAATGTCGCCCCGATCGAACGCCAGCAGAAGCCGCCGCAGAAATCCCCCAACCTCAATGCCGCCCGTCCCTTGATACGAGGTGAGATTGTTCGTCTGTCCTTCGGGATAATTGAACTCCTGCTGCCGCGTCTTCACGTAGACGTCGGTGTTCGTCATCTCGCCAAAATAGATCTCCGGCCGAGTCACAGAAATCCCCTTCACATTGCTCTGCACCGGCATATTGCTGAGCATCAGCGTCGGCAGCCCTTCCGATGTGAATCCATTCACAGGATTCATGGTGATGCCGTAGCCATGCGTGTAAATCAGCTTGTCGTTGATCCAGTTGCGGCTGCTTTCCGGCAGCTTGTCCACGTTCAGTTCACGCACCGAGAGCATCACTTCGCGCTCCGCTCCGTCAATCTCATAGCGGTCGATGTCAACGTCGGGAAAATCGTAGTAGGTGCGAATCTCCTGGATCTGCCGCAGCGTGTCCTTGAGCGCCTGCACATCCCATAACCGGATGTTCTGCAACGTCGGCTGGTTGTTCGCCGGGTCGGTCGCGCCCACATTGGTCTCGGCAGGGAACTCGCGTTGCGTGAACTGATCGAGCCCATACGCCTGCCGCGTCATCTCGATGTTGTGCGTGATGTAGGGCTCTTCGCGCACCAGCTCGTTCGGCTTCACCAGAAAGCTGGTCACATACCAGCTCACCATCATCAGTCCCGCGTAGCAGACGATCGCCGGCACCGTGGCCGCAGCCAGCCATCGTCCTCGCGGGTCGAATAGGCCCGTTCCAACCGCGACCACCGCGCCAAGCATCAGGGCGGATGCCACAATCAGCATCCCCACCACCGTCACATGCGCATCTGTATAGGTGATGCCTTCAAAAATCGTGTGATGCTCAAAGAGAAGTTCGAATCGGCTCAGGTACGAGCGCACCGCGAGAATCAGCAGCAACGCTCCCACCGTCAGCGAAACCCCTCGCCACGGCAACGCCCCGCCCGACAACTGGCCCGTCAGCGCTCGCGACCCTCCCGCGATCAACAGAAAGAAAACAGCCGCAATGCACGAGAGCACCGCAAGGGTCAGCAGCCATCCCGCAATCAGTTGCAGTGCCGGCAGCGTGAAGAAATAGAAGCTGAGAGAATTGCCAAAGATCGGGTCTGTCATCGCAGCGGCTGCATTTTGTCCGATGCGCGGCGCATACCAGAACAAGGCGAGGGTGGGCCACTGTTGCGCCATCGTCGCTCCAGTTGCAAACCCCACAATGGCCGAGATGCCAAGCGCAACAACCCGTAACGCAGCCGCCACCGGCAATTCAATCGGATTGCCTCCGACAAAGATCGTGTGTGTCTCCGGCAAGTCCGCCAGATGTGCTCGCCGCAGCGCCGCGAACACCCCATAGAGCGCGCCAAAGGTGAGCAAGCAAATCCCGCAAAGACACTCCACTCCAGGATGCGCGACTTCCAGAAGACCTCGCCGAACCCCAGCGAGTTGAACCAGAGCAGTTCGACCCAGATGGAGATCGCCGTCCTGCTTCCAAAAAGAATTAAAAAAAGGACGAAAAGAAGGACGAAAATCGTTCTCCGCGGCTTTCTGGGCGGAACAGTTTTAAGCGGCCACTCGATCGATCTGGACAATTTCCCACTCCGCGGCATCGATTTTCATGCCGCGCTCTGACATTAGTCCATTTCTCCAATTTTATCGAGCGACCCTCCGGAGCTGGCAGTGAGTCGGTTTGAAGGGTTCGGGCTTCAGCCCGTACACAAGTTCGGCGGCTTGAAGGGTTCAGGCTTCGCAGGCTGCAGAAAAACCCATTGCTAGCGAGAACATGAGTCAGGGCCGGACTTGAGTCGGGCCGTAAAGCCTGCAAAAATGAGCAGGGCTTTAGCCCCTCAGGGATCGCTCTTCCATACCGACGCGTATCCAGGATGCAGACAGGATTCTTCTCACTGTGCCTTAGACAGCGCCGTCATCAGAGCATCCAGTTGCGCAGGGCTAACATCGCTAACCGCCGTGATCCGCAGTTCCGTCGCCGTGGCCGTGCGCAGGTTAAATCCCGACCGCGTGCCGGGAGCCAGCATCAAGGCCCTCCCGGCTCTCTGCGTGAGAAAAACAGACGCCTCGTGTTTGCCAATCGTGAAGATCAGTTGCGCAGCCGGCTGCCCATTGATATAGGCGAGATCAGCCCCGCGCAGCGCCGTGTCCGGCGGCAATGCGCCCGCCTCCGGCAGATTAAAGCTGAAGGGAAGCCTTCCCTGAAACCATGGCTTCACCGTGTGCCGATCGGTCGACTCGATCTCAGGCGTCGCACCGCTTGAAAGCATGGCCAGATGCTGATCAAGAATCTCTGCCGCCAGGGCATTTGAACTTCGAACCTGCCGCCAGCCCACAAAAACGGCCAGCAACAAAATCGTAGCCGCGAGCGCCGTCCAGGCGATCCGCCCCATCTTCGGAACCAACGCAATCCCCCCGCGCTCCTGTGTCTCCTTATGAAGCGTCGCGCTCAGCCGCGCCAGCGTCTCCGCGGAAGGCGCAAACCGCGTACCCTCCCGCGCCGTCGCAGCTTTGACCTGCGTCTCAGCGAGTACCCGCAACGAACACCGGTGACAGCATTCCAGGTGGCGCAAGAATCCCTCTGCCCGATTGGAATTCAATTCACCATCGACATAAGCGCTGACCTCTTCGGGTTTCAGATGCGCAGCCTCATCCATGATTTGTGTCATCGTGATTCTCGCAACTGCGGTTGCAGAAGTTGATAGAGGGCGCGCCTGCCGCGCGCTATGCGCGACATGACCGTGCCGATAGGAATGTCGAGAACTTCGGCGATCTCCTTGTACTTGAGTTCTTCCAGATCGCAGAGAAGAACAGCCTCGCGGAGCTGTGGCTGAAGCTGCTCGAGAGCTTGATGCACCGCGGCTTGATCGCTCAGGCGAATCAGATGATCCTCCGGCGTCGAACCGTCTTCGGCGCTCTCGAGCAATCCCGGGTGATCTTCGAGGAACACAGTGCGCGACGTCGCCAATCCAGTGCGCGAAGTAAGAAAACTGTTGCGCAGCACCCTGAAGATCCATGCCTTGAAGTTCGTCCCAGTCTGAAACGACCCAAATCCCCGCAGTCCCTTCGCCAGCGTCTCTTGCACCAGATCTTCCGCTTCGGTTCCATCGCGGCAAAGCCACACCGCATGCCGATAGAGCATGGGAAGCAGCGGAAGCGCGAGATCGCCAAAACGGTCGCTTACAAGAGACGACTTCATGATGCGTCTTGCCTCTGGCCGGCAGACTTGAATCTCTGCCGCGGAGCGGATCGAGGGTTCCGTCTGAGTATCGACCATCCATGCCGTAAACCAAAATCTTCGCGATTTATTCCATCGAATTTCTCCGATCCATTTATCCAGCAGGATTTTCCCAGTCCATCCACTCACCGTCCCGGAGGGACGCGTGTTCATTAGCCCAGGACAAGCGAAGCGCAGTCCTGGGACCACATCTCTCTTCAAAAGTGAATGAAAGCCCGTCCCGGAGGGACGCGGGTTCATTAGCCCAGGACAAGCGAAGCGCAGTCCTGGGAACATGTCCAAACCATCCTCAGCCCCGTAGGGGCGATGCCCCAAAGCGACTGGGAATAAAAGAAAGGAAATTCAGTTTGAGAAGGAGAAGCAATCGAAATACGGAGGATCGCGATGAAAGGCTTGCACCCGGATCAGATCATGACGGAAAACGAATCCAAATTACAATCCGATGGCATCGACCGCCGCAACTTCCTCGGCTGTATGGCTTGGGCAGGAACAGGGCTGCTCTGGACGCTCTCTGGCGGCGTGCCGACCGCCAAATTGCTTGCCCAAGGGGCTCAGGGCGCGCACGCGAACAGTGCGAAGACCGAAGACTTCGCCTTCGTGCAGATCAGTGATAGCCACATCGGCTTCAACAAAGCCGCCAATCAAGACGTTGCCGGAACTTTGACCAAAGCGATTGAGCGCGCCTCGCTGCCAGGGCAGGGAAGCAAGTCTCCTGACTTCCTAATCCACACCGGCGACATTACACAGAACTCAAAGGCCTCTGAATTCGATACCGCATCGCAGATCATCAAAGGCGTCAAGAGCGAAGTATTTTATGTTCCCGGCGAGCATGATTTCATCGACGATGGCGAGCAATACAAACAGCGATTCGGGAAGGGCACCCTCGGCAACGGCTGGTACAGCTTCAATCACAAAGGAGTTCACTTTGTGGGATTGAATAACTGCCGGCAAGTCGACGGCATGGGCAATCTGGGCGCAGAGCAGTTAGCATGGTTGAAATCCGATCTTTCGGGACTCAGCGCATCGGAGCCGATCGTCGTGTTCGCGCATATTCCCCTTTGGATGGTCTACGAAAAATGGGGCTGGGGCACCGCTGATGGTGAGCAAGCCCTCTCGTTCCTCAGGCGGTTCGGATCGGTAACTGTGCTGAATGGCCACATACATCAAGTCGTCCAAAAGGTTGAGGGCAACGTCCAATTCCATACCGCAATGTCCACCGCATTCCCTCAGCCCGCTCCCGCATCAGCGCCCAATCCCGGCCCCATGACCGTGCCGGCGGGTCAGCTCCAGTCCGTTCTCGGGGTCACCGACATTCAAATCGTGCGTGGCCATCACCACTTGGCGGTTGTTGATCACGCTCTGGCGCAGCACTCTTGAAGATTCGAGCGACAATTCTGATCGGCGTATCCGTGCTTGTTGCGGCGGTCGGTCTCGCCCGCCTGCACCCTTTTGGAGACCCGCGTGCCGTTCGCTTTGGAGGTCCGGAGGCAGACCCAGCAACTGTGCTCCAGGCGTCAGAGATTCCAGCGCCGGCCCGCAAGGTGCTCGTAGATAAGTGCGCGGACTGCCACTCCAATGCGACCCGCTGGCATTTCTATTCTCGTGTCGCCCCTTTCTCCTGGTTAGTCGAGCGTGACGTGATCGAGGGGCGTAAGCACTTGAACTTTTCCGATTGGGCGCAATTTACCCCCGAGAAGCGCGATCTGCTCGAATCGAAGATAGTTCTTGAGACAAAGAAGGGGGAGATGCCGCCTCTGCAATATCGACTTATTCATTGGAGCGCTAAGATCTCGGCAGACGAGATGACTGCGTTGAGCATGCTAGTTATCCCGGGCCAGACCGTGACGCCCAATGCTTTGCTGGTCGGCGACGTAGCCCGCGGACAAATCGCCTTCAACAAGCGATGCACCGGATGCCACGCCCTCGACAAAGATCGAGATGGTCCGCGCCTACGCGGCGTCTACGGGAAACAGGTAGCTACTAACTCAGGATTCGCCTATTCCGCCGCCTTGAAAAGGTCAGGAATCACCTGGACCGATGCGACCCTGGACCTATGGCTCAAAGATACCGACACCATGCTTCCAGGCAACGACATGGAATTTCGAGTGAAGAACGCGCAGGAGCGCGCCGACTTGATTGCGTGGCTTAAACAGGCGAAATAATCTTCGAGGCTCGCGTCAGAAGAGGTTGCCGGCCACCTGTTCGGCGGCGCGCTGAAGGGCCGAAGGCCGATAGAGTTCCGATGACTGCGGATGCGGATCCGGCGGAGTCTCGGGTGTTCCGTTCATCGTCACGACGAAGTACACATCCCGCACCCGCCCCGCAATGACCGATTCCTGCAGGCCCTGCGCAATCGGACGGCTGCACTCCACCGCCTCATTCCCCAAGGCAGGGAGCTTTGAGCCGCCATCCCTGCAAGGCTGAGAATCTATCTTGCTCACCACCACCTCTATTGCTTGCGGCGGCGTTCCGGTGCTACGAACAAAGCGGCACGATCCCAGCCGGTCTCCCCCAATATGTGCGGTCACGGTAACGTCGCCGCCGAGATAGCGTGCCGCGCTTCCAGTCGCCAGCCAGGGGCAAACCGCCGCCGTCTGCGCCATTGCCGCCGTGGCCGAGAGAATAGTCGAAAACATCACAAGTCTTACGATCATGGGAATGAATCGCCGGTGCACGAACTCGGCTTCCTGTTCACTGTCCGCTGTTCGTTCACTGTCCACTGCCCACTGCCTTCTTGACCTTCGCAGCCGTCAGCACCTCAGACTTTAGAATCTTGCCGCCCTCCTGCAACACATAAAGGCGGTTCACATCAAGCTGCTTGAACTGATCCACCTGTCCGCTGAGCCATCGCACTTCAACCACGTCCACTTTCGTAGCCTGGTCCAGCCCGAAGTGAAGACGCAGATCATTTTGCGAGAAGTAACTCCCTCCGCTGCGCAACTCCTCCGTCTGAATGAGTGGGCTAGCCGCATCCGGCTGGTTCATCGCCTTCACGCTCACGCGGCTCCCAATCCCCGAGCGGTTCGACTTGGTGCCCACAAGCTTGATCTTGATCCAGTTCCGCTTCAGAGTTGAAATACATTTCAGTAACTGCGGCGGCGCATTAATGCAATTGACGGCGATGTCAATTGTTCCATCGTTCAGGTAATCACCGAAAGCGCATCCGCGGGCCGGGGCATTTTCCAGGATTCCTGGACCACCGTTTTCCGTCACTTCTTCAAAGCGTCCGTTGCGGAGATTGCGGTAGAGATACTTATGCTCGGCATACTTCAGATCAGTCTTTGAGTTGTCGACCTCGGGATAGACGTGGCCATTCGACATGAGCAGATCAAGCCATCCGTCGTTATCCATGTCGAAGAAGCCAACGCCCCATCCCAGCAATCGAGTGTTTACACCCAATCCGCCAGGATAAGTTCGATCCTCGAAATTCCCGTCGCCTAAGTTCGTATAGAGCGAGTCGGTATCCCCGGCAAAGTTGGTCTTGACGATATCGAACTTGCCGTTCCGGTTGTAATCCCCAATGGAAACGCCCATGCCAGCTTGTGGCTTGGCCTCCGCTGAGAGAGCCGCGCCGGCCTCAATCGCAATATCGCGGAACGTACCGTCCTTCTGATTCTGATAGAGTGTTGCCGGCGCGGAATCATTCGCAACATAGATGTCCGGCCAGCCATCGCCATCCAGATCCGACGCGGCAACACTGAGCCCGTAGGTCCCGACCGCGGTAAACATGCCAGCCTTCTGGCTGACATCTTCAAATGTGCCGTCGCCCTTGTTGTGGTAGAGGATGTTCTTTCCGCCGGGAAGTCCCGGCGGCCCGCATGCAACAAGAATGCCCTTATAAGTGCACGGGCCATCCTCCGGAACCGGCGCAGTCTTCAAATCAAAATCAACATAGTTAGCCACGAACAAATCAAGATGCCCGTCGCGGTCGTAGTCGACGAATGTGCATCCTGTATTCCAGCGGATCTTCGGTCCCGGTTGCGTCAGCCCCGCGGCCTCGGTCACATTTGTAAATGTCCCATTGCCGTTGTTCTTATAAAGCGCATTCTGCCCGTAATAGGTAACAAAAAGATCGTCAACCCCGTCGTTGTTATAGTCGCCTACGCAACAGGCCTGCCCCCAACCAGTTTTATGCTCCAGCCCCGTTCCGATTGTCACGTCAGTGAAAGTTCCGTCGCGGTTGTTCTTGAACAAGCGGCAATGTGGCTCCTGCCCAGCAGGAAACCCCTCGAGTCGCCAACCGTTGACCAGAAACAGATCCTGCCAGCCGTCGTTGTCATAGTCGTAGAAGGCTAGTCCGCAGCCCGTGGTCTCAAGCAGGTACTTGTTCTTGAACTCGCCACCATAGATTGTCTTCCCGATCAGGCCGGCTTCTGTAGCCATCTCAACAAAACTCACTCCCAGCGGCGTTCCCTCAATGGGAGATTTAGGCCCCGGAGGCGGAGCAGCCGGCTTTGCATCGTAGCTGCGCTCCTGTGGTCCGAGCTTCGGGGTTTGCAGCTGCTGCTCCTGCTGCCACGGCGATGCTAAAGCAACGAGATCGGTAAACGGCAGCACCAATGCAGTCCGGCTAAGGGAGCGAATGAATTTGCGGCGATTCAACTTCAAGTCAATCAAAGGGGAATCCTTATCAACTTACTGGCCGTTGCCTGTATTCTTTGACGAGCTTTGCTTATCGGAGTGAATATGCCACGGCACGCTTTCGTTGGATATTTCGGGGTGGTTGCGTAAGTAGTCGAGTGAGTAAGTCGGTGCGCCCGGGTCGATGCGTTTGATGGTGTATTGCGCTGCCTCCTGCTCGGACTGCTGCTTCATGCCCTTGCGCCGGTACAGGATTGCGAGGTTATAGTGCGCCGCGAGATCGTCCGGGTCGATAGCCTGCAACGCCTTGAATTCCTCAATCGCCTGGTCCGCCTTATGTTGTTGGTAGTAGGAAATCCCCAATTCGCGACGCGCATCTCTTGACTCCGGATATTGCGCAACCACCTTTTCGAGGTCGGCCGTTTCCGCTTCAGTATGTCGTGCCCGACGCTCGACCAGAGCCATATAGTAAAGAGCCCGCGCATCGTCAGGATGAAGCGCAAGGGCCTTTTCCAGTGGCGCCCGCGCCTCTTCGTACTTTTCCCAGTCGATGTAGGTGAGACCAAGATTGATGAAAGCGTCTTTGTAGTCGGGCCGGAGACGCGCCACTTGCTCGAATGCCTGAATCGCATCCGAATGCTGTAACTGATCGAGATACCCGATTCCAAGGCTATTCCAGCGCATCCATTCGGGATTATCGCCGGGCAGTGGTGGTTCTGGCTGATTTGCGCCAATTTGTATCACCCGGCTCCGCGACTGGAGTTCGACAACCGGATAAGCGGGATGGTTGGGACCAAAGATATTGTCGAGATAGCTCTGCCGTAGATGCCGGTAATTCACTGCTGCGCTGAGCGTAATCGGCCCCTTCACGTCTGCAGGGATATGAAACTGGTACCGCACCAACGCCGCCCGGCCAGATTGGATCGAGTTATCGTACGCCACCGAGTGGATCGTCCACACCATATGGTTGTCGACAAAGTTGCCTGTCACGTTGACGGGCCGGTTCGTAAAGCTGTGCGCGCCGGGGTCCAGCGTTCCATCCGGCCTGAGATTGCCGCTCTTATAAATTGTCTTGCCGCCTGAGTCCGTGACGGTGAACTCTGCCCAGGCTTCATAAAGATCGCGCACCTCGGGAATCAGCGAGTGCCCGATGTTTTTGTTCTGGATGACGACCAGCGCCTCGACAACGTCATGGGCATGCAGGTCGAATGATTGGGCCCCCAGCGGAGCGATCAACTTACCACCCTCGCCGCCTATCTTCAACCCGAAGATATCGACATTCAGATAATCGCCACTGCGGAGGAAGGCAATTGTTTTATCCAGCTGCTCATCAAACCCGTAATAGAAGGGCACAGCCGTGTTGCCCGCCTCCCAGCGGTGCGAAACGAACGTCCCATTCTTGGCGCCTGGTTCAGGCAAGATATTGGGCGCCCGCTGCATGTGGCATCCCTGACACGTCTTGAAGTCGGCGGTATAAAAAGTGAGCGGGTTGCGATTCGAGAACTTCGAGTTCTGCCATTCATCGTAGGCCGTGAAAGCACGAATCCATTTGTAGTCGTTCAATGCCGGTGGCAGGTTTGCCTTGTGGCATGCGGCGCAGAACTCGGGCGTGTGCATGATGTCTTGCATCACCGCCTTCGAGTGACGATCGAGATGCGCAAGAATCTCTGCATCGGGCACCATGCCTGGGATCCGCCGCCCCTGCTCGTCTACTAATACCGAGGGCACGGCCATCACAAATCCCCCGTTGCCGAGCTTTGACTGCACGCTGATGATGGAGTGGCAGGTGGTGCATGTGAGCCCATCTCGATCGAACGATCTGTCTTGCGGAGAATCCTGATTCATCGCCCCAGTCAGCACAGCGATCGGGTTATGGCAACTGTCGCAATGCCGGGCGTACTCAATCCCCTTGGTGCGAAGCAGGACATTCACGCTGGTGCGATAAAACGGAGTCCGAAATGCATTCGCGTGCAGGGATTGCCGCCATTGGTGAAATGCTTCCTTGTGGCAATGGCCGCAGTATTCAGCATCAAGAAAGGCGCTCGGCTCAAGAAAATCGTCGCCTTCCACGGCCGCATTGCCCGGCATCGAGATCTTCCCTTGGGTAAAGGGAAATGCGTAGTTCTCACGTACCTTGTTGGCGAATGCCTTACGTGTTGAGGCTTCATCGGCGCGCGGGTCTTCTGCTCCGTGCGTACTGCGGAGAGATACGGAAAATGCTGTGAATACCAACAGCATCGGCACGAGAATGATCCGTGCAAGTCGGCTTGTCATCGCGCTCGTTCGGTAGGCAATCCCTATCAACTCCGAATTCAAAAGGCCTCAGGGAAGTGCAGGAGAGAAAAGAGTTCCACCCGACTCCCGAAGTATAGGCGAATCCGCAGATTGCTGTACATCAGCCAAAAGGTTGGGCCGCCGCCGCTCTTGCATAGTTCAGGGGCCGGCAGTGTCAAGCGATTTGGCCAGTTCGCGCTCTGCTTCCGCTTCTCCGGTTTTCCCCTGCTTCTCCAGAGCTTTCGACAGCTCGAGATGCGCCTCAGCATACTTGGAATCGAAGCCCACCGCGTCGCGGAATTGCACGATAGCATCGTCGGTCTTACCGCTGGCCATCAGCGATTTCCCTGAATTGGTCGCAACCTCAGCGCGTTGGCGGTTCATGTGTGCCCGCATCAGGTCGGCACCAATCTTCCGCTCTGCCGCTGCCTCCGCTGTCTGATTCTGTTTTACCAGGACCGAGGCCAGGGTCAGGTGCGTATCCGCCTCGTCCGGCACCTGCCTGATGGCCTCGCGCAGCGCCGCAATTGCCTCAGGCAACTTGTCGAGCTTGTTGTAAACGTTGCCCAGCGTCGCCCAGCCATCTGGATTCGCGGCGTGCAATTTCAACGAAGCTTCCAACTCCGTCGCTGCCTCAGGATAGCGCCCCATCTGCATATACATCAGGCCCAGCAGATACCGTGGCTCATAGGCCGAAGCGTCTAGCCTCTTGGCCGCTTCCAGTTCAGGGATCGCGTCCGTTGGGTCGTCCTGCAGCTTGTACGCCGTCCCAAGGTTGTAGTGCAGTTGTGGTGAGTCAGGAGCAAGCTTCAGCGCCGCCTTCAACTCCACTTCGGCCTCCGCCACTTCATTTAACTGCAAGTAAGCAGCTGCCAGATTTTGGTGTGCCGTGGCGTCCTCTGGTTTCAATCGAACCGCATGTTCGAGATAAGGGATTGCATCACGCCCCAGATGAAGCTGAGTTAGCCCCAGACCCAAATTGATCAATGCATCGGCGTTCTCTGGTTCGGCTGCGACTACCCGCCTCAGCAACGCAACCGCATCTGGAACACGGTTCACCCTCTGCAGCACCAACGCGAGTTGATACGGCGCTTCTGTCGATTGCGGCAGGAGTTCGACCGCCCTTTCAAGAATGGGAAGCGCCTGCTCATCCCGCCCGGCATCGGCCATCGCCCTGCCCACGGCCAGGGCCAAACTTCCATCCTGAGGAGCTTCCTCGAACGCCTTCGACCATTCCGTGTCGAACCCGGGCTTTTGCTCTGCCTGCAGAACAAAACCCAGCCGCAGGTGAGCCCCAGCAAGGTTCGGTTGTAACTGGATCGCCGCGGAAAACTCCTGTTCCGCGTGGAACCAATCCTTCGTCTGCGCGTAGACGGTCCCGAGAGTATCGTGCAACGATGCGTCACGCGGACTCTCGCCTACTGCCTCTCTAATCTTTGCAATGGCCGCGTCCGGCTTTCCAATCGCGAGCAGCGCTCTCCCGTAGGCATTCAGCATGTTGGCAGGCAGCAAATGCTTGTTCGCCTTTGCCGCGACATCCAGCTTCGCGAATAGGGGGACAGCCTTGGCCGGTTCCCCGGCCTGGCTATATGCGAATGCCAAGTTCGTTTGGGCCCCGCCGTCGCCAGGCTTCAACACCAGCGCCTTTTGAAGCTCGCGAATGGCCGCGCCTAATTGCCCTTCGCGCAGCAGCACCGTCCCCAGCGCGCTATGTCCAAGCTCCTGCGCAGGCACGAGCGAGACCACAGATTCAAATTTCTCTTGTGCGCCCTTCAGATCATTGCGATTGAGCGCCGCCACTCCCTCGCGATAGTCGGCATCCGCCTGCTTCAGGCTGGCCGAAGGTTCCTGCGCGAGCGCCGGTCGCGCAGGGCCCAAGCCGGCGATTAGGATCCACAAGGAAAAAAGCGATCGGGGAAAACTGATGCGCATAGGATGCAACGAACACATTTTACGCGAACACGATCGAAGCGCGTCAGCGATGTGCTTTCCGATACTTCCACACGCCGTACCCTGCGCCAACAAGCAGAAGGGCCAGAAATGTCCACAGGATAGGCGCAGACCAGCCATGCAGCTCTTTGGTCCAGAGTCGAACCAAACGGCGGCCATAAGTAAATCCGAGCCATCCGATCAAGCTGTACCGGATGGTGCGCGCCGTGCCATAGGCCAGGAAGAAACGGCCGCGTGATACCCCGAGAGCACCAGACGCGAGAAGGAACGGCAGCAGCGGAATAGGTGGAGGTAACAGCGCAGCAATCGCGATTGAAAGTGCGCCGTGACCCTTCACCCAGCCCGTCACCCGACGCAGGCGCCTGGCCGAAACGAACCGCTCCAGGATCGCCGTGCCTCCCTTGCGCCCTGCGCCCCACGTCAGATATCCGCCAACAATGGATCCCGCAATAGCCCATGCGACCAGGGAAGCAGCCATGAGAACCGAAGTGCCGCGGTGAGCGCATAGAAAAAGGAGGAACAAGTCCGTACTTCCCGGAAGCGGAAGTGGGATCACCGAGGAGTCAACCACAGCGATCAGGAAGAGCCCGACACCGCCGAGCCCCACGAGCCAGGAGACAAAATGCGTCGTCGCCTTAGACCCGGTGTGGGCTGCATGGGGGAGGGAGTTTTGCAGGGTAAGGTTCACGCTTCCTTATACTCGCCGTCGCCAAGTAACTTCAGCGACCTGCCGCCCAGAATGACCGTTTGCGCCGCGGCAACGGTTGCGAATGGATCTTCAAGATTCTCCGTGTCAATGATCTGATACCAGGGCCTGCCTCGGGGCGACTCAGGAACCGTGAACTCGACTCCCTCGCTCGAGGCGTTCACCAGCAGAAAGAAACTGTCATCGATCATCCATTCCCCGTCTTCATTCGTGACTTGAAGGGTCTGTCCATTCAACATCAGGCCGATAGCCCGGCTCCATTCGGCGTTCCACGCCTCGTCGGATACCTCGTTGCCATCCGGGTTGAACCACACGGCATCCCTCTCGAGCCTAACCAGTGAGCCGTCCTTCCTCTTGCGAATTTCACGATCCTGAAAGAACTTCCTCCGATGAAGATTGGGATGCGTCAGTCTCAAGTGAAGGACCTTGCAGGTGAATTCGCGAAGCCGGTCACGGGGTTCATCAGGTGTCCAGTCGAACCAAGTCAGCTCGTTGTCCTGACAGTAGCAATTATTGTTGCCCAGCTGCGATCGCGCGAATTCGTCTCCACCCGTGAGCATGGGAACACCCTGGGATAGCATCAGCGTCGCCAGGAAATTGCGCATCTGGCGTTCGCGGAGCTTGTTAATCTCAACATCGTCCGTGGGCCCCTCTACGCCCATGTTCCATGAATCGTTGTTATTGTTTCCATCCTGGTTGTTTTCGCCGTTCGCCTCGTTGTGCTTTTCGTTGTAGCTCACCAGGTCGCAGAGCGTAAATCCGTCATGCGCGGTAATGAAGTTGATGCTCGCGTAGGGGCGTCGCCCGTCGAACTGGTATAAGTCGCTTGACCCCGTCAGTCGAAACGCAAGATCAGACAGTTGGCCTTCATCTCCCTTCCAGAAGCGGCGAACCGTGTCTCGAAATTTGCCGTTCCACTCCGCCCACAGCACAGGGAACTGCCCCACCTGATAACCACCCTCGCCCAGGTCCCATGGCTCCGCAATCAGCTTCACTTCCGCCAGCGTGGGATCCTGATGAATGGTGTCAAAGAACGAGGACAGCCGGCTCACGTCGTGGAGTTCGCGCGCAAGAGTGGCTGCAAGATCAAACCGAAATCCGTCCACATGCATGTGCGTGACCCAATACCGAAGCGAGTCCATGATCATCTTCAGCACCTGCGGATTGCGCACGTTCAGCGTGTTCCCGGTGCCGGTATAGTCCATGTAGTATTGCGGCTCATCTTGCATCAGGCGGTAATACGTCGAGTTACAAACTCCCTTCCAGCTCAGCATGGGTCCGAGATGGTTCCCTTCGCACGTATGGTTGTAGACCACATCCAGAATCACTTCAATCCCGGCCGCATGAAGAGCCTTCACCATCTCCTTGAATTCCCGAACCTGGTCACCGCGATCGCCGCACGAGCAATAGCGCGCCATGGGCGCAAAATACCCCAGCGTGTTATATCCCCAATAGTCTCGTAGCCCTCTTTCAATCAAGTGCCCCTCATCGATGAAATGGTGCACCGGCAGTAACTCAACGGCGGTGATTCCGAGCCTCTTGAAGTAGTCAATGCTCGACTGGTGCGCAAGCCCGGCATAGGTCCCTCGTTGCTGCTCAGGAACCGCCGGATTCAGCTTGCTGAATCCCTTGACATGCACCTCATAGATCACTGAATCCGGGAGCGGTGTTTCCGGCTTGCAGTCACCGCTCCAGTCAAAGGAGTCTTCGATGACCACAGATTTCGGAACGCCCGACGCGCTATCCTGCGTATCCATCTTCAGCGGATCGCCGGACGCGACATCATATCCGAAGATCGGCTGCTTCCAGTCAACCTCTCCCGCAATCGACTTGGCGTACGGATCGACCAGAGACTTATTGAAATTGAAACGAAGCCCGCGCTCAGGCTCCCACGGCCCGTCGACCCGATAGTTATAGAGTTGCCCAGGTTTGATCCCATTGATGAAGCCGTGCCAGACAAAAGCCGTCCGCTCCCTCAGCGTGACACAGTCGGTCTGATTGCCATGCTCATCGTAGAGACACAAGTCGACGCGGGTTGCATCCTGCGAGAAAAGAGCAAAGTTTGTGCCCTTCTTGCTTGCAGTTGAACCCAGCGGGTAGGGCTTTCCTGGTAATAGCGTCCGGCTCATAAGGCCTTCGATGCTCAAATGGAATCGGCTCGTTGTATTGCTTCAAGATTGAATTTCACTCCGAGACGCCATCTGCCTGGGTCACAGCGACCGTATCGGAAGGTAATACAAGCTGGTCACCTACAAGGGCAATCGCCTTGTGAGAACTGAGAACAATCTTGCTTCCCGATGCCATTTGAAACGTGTGCTCTGTCCCTCCCAGGTTGCAGTGAACAGCGATGTTTCCACGTTTCATCGAAAGCCATTTGCCACCTTCATCGAAGAGAACCTTTGTATGCCTGGGCTCTCCATCGTTCAAACAAGGCGTCGTCCGGCGCAGTGCGATTAGACGGCGATACCACTCCAACATCTCACTGTGAACCGGCTGACTAATTTCACTCCAATTCAACTTCGATCGCTCAAATGTCTGCGGGTGTTCCGGATCGGGGATCGACTCCGGAGCCCAGCCAAATGCAACAAACTCGTTCCGTCTTCCCTCCGAAACCGCGCGCGCCATTACCGGATCGTCATGATCAGCAAAATACTGGAAGGGCGTCGACGCAGCCCACTCTTCACCCTGAAAGATCATGGGGATGAAGGGGCTCGTGAATACCAGTGCTGCCGCGATCCGGGCTCGATCTATGCCGGCGCTCCTGTCAATCCGCTCTCCGTGCGGCCGATTACCCACCTGGTCATGATTCTGGATGTAACCCAGGAATCGATGGGTAGACAAGTGGGCCGCCGACTTGCCCTGCACACGGTTTCTGTAAGTGGAGAAAACTCCGTCATACACGAACGTCTCTTCCAGAGCCTTGGCAACTTGGCCGATCTTGCCAAAGTCCGAGTAGTATCCATCGGCCGGTCCGTGGTTGAGGACGGCAAAAAGGGCATGATGAAAGTCATCGCTCCATTGGGCGTTGATGCCGAACCCGCCCGTCTCGCGTGATGTCACAATGCGCGGATCGTTTGAATCGCTTTCGGCAATCAGTTCCAGCGGTCGCCCCAGTGTTGTTCCAAGCAACTCGACTTCCGTGGCCAACTGCTCCAGAAAATGGACTGCCGACCGATCGACCAATGCATGCACCGCATCGAGCCTTAGACCGTCGATGTGATAGTCGCGGAGCCACATCGCCGCGTTGTCGCACAAGAAGCGCCGCACTTCCCGGGAGCCTGACTCCTCAAGATTCACGGCTCCTCCCCAGGGCGTCCGATGCGACTCTGTGAGATAAGGCGCGAACCTCCCCGTGTAATTGCCGACCGGTCCAAAGTGGTTATAGACAACATCGAGAAGTACCGAGATCCCCGTGTCATGCGCCGCGTTCACAAATCTCTTCAGCGCGTCCGGTCCACCGTACGGTTCGTGGACCGCAAACAGGGCAACCCCGTCATAGCCCCACCCGTTGCGCCCAGCGAACGAGGCGATGGGCATCAATTCCACGTGTGTGATCCCAAGGTTCGAAAGGTACCCTAACTGATGAATTGCAGCATCCAGCGTGCCCGCAGGCGTGAATGTGCCAATGTGCAGCTCGTAGATCACCGCGCTCGCCAGGGGCGGAGACTGAAAGGAAGCATCGGTCCAGGCGAATCGCTTCTGGTCGTATACCCTGGACAGCCCATGAACCCCGTTTGGCTGCCATTGCGAACGAGGGTCTGGATAACATGTCTGATCCTCATCAACCAGATATCCATAGTCAGTGCCGGCTTGCGCGTCACTTACTTCAAGCGACCACCAGCCGCTTTGGCCGGGACCTTCCATCGGCAGATCAACACCATCCACGCGCAATCGAATACTATTCGCGAACGGCGCCCACACTTCGAACCGATGCACGGTCTACTCCTCCTCTTTCGTGAGCAAGGCGACTGGAAATCGCTGCAACAAGGCATTCACTCGAAGCCGGCCGCCCGTGACAACCTCGCGCGTCAGAATGTTGGCCCATTTGCCTTGCGGGATCTCGATGGTTGTCCCTGACCAGTTCCCACCCAGCTTGAGACTGAGACGAGGGGCGAGAGTTATCACATGGCCTGCCCTTGAGTAGGCAATAAGATGATCCTTCTTTGCCCCGTCCACTGTCAGAGGCTCATAGTGCGCAGACGATCCAAACCATTCCGGCTTTGCCCGCCGCAGGTTAAGCGCGCAATAGAGGATCCATAGCTTCGGCAAACCAGCCTCGGCTCGCTTCATAATCTCATGAACGTCCATTCCGTTCGCAAGCTCCGACAGCAAAGTGCGTCGTAGCTCATAATCCACCGGGCCACGATTATCTGGATCGACCAAATGCAGGTCCCATAACTCGCTGCCTTGATAAGTATCCGGTATCCCGGGAGCAGTGCATTTGATCAGCGTCTGAGCCAGACTATTCGTCTGTCCCGAAGCGATCACCCGCCCAACAAACCCCTCTAACTCGGCAATGAAGTCCTTCGATTGCAGGATTCGCTCGATAAAGCTTTTGAGCGCGTCCTCGAACTCTTGATTGGGCTGCGTCCAGCTAGTCTGTTGTTTGGCCTCCCTTGTCGCCTTCTCCATATAGGCCGTAATTCGCTCTGCGGAGATGGGCCACGCGCCAATTAAGGTCTGATAGAGAAAATACTCTGAGTTGCGATCGGGATATCGTCCCGTCTTATACTCCGCATTTCTCCTTGACCAGCGGCTCAATGCAGACTTCCATCGCCCCGGTACTTCCGTGAGAACAGCTAGTCGTGCCCGGACATCATCCGAGCGTTTGGTGTCATGCGTTGAAAGCGTGGTCATCGTCCGCGGATGCGTCGCCTGCATCGTGACGCAATACTCGTGAAAAGCCTGGACCGTCAATCCGTCTCGATCCGGGGCGCCGCCCACCTCATTCAGACCGATCATTCGATTAAAGCAGTAGAACGCCGTGTCTTCTACACCCTTTGCCATCACAGGAGAAGTGAATTGCTGAAAGCGAAGGACGAACTCAGTTTCGAGCTCGCCGCGCGCGCGAAGCGACAACACGTCTGCAATAAAATCAAACAGCCCGACATCAATGTCCGTGCGGCTTTCCTTGGCTTTCGTTACAGCGTTTGCAATCTCCTGCAGGTCAGAGTCCTCGCTCTGTTCTCGCCCGGGAGCCATATAGGTTCTATAGATGGAGAAGCAAGCGGCAACCTCGCGAAGCGCACGCCTGATTTCGGCTCGCGTATAGTCGCGACGATCGCGATTGTTCTCGCAAATCTCGACAAAGAGACTCGCAAGCCTGATTTACATCGCTCCCCAGCGCTTCCTGCTCCACGTTAAGCTTCTTCTCGTGGGCGATCGATTCAAAGTCCACCGGCTCCCGCGTGAAGTCGCGATAAATCTCGCCCAAGCGTTCGCAATCCGGCCCCATCTACGAAAAGCGAATTGCAAACGTTCAGAAAATCGTAGCCACTCGTTCCCTCGATCGGCCAGCTTTGCCCGTAGGAATTCGCCTCGCTGCAGAATCTTTTCGCCGATAATCCAGGCGTCCGGGGCCTGATTTCGCAGTCTTTCAAAGTATTGTTCCGGGTCGCGCAGACCATCCGGGTGATCGACACGAACCCCATCCAGCGTGCCGTCTCCCAGCCATTTGAGTATCCTGCCGTGCGTCTCATGAAAGACATGTGCCCGTTCGACACGAAGGCCGATCAGACTGTTCACGTCAAAAAAGCGACGATAGCCAAGCTCCTGATCTGCAGTTCGCCAATAAGCCAGCCGATAATGTTGCACATTCAACAGTTCGTCAAGCGCGTCGATATCGCGGTTGATATCATCCAATGCCCGGGCGATTGCGGGCAGCATTTCCAGTTGTTCCTTGCAGGTGCGATGCAATAACTCGTAAATAACCGTCTTGTCGCGATGCCTGGACATCACGCCGTCCTGATCCGGCGACTCTGGGCTCGGCAGCCTTGAAAAGCTGTCGGCGATAAAGCTAAGTGTGGGGTCAGGGAGGTATTTCTCGGCTCTCGACAGGATCATCGGCAACGAACGGGGAGCGATCGGAAGCCGATTGTCCATGTAACTGATCAAAAAGGCGTCACCCTCCATGTCAGCCTTGATTTGACCCGCACTCAAGACCCGCCCATATTGATCTCCCAGGATAGGAATGAGTACCTTATTTTGCAGCTTCACTTCGGAAGATTGCCAATCGATATCAAACCAAGTGGCAAAACGGCTCGACCTGCCGTTTTCGAGCACATCCCACCAATACCGATTCTGTTCTCCCGTCGCCATGTGATTCGGCACAATATCCAGAATCTGGCCAAGATCCAATTCCTGAAGCCGCTGACAAAGCCGGGCATGGCCATCCTCTCCGCCGAGTTCTTCGTTGACCCGCTCAGGATCGACGACGTCATAACCATGCCTGCTGCCGGGAGCGGCCTGAAGATAGGGAGAGCAATACAGGTGCGAGACTCCAAGGGCATGCAGATAATCGGCGATCTTTGCCGCATCGTCAAACGTGAACTGCTCATGCAGCTGCACGCGATATGTCGACAGTGGAGCATGCCTCATAGATTCCTTGCCATCGCAATTGGGATCTAGACAACGCGGGGGCGCGTCTCTTGCTTGGATCGTCGGCCGATTGTCCCTGTTAAAGTGGCAATTAGGTTGGACGCGGATTTGCCTTGCCGGGTTTGTTGGCGTTGAGAGCCAACAGGAGATTTGGTTCCGGCGCACCGGCACAGGCGTGCCACAGTGGCCCGGTGCGTGCGCGGGCGCGACTTCCTTTTCAAGCTTCGAAGGGTTGTGCTTTTTCTGTTGTGCTTCCTGCGGGGACCGTGGCCGACTCGCCCGGATACGGTGACTGGCTCAGGCTTCCAGGCGCCGATCTCTCGTATTCACCCGGCGATCTTTCTTGTTCTTGCGGCGCTCGACCAATTGCGGATCACCGGCATGCACGCGAGTCTGTTCATTGGCAACGGGACGCGGCCGGCTGTTGCTCGTTGGATGGGCGACGGTTGGCGAACCTTCGCCACTTGTCAGAAGCTTATTCAGAACCGGGATATTCGCTCGCTGCGTCTCGATGAAATCGACGCCCTCCGCCGTAAGGGTCGAGGACATGTTATCGCCGCGGGTGATATACCCCTTCTTCAGCAGATACCACATCGTAAAGTCGAGATAGTCGCGAGGAAATCCCAGGCGCGTCTCGATTTCAAGCGAGCGTCACTTCAGGTAAGTGCGGCGTGGACCTTCGCTTGATATAGAGAACCGCGAGCACCGCCAGCCGGCGATTCAACTCGCCGTCGAGCGAATCCATGAAATCAATCGAGGTGGAGAGAGGAACCAGCTTCAGCGACTGCTCATCTCGCTCGCGATACGCGTCGTATTCCGCACGGCGCGCCGGGTTCGACAGGATCTCGTAGCCCCTCTGCAAAAGATCGAACATATCCGGATTGCCAGTGTCCTGGTTGTCCGGATGAAAGCGTGCAGCCAGGAACCGATACACACGGTGGATCGTTTCGTGGTCAGCCTGTGGGCTTATCTGAAAGAACAGATAATAGTCCACCAGTTTCGTGTTGTTTGCAGTGGCCATTGGATTCCCAAGATTCTAGCAGGACCCAATTTTGAACCCGTATCCCACAGAAGTGGATGGACCTTACGTCTTGTCTTTGCCATCCATTGGCGGCAATGGAAGCCGATTGGCAGACAATGAGCGCATTGCCGGCTCAGTCCATTCCCTCGGTAAATAAGCCCTTCACTTCGAGCCCCTTAGAGACACACCGCCTTGCTCGCGTAGAACTGTCGACTGTCTAATCCTAGCCTTCTATCAATTCCAAAACGGCGGCTGCGGTCGAAAACGGGAGGTGGGACGCACGAATATGCCATCGATCTGCAGCAATCCTCCGCCGACGTACCTGTGTTCTTCCACGATGTCGTACAACACAAAACCCACTTGCCTCAGCTCAGAGAGGATCACGTCGATAAGCGGCGCTCCCTTGTTGTAGTCAACCAGGGACATCTCCATGAGGATGACTTCGATATTCGACAGGTGGCGCCCCAGGCCCCGGATCACATCAAGTTCCGCGCCCTGGACATCGAGCTTGAGCAATTGAAACGACAGATCGCGTTCGGCCACGATGCTGCCGAGCGTGCGCTGCTGCAGCTCCCGCTCCTCCATGGGAAAGTCGCTGTTCTCCCTGTACTTCGACGAACCGGTCTTAACCAGATCGGGCCGCAGCTCGGTGTTCACAACGAAAAATGAAGCGGCTTCTGTGTCCCTGTCGCCCAGCATCGCGATCAGGTGGTCAGCGTTGCCCAGTTCCCCGCAAAGGTCAGCAAGCACCGGCCCCTTTTCCGCCAATGCGTCGATCATCAAGATGGATGCTTCCGTGAAAATCTGCCGCGCCCCGCGTGAGAAGTCGCCATCATGGGCGCCGACATCGAGAATGCCGGTTGGCGCAAAACCAAGATCGCGCAAGCCCGCGAGAGCCTGAAACATGTTGCTGTCAGAGTTCATCAAGGGGTCCGCCCTGCTGATGTTCGACCCTCTTCGCGCCGTCGGATGAAATGGTCGAGATTATTCTTCAATCGTTGATTGTTCGGGTCCATTTCGAACGCTTTCTGTCCCCACTGCACGGCGAGATCCATCGCGTTGAGACGCCAGGCGGCAATCGCGGCCAGATCGAACAGCCTGAAGCCCCAGCAGGAAGGGTCGTCGAGATAGCTCCCTGTGCGGCGGCTTTTCTCAATGCCGTTCGTGCAGGCCCAGAAGAGATTCAGCCAGTCCGCCTTGCCATGGAACTCCTCGGCCAGATCGAGCCATATCTCTCGCCGATGGGGTGCCTCTGAACGCGCTTGATCGAGCCATGTCAATCTCTGGTCCGGCTGCATTCGCGCAAGGAAGCGCATCGCCTCGGATCGCTCTTCGCCCCACCTGCTCGAGGGCATAGCCAGGTACTGCTTCATCAACTCGATCGCTCGCTCATGGCGATTGGCCCACATACACTCCCGGGCGAGCCAGAAGCAGAGCTGTGAGTCGTTCGGGTCTTCACGGTGGCCCAGTTCCATCAGATCCAGGTATTTTTCGTGGTTGGACTCGCCGCTTCTGAGATGGTTGATCACGATGTCAAAACGCGTTGGCGCCACTTCCTCGCCGTCATAAACAAGCGCCTCATGAACTGGGCGCCTGAAACGATGCCCCCAGCGCGCGTGGAAGAACTGTCGTGGAAATGTCTTGCGGGGTGTTGGATTCTCGACGCTCGTTAGCAACGCCAAGTTGCAATAGAGAGATGTGGTGCCGGCGGTCCAAGCTTCCTCCAACTTCGGCCTCCACCCGGGCTCAAGATACATATCCATATCCATTGCGCAGCACACGTCGGCGTCGCTCGGAATCAGCGCCATTGCCGCATTGCGCCCATCGTCGAAACGCCAGGGCCGAATCGCGATGCGGTGCACCGTAACTCCGGCTTTCGTCAGGCGCTCGACCGTGTCGTCTGTGCTACCGGTATCGGCAACGATGCGGTAATCGGCATCGGCAGCCGAATTCGCCCAGCGCTCCAAATGCTCCGACTCGTTCAGGGCGATGGTATAGACGGCGATTTTCATCGGGAGCCTACCTGCACGTAATCCACCGCCAACTCCGCGGCCGCCCTTTCAATCTGGTCGGGCTGGCAGTCGAACGTAATGTACCCGTAAAGCTGGCGATTGTCGAGATATTGGAGAACTCCGGATTTTCGCGCGCTGTCTGAGAACACCACGAATTCGTAGCGGTCAGTCCCATCGAGATAGCGCAGCCGGGGAATAACATCTGCTCTGATCAAATAAGTGCAATGCACAAGCGGAACTTCGAACACCCCCCGCACCCACCTCCTTATAATCCATTGATATTGATCGCAATGGCGGTAATATCCGTTTTCGTCGACTTCGCAGAAAAAATTGCAGTTATAAACCCGGGAATCCATTGTTCGTAAGAACGGAGCCACAATGGGGAGGTTCAGGGCGACCAATTCTCGCAACGTGCAGCGGCGAATAAAATTATCGACATCGCAGACAAAGTAAAAGTCGCAATTCAACTCGATTGTTTTCGATAAGCTGATATTCCGGATATTGCCCAATACGCGGAACCTGGTCTGGTTCCATTCGTGCTCGCCATATTGTTCTACCGCATCCGTCACCGGGGCAGCATCAAACTCCACGCCGGCATAAGACGGCCCCACCCGTTCAATCCACTCGCGCAAGACCTGTTCCGAGCGGTCCGTGTTGTTGTTCGTCCTGACATAAAGAAAAATCGAAGACTTTGGATAGTCCAGGTCTTCGATACAGCGAAGAAAGAGCGGCAGAGCTTTTTCCTTTTGCTTCACCAGGATCGACACCAGAACGCGCGGATACACGTCCAGGCGCGCATCCAGGACCCGTGCTGGGCGAAGCGCGTGTTGATTTAAGAAATCGTCGTTCCCGAACGATCCGAGGTCGGGGCCTGGAAGATCGTCCAGCCGTTTCTTCTCCACCCTTTCCTTTTGAGTGTGGTCCACTCGATCAGCATGAACAAAGCTTCCCGATAAGGTTTGGATAAACGTCTCTTCCGGGAAGTCATACCAATGTGCAACCAGCAACCCATCGTGGTATTTATATGTCCCCACGCTTGTTGTCCCTTTATGCCACAGGAAATTCCCACCCTGCGAAACACATAAGACGCCCTTCCAGTTCGGGTGAACTGCATTGATCTCCAACATCCCCTGCGCTTGCGGCGCAGCGTTGTTGAGACATTCTCGGAGCCTCTCGCTTGAGTAGCGGAAGTAGGCGGTAACATCCTTTACTGTGCCATCACCATCGACATCGGAAATCGAATTGAACTGCGTAGATATATGAGGGTAGGTGCATATATTCCTGAATCCGGTGTCGGCTAAATCACAGTAGAAGACATCAAGAGGACGTCCCTTTGCAGAATCCCAGTTCAGGATCGTGTCGTATGCTGCGCTGTGGATCAAATCAAATTGGCATGACCAGCCGTGAATAGAGATAAGTTGGCGGTGTATATCGAAAATCTTCACTTCGGCACCCCGCCTTAAGCAGGGTCCGCCGCTAAACCGCTCCCACTTATCCCGGTTGTTCCAAAGATAGGGAAGCAACGCGCGGAAGCGAGTGATGCCTTCCTCGTCGAAGCATGCATCGTCTTCCAGGATCAACACCCAGGGAAGGCGTTTTTCCTTCGCATTCCTGATGACCTTCAGATGAGATCGTCCACAGCCTATCCACCCCGGCGAAGCGCGTTCGGCTGAAACTCTCACCGGCGCTAAGCCGCAATTGCGACACGTCGCCTGTATCGTTTTCCATCGGTCAACCCTTTCGTCCAGGTTGATGACGAACACCTCGGGGAATTTCACATCAACTTCGGTACTCGACATCTGAAGTTCGATCCTCCATCAAAACAAATTGCTGAATCAAGCGCCAGGTCCGTGAGCGATTGAGTGCGTCCTGACAGCGTCCATCTTTGAAGTGGTGTCGATGAGCTGACGCCATTCGCTCAGGCGCCCCGCCCAGTTATAAACGGCCGCGCAATGTTCCTGCTGAGCCGACGCCAACGAGGGATCGCCGGCCCATGGCGATGCGAACTCGGAGGCCACCACGTCTGCGAATGCTGCAGCATGGGCCGCGGGATCAGGATTCGAAGGGTAAATCCGGGCGTAGCCGCCGGTTGTCTCTGGCAGCGCGCCGAACGATGGCACAATCACACGACAACCTGCGGCCATCGCCTCGATGATAGAGAGGCAAGCTGTCTCCCTGAAAGTGCAGGGATAGACCAGGAAGTGCATGCTCCGGAGCGCCGCGCGCAACTCGTGGTTGGGGGCTATGCCGTGATAAATGACCCCCGGCATGGATTCGGCGCGCTTATACAAGTGTTCATAGGGACTGTCATCGAGGAGATAAAGCTTCATCGACGACCAGATGTGGAGTTCGGCGTTGGCCGGACTGAGACGCTCCCAGGCATCCAGCAAGACCGACAAGCCACGAAAAGGTGTGCTTGTATAAGCACAGCGCCAGGTTGACCCTGCCTCCCAGCGCCGCAAACCGGCACTGAGGTCAAGGGCATGCCTGAGCACGAAGCATCGTTCCGGAGGAAGCCCGAAGGTATTGAGGTATTGCTCCCTTTGCCAATGCGAAACAAAAATGAAGGAATCGACCGAGTCAACAAGCTCCCTGTCTTTGCACCACTGAACCCAGGACTGATTTATGTCGTGGTGCATCCAGACGACGCGAGGCCTTTTGTCGCTCTTATCGCCTCCGGGGTGATTCACCTGCAGGTTGATGCGGTCCAGTTCCGCCCCCAATCGCTTCCTGAGGTCCTCAACCATAAGCTCTGTGCCGGCTAATGGAGTTTGCGGAACCCAAGTCGACCTCTGGTTAGCGAGAGTTTCGGAAATCTGCGGAGTTGGCTTGCGCTGCGGGCCCGATTCATCCGACAGATTCGGTCTGAGACTTGTGCAACGCTCAGCGAGCAGCCGGAATTGTCTGGCGTCTACCAGGGGTTGGAGGCCAAGTTCATTCACGCGCTGTTGCGTTTTTTTTGAAGCCAGAAAGATCGCGGCGGCGTCATCGCCCCACTTCTCCGCGAAACGAGCGAAATACTTTTTATCTCGCTCAATGGTCTCACCCAGTGACTCGCCACTGCGCCAAGTCGACTTACCCATGAAATGGAGCACATACGACTGCGCGGCATACACAACGTCATATCCTGCGAGCAGGGTGCGAAGTCGATAATCGACATCCTCACCCCCACAATCAAATGTTTCGTCGAAGTCACCAACGTCATTCAAAACCTTGTTGGGCAAGTGGAAGCAGTAAAAGGGCATCAATAGCCTGGTTTGGGACGCACCTTCCGCAAACTGTTCACGATGAGATCGGGCTATCTCACGCAGCACGTCAAATCTTTCACCGAACTGCTCCCAGTCCATAATGTAACGAAGGTCCAAATCATCACGCCGGTACTTATGCGTCTGGTTACACATCGGCAGAGTGATTGCGTTCGGGAATCGCAGCAGCGGACTCAGCCAGTTGTCGACGAAGACCATGTCGTTGTTAAGCAACACCAGGTCAGATCCGCTTGCCCTGGCAGCTTGTAGTGCCATGTTGACATTTGCGGCGAAGCTCTTCGGTTTCGAATTCTCGATAACGTCCAACCGGGAGTCTGTTCGGAATTCATTCGGGTCGTGGTCATTTGCGATGAAGATGAATCGGTCCAACGGCGAGAACTCGGTGCATTGAAAGAACGACGCGACGCAATGACGCGTATAAAAAAGCGACCGTTTCGTTGAAATCATGACGAATGTGCGTCGGTGCCGGCTGTCCCCAAACCGCTCGGTGCTTCGGAGGGCCTGCGGAGTTGGCGCGCGCTGAAGCGCGATTTTTTCTGAAGCGTATTCGGCGTTCTTCCTCACGCGGTCGTGCATCTCCTGCGGCATCTTTTTCTCGCCGAGAAGACGCTGGCACGCATCGAAGCATTCCTGGTACCGCGCAACCCAGTAGGCGTTGACCGCCAACTCGTCGAGCAGCCCGTACTCGTAGATCCACTTCTCAAGGAACAAACCACCGGCGGGCAGTGGAATCGCCAGCCCGCGCTGCGCGTACTCGTATCCCTCGGCGAATTTTTTGTTCTCGCGGCTAAGGTGGCTGGCGCCGTGCAGTGCTTCGGCGCGATGAGGCGCGGCCTCAGAGGCGCGCAGATAGGTAGCTATCACCTCATCGTGCGGCCTTCCTAGATCTCTCTGGACTCGAGCGGCGTAGAGGAGGCTCACGAAAACTTCATCGGCCCAGTAGCCGAGCTCAGCTCTCTTCAAGAAATAGGGCAGCGCCTTTTCTTTTTCGCCCGCGTCGCGATAGCTTTGCGCCAAATAGTAGGTATAGCGGGACCGAAGAAACGGATCCTCCTCCGTTCGCAGCGCCTCTTCGAGAACCAGAGCGTCCTTGCGGAACTTGTCAGGATCCTGGCTGCGCGCGCCTCCTGAGCAATACAAGACATGAAAGCCCGCAGCTTCTCCAGCTGACGAACCCGTAGGGGATTCGAGGAATTCGTGCAGAACACCGCGAAACAGAAACTCGCGGTGATTACTACAGATCAGCGGGCGGGAATACCACACCGCATCGTGCCGAAGCTGGACATTGTAACTATCCTTTGACAAACTCTTCTTGAACGCGCGAACGTCGAAGCCTTCATCCAGGATAAGTTCATCGTCCGCATCGATGATGAAAGCGTAGTCGACTCTGGAATTCTCGCGGAGCCGGGCAAGCACGTGCGAGCGATTGTAGGCAAAGTCGCGCCACGGCTCGTCGTATACCTCTCCCGGCAATCCCACGCGATTCAGCCATTCCCGGACAATGGACTGTGTTCCGTCCGTCGACCCTGTGTCTTCGATCAGCACGTAATCCACGAGTGGGCGAACGCTCTCCAGGCATCGCAGGATGACCTTGGACTCGTTCTTAACGATCATGCAAAGCCCAATGGTCTTGACCGATGGCACGCAATCCTCCTGAGCGGTTCTCATCATGTCCGGGGTGGTTATTCGCCATCCCAGTTACTATCTCCCATTGACTAATTACAGAGTCATACACAAGGCGCACGCCTGTCGATTGGATTCCGAATCGGGCAGGGCACCATGGTAAGTAACGATGTAGGTTCGAATCAGCTCAGGCCGAGCAGACTCCTCAATCGGCCCGGCAACCGGCCGGGGGCATGGATCTCGCTGCAGCTTCGTCTCCCATGATTTTAGATACTCATCCAGCGGAATCGAGCTTCGCCCAGGCCAGCGATTCAACGCGCCCATGTCCTCAACGCACGCAACATCGCTTTCCAGTTCGCCTACTACCCGGATGATGAAGGGCCCTTCAATTCCGTTGAGCGAGTTTTGCTCTATGGCCGCCTCGGATTGCGTGGAACCACTCGCCGATTTCGGGGTCTGTCTTCTGTCCTCCGGCGCTTCCATACTTCTTGAGCAGATCCTCGCGGTACTTCCGGATTGCGGCGCCGAACGCTGAATCCCCGGGAAAAGGAGGATTGCGTCTCCCAGCTTGTCGCGAGGCGGCCCAGTCCTCGGATCGAGAATGCCTCGACCATCGATTCCTCCAGCCATTGGCAAGGGAAATGCGGCTGCGATTTTTCATTCCAGCTATTGCACAAGACGTGCCCGAGTTCGTGGCCGAACTGGTAGGAGAGTTTTGACCAGTCATCGGTCCCGATGTCGACGATGATCCACGCCATTCGGGAATGGTCGTCATGAAGCCATATTGCCGGTGTTCCGCTCTCGTGACTATCGACGCGAATTTTGTCTGGCTGTCGATCGGAGAGAAGCTTGACTCCCTCCAGGCTGACCTCGCGCATTCGCGTGAGAACGCGGAGCACTGCGTCTGCCGGGGAGGACTTCCAGTTACCGCTTAGTTCCAGGGGCGCCGAAAGCAGGGAAGGCGCCGGCTCTGATCCCATCGCAAGGGCCTCGCAGAGAAGTTGGGGAAATCCCAAGCTCAGGACTCCGGAAAGGGTCAGAAAACTTCGCCGTGACCTACCCCACTCCAGATCGGCCCCACGAGATCCGCCATGTGTGACATACCATATCACGAACTGCAATTTGCCCCGTCCCGCAGCCAATGTGAACGCCAGAAACGAAATGACGGACCCGGATGGGTCCGTCATTTCGCTTCTAGTGCGGTTTAGCTGTTGGGCGGTAAGAGCAGCGAATCATTATGGACCAGATCTTTCAGTTCCAGCTTGCCGCTGCCTTGCAGATCGATGCGAGCACTGCCGCCGGGGCCTGTAATCTCCAGCGATGTCCCCTGGACCGTGGAGCGGATCAACGTCGCCAATGTCCCACCACCTTGACGAACTGAGCCAGGTTGGTGAGGTCATGCGAGATCGGTGCGCCGGCAAGCACGTGACGTCAAATCGAGCTTGTCGCCGCTGCTGATGTTGAAGGGCTCGGTCAAGGAGCTGCCCGCCAGCACTACGATCGCCCTGGCCGGACTGCCTTGCACCTCGGTCGCACTTTGACTCGTGTTCGTCGTTGCGCTGCCCAGGAACTTGAAGGCGGAGCTCACATCGAACTGTCCAAGCAAGTTCCCCTGATTGATTTGTCCAGCGGACCCTGAGTTGGTCAGAGGTGCGCCCGAAACAATTGGCTTCAGCGGAACCGAACGACTCGGATCGTGGATGATCTTCGAACCTCCCGAGCCCGTTGCGCCCGCGTTGTTGGCTACGTTGCTGATTACGCGCTCGTTACGTTCGAGGTGGATCCAGTCGCGCCAGCGAACGGGCAAGATAATTCCGCGCGGCCCTGTGGGTCCGGTCGGTCCGATGGGTCCGATTGGTCCCGTCGGTCCGATTGGGCCGGTAGCACCCCTCGGTCCCGTGGCTCCGGTTGCGCCCGTGGCACCCGTAGCTCCAGTCGCCCCCGTACCACCCTTCGCTCCAGTGGCACCCGTTGCGCCAGTTGCTCCGGTGGCACCGGTTGCACCGGTTGCTCCAGTGGCACCCGTTGCTCCAGTGGCACCGGTTGCACCCGTTGCTCCCGTAGCACCCTTCGCTCCAGTGGCACCCGTTGCGCCAGTTGCGCCCGTTGCTCCAGTCGCGCCAGTGGCACCCGTTGCGCCAGTTGCGCCCGTTGCTCCTGTAGCGCCAGTGGCACCCGTTGCGCCCGTTGCTCCGGTGGCACCAGTGGCACCGGTTGCACCCGTTGCTCCCGTAGCACCCGTTCGCTCCAGTGGCACCCGTTGCTCCAGTCGCCCCCGTCGCTCCAGTTGCGCCCGTTGCTCCAGTCGCCCCCGTCGCTCCGGTCGCACCAGTGGCACCCGTTGCACCAGTCGCACCCGTCGCTCCGGTAGCACCGGTTGCTCCCGTGGCACCCGTTGCTCCAGTTGCTCCGGTAGCTACCCGTCGCTCCAGTGGCGCCCGTCGCACCTGTCGCACCCGTCGCTCCTGTGGCACCAGTCGCTCCCGTTGCTCCAGTCGCTCCGGTAGCACCCTTTGCTCCTGTGGCTCCTGTTGCTCCAGTCGCACCCGTTGCTCCAGTGGCACCCGTTGCTCCAGTGGCTCCTGTTGCTCCAGTGGCACCCGTTGCTCCAGTCGCACCCTCGCTCCAGTGGCTCCCGTTGCGCCAGTTGCACCTGTTGCTCCTGTGGCACCGTTGCGCCAGTGGCACCCTTCGCTCCTGTCGCACCCGTTGCTCCAGTGGCACCCGTTGCGCCTGTGGCACCCGTTGCTCCAGTGCACCCGTTGCTCCAGTCGCACCCGTTGCTCCAGTCGCACCCGTTGCTCCAGTCGCTCCGGTAGCACCCTTCGCTCCAGTGGCACCCGTTGCGCCCGAAGCACCCGTTGCACCCGATGCTCCGGTCGCTCCCGTTGCGCCAGAAGCGCCGGTTGAGCCAGTTGCACCTGTCGCGCCCGAAGCACCCGTTGCACCTGTTGCTCCGGTAGCACCCTTGGCACCCGTTGCGCCTGTGGATCCGCTTGCGCCAGTAGCACCGGTCGCACCAGTCGCGCCGGAAGCACCTGTTGCCCCAGTCGCCCCCGTAGCTCCGGTTGCGCCAGCGCGCCCGTTGCGCCAGAAGCACCTGTCGCGCCGGTTGCACCCTGGGCACCAGTTGCACCTGTGTCGCCGTTGCACCCGAGCACCCGTTGCTCCTGTGTCGCCAGTCGCGCCTACGCTCCCGTTGCACCAGTCGCGCCCGACGCTCCGGTTGCACCCGAGGCTCCCGTTGCTCCCGATCGCCGGTTGCGCCTACAGCTCCCGTTGCTCCGGTGTCACCCGTCGCGCCTGCGGCACCCGTTGCACCTGTATCGCCGGTTGCGCCGACAGATCCCGTTGCGCCTGTGTCACCAGTTGCGCCTACAGATCCCGTTGCTCC
>CAWBSV010000004.1:0-88585 GCA_963791505.1 uncultured Acidobacteriaceae bacterium
CCGAGATAGCGGCGGAACCCCCATTGCCGCACCCGCGGCGCGTGGGATGGCGCAGGTGCCAAAGGGCCTGGGCGATGAGCGGGTTGGCCAAGGTGACCTTACCTTCAAGGGTCTCCAGGAATGAGGGGATCAGCTTCACACTTGCTTACCGTCTGCTTGAAAAGGCTGAATCCTTCCCAAGATGCTGAGCGACGGCCGATTTTTGCGCCGCGGTGGCCAACCCAAACCGCCGCTGGCGCAAACCCAACCCCACTATAATGTCGGCAATTCTGACAAGAGGTGCTTCATGATCATCAAACCGCGCGTGCGTGGCTTCATCTGCGTTTCTACTCATCCGACCGGCTGCGAAGCCAACGTAAAAGACCCGATCGACTACGTCAAGGCACGCGGCCCCGTCCAATGACCCGACCGGAGATTGAGGGCGCTGTTTGGCATACCTGACGACGTATTGCTAATTGGCGAATAGCGGAACTACCGAGATCCTTAGCATATTGGGCTAAGTGGCAAAGGGACTTGGCTGTCTGCGTTGGGGTGCTGTGCTTTTTCTGGTACTCTACGAGCTGGCGTACATACTCCATACCCCTTTCGCGCTGCCCGACTTTGAACGCTTGCTGAATGACTTGCTTTTGCGTGTCGATGCTCCGTACCACAGACGCCTGATTCGACGATTGCTTGGCATACTGAGTGTGACTCAAGCGCCCCCTCCTAGGGTTGCGCTTCGTGGCGTCGGCTTTATAACTTTGATACGTGTCTGTATCTTCTGCAGATACGCGCTGGTCATCCTTAACAGAACGCTGTAGAGTATGGAAGAATGATGCCCACTGCTGAATAATCGTGGTCACTCGTCGATCACCAGCGAACTGCTTATGGCTAAGTGCTTGAAAAGTTGCCAAACTTGAATTGTCTTTTAGCCTCACAAAATTCCGATATATTCCATGACGCGCAAATCTACGCCTATACAGCAATTTAGAATCGTTGTTACCAAAAAGAGTTAGCGGGAGACCTAGCCAGGCCGTGTAGTTGCGACCAATAGTGTCTTGATTCGCTGCTAGATTGCCTAAGAAGGCAAAGGCGGAGTGTAAACCGGATGCTTTGCAAAGGCAATTATATACTTGACAGACCATAGCTCATTCGCGTTCTAGAGCGGGTATTTTTTGATAGTACCGTCAACTCTTTCGACGTATATTGCAAATTCTGTGCAGCCTGGCTCGATAGGCTTAAGTTCGATAACAGCATGTGGATCTATCTGCCTATGCTCTTTGCAAAGTCTTATGGTCAACTTAATAAGATTGCATTGCAACTCATTGGCAGTTCCGTTTTCAAGCCAGCTAGCCAGTTTACGATCTATCTGATCCGTCGAGAGAGACGGTAATCCCGTCAATCGTTATGATCGTCTGACTACCCGGAAAAATCATCCTCGGATAGATCATTTCTCTTTCGGCTTCGGGCCGCGCTTCACGGGCGGTAAAGGTTTATCGGCCATGGTCGCCTCAAGCTCGGCGGGCGTGACCGACAAAATCGCCTTTAGCTTCTTGTGGAAGTCGGTCATGGGGATTAGTGGCTGGTTTAAGAACTCTGGCGACGCTGGTTTCTTGACTGCTGCCATTATAAGTCCCCTTTAATGAACTTACGTTCTGGATATTTGATGAAAGTGCTAACGTTTGTATCCGTGGCAGGATCATCATCACCTTTAAGGCGTTTGGGTTGTTTCAAAATATCAACTTCATCGGCAAACATAGTAGATTGTTGGGCCGCATCCGCTGCTTCCTTTGTTTGATATGTCGGCTCCATAACCTTAAGCGTACATCCATGAAGGGTTTTACACTTCTTGAGGACAGGCCCGTCATATGTGTGGAACTCGACTACCCCCGGCACAACCAATGCCGACGCCACATGAATAGCGTCCTTACCTTTTATGCGATACTTGCGCACGATTTCTCGTGCCTTTTTGCATATATCCGGCGTCACTGACACCGGATATATGAAATCATTTTCGAAGAAATCCACAATCAGTCGCTCTTGTTCTGCTTCCGGGAGTGGATTAGGATCGTCTTTGTCTTCAACCATGGCCACTTCAGCCGTTGTGAATACCGAAGTGACTAACACAATCTCACCATTTTCAGCAAGCTCGGTAATATGCTCAAGTACAGCGATATTTTCGGCGCGACGTTTAATACGGTAAACGAAGCACATACTATCCCAGTAAATGAGTTTTGGCGTCATTAATGAGCCCCGAATCCTCGGAGTAAGCCGTCCACGTTCTTGACGGAAAGTCGTTCAAGGTCTGAGAACTGAGGCAATTCATTGCGCCCGCGCAGCTTCTTTATACCGTCAGCGCGAATGTAACGAGGTACACCATCAGGACTAAATTGTGCTTGCCCTGTTATTTCGACACGTTCAAATACACCGTATCTTACTTGCTCAAGCATTTCTTCTTTGAAGATACATGAGATCACACCGTAAATCGGGTCTTCAATGCGAAACTCGTGGCGACCGTGGATGTCGTCGACACGCGACAGTCTGCCACGAAACGACGTATATGCCCTGTAGTCGCGGGGGGAGGTCTTAACGATCTCTTTCGCATATTCTCCAACGGCCTGAGTTATGGATAACCTGGCGGTATATGGTGTCACAAGTGCAATGGAGCTAATGCCGTCGTTGAGCACGGAGGCGGTTTTTCGGGCACAATCAACGGTGCAACATTGGCTTGTCTGGCTTCGCTCAGCATCTGGTGCCAGCAGCAGTTCAAATTCGCTCTTCGAAGGGAACTATATCGGCACCAACGCGGCCGGCACGGCGCCGCTTGGCGACGCGGCCAACGGGATAGTGCTCACAAATAACGCGATCGGAGGTTTCGCCCACGGCAGCACGATCGGCGGCGATGTCGCCGCGGCGGCAAACCTGATTTATTCCAACGGATTCGCAGTGAGTCTTTTTACAGGTTCCTATGCCAACACGGTCCAGGGCAATCTGATCGGCATCAATCCAACCGAAACCGGCGTCCTGGGTGGCGAGTATGGAATATGGATCGCCCAGTCTATCGATAACACGATCGGCGGGCCGAATCCCGGCGACGGAAACATTATTGGCGGCGAGCAGTTTGGAATTTTCCTCACCAACATTCTGGATTTCACATTGGGTCCCGACAGCAGCGGGAACGCAATTCAAGGAAATTTCATTGGCGTCAGCCCGACAGGGACGCCGCTATCGAACGATATGGGAATCGCCCTTGCGGGTGTTCACAACAATCTGATCGGCGGGACCGCTTCGGGCGATGGGAACACGATTGAGTTAAGCGCAGGCCGACGGAATTGATATTGGTGGAGGAGATAACTCGGGTGGAGACGTCATTTCCGCGCCATCGGGAAATCAAATCCTCGAAAATTCGATTTACAACAACGCGGGTTTGGGCATCGATCTCTTGCAGGGCGCAGGAAGACACGCCGGGCGTCACGCCGCAGACGCCGGGAATACACAGTGGCGGGGCCAACAATCTTCAGAACTTCCCCAACATCACGTCGGCGAATATCGTCGGCAACCAACTCGTGATCAGCGGGAACTTTGTCAGCGACACAGCATCGGGCAACGCGATGACGCTGGATGTCTACGTGTCGCCAACCGCCGGCTCGCAGGGATATGGGCAAGGCGACACATTCGTCGGCCAGAGGGCGCCCGCTTCATGCTCCGTCTTCCGCTGATGGAAGACGCGTCCAGCAGTCTTCCGCTTCTCGAAGGCGGCGCGGCCACCACGCTCAAAGGCCTGCCCCAATGAACCACATTCTCGTGGTCGACGACGAAGCAGAGATCCGCACGTCGCTCGAAGAGATCCTTGAAGAAGAGGGATACACCGTGACCACCGCGGCAACCGCCGCTGAGGCCCAGATCCTGCTTCAGGACGCGCCCTATGATGTCGTCCTGCTCGACATCTGGCTCCCTGATCGCGACGGCCTCGACGTGCTCGCCGACATGCATCGTCTCTCCACCGAGATGCGTCCTGAGGTGGTCATCATCAGCGGTCACGGCACCATTGAAGCTGCCGTCAAAGCCACGAAGCTCGGCGCGTACGACTTCCTCGAGAAACCTCTCTCGCTTGACCGCACCCTGATCGTCATCAAAAACGCCGTCGAGGCCCGCCGCCTGCGCGCCGAGAACCTCGAGTTCAAGCGTCAGTTCAGTGTCGGCTCCGTCCTCACCGGCGAAAGCGTCCCTCTCAAGGCTCTGCGCCAGCAAATTCGCCTCATGGCGCCCTCGAACGGCCGCGTCCTCATCTATGGCGAATCCGGAACCGGCAAGGAGCTCATCGCCCGCGCCATCCATGCTGAAAGCCTGCGCCGCGATCGCGTCTTCGTGGAACTCAACTGCGCCGCCATCCCTGAAGCCCACATTGAAGCCGAGCTCTTCGGCTATCGCCACGGTGCGCAACCCGGCGGCCCGGTGGAACAACGTGGCACCCTCGAGCGCGCCGACGGCGGCTCACTGTTTCTCGATGAAGTCGGCGACATGAGCCTCAAGACGCAGGCCAAAGTGCTCAGCGCCCTTGATGACCAGATGTTCACCCCCGTCGGCGGCACGCAGCCTCTGCGAGTCGATGTGCGCCTCATCGCCTCAACCAACAAAGACCTCGAAGAGGAGATCGCCAAAGGCAACTTCCGCGAAGACCTCTTCTATCGCCTCAATGTCGTGCCGTTTTTTGTTCCCCCGCTGCGCGAGCGCAAGCAGGACATCCCTCTCCTCGCCCGCGAGTTTCTTGCTGAATTTGGCCGCCAGTACGGCCGTCCCCGCATGGAGATTGGCGAGGAAGCGCTTGAGTCTCTCGCCCAATATCACTGGCCCGGCAACGTCCGCGAGCTCAAAAACGTCATCGAGCGCGTGCTCATCCTCAACCCGCGCGCGCTGCGCATCGAGCGCAAACATCTGCCCCCGCTCACCCACAAATCCGGCTCACGCTCAACAGAAGAGTTCTCCACGCTGCAGCAGGCACGCGACGCCTACGAGCGCGAATACATCCTCAAAAAGATTGAAGAAGCCCGCAACAACATCAGCCACGCCGCCGAGCTGCTCGGCCTCGAGCGCAGCCACCTCTACCGCAAGATGAAAGCCCTAGGCATCGGCGTCCGCGAATAGCCACCTGCCAACTGCGCCGGGTTCCCCATCCATCCACGGCTTCATCGTGGATGGGTGGGATACCACGAACCCATCAATCGCTGCGAGCTTTGGAACAGGGCACGACTTCAGCAGCTCTAAGCGTAGTCGATGGAATTTGGGTGCCCCATCCATCCACGGCTTCATCGTGGATGGGTGGGAAACCACGAACCCATCAATCGCTGCCAGCTTTGTAACAGGGCACGACTTCAGCCGCTTTAAGCGTAGTCGAGGGAATTTGGGTGCCCCATCCATCCACGGCTTCATCGTGGATGGGTGGGAAACCACGAACCCATCAATCACTGCAAGCTTTGTAACAGGGCACGACTTCAACAGCTCTAAGCGTAGTCGAGGGAATTTGGGTGCCCCATCCATCCACAGCCTCACCGTGGATGGGTGGGAACCACGAACCCATCAATCGCTGCGAGCTTTGTAACAGGGCACGACTTCAGCAGCTCTAAGCGTAGTCGATGGAATTTGGGTGCCCCATCCATCCACGGCCTCATCGTGGATGGGTGGGATACCACGAACCCATCCATCGCCGCGCGCCTTGTAACAGGGCACGACTTCAACCGCTTTAGGCGTAGTCGAGGGAATCTGGGTGCCCCATCCATCCACGGCTTCATCGTGGATGGGTGGGATACCACGAACCCATCCATCGCTGCGAGCTTTGTAACAGGGCACGACTTCAACCGCTTTAAGCGTAGTCGATGGAATTTGGGTGCCCCATCCATCCACGGCTTCATCGTGGATGGGTGGGAGACCACGAACCCATCAATCGCTGCGAGCTTTGGAACAGGGCACGACTTCAACCGCTTTAAGCGTAGTCGGGGGAATTTGGGTGCCCCATCCATCCGCGGCTTCATCGTGGATGGGTGGGATACCACGAACCCACCAATCGCTGCCAGCCTTGTAACAGGGCACGACTCAGCTGCTTTATTCGTAGTCGAGGGAATTTCGGTGCCCCATCCATCCACGGCTTCATCGTGGATGGGTGGGATATCACGAACCCATTCAATCGCTGCGAGTTTTGGAACAGGGCACGACTTCAGTCGTGCCGAAAAAGTCCCCGAAACGACGGGGGTTTAACCCCTGCGGGACATAAAGCCCCAGCGAAACCCACCTTACTAAGCGTCCGGCGCCTTCACCAGCGCAAACCGCTTCCGCCGCTTCTCCCACTCCTCTGAGCTGAAGAAGCGCGGCCCCACTTCAATCAACCGCGGAATCATGTTGAACACCGAGATCCGGTTCCACGGGCGGCCATCGCGCATCCGGTAACCCTTCTCGTTCAGATCGCTCACGATGCTTGCGTAGCCGAAGTCCTGCACTAGCAGTTCCATCATCTGCATCAGGATGCGATGCTCAGTGGGATCGGCTTCGAGGCGCTTGCCGTCGTCCGAGATGCGCAGCCCGTAAGGGATGTCCTCATTGAAGGCGCCCTCGGTGGGAGCCTCGGCGTCGGGCAATTCCCGGCGCCACTCGATCGAAACCATCTGCCAGCCGGCAGCGGTGCGCTGCTGGATAACGGCTGGGCTGAAGGGGCTGGAGATGACGTCACGGATGCGCTCAAAGTAGGCCATGGGGTGCCTCCAAAAGGGAAACTCGACACAACGAAAGCAATTTTACGGCCACGAGATCAGCAGCCTCTGGCATGGCTAAGTGTCTGATTCTATTAAAAACCGCCAGTAGTCCGCCGACCGGGAACGAAGCACCTTAGTCCGCTTTTGCCGCGCCGTGTTCGCTCCCGAACATCGCCCAACTTCCGGCGCTCTCTCGAATCTTGTCAAGCCCCCAGCCCAAAAATAAACCGCAACCCCCTCATTCCAAAGGCAAAAAACTTCTCCCCAGTTTGCATACTATTTCCCCGGCAAGTGCACAATAGAAATCAACAGTGGATCACAGCATCGAACCGAGCCCTTGGCACCCCCGGCTCCCTTGCGGTCAGAATCCCACAAAACCGTGGAGAACTAACCCCAATAGGCCCCTAACCCCTTTGTTATCTAATTTCTGCAAATAAGTCTTTTATTGAGAATACTTTACAGCAGGCAATGCCCGCTAACCGCCAGAAAATAGGGAACTTATTTACAGGAATACACTTTTTTATTTTTTCCCAGGGGATTCAGGCCCAAAGTAACTGTTCACCGCCCCACTGTCCACCTTGTCCACTGTTCCCTGCACACCGCACACTGTTCAAAAAAAAGATCCTCAAAAACGGCTGTGAAACTGTGAACCCTATCTAACTGACATAAAATCAATAGCGTACAGGCACCCCCTCCACAGTTTCACAGGAATTCGGGCTCCGCTACGGCTGGTATTGCAGTTTCACCAGGATCTCGATGGTTCGCTTGCGCAATCCCGCCAGCACGTTGGCCCGGCGCGAGATCTCCTCGTAGTTCTCTTCAGGAAGCGCCAGCGCCTCCTCCCACGAAGCGTACAGCCGTTCCATCTCAGCCCGGCGCGTGGGGTCGATCAACGGTGAATTGGAGTGAGAAAGAGTAAGGCAAGCCTCTTCAAGCTGCCTGAAGCGGAGCGCCCAATAATTGACATCGGAATCGACCTGCACCATGGGGGACCTCATGACGCCTTCTCGCGACAGGGGAAGAGTTGGCAGTCAAGCGCACAGCATAGCCCGTTCGCAACAGGATGGGAATAGTACAAAAGATTGCGGCGGACGAACCACCCTACTTCAGCAACGGTCCCAGCGACCCCGGGTTGTCGCCAAGCTGCGGATCGACGCGAAAGTCCCAGACCGACTGGTTGATGTCAGACGCGGACAGAATCTCAACCAGCGCATACTCCCCAATCAGCAACGGCTTCTCGGGAGTCAGCTTCAGCCAGTGCTTGCCCGGCAGCACTTCAACCTTGGCCGGCATCACGTCCTCGTCCTGCGTCACCGTGCCATTCGGGCTCATGTGGATTGCCCCCACAATGCGCACCGCGCGCCGTTCATCCACGCGGACAATGGCGAATCCCGAGTTCGGAGAGTGAGCCCCATGCTTGCGGCCAACCGCTTCTTTGGCGCCGCTGGTGTTCACAACCATGGCCCGCGAAACAACCTGCTCCGCATCGTCGGGTGCGTTCAACGACAAGTAAAACGAGGGATCGTTCACATGCAAATGAATCTTGGCATGCGCGCCATCCAGCTCCAGCGTTGCCTTGGAGCCGGCCATGGGATTCAGTGTGTTGATCCCGTGCTTTGTCTTCGCGTTTGCGCCCAGCTCGTTCTGCATAAGTTCCACAAGCTCCGGCGTGCCTTGATAGGTGTCCAGCGCAAACACGCCGTCCTCATCCGGCAACTCCAGGCCCTTCACCACTTCAGGCCGGCGCGCCTTGGCCGCATCCCGCTCTGCCGCTTCTTCTTTGTCGATTGCCTCGGCTTCCTTCATCGCCGGCGACGCAACTTCCTCCGGCTGCTCCGTCGCATGATCCCGCTCCCACTTGCGGGTCGCATCCCAGTCCACCAGGGCGACGGGAAGCTCTTCCCAATCTCCACTGCGCTCAATCGAGATGTAGCGCACGCGGTCGCCCACAATCTCGTACTTCCGCACCAACTGATAGTTGCCGTCTTTCAGAATGAGCCGATGATTGGTGGGAATCGCGGTGACCGGCGAAGGAACCGGCAGGGTCTTCTGGGCGCTTGTCAGCGAGGCGCAAACCGCCAGCACCAGGATCGCGATCGACCCCGCGACGAGCCGGCTCATCTTGTGAAATGCCTTCATGCGTCAGGTTCCGTCGATTCTGGGGTTTCCGCTGGGCCTGAAACAGTTTAGACGAACCGCCGCAGCCTCCGTTTGCTCGATCCTGGCGTGACTTCAATGCGCCCGGCTCAGACGTTTCCAATACCCGCGCATCTAAACCTGTGTATTCTTAAGGTGAGGGTCTTCCTTCTGACAGCATTTCCGACACATTGGAAGGAAATCGACGCGCAAAGGTCCCTGCTTTGTCGGCGGTCACCTTGGTGTGTCTGGTTTTGCTGGCGCTGCTTGCCGTCGCGCAGGTGGCGCACACGCACTCGGTCGATACCGATGCCGATCATTGCCCGCTCTGTATCGGCATGCATTCGGCGGTCCCGGTTATCGTCGCCGCCGCTCTCATCGTCCTTGTCGAGATCGAGCGCAGCGTCGCCGTGCGTCACAGCCACTGTCGCCCGCGGCATTGGCATCCCAGCTCTTCACCCGCCCCCCTCCGTCCTTCTGACCAGGCGTTTCCCTTGAGTTCCGCGGCCGGGGCCCGGATCTCGCCCCTTCCTCAGGCGAATCCGGTAAAGCACTCTGGCCGAACTCCCCTCCAGGGAAACTCGGGAAACGATCTCCGACGGATTGCGGACGCCGCGCTCAGTTCGGCGGCCGATCCGCACATCGATTCATTCCTGGCAGATCCAATTTATGGAGGTTTTCTCATGCCTTTATTACGGCAGGATTCTCAGCACCATTTCTCTCATCGTCACACTCGTTCTGGTCACGCTGCATGCGTCGGCCCAGACGGGAAACGCGGGCACGATCCGTGGCACGGTCACCGATCCGTCGGGCGCGGTCATCCCCGGCGCAACCGTTCATATCACAAATGAAACCAGCGGCCTCGACCGCACAGCGGTCACTGACGGAACCGGCCAGTTCGTTCTCTCCAACATCCCCTTCAACCCATACCAGGTCAATGTCTCTGCGAAAGGCTTCGCGCCCTTGAACAGTACGATTGAGATTCGCTCGGTGGTGGGAACCAACCTGAAGCTTGTCCTGCAGATCGCGACCTCGGCCACTACCGTTACAGTGGAATCCAGCGGCGACCTTCTCGAGACAGACCCCACCTTCCACACCGATGTGGATCGTGACTTGTTCATCAAGGTTCCGCTGGAGAGCGCTTCTTCCGGACTGAGTTCGTTAGTGACGCTCACCACTCCCGGTGTCGCGGCGGACTCGAACGGCCTTTTTCACGGACTGGGCGATCACGCCTCCAACTCCTTTTCGGTCGATGGCCAGTCCATCACCGACCAGCAGAGCAAAGTCTTCTCCAACCAGATTCCTTCTGACTCGATTCAGTCCATCGAAGTCATCAGCGGCGCGCCACCAGCCGAATACGGGGGCAAGACCAGCCTGGTCATCGTCGCCACCACCCGCTCCGGCCAGGGTGTCACCAAGCCTACCGGAAGCATCAGCACTTCCTATGGAACGTTCGGCTCCGCAACCGTAGGCGGTGATTTATCGTACGGCGGCAAAAAGTGGGGGAACTTCATCGAAGTGGATGGCCTCAACAGCGGGCGTTTTCTCGACCCGCCCGAGTTCGCCGTCTTCCACGACAAGGGCAATGAGCAAAATTTCTTCGATCGCGTTGACTACACATTCTCCCAGGTCGACTCGATACACCTTGATCTCAACTACAGCCGGTCCTGGTTCCAGACCCCCAACGCGTTCGACAACCTGAATGTTCAGAATGTGATCAGTGGCGGCACGAGCGCAGACCCCGTCTTTGGAAACGTGGGAAACGCCGACCAGCGCTCCAAAATCGGAACCGTCAACATATCCCCCACTTACACCAGGGTTATCGGCACCGACTCGGTATTCAACTTCGGCGCTTTTGTTCGCCGAGATGAATATAACTACTATCCGAGCGGCAATCCCCTCGCCGACCAGGGGCCGATCAACCTGCAAACGTCATCAATCTCCCAGTACCGCACCCTCACCAATGCCGCGGTCCACTCGGACTTTTCCTACGTCAAGGGAATCCAAAACCTGAAAATTGGCGCTCAGTACGGGCAGACTTTTCTCGATGAGAACGATAGCCTGGGCGTAGTCAACTCCATCTATAACTCGCCCTGCGTCGATGTGAATGGAAACTCGCTGCCCGGCTATTCCGATCCCACCGCCTGCGACGACGTGACTTCATTTCCAAATCCGAACTACCTCTCTGTTCTGGCGCCCTACGACCTCACTCGCGGCGGCGCCCTGTATAACTACTCCGGTCATACCGACGTGAAAGAGCTGGGCATCTACATCGAAGATCAAATCAAGGTGAGGGACTGGCTTTTCAATCTTGGCCTCCGCCAGGATGTTTACAACGGCCTGACCGATGCCCAGCAGACACAGCCCCGCGTCGGCATCGCCTACAACGTCAAGCCGTCTGCAACCGTTCTGCGCATCTCCTACGCGCGCACCCTTGAATCTCCGTTCAATGAGAACCTGGTTCTCTCCAGCACAGGCTGCTCCAATGCGGTCCTTGCTCCACTTCTGCTTTGCACTCCAGGTGTTTCAGGAACCCTGCACCCCGGTTACCGAAACGAGTTTCATGCGGGATTCCAGCAGGCGGTCGGCAAGTGGGCCGTCATCAGCGGCGAGTACATCTGGAAGTACACTCACAACGCATTCGACTTCAGTGTGCTGGGCAATACTCCGATCACATTCCCCATCGACTGGCACAACTCGAAGATCCCCGGCTACGCGGGAAACATTGAGATCCCCAAGTACCACGGATTCAGCGGCTACTTCGTTACCTCTTCGGTGGCTGCCCGCTTCTTTCCGCCCCAGGTTGCCGGCGCTGGAGCTACGGTTGGTGCGACCGGACTTCCGTTCCGCATCGATCACGATGAAAAATTCAATGAGACCTCCCACATTCAGTATGAAATTCCTGGTGGGAAGTTCTTTAGTGGCATCTGGGCCGGCTTCAACTGGCGCTTCGATTCGGGCTTAACAGCCGGCTCCGTGCCCTGTTACAACCCGTTCTCGAATAACCCCAACAGTGCGTGCGGAACGCCAGACAGTCCCACCTCGACCACGCTCAACGGCCAGCCCGCGGTTGACTTGACCGGCTTGACGGCAGACGAGCAATTCCAGGCCGGACTTTCCTGCGCCGGCTACACCCCGTCCCCAACAGGCACACCGATCGGAATCTGCCCGGCGTCCGAATATACGTCGAACTTGGTTGATATTCCCGCGCCCAATGCTGGGGACGCCGACAAGGACCCCCCGCGCATTCAACACCGCAATCTCTTTGACGCTTCGCTGGGCAAAGACAACATCTTCCACAAAGAGCGCTACAAGGTGAACCTCGACCTCACCGCCATCAACGTCACCGACAAGTACGCGCTCTATAACTTCCTCTCCACCTTCAGCGGCACACACTACGTCACGCCGCGCGCAATCACCGGCAAAATCACGCTGAACTTCTGAACTTTTTGAAGGAGAATCGAAGAGCCGCGGGATTTGACACCCCGCGGCTCTTTTCGCTTAGCTTGGTCGTGTCGGCGGTTCCAACCGTCGCACAGGCAAGAAAGGCAGCCATGAACGTCGCACGTGCCGGCAGCGCCGCTCTTCTTGGGTCCCTCATTCTGTCGTTCGCATGCCTTGCTCCTGCCATGTGGCCGCAGACCGCGGCGAATCAGCCCGCTGCCCCTCCCGTCGCCAGCACGCCGCCTGCTCATTTCCAACTGGCCGCTCGGTTCGACCGGCCGCTCTCCTCGCACAAACTCAAGGCTGGCGACACGCTGACCGCTAAAACCGCAAAGGCCGCCACACTGCCCGACGGCACCCACCTCCCCAAGGGCGCGCATCTGGTTGCCAAAGTCATCGCTGTCCGGACCGGCCAGCCCGGCAAAGACTCCACATTGCTCGCGTTTCGTTTTGAGTCGGCGCAGGCCAAAGGCCACGCGGATATCCCCATCCATGGCGAGGTTGTCGCCATCGGTCCGGCATTGGACCGCCATCTGGGCCTGGGAACGTCGGTCCTCGGACGCGGAGGCCCCGCCGGTTATTCCGGAGTCGACTCCGCCGCCGCCCTCGGGTCCACCGACCCGGACGACGAAACCGCGATTGCCGCAGGAAGCACCCTCAAAGGCGTCAACCTTGGTGTCCAGAAGGAAGATTCCTCCATCACCGTCCTTCAGTCCAGCCGCAACGACATCACGCTCACACCCGATATCGTGGTGCGCATCGAGCTGAAGTAGGTACTTTCGTCCGGGCAAACGAGGGTCAGCCGTGTGACGGAATGAACTTTCTCGCGTCCTAATTCGTAAGATTTAAGAACGCACCTGACAGAATCTCGCGCATTCAGCGTCGCCAATGAACCGGCAAAACTGAGTGCGCCGCAGGGTCAGGCAAGGAAGGGAACTTCGATCATGCACTCCTCCAGGTTATTTCTGGCCGCCCTCGGTGTGGCCCTCGTCTGCCCCGTTCTGCTCAACGCTCAAGCAAGTTCGGCGCCCGCTCCGGCGCAAGCCGCGGCTCCGTCTGAAGCGCCACGCCCCGTCGTCGTCGCTAAAATCGACAAAGCCGTCACCACCAAGTCGCTCAAAGCCGGCGACGCCATTGTCGCCAAAACCCTCAGGCCGGTGATGACCGATGATGGCTCCGAGCTGCCCAAGGGTTCCAAACTCATCGGCAAGGTCGTCCTGGTCAAGTCAAAGCAAGAGGGCGGCGGCAATTCGCTGCTCGTCTTCCGCATCGATCAGGCTGAAGCCAAGGGCGGCAGCGTCGTCAACTTTCATGGCCTGGTGATCGGGATCGGCCCTTCGCTCGGGCCCAAAGACAGTCTTGGACAAGGTTCAGTGATGAGCCGCGGCGGACAGGGCATGACGCCCGGCCTCGACCCCAGTCTCGGCCTCGGCGGCAACGGCGCACGGGACGAGTACAACATCGCCAGGGGCAGCACCATCGAAGGCGTCTCCCTGGGAACCCACAAAGACGCCGACTGGAGCACCGCGCTGCAGGGCATCAAGCGCGATATCCTGCTCGACTCTGACGTAGTGATCAAAGTTCAGGTCATGTAGATTGCATGTGCGAATTGAGAAGAGGCCGGACACGCGTCCGGCCTTTTTTCGTGCCCAGGGCAATCCAAGTCTCAAGCCCCTGACCGAAGAATGGCTGGGACTGGCGGATTTGCCGGATTCCCGTTGCCATTCCCGGCTCTCCTGTAGAAAATGGCTAACGGGCTGGTTTGAAAGCCATCTGCCGCCCCATATTGGACCCGGAAAAGAGTGAACCATGAACCCATTGCGTACTGGAAACCTGGCGACCGCTGCCGCCGCTGCGCTCCTTTGCACCGTCTCCTCAATGCCCGGATGGGGCCAGGCTCCCGCTTCGGCTGCCGCCGATGCGCCCGTCATGGAAGCAAGGTTTGACAAGAGCGTCGACACCCGCAACGCCAAGCTGGGCGATCCAGTCAGTGCCAGGATTTTGCGCAATTACAAGCTCCCTGACGGCACTGATGTGCCCAAAGGAACCAGGGTTCTGGGCAAGATCACTGAGGTCCAGTCAAAGAAGGAAGGCAACGGCAATTCGATGCTGACCTTCCGTTTCGATACCGCTCAGGTCAAAGGCAAGGGCGAGATCCCACTCCATGGACTCGTGGTCGCCATCGGCCCCTCTCTGGCCGCAAAAGACCTTCTCGGGCCCCATAACGTGATGGCCCGCAGCGCCGGCTCGAGCAGCGATACCTCCGATGCAGGCCGCGGCGTCGGTTCGACCCCCGGCATGGATCCCAACTCCGGCCAGCACAAAGCCGGCGGCACCGACGAGGACGACATCGCCATGGGCAGCACCCTCGAGGGCGTCGCCTTGGGCGTTCACAAAGATGCTGACTGGACCACCGCGCTCAAAGGATTCAAGACCGACGTCCGCCTCGACTCCGAAGTCGACATCAAGATTCAGGTGAAGTAGCTGTCAATCGCAGCAACGAAAGGCCGGACGAGCGTCCGGCCTTTTTCATGCGCAATGCATGTCGCGCGTCAGTGTGCTTCGGCCGCGTGCATGTACGCGGCGTACACTTCGTCGGAGAAGCAAGCGCAGATCACTTCGGCAATCCCTTCATGGGAATTCAACCCTGCATTGATCTCGCGCCAGGCGATCGCGGCCGCCTGCGGAATCGGATAGCCGTAAACCCCGCAACTGATCGCGGGGAAGGCAAGCGTGTGCAGGTCATGCTGCCGCGCCAGCGCAAAGCACGAGCGGTAGCAACTGGCCAGCAACGCAGGTTCGCGTTCGCCGCCGCCGTTCCACACCGGGCCCACCGCGTGCAGGACGTACTTCGCCGGCAGCCGGTAGCCCTTGGTCAGCTTTGCGTCGCCCGTCTTGCATCCACCCAGCAGACGGCACGCCGCCAGCAGCTCCGGCCCGGCGGCGCGGTGAATCGCTCCGTCCACCCCGCCGCCGCCCAGCAGGGAAGTATTGGCCGCGTTGACAATGGCGTCCACCGCGAGCGTCGTGATGTCGGTCTTCTGGATGCGGATACGGTTGTTCATTTCTTCCGCCGCTTAGTGTTTCGCCTCGATAGTGTCTTGAGCAGGATGATTGCCTGCTCCCGCTCATTTTCAGTCACGATTTGCGGACGCGCCTTGACTACTTTATTGAGACATTCCGAAGCTTTCGCATTTCCCCAACCTTCTTGCGCGTAGATCTTTGCAATTTCCAGGTTGGCACCGACGTCTCCCCTCACAACGGCCTTGTGAAACCAAGCCAATGCTCGCTCAGGGTTTCCTTCATCCCGATAAATAGTGCCGATATTGTTGGCGCCGCTCGAGTGGCCTTTCCGCCACGCCCGTCGGTACCAGTGCATTGCCATCTCGCGGTTTTGTTTGACTCCAAGACCGACGTCGTAGAAATAGCCTAGGTCAAGTTGCGCAGCAAAATCCCCTAACTTCGCGGCGGATCTGAGGAGCGAAAAAGCAGAGCGCAGCCTCCCACTGTCCCATTGCGCGCACGCGCGACTTAGCAGTTGTTCGGCGTGTTCTTTCTTCGAGTGTCGCTTTTGGATGCGCATGCTTTGCCCCTTGTAGGGTCAAATCAGGTATTCAAGGAGAAGCCCGAGGCGCCTATCTCTCGCTATCCAGATGCTTCATCTGGTCGGCACCGTACCGCGTCCCCGCCACGGCATCTGCCGGGATGGCCGACTCCAACGCGGCCATCTCGTCTCCGCTTAGATGAACGTCCAGGGCTCCCAGACTCTCCGCAAGCTGCGCCCGCGTCCGCGCCCCGATCACCGGAATCACAAACGGCTGCTTGGCCAGCGCCCAGGCAATCGCCAACTGCGCGGGGCTCACATTCTTGCTCGCCGCAATCTGCTTCAGCTTCTCCGCGAGTTCGCGATTTTTGGCCTGATTTTCTCCGGTGAATCGCGGCAGCATGGTGCGATAGTCTCCCTTCGCCTGCAACGGCGATTGGGTCAACAGTCCGCGCGACAGAGTGCCATACGTCGTCGCAGCAATCCCCAGCTTCTCGAGTAAGGGAAAAATCGCTGCCTCCGGCCCGCGGCTGATCAGAGCATACTCAATCTGCACGTCCACAATCGGATGCACAGCGGCCGCTCGCTGGATCGTCTCCACGCCCACCTCAGAGAGCCCAATGTGCCGGACGTAGCCGGCCTTCACCAATTGCGCGATGGCGCCGATGGTCTCTTCAATCGGCACCGTCGGGTCGAGCCGCGCCGGCCTGTAGATGTCGATATGGTCCACGCCCAGCCGCGTGAGCGAGTAAGACAGCGCCGTCTTCACCGCCGCAGGCCGTGCGTCAAACCCCAGCCACGCGCCGCTTGGCGCCCTTTGCGCGCCGAATTTCACCGACAGCATCACCTGGTCGCGCTGGAAGCGCAGCGCCCGACCGATCAGCATCTCGTTGTGCCCCATGCCGTAAAAATCACCGGTATCGAGGATCGTGACGCCCGCATCGATGGCCGCATGAATGGTGGCGATCGACTCTGCATCATCCGTCGGCCCATAGATCCCGCTCATCCCCATGCAGCCCAGCGCCAGCGGAAACACCTCAGGCCCCGTCGATCCCAGCCTGCGCCGTGCAATTGCGGAAACAGTCATAGCTTGACTCCTCACATCAGGATCGTAGTCCCGGCTCCGACGCGCGGCAACCTGCCCGTTCGATGCGCCCAAATATCCGCCTGCCGCTGTGCGAAAACAGGTCGCTTCTCGTGTAAGACGGAGTTGCATGCGGTCCCTAAATGCATCGAGCCAGAAAACTTACGCCGCAAGGGTGTCGCCCGCAATGCATCGCCGAAATTTCTACTGCATCGCCTCGCGAACTCTGCCATACTTGATTGTGCCCACCAGGTACGTCCAACCAAAACATCTAAAAGTGAGGTCGCAGTGATGTCGGCAAAGTATGTCTTTGTGACGGGTGGAGTTGTGTCCAGTCTGGGTAAGGGTCTTGCAGCCGCATCCATCGGCTGCCTGCTTGAGAGCCGCGGCCTCCGCGTCAACATGATGAAGTTCGATCCCTACCTCAATGTTGACCCCGGCACCATGTCGCCCTTCCAGCATGGCGAAGTCTTTGTCACCGACGACGGCGCAGAAACCGACCTCGACCTTGGCCACTACGAGCGCTTCACCCACGCGCCCCTCTCGCGCGACAACAACCTCACCACCGGCCGCATCTACGAGCAGATCATCTTGAAAGAACGCCGAGGCGACTACCTGGGCAAGACCGTCCAGGTCATTCCGCATGTGACCAACGAGATCAAGAACGCCATGCGCAAGGTCTCGGCCAACGGCGCCGACGTGACCATCGTCGAAATTGGCGGCACCGTCGGCGACATCGAATCTCTGCCGTTTCTTGAAGCCATCCGCCAGATGCGCCAGGAGCTGGGCCGCGAGAATACTGTCTTCGTCCACCTCACCCTTGTCCCCTGGATTGCCGCGGCGCAGGAGCTCAAGACCAAGCCCACCCAGCACTCCGTGAAAGAACTGCTCGGCATCGGCATACAGGCCGACATTCTGCTCTGCCGCTGCGACCGCAACCTGAGCCGCGAGATGAAGCAGAAGATTGCCGCCTTCTGCAACGTCGAGGAGAAGGCCGTCGTCGGCGCCAAAGACGTTCCCTCGATCTACGAGGTTCCGCTCGGTTTCGCACAGGAGGGCGTCGACGCCCTGATCCTGAAATACCTGCACAAGGAAGCGCCCGAAGCCGACCTCACGCGCTGGAAAGATCTCGTCGACCGCTGCTATCACCCCAAAGACTCCGTCGAAATTGCCATCGTGGGCAAGTATGTGGAGTACGAAGACAGCTACAAGTCGCTGAAGGAGGCGCTCACCCACGGTGCAATCGCCCACAACCTCAAGCTCAACGTCACGTGGATTGAAGCCGAAGGCCTGGAATCGAAGACGCCGGAAGATCGCAGCTACGAGCAGCAGTTGCAGGGCTTTGACGGCATCCTCGTTCCCGGCGGATTCGGCAAGCGGGGTATTGAAGGCATGCTCAACGCCATCCGCTACGCGAGGGAGCACCAGGTTCCCTATTTCGGCATCTGCCTCGGCATGCAGACGGCGTGCATTGAGTTCGCGCGCAATGTTTGCGGCTTGAAAGACGCCAACTCCAGCGAGTTCGACCCGGCCACGCAGCACCGCGTCATCTACAAGCTGCGCGAACTGCTCGGCGTCGAAGAGATGGGCGGGACGATGCGGCTGGGCGCCTGGACCTGCATCCTGCAGGAAGATTCGCTCGCCTCAAGAGCCTACGGCGGCCGCACCGAGATCAGCGAGCGCCATCGCCACCGCTACGAGTTCAATCGCGAATACGAAGCCTTGCTCTCCGGCGGCGGCCTGCGCCTGAGCGGCACCACGCCCGACTCCACGTATGTTGAAATCGTCGAGCTTCCCGGCCACCCCTATTTTCTCGGCTGCCAGTTCCACCCCGAATTCAAGTCAAAGCCCCTCGAGCCGCATCCACTGTTCCGCGAGTTCATCGCCGCCAGCTACAAGAACCGCGAAGCGCGTGGAAACGCCCACACCGGCGCAGAGAATTTATTGACTGCAAAAAGCGGGGATTAGCGCCGCAGCTTTCATGACTGACGAATAGCCCAGCACGTTGAGAGGCTGAATCAACGCATGAGCAACTATCTTGAGCGGCGCTTCCGCAGAGCGGATCTCAAATTTACACTTTGCGGGCTCGCCGCGGGCATTCCGAGCGGGGTGCTTTGGTTAGTTCTCCACGAAGCGTGGGGAATCCAGGGTGCATGGGTTTCCTATCTGTCGGGCTTTCTCTTCTACACACTTTTTGCGTTCGGCTACGCCTACATCGATGACAAGTCGACTCTCTTTCGGTCAGGCAACGTGCGCTCGTTGACCAAGATCTTCATCGTCCATCTGAATTACCTGGCATTGCTGTTCGTGATCATCCAGTTGGCGGGCTTCATCAAACCTTATCTTCCCGACCAGATGCTGGCCGAGGGGCGAAGAGGCTCGTGGTATGGGTTCCTTCTCTTCCTTATTTTGGGCGTGATCTTTTTTGTCGAGGAAGCATGGCTTGCTTCAAAGCCCAAGAGGGTCGCTCTCGAAAACAAGCAGCAGGGTTAGCTGAGAAAAAAGTTACTTTCTGGAATGAGGGGATCCCTTATCCCAGCAGCACCGTCCCCTTCACTTTCGCGGCCAAGGCCCGGTCGAATGTAACGAGGGTATATCCGCCTGATTCAGCAAACGCCGCAAGGTACGCGTCCGCCCAAACCTTGGGAGAAACTGACCCCGCTTGTGTGTGCGAGCGCATCCGACGGTCCAGGTCCATAGGCTCCTGAAGCAAAACCGCTTCGTCTGAATCGATCCAGCGATCGAACAACTTCCAGCAATCCTTCATGTTCAGGGCATGCGTGCCGAGGACCGCGTCGGTGCTGAGAAGTCGAAACAACCCAAGTTGCGTGTGTCGGCTGAAGACCAGAGGTGTCGGTAAATCGGGCGATCGATACCATCGAACGGCGGCTTCGTTGTGCGGATGATCGCCGTAGTTGAGGGCCACCCACACGTTCACATCAGGGAAAACCAATGATGTCATAGATTCTCTCGTTGTCGAGATCGATCGTGCGGCCCGAGGATGGTATCAGAGGGAGGGAAAGCCGCCGCTTGCGCGGGCTCCGAGCGGTGCGCTTACGGATCAGGTCTTCAACGCCCTCAATAAAGAGTTGCCGCACCGTTGAGTCCTCCTCAAGGGCGATGCGTTTGAGGCTCTTATACGTCTCGTCCGGAAGATCAATCGTGGTACGCATAAATACATATTAGCATATTTGTGCGCAACTCAAGAGACAGGACCCGCAGCGACAGGCGCATCGTCGATGAGTTTGCGCAAATGGTCCAGGTAGTGAAGGTCAAAACCTTTCTCGCCAATATCCGGCATCCGATTCGTGCGCTCCATCTGTCTCTTCCAGGCCCCATCCGCTTCCGCTAAACGATTCTTGATGATGCAGTGGGCCAGGAAATCGAACTCGGAGTCACTCTTAGGATTGAAGGCCTTCGCGTTCATTCCACGCTCCCACCATTTTTCCGCCATCTCCCGGTTTTGAGCGAAGCTGACAGCGCGCAACACGAGTGCACCGCAATTCTCTTTCCATACGGTCCCTGCACCTTCCATGCCTGCCTCGGCCTTTGCCAACGCACTCTGCGCATCTTTGAGTCTCATTTGGTCGAAGTAATAATCGCTGGCGATCAGGTGGAGGTAAAGAGTCTGATGACGTCCAAGTAAGTCATTGGACGCAGTGGATTCGATCAGGGAGATATCGTAGTCTCGCGGTCGAGACGGGCCTATCTTTCCCGCCTCGACCACCGCGATAATTCGGCGATAGTCTTCCATTACGTGGCCAGTTACTATCTGAAAGATCCTGGCGCCATCTGAATATGTAGCGGCTTCTTGGACCGGAATGAGGTTCGCAAGAAAATAGACCAGTGAAAGTGCCGCAATCTGACCCAGGAGAAGCCACGCTGATTCATAGAACGAGCCCTTCGCCCTGAGCAGCAAAAGCAGTCCGATTGCGCCTGCTGCGAGGCTCGCCAAAGGGCCTCCAGCGCCTACCAGAATCGCGTCGGACTTCCTGTATTGCTGCGGATTCGGCGGGATGATCCTGACCCCGGCCTGAAAAAGGGACTTGAGCGATGCTGGAGGGACAAACCGCCATCGCCCGCTCTCGACTTCCATGTGAAGAAATCCGATTCGGACCGAAAGCATCCTCATCCCAACAGAGAGTCCAGCTGCGATATGGCCCAATTCATGCACTGCCGTCGCGATGAACAAGGCGCCGAAGAAGATGATCTGGTCCTGGATAAAGCCGGGCGTCTCCGTCAAACCATGCTGATGAGCCCACCGCCCAATCAGATGATCGAAGATGATGATTCCTGCAACCGTAACGGCGATTGCCAGCAGGTACGAGAAAGAGGTCGTGCCATCGCCTTTGATCTTTGAGGGGTGTACCTCAAGGAGCTCGCTGACCGAGGAGTGTGGGGCAAATAAGACGATCAATAGAACTCCCACCGCCAGGTGGATCGCCGGCAGTGCCAGCATCCCGACATCCATCGAGACCGCCGAGTAGCCGCCAAAATGAGCGATGGCAGCGAAAGCCCCCCAGAGTGGAATAGAACTCATCAAAAAAGTACCACCGCACGCGATTGCCCAAGTGCGCGCGCTTGACTTGCGACGAAAATATTGCACAACTGTTATCGCGCTTGTGATGCAGATTGCAATCGGAGAAATGACTAAAAGAGCTTCGAAAAGGATGGAGACTAACAACCAAAGCTGGTGTTGATTCCAACGCGCGCTCAGAAAGTCATCCTCTGAGAAAAGATGCAGCACGGTCACTGGAAGCGAGATTGCCGCCAGTCCGTAGACCAGGGGCACAAGCCAAAAGAGGCCGAGCACAAGCTTCCGCAAGCGGGCCATGGTTTCCTTTCCGTAGCAACCGGCTCAAGTTAAGGAGGACTTGGAATCGAAACCACTGTACCAAACTCGTTGAAGCTCGGGGACAGATAAAATCTTGCGGCGGCACTCTTTCAGGAGTTAGTTCAGGTCGCTGTCTGTTTTCGAGCACGGCAAATTACAATCTGACTCGTGAGCTCCTCCTTTGAAATTGGACCCGTGCACGTCGGCGACGGCCGGCTCTTCCTCATCGCCGGGCCGTGCGTCATCGAGTCGGAAGCGCACGTCCGCACCATGGCCGAAGCAATCCAGCGCATCACCTCCGATCTGGGCGTTCCTTACATCTTCAAGGCCAGCTACGACAAGGCCAATCGCACCAGCGTGACGAGCTTCCGCGGGCCGGGGCTCAAGGAGGGCGTCGCCATCCTCGGGCGGCTCGCCAAAGACACCGGGCTCCCGATTCTGACCGACGTCCACGAGCCGGCGCATTGCGCCATCGCGGCGGAGGCCGTTGACGTGCTGCAGATCCCCGCCTTCCTCTGCCGCCAGACTGACCTGCTGGTCGCCGCCGGCAAAACCGGGCGTGCGGTCAATATCAAAAAGGGCCAGTTTGTTGCTCCCTGGGATATGAAGCACCCCGTCGAGAAAGTTCGGTCAACCGGCAACGAGCGCATCTTCCTCACCGAGCGCGGCGCCAGCTTTGGATACAACACCCTGGTCGTCGACTACCGCGGCCTGCCGGTCATGCGGAAACTGGCGCCTGTGGTCTTTGACGGCACTCACTCCGTGCAGCAGCCTTCCGCGGCCAACGGCGTGAGCGGCGGCCAGCCGGAGTTTATTCCCCTCCTCGCCCGCGCCGCCGTCGCCGCCGGCATCGACGGCCTCTTTCTCGAAGTCCACAACGACCCCGCCCACGCCAAGTCCGACGGCGCAAATGCGCTGGATCTGAAGCTGCTGAAGCCCCTGCTCGAGAAGCTGCTCGCGATTCATAAGGCGGCTCAGTAAGTTCGGGTTTCCGGATTCTCAGCCGCTATATCGCCCTGATAGCATTTCTAAATGATTTTTCCCCGACAGCCTTTGTCCCCTGGCCGCTTGATTGCGGCGTTGCTCGCCCTGGCCGTTGCCGCATCCGCTCCGCTTGCCCGCACGCAGGACGCTCCCAACCCTGAGCGCGCCCACCTCGAGGAGGTCCTCAAGGGCCTGAATCGCGGCAAAGGCATCGGCCAGGTGGCGCTCTCGCCCGACGGCAAGCACCTTGCGTGGATCGAAGGCGGTCGCGGCGGCGGCGCCATTCAAGTGGCCCCCTACGACGATCTGGCAAGGACGGTTCGTCTGACCGCGGCCACGCAGCCGACCCAGCGTTGCCATGAGAGCCAGATCGCCTGGTCGCCCGACAGCAAGTCAGTCGCCTTCTTCTCAGACTGCGCGAAGCCGGGAGGGCAGTCGGACCTCTACCTGGCGAAACTCGACGGCACGTCCGCGCGGCAGCTCACGGAGCTGAAAGGTTTCGTCAACGCTCCGGCGTTTTCGCCCGACGGCACACAGATCGCGTTTCTCTATGTGGATGGAGCGACCCGGCAAGCCGGTGCGCTGGCGGCAATGAAGGCCCCCTCCGGCGTGATTGGCGAAGACGGCATCGAGATTCAGCGCGTAGCCGTTGCCCAGGTTGACGCAGCAAAGCCGATGCCGGCAGCCATGGTCAGCCCGGAAAATCTTCACGTGTACGAGTTCGACTGGGCACCGGATTCCAAAGGTCTGGCCTACATTGCCGCCGATCCGCCCGGAGAAAACAACTGGTGGGTAGCGAAGCTTTACACCCAGAGACTCGGAAGCGCACCCTCCTCAATCCTGGCGCCCGCCGAAGTTGCCGGTCCACTCCACGGGCTGCAGATTGCCGTGCCCCGCTGGTCGCCCGATGGGAAATCGATCGCCTTCATCGGCGGCCTGATGAGCGATCAGGGATCGACCGGTGGCGACGTATGGATCGTTTCGTCGAAGGGCGGCGAGCCGCGCGATCTGACTACCGGTCGGCCCACTTCGCCGGCGTGGATTGAATGGGCGGGCAGCGATCATCTTTTTGTGACAGAACTGTCCGGCGGCAACAGCCAGCTCGTGAAGTACACGCTCCATGGAGATCCGGCCGCAAAGGGCGAAGTGAACTTCGGCTCGCCCATCTTCAGCATTCCTGGAACCGTAGGCGATGGGCGCATGGAGATGAGCCTGTCCGACTCCGCCGACCGTTCGCTTGTTCGTGTTCCGCGCCAGCACCTTCGATCATCCGACTGAGGTCTACGCGGCCAAGGCGGGCGTGACAATGACGAGCGGACTGGATGGCGTCATCCAGCTCACCCATCTGAACGACGGCGTCGAGCCGGCCTGGGGCAAGTCGGTTTCGCTCACCTGGAAGTCCGACAAGTTTCATGTGCAGGGCTGGCTGATGCTGCCCAAAGACTACGACCCGGCGAAGAAGTATCCGCTCATCGTGCTTGTGCACGGCGGGCCCGCGGCGGCGGTGGTCGCGCACTGGACCGGCGGAGGCAGTTTCAGCCCGACGCCCTTTCTCGGCGCTGGGCTATTTTGTTCTGCAGCCCAATCCGCGCGGAAGCTACGGCCAGGGCGAGGAGTTCACCGCCGCCAACCGCAAGGACTTCGGCTACGGCGATCTGCGCGACATCCTCGCCGGCGTGGACGCAGTTGAAGCGCAATACTCCATCGATCCCAATCGCGTGGGACTGACGGGATGGAGCTACGGCGGATTCATGACCATGTTTGCCGTGACGCAGACGCAGCGCTTCAAGGCTGCGGTCGCGGGTGCCGGCATCTCCGACTGGGAGAGCTATTACGGCGAAAACTCGATCGACCAGTGGATGATTCCCTTATTTCGGCGCGTCAGTGTACGACGACCCAGCGGTGTATGCGAAGAGCTCCGCGATCACCTACATCAAGCAGGTCAAGACGCCCGTGCTTTCGGTGGTGGGCGACCGGGACGGCGAGTGTCCCGCGCCGCAGTCGTTCGAGTTCTGGCACGCGTCTGCGGGACCAGCATGTGCCCGCGCAACTGGTCGTGTATCCCAATGAGGGCCACGGCTTCGTCGATCCTGCGCATCGCAAGGACGTGATGGACCGGACGGTCGACTGGTTTGCGCATTACATGCCGCCCGGCGAGTGAGGCTTTTGCTCGCCATCGGCGCGGGCCGGAGTCTATGGATAGAGAAATCCAGATTGTCCGGGCTCCCGCTTGTGCTGGAGACTGCTTAAGGAGCGGGGCCATCTGGGGCTGATACACTTTTTATTGAAGCTTTCAGGGCAATTTCGCCTGTCTGTCGATGGCGAGTTCCTTCGACCACGGCGATTGCAGAATCGCTCAAACATCAGATTTTTTTGACGTAATCGGAGAGACCGTTCCGCGGTTCGACGAGGCGGGGCGGGGAGGATTCATGCGGCGGTTTTTGACGCTTGTTTGTTTATTGTGCGTGGCCATTCCGGCCGGAATCTCGATCTCGGGATGCACGCGCAATCCGGCGGGGAATTATTGCAACGGCCTGGGCTATGGATTGAAGGACACCGACGTGGCCTCGATCTTCCTCTCCCCGCAGACGACCGGCATCTCAATCGCCTTCGGGCAGACGCAGCAGGTGGCTGCGCCCACTGCCAAGACCTGCAAAGGCACGGCGGCTTCGGTTAGCTCGTATACCTACGGCACCACCAACAACCAGCTTGGTCGACATTTCGCCCACCGGCAACATTTGCGCCGGCACGTGGAACCGCAACACCGGCGGCGGCATTGCCAACTACACCATCTGCAGCTTCCCCAATCCGCTTCCGAATACCGGCAACCTGCCCTACGGCTCGGCCTACATTACCGCGACGGCCTCCGAGGTGACTTCGAACCCAGTCCAGGTCTTCGTTCACCCCCAGGTGACGTCTGTCTCCCTGGCGCCGACCTTGAACGGGTCGCCCTTGCTGGGCTGTATCTCGCAGACGGAGACGGCGCAGCTCGACGCGCAGGCCTGCTTTGCCGGAGCAAACAATCGCCAGGAACTTCTCGTGCGCCCCCTCGACGGTGGCCAGTGCGAACTATGCGTGCCCGCTTCCCGCAGGCGTGAGCTCGGTCCCAAGCTGCTCAGCTCCGCTGGGAACGCTGACCTACGCACTGGGAACGTCCGGCATCGCCTCGATCAACCAGGACACCAACGTGATCACGGCCGAGCTGCCGGGAACTTCAGTGATCACCGCATCGGTCGCAGGTGGCGAGTCTTCAGCCGGATATTTCTCCAGTCTGCCCGCCGGCGTCCATCAGCGTCGCCCTCGCCAACGGCGCAACCTCGGGTACGATCACCCAGGGCGTGCAGCAAAACCTCACGACAAGCGTGATCGATACCAAGGGCAACTCGCTCACTGGCCTCACGCTCGACTATCAATCGACCGATCCGGTTGACTCTGACCGCAGGCAGCACCGGCGCTATCGCGGCAATCTTCCCCGGCACCGCATCCATCTTTGCCATCTGCCAGCCGCCTACCTGCAATCCAGCGCCCATTAACGAGATCGGGGCTTTACGGCACGGGCCTGTCGATCTCTTCCAATCCGGTGAACGTCACTGTTCCCGGAACAGCCAGCGATTACATCTGGGTGGGCTCGCCAGGGCCTGTCGCAATACTTTGTTCCCATTGAATTGATCTCCGGTACGGCGGGTGCTTCAGTCCGGCTGCCCTATGTGCCCAACTCGATGGTGATGGACAGGAACGGGCAGGATATCTACTTTGGCTCGTCGCACGAGCTGATGTACTACACCACCAACCAGAATGAGCTCGTGAAGCAGGACACCAACGTCCCCGGAGTGGTGCTGGCGGTCTCGCCCAATAATGCGACCCTGGTCATCAACGACCCCGTACGCCAGGTCTTCTATCTCTACGCCATCGCCTCCTCCACATTCAACACCTTTGGCGGCATGGGCACTGCCGCCGCGTGGACTCCGGATTCGAAGACGCTTTACATCACCGACAGCGCAACCGCCGGGGCTGGCCATTCCAACAAGCTTTACGTCTATAACGTGAATAGCGGCTGGACTTCATATCCACTCGGCAGCACAGGGACCCAGGATGTGACCGCCCTCATTCCAGGCGTTGGCGCGTATATCAGCGGCAGCCCGACGGTGGCGCATACCTGGTGTCCGTCTGGTACTGTCGGCAACGCGGCAAGCATGGTCTTCTATCCGCAGGGCGATTCGGTCAACACCCTCACCAACCTGCTGGCGACAACCACCGACGGCAAGCACGTGATTGGCGCGGCTCTTACCGGGGGCGCGGTCACTCTCTCTGACATTGGCGTAACCATCCCCACCAATACCGTCGATGGGGCAGTCACGCCGGCTCCTTGCCCGGTTTCGTCCAGCGGCGTTCTCTCGCCGCTCATCATCCAGCACACAGTGAACGAGATTGCGGTGAGCGGGGTCAGCCCAACCGCTCTGAATCAGGTGGTGGCCTCGCCGGCTTCGAATCTGGCCTTTATCACCTACAACGGCGACACAGCGGGCGCGCCGCTGCCGTACTACAAGCCGGGCAGCAATGGCGCGCCGGGAACCGTGAGTTACGTCACGCTCAACGGCGGCGTCGGCCGTCACAGCGCCGTTGGCGGCGCGTTCTCACCCGATGACACGCTCTTCTTTGTCGCCACGCAGGGCGATGATTTGATCCATCTCATCAGCCTTCCCGCGCTAACTGACTCGCAGCAGTTCACGCCCAACCTGCCATCCTGCACGCCCGTCTCCGCAGGCGGCAACGATCTGGGCTGCACGTACAACGGGGAATGCGCCGTACGTTCCGGCGACTGTGATCACCGTCAAGCCCCGCTCCACCACATAGGGTCGCTGACCAAGCCGTACGCAGGCCGGCCTCCGGGCCGGCTGTACTGAGGGCCTCCTGGCCCTCAGGCCGGTGCCCCATTCGACCACGCGGATGGTTGGAGACCCTCGAACCCAGACATAGACGATAGAATCAGACCATGATCAAAGGGATTTCCTTTCTTCGTCCGGCGGGAAGCGCGGAGGCATACACGCGCCTGGCCAGCTTCTTCGCCGCGCTGGGCTTGGCCCCCGGCCCCGGCTGGGACGAAGACGAGAGCCGCGGCGCGTCCTTCCTGGCTCCGCTCGGAAATCTCGAATTCGTCGACGGCAAGTTCCCTCCTGTAGCCGATGTGCTGATTGAAGTGACTGCACTCGATGCCGTCCATCAAGCAGCAGCGCAGTGGCTGAAGACAGAGGGCGGCGATCAAAACGCATCCCGCCTGGGGCCGGTCAGCGCCACGCATTGGAAGTCTCAGATCTTTACCGTCGAGCCGGAGCCGGGATTCAAATTCAGCTTCTGGGCATGGACCGATCCACTGCGCGGCAAGCCGATCGCGGTCGAAGGAGATCTGTCCGCCGCGGGCATGAAATTCGCGATCGTCGTCGCGCGCTGGAACGCCGTCATTACCGAGCGTCTGCTCGAAGGAGCGCTCGATGCGCTGCTGCGCAGTGGCGCTCAGCGGAAAGATATCGAAGTGATTCGCGTGCCCGGCGCCTGGGAGATTCCCGCCGCCGCGCGCACCGTCGCCAACCGGTCCGCTGAAAATGCACCCCAGGGCGGCAAAGTAGACGCCATCATCACCCTCGGCTGCCTGCTGCGCGGCGAAACGGCGCACTATGAAGCCATCTACAACGAGGTTTCCCGCGGCATCGGGCAGTCGCAGCAGGAGACCGGCATTCCGCACGGCTTTGGCGTGCTCACCTGCGAGACACTCGAGCAGGCTCTGAATCGCGCCGGCATCAAGGCCGGTAACAAGGGATTTGAGGCTGCCGCTGCCGCTATCGAGATGGTCAGCCTGAAGCGCAAATTGGACGGCCCCGCTTGACCGCCTCAACGCGGCGCAAGTCGCGCGAACTGGCCATGCAGATGCTGTTTCAAGCCGACATCGGCAAGCAGACGCCCGATCAGGTCCGCGCAACGTTCTGGAAGGCAGGCGACGAAGTGGAGCCGGAGGTCCGCGGCTTCGCAGAGGATCTGTTCCGTTCCGCGATCACCCACCAGGAGCAGATCGACGAACTGATCGTGCTCAACTCCAAGCACTGGCGGCTCGAACGCATGCCCGCCGTCGATCGAAATCTCCTCCGCATGGCGGTTGGGGAGATGATCGGCTTCAAAGGCACGCCGTTTCCGATTGTGATCAACGAAGCGCTTGAAATTGGCCGCCGCTATTCCGCGCCCGAGTCCATCAACTTCCTCAACGGCATGCTCGACGCCATCGCGCGAGGCTTGATTGGCAAATAGAATCCGTTATTCTTTGTGTGTGAATCTGCGTCTTTGCATTCGGCAGTTCTCCGCGTCGGGCCTGCTGTTGGCGGTCTGTCTTACGGCTTGTCACAAGGGAGAGCAGGCCGTTGCCGGCGTGGCCAAAAACGCCGTGTCCGCAGAGCAAAAGGCTCAGGCCTTCGCCACCAAACTCGACCAGCAACGCGCCCAGCTTGGCCGCATTCCCCTGCCCACCAAGAGCATGTATATCGATGTGCGCGAGCCGGCCAACTGGACCAATCCATTTCTTTCCGTCGATGCGGACACCATCGATCTCCGGGTCATCATGGCCGATGCAAATCCAAGCCTCGTAGGGCAGGGCAGCATGATGCGCCCCGAGGCCGCCCGCCGGCAAGAGATTCAAGTGCGCCCCGCCGATCTGGCTGAGGCTCTGATCGCGCTGCCCCCCGGCGCCTGGCACTATGGCCGCGTGGTGGCAGTGGCCGAGTCGCCGCTGGCCAGCAAAAAGGACCGCCCGAAGCTACGCCGCAATGTAGAAGATGTGATCCGCCAGCTCAACGACCTAGGCGTCGTCGTAGACGAGTGGCCGACCCGATGAGTAGTCCGAACGATGCCGATTCCGTCCCAGGCGACAACGGCGTGAGGTAACCTCCAGTTGCCGCAAAGCTGTCAGGCCGCCTAGCCCCCTCGCATGTCGATATAGGGAAGAAATAGCGAGAATTCCAATGTCCAGGCTTCGGATTTCGAATCTCTGTCGTCCAGGCGACAGACCAGATTCGTAAAGATTCCGTAAAGGAAACACCTTGTACTGTCAATGAGATAACGGAGGCAATACCAGTCTCTGAATGTGGCCGAAAGATAGCCTTCGGTCGCTCTTGGGCGTCGTGGCAAACATGTTAAAGTCGGGGTGACATGGAAGGCGAAGTCGCTCAAGCAGGGGGCAGTTTAGGCCTTTCTGGGCAGCGGAAGACGGCCGGGCGCGAGGTCGGCGCGCAGCGAAAACTCAGCGCGCTTTTTGCGTGGCTTGTGTTGCCTGCGATTGGAACGATCACCATTCTGCTGTTGGCCAGTACCACTGAGATTGTCGCGCGCCACATGTTTGCCGACCCGGAAACGGGTATCACCTCCTGCATGGTGTTCAACGACGCTGCTACGGGCGTTCGGGGTGTGCCGAATAGCACCTGCGTCGAGAAGTCTCCCGAGAATCCTCCCATTGAATTTCGCTTCAACAACTGCGGTCATCGAGCCGGGATGCCCTGCGCGCCCAAGGCTCCAGGAACCTATCGCATCGTGCTCATTGGCTCGTCGGTGGCCCTGGGCCAACGCGTGCAGCGCGCTGAGTCGTTTGCCGCCACACTTCCCGTTGAGCTGTCGAAGGACACCGGGCGTAGGATCGAGCTGTACAACGAGAGCATGGGGTTTGGATTTTCGCATAGCACCTCGCTGCGGTTTCACGACGTTCTCAGCCAGCAGCCCGACATGATCCTGTGGATCGTGACCCCGATGGACGTGGGCAGATCTTCGCTGATTTTGCCCGATGCCGACCTTGATCCGTACGCTGGAATGAGCCTGCCCGCCAAAGCCTGGCACCGGTTCGAAGACGATCTTTCGCACAAGCCGCTTTCCGATGCAGTCGACGACCTCTTTAATCACACCAAGATGTCCTTGCTGTTGCGGCACTATCTCTATCGGAGCCAGACTCTCTATCTTCGATCATTTCTGGCCGGCCCCGATCAAGAGTCCGGCTATCTGAAACAACAGCCCAGCGCCGCATGGCAGGGTGATCTCAGCCAGTTTGAGAGCGACGCTGCCCTGATGGAGGCGCAGGCGCAGAGGGCCGGAGTTCCCTTCGTCGTCGCGTTCGTCCCGGAGCGCGCGCAGGCCGACATGATTTCCATGGGGAAGTGGCCGGCAGGCTATGATCCCTACGCGCTTCCCGACGATGTCCGCTCGATCATTGAGCGACATCACGGAACCTATATCGACATTCTGCCCGGCTTCCGCGCGTTAACCAACTCTGAGCAATATTATTTTCCTGTCGATGGGCATCCCACACCTGCCGGCCACGCGTTGCTATCATCGTTCCTTGCAAAGGGGCTGACAGAGGGTGCGGTTCCCGAACTCGGCAATGCAACCCGGAGCCAGCTCAACCCGGTAGATCACTGATGGATTCAGCTTCATTTCAATTCGTACTTCTTGGTCTTACCGCCGCGATCTTTTCTAATTTAGGCTCCTCCCGCACCTGGCGCTCGACCGTTCTTTTTGTCTTTACGGTGATCTTTCTCGGGCTCATCGAGCGCGACCCGTTTGCCTTTCTACCCCTTATCGCATTTCTTTTTCTCGGCTATTCCTCGCTTTTGCTGCTCAAGCGCGGGCTGATTACGTCGGCGAGATGGAGCATCCCGGCAGTCATTCTTGTTTACATCTGGCTCAAGAAATACACATTTCTGCCGGAGGGGATGCTCTTGCAGGTTCCCTATTTCCTTCTGGGACTCTCCTACATTCTGTTCAGAGTTCTGCACCTGCTGATTGAGGCGCGCGACGGCGACTCGACGCCAATCAGCTTCGGCGCTTATCTGCTCTATATGCTCAATTTCACGACCTTCATCTCCGGGCCGATCCAGCCGTATCACGAGTTCGCCAGGGATCAGTTTGCCGAGAAGCCGATCGAACTGGATGCGCAATGCATCGGCCTTCAGGCGGAGAGGCTGGTGCGGGGATTTTTCAAAATCAACGTGCTTGCGACGCTGCTTGACGTGCTGCGCGCAGATGCCCTTGTTGAGTTGTCGCAGCCGCTGACGCTCGAGACAAAAATGTTCGCCGTTTTTCGCGTCGTGTTTCTCTATCCATTTTTTCTGTACGCAAATTTCTCAGGCTACATCGATATCGTGATCGCCCTTGCCCGGCTTATGCGGGTGCGCCTGCCTGAAAACTTCGACCGGCCTTTTTCCGCGCCCTCGTTCCTCGAGTTTTGGAACCGCTGGCACATCACACTGTCGAACTGGCTCAAGAAATACGTTTACTATCCGATGCTGATGGCGCTCATGCGCCGGAACGACTCCAGAAGAATGGAACCCTATATCGCGGTCTTCTGCTTCTTCGTCACGTTCTTCCTGGTCGGAGTATGGCACGGGCGCACCTCGGAGTTTCTTGTTTTCGGCGTGCTGGTCGGAGCCGGCGTTTCCGTCAACAAGCTTTGGCAGGTTTTGATGGCACGCTGGCTGCCCGAGGGCGGGTATAAATCCCTGTCGCGGAACCCGGTTTACGTCTCCCTGGCCCGCGGCCTCACCTTCAGCTGGTTCGCCTTCTCAAGCCTGTGGTTCTGGGCGAGTTGGCTCGAACTGAATCAGATCGCGAGTTCCATCGGCATGCTGGCGTGTCTCGCGGTCGCGCTTTCGCTGTGGATGTTCGCGACTGTATCGCTGGCCGCTTGGGAGGCAGTCCGAGGAGGCCTTCTCTCCATTCGCACCGAAGATGGCCCGGTGTTGACCAGCCGCTATGCCCGGGTCGTGTACGCTTCCGCCCTGGGGTTTGCCGCTTTCGTGATGCTTGCGTTGCTGAATCAGCCTGCGCCGGGGATCGTGTATAAGGCGTTCTAGGCCGCTTGGCGAGGTTTGCGCCTGCGAGATTGCAATGAACACCGCCATGCGGTACGTGGAGGATACAGGTCACTGAGTTTTGGTGTGTGGTCCGAATAAATGTGACATCGCTCACTCGAACTCCGGGTTGGAATCGGCTAGGATGCGACCGTGAACGATTCCGCCTTTTCCGACCTTCTCAACCTGCCGCCGCTCGAGCACGAGAGCTTCGCCGCCCACGAGGAGCTTGAAGCCAGGCTCAAAGCCACCCTTCGCGGCGATGTGCGCTTCGATCTTGGGCTCGCGCGCGCTGTATGCCGCCGACTCTTCGAATTATCGCCAGATGCCGATTGGCGTGGTGTGCCCGAAAGACGCTGCGGACGTGGAAGCAGCGCTGGCTGCGTGCCGCGCGACGGGCGCTGCGGTGCTGCCGCGTGGCGCCGGCACCAGCCTTGCCGGGCAGTGCGCCAATGTGGCCGTGGTCTTCGATTACTCGCGCTACATGCGCGGGCTGACGTCCATTGACCCTGAGGCCAAGCTGGCCGTCGTGGAGCCGGGCATTGTGCTCGACCGCGCTGCGCGAAGCAGCCGAGGTGCACCACCTGACCTACGCGCCCGATCCCGCCACGCACAGCCGCTGCACGCTGGGCGGCATGATCGGCAACAACAGTTGCGGCGTGCATGGGCTGCTGGGCGGCAAAGTCGTCGACAACGTCGAACGCCTGGACGTTGTGCTCTACGACGGAACGCGGCATGACCGTGGGGCGCACCAGTGAGGAAGAGATTGCCGCGCTGATTCGCAGCGGCGGGCGCGTGGGCGAGATTTATAGCCGGCTGGCGCGGACTGCGCGATCGCTATGCGGCGCTGATTCGGGAAAAGTTTCCGCGCATTCCGCGGCGCGTTTCGGGCTACAACCTCGATGAGCTGCTGCCGGAGAACGGCTTCAACCTGGCGCGCGCGCTGGTGGGTTCGGAAGGCACCTGCGCCACGGTTGTCTCGGCAACGCTGAACCTGACCGCTAGTCCGCCGTTCCGCGTGCTGACGGCGCTGGCGTTTGCCGATCCATTTCTCGCCGCGGATGTGGTGCCGCGCGTGCTGGAGTTTGGGCCGATTGGCCTGGAGGGCTTTGACGGGCTGCTGGTCGACTTCATGCTGCGCAAGAATCTGGCCGTCGAACGACGTGCAAGTTGTTGCCGCCGGGCGGCGGATTTCTGCTGGTCGAGATGGGCGCGTGGACCGCGCGAAGAAGCGCGAAGAGAAGGCGCGAGGCGCTGGTGCAGGCCGCGCAGAGCATGGCCGGAAGCGCCGAGGGCGCAGCATCTACAACGCACGCGGATGCGGCGCGTGTGTGGAAGGTGCGCGATCGGCGCTGGGCGCCACGGTGTTTGTTCCGGGCGAGCCGGAAGGCTGGGAGGGCTGGGACGATGCGGGCATTCCGCCCGTTCATCTGGGCACGTATCTGCGCAAGCCTGATCGCGCTGATGGCCGAGTACGGCTATCGCAGCCCGCTCTACGGCCACTATGGCCAGGGCTGCGTGCATCTGCGCATCAATTTCGATTTCCGCACGATGGAAGGGATTCGGAAATTTCGCGAGTTCATCGATCGCGCCGCCGATCTGGTGCTTGAGCTGGGCGGATCGCTCTCCGGCGAGCACGGCGACGGGCAGGCGCGCGCGGCGCTGCTGCCGAAGATGTTCGGGCCGGAGCTGATGGAGGCCTTTCAGCGAGTTCAAGGCGATCTGGGATCCGGATAACCGCATGAATCCCGGCAAGCTGATCGATGCGGTGCGCGTTTACGATCCGGTTGAGAATTTGCGGCACGGGCCGCCGCTGGCAGGGCAGAAGGATCCGACCGAGCACACCAAGCTCGAAACGCATTTTGTCTTTGTCGCGGATCAGGGATCGCTGGAGCGCGCGACCGAGCGCTGCGTGGGCGTGGGCGCGTGCTGCAAGGCGGATGGCGGCGTGATGTGCCCGAGCTATCGCGCGACCGGCGAGGAGCAGCACTCGACGCGCGGCCGCGCGCGGCTGCTGTGGGAGATGCTGGCCGGCGCGTTGCAAAAAGAAGGCTTCCAGAGCGAGGCGGTGCATGAGGCGCTCGATCTGTGCCTGAGCTGCAAGGCCTGCAAGACGGAGTGCCCGGTGCAGGTGGACATGGCGCAGTACAAGTCGGAGTTTCTGGCGCAGAAGTACAAGGGCCGGCTGCATCCGCTGCATCACTACGTGTTCGGTTTCGCGGACAAGATGGCGCGGCTGGGCTCGCTGACGCCGGCGATCACCAATTCGATGCTTGGGTAGCCGCATGACCAGCCCGCTGATCAAGCACATTGTGGGCGTGGCGCAGGAACGCAAGATGCCGATGCTGGCGGCGAAGAGCTACGGCAGACGCGGCCGGCGAGCGCTGAGACGACGAATGTTCGCCGCGCCGGCCAGCGACAAGGCATCCGCGCAGGTTGTGGTTTTGTGGGCCGATACGTGGAACAACTACTATCATCCGCAAACGCTGCGCGGCCGCGGAGTCGGTGCTGACGCAGGCAGGCTTCCGCGTGCAGGCAACGAAGGGGCACATTTGCTGCGGGCGCCCGCTCTACGACTTCGGCCTGCTCGACACGGCGAAGAGCTACCTGGCGCAATGTGCTCGACACGATTGCGCCGCAGATTGAAGCGGGCTGCCGTTCATCTTTCTCGAGCCAAGCTGCGCCAGCGTTTTCAAGAATGAGGCGTTGGACTTTTTCCCAACGATCCGCGCGCGCAAAAGCTGAGCAACCAGGTGTGGCTGCTGGCCGACTGGCTGGCGGCCAAAGCTCCGGACTGGGTCACCGGCCGGCTGCAAGGCGCGCAGATGATTCTGCACGGGCACTGCCACCACAAGGCCGTGTTTGGCGGGCCGACCAACGAGATCGCGCTGCTGCGCAAGGCCGGCGCCGAGGTGGAGATGATCAACTCAACGTGCTGCGGCATGGCGGGGCCATTCGGCTTTGAGGCCGACAAGATCGAGGTGTCGAAAGCAATTGCCAATCTGGGATTGATGCCTGCGGTGAAAGCCGCGGCCCACACCACGGTGATCGTCGCCGACGGCTTCAGTTGCCGCGAACAGATCAACCAACTCTCCGATCGTGAAGGGATGCATTTTGCCGAAGTGCTGGATCATGCCTGCGGTTGCTCCGTCTCATGGATAAGTCGAAAAGGGGAGTCTCCGTATACTTCAACCACGCCAGCCGCGCACGCAGCGCATTTGCTGATTCGCGGCCCTTTACATAGAGATGGACGAAGTGTTTGCAACTGAATCCTCAAATCTGCGTCCAACTGCGAGAAGATGAATAAGAATGCGCCCGCAGGAAACGCCGGTAATCTTCCTGGATTTATTGCAATGGTTTATTCATTTGCGGGTACTTCGTGCAATTTGTTACGCTCAGGCAGTCTTCAGGCTGACTGAAAAGGAGAGTTAAGTCATGGCAGAGGATAGCAAGATTCATCATCTCGGATGGTTTCTGGCTGGATTGGGCGTTGGCGCGGTAGTGGGCATTCTGTATGCCCCGAAGAGCCGGACGCGAGACGCGCGAGGATTTGGCCAACAGCGCTCGTGAGGGCACGGAATATGTTCGGACCCGGGCCAAGCAGGCCGCCGAGCAGGCAAGCGTCTATGTCGATAAAGGTAAAGAGAAGGTTAGCGACCTGGTGGACAAGGGCAGGGAGCAGGTCGGCCAGTACGTGGACCGCAGCCGTGAGGTGGTCGATCGCGGTCGCGCCCAGTGGGAGGAGTTTGTCGAGCGCGGAAAGAACATCGTGAACGACCAGACCACCCGCGTTGGCGCCGCCGTCGACGCCGGCAAGCAGGCCTACAAGTCCACAACTACCTCGCCGGCACCCGTCACCGGCGAACCACTGTAAACTCCGGACCGTTTCCCCAGGAACGCCCCCCGGTTGTCCTTCGCATTAGAATTGCATCGGGACCGTGCGCGAGAGCTGGGCTTCAGCTCTCGCGCAGTGCTTTTCAGCCGACGCGTCAACCCGTTTGCGATGCAAGGCTGCGGTGCCGACCCTCGTTGAATGTTCTTGAGAATGCGCTGAATCCTCGCGCGGGAAGTGATCGATGCTCACTATGGACCACGAGACCATTGAGCTTGCCTTTGTCATCGTTGCTGCAGCCGCCATCTGTCTGCAGATGATCATCATGTTCGGCATGTTCCTGGCCATGCGTAAAGCAATGGGCAAGGTGCAGTCGGACTTTGAGCAACTCAAGAACTCGGTGACACCCGTCATCGAATCAGCTCTTCCGATTCTCAAGTCGGCGGGCCCCATGGTTGAGACCGCGCGCGGCCTGGTGACGCGGATGGCGCCGAAGCTTGAAGCTGCCGGAAATGATCTGGCCGCTACCGCACGCGGTGTTCGCGAACAGTCGACAGCTCTTCAGGAAGCAACCCAGCAGATGATCGATCGCGTGAATCACCAGGCCGATCGCGTGGATTCCATGGTTTCAGAAGCGCTGGATTCGGTGGATCGCGCCGGCAATTTCGTCGTTCGCACGGTCGACAAGCCGGTGCGGCAGATCTCCGGCATCCTGGCCGCGGTGAAGGCCGTGCTCGATACTTTGCGCAGTTACGAGCCCCCCATGCGCCGCGCGCGCGCGGCTGCCGACGGCGAACCGCTGGTTCGCTAAATCAGGATTAAACTTCTGAGGCACCAGAAAGCCATGGCACGATTCTGTTTTGCCGTCCTCGCATCCTGCGCAATCTTGAGCGGAGTCGCCGCGGCGCAGACGACCCCCGGCGTGGCGCTCCTGGCGCTTTCAAAACAGGATCACACGCTGTCGATCGTCGATCCCACGGACATGCATATCGTCGCAAGCGTGCCGGTGGGCGATGATCCGCACGAGGTCGTCGCGTCGTCGGATGGCAAGACGGCTTATGTTTCAAATTACGGATTCGGAGCGTTTCACACGCTCGCCGTCATCGACCTGATTGCCCACACCCAGAAGCCCTTTGTTGAACTGGGTGCATTGAAGGGGCCGCACGGGCTCGACTTCAATCGAGGAAAGGTGTTCTTCACCGCAGAAGCGGCGAAGGCGATCGGCAGCTACGATCCCGCAACCGGCCAGGTCGACTGGATCATGGGCACAGGACAAGATCGCACGCACATGGTCTTTGTGTTTCCCGACAATAAGAAAATCATCACAACCAATGTGAATGCTGCCACGGTGACCATCATGGAAGAAGTGCCCGCGCGGCCGTTTACGCCGCCGCCGGGAATGGGGCAAGGTGGGCCTCCGGGAAGTGGCGGCCCTCCGGGTGGTGGCCCGCCGCCGGGATTCAGGCCGCCTCCGTCTGGACCCCAATGGGAACTGACGGTGATTCCCGTCGGTCATGGATCGGAGGGGTTTGACGTCTCGCCCGATGGCAAGGAAGCGTGGATCGCGAACGCGCAGGATGGCACGGTTTCCGTGATCGATATTGCCGCCAAAAAGGTCACGGCAACGCTCAATGTGAACGCGCGCGGCGCCAACCGCCTCAAATTTACGCCCGACGGGAAGTACGTGCTGCTGAGTGCGAACGCGCTCGTGGTTCTGGACGCGGCAACGCACAAGGAAGTGAAGCGTCTCGCCGACGTTCACGCCAATGGCGGCATTCAGATGCAGCCCGATGGGGCGCGGGTGTATGTGGCGTGCGGGCGCGACAACGTGGTCGAGGCGATCGACCTCAAGACATGGGAGAAGGTTGGCGAAGTGAAGATCGCTAGCCCGGATGGATTGGCATGGGCTATCGAGCGGTAGCTAGAAGATCCAGCCGCCGCCGACGACTTCATCGCCATCATAAAAGACGGCAGACTGGCCGGGCGTGACGGCGCGCTGCGGCTCATCGAATGTGGCGACCACTTCGCCCTCGCCTGCCGGCTCGAGCGTGGCCCAGGCGGGCTCATGGCGATGGCGAATCTTGGCCTGCACGCGCATGGGCGCGGTCAGCGCGGGAATGCTGATCCAGTTAGGCGGCTGGCGCGCAACGTCTGCGTAGGCCAGCTCGGCATCCGCGCCGACCGTGACGCGATGGCTGGCCGGATCGATCTTGAGCACATAAAGCGGCGAGGGCGAGCTGACGCCGAGGCCCTTGCGCTGGCCGACGGTGAAGTTGGAGATGCCCTCGTGATGGCCGATGACTTCGCCGCTGGAGGCGACCAGCTCGCCGGCGGTCTCCGGAATGGTGCTCGCCCTGCTCTTCAAGATAGGCGGTGAGGAACTGCTTGTAGTCGCCGCCGGGGATGAAGCAGATCTCCTGCGAGTCGGGCTTTTCGGCGAGGGCGAGGCCGTGCGCGCGCGCGACTTCGCGCACTTCGGGCTTGGTGAGGTGGCCGAGCGGAAACAGCGTGCGCGCCAACTGCTCCTGGGTGAGGCCGAAGAGGAAATAGGTCTGGTCCTTGGCGCGGTCGGCGGGGCGCTTGAGAATCCAGCGGCCGCGGCCCGTCACGTCGGATCATATTCGTTGACGGCGTAGTGGCCGGTGGCGATGCGGTCGGCGCCGATGGAGCGCGCGGTCTGGAGCAACTGATCGAACTTCAGATGGTTGTTGCAGAGCGAGCAGGGAATTGGCGTGCGCCCGGCGAGATACTCATCGACAAAGGGCCGGACGACATGCTTCTCGAAGCGCTCTTCCTGGTTGACGACGTAGTAGGGAATGCCCAGGTGCTCGGCCACGCGGCGCGCGTCGTAAACATCATCCAGCGAGCAGCAGCGGCCGGCCTTGGGCGCCTCAGGGATGCCGTGCTTGCCCGCCAGGCGCGTCTGATCCCAGAGCTGAAGCGTGAGGCCGACCACCGTGGCGCCGCTGTGGGCGAGGATCGCCGCAACCGTCGAGGAGTCGACCCCTCCGGACATGGCTACCGCGATGGTGGATGGCTCTGTCATAAAAATCGCACTGAACGGTCCTATCCGCCGTTCAAGACTTGCCTTTCGCGCTCGTTTATCCTGCTGCAACCGGCGAAAGCGCCCGCAAATGCTCGACCGCTGCCGGGACAACCTGCAAAACAAAATCCACATCGGCTTCGGTTACGGTCTTCAGCAGGCTGAAGCGGAGGCTGGCGCGGGCGCGATTTTTGTCGAGGCCCATGGCCATCAGCACATGGCTCGGCTCGGTTGCTCCGGAGTGGCAGGCCGATCCGCCACTAGACGGCGACGCCTTTCATATCGAGCGCGATAACCAGCGCTTCGCCTTCAAGATTGTCGAACCAGATATTGGTCGTGTTGGCCGCGCGCGGAACGGGCTTGCCGTCCTCGAGCGCCGTTGAGGCCTGTGCCGGGGATTGCCAAAATGCCCGCTTCAAGCCGGTCGCGCAGCTGTTGCCAGCCGATAGATGGTTCCGTCGTCGAGCGACTCCATGGCCAGCTCGGCGGCCTTGGCCATGCCCACGATGCCGGGGACATTTTCAGTGCCGGCGCGGCGCTTGCGCTCGTGGCTTCCGCCCACCAGCAGCGGCTCAATCGGCGTGCCCCTGCGCACATACATGGCGCCGACACCCTTGGGGCCGTGCATCTTGTGCGCGCTGATCGAGAGCAGGTGGCAGCCGAACCTGCGCACATCGAACTCAATCTTGCCCGCGCCCTGCACGGCATCAATGTGGAAGAAGACGCCGGTGTCAGCGGCAATTTTGCCGATCTCCTCAACAGGCTGCAGGACGCCGGTTTCGTTGTTGGCGAGCATCACGCTGATGAGTCGAGTCTGCGGGCGGATGGCGCGGCGAATGTCGTTCGGATCGATGAGGCCGCTCGGCTGCGGAGCAACGAAGGTGGTCTCCACGCCGTCGTGGGCCATGCGATGGGCCGCCTGCAGAACCGCCGAGTGCTCGATCGAAGTGGTGATGAAGTGATCGCCCGGGTGCAGCAGGCCAAAGATAGCCGTGTTGTCGCCCTCGGTGCCGCCGGAGTTGAAGACGACCTCGGCTTCGTGGCAGTTGAAGAAGCGCGCCATGGTTTCGCGCGCGCGATCTACGCCGCTATGTGCCTGCTGGCCATGAAGATGAATCGAAGAGGCGTTGCCGAAGTGCTCCATCCAATACGGGCGCATGGCCTCCACAACCTCGGGAAGCAGGGGTGTGGTGGCATTGGCGTCCATATAGACACGAGGCATTGGGCAATCTCCTTTTCTCCTAGTGTAAGGGTAGTTTGGATTTCATGCCTCCTGAATGGTCTCAACGGAGATTTAGCGGGGTTCTGATGTCATAAAGGGCTGTCGGTCTGGTACATTGCGTGCACGCGGCAAACGCCGTCGTAGGAGATCGCATGTCCCGATTTGCCAGCATCTTTGGCTGTTGTTTGCTCGCTGCATCCACGCTTCCCGCCATCGCGCAGGCCCCGGCCGCGCCCAAAATTGCCGTTGGCACGCCCATTCCCCCTGCACAGATCTACGCCAAGCTCCTTTCGCAAATGGAAGAAGAGTTTGTCTCGGCGGCAGAAGCCATGCCTGAGGATAAGTACGACTTCGCGCCCGCTGCCGGTATGGGCGACTTCAAGGGCGTCCGCAGCTTCGGCGGCCAGATTGCGCACGTCGCTGAAGCCAACAGCTACTTCTTTCACGATCCGTCGAAGCCGATGGTCGACAACCGAGCCGACTTCGAGAAGCTCAAGGGCAAGGCAGAGATTCTGAAGGCGCTCAAGGAATCGTTCGTGATGGCGCACGCCTATGTGGACGCGATCACGCCTGAAAACGCATTTCTGCAAACTTCAAATGGAACGCGCGCCGGAATGGCGACATTCGGAATCTCGCACATGATGGATCACTACGGGCAGATCGTGGTGTATCTCCGGATGAACTCGATCATTCCGCCTGCGAGTCGGCCGCAGAAATAAGATTCCGGCCAACCTGGAGACAACTCATGATGAATAAAACCTTCACCGCCGAGCTCCTCAAGAGTCCCAAGCCCGGCGGGTGGACCTACGTCATCTGGCCTGACTCTGTGGCTTTCTTCAAAACGCGTGGCCTCGTGAAAGTGCGCGGGAAGATCGACGGCGTCCCCTTTCAGAGTTCCTTCATGGCCCTTGGGGACGGACGACACAAGCTTCCCGTGAAGGGCGATCTGTTGCGTGTAATCGGGAAAAGTGTGGGTGAAACGGTGAAAGTGCGCCTGGAGGAGCGGATCGCGTCGGCCAAGGGCAACGCGGCGAGCACGGCATGAGTTTCGGGTTGCTGAGCGAGAGTGGGCCGCGTCCGCGAATCAGCGCCGCACGAGCTGGATTGTGCCGGTGCCGGTGAGGGCCGGCAGTTCCGCTTCCGGTTCTTTTTCCTTTTCCTTGGGCGCGGGGACGCGATCCCAGTTCTCGGAAAGCAGGTCGAGAAACTGTTCGGACGGCAGCGGACGCCCATACAGCCAGCCCTGTCCGTAGACCGGCCTCTCGGTTTCAGAGAAGTAGTCTTCCTGGCCGGCAGTCTCGACGCCTTCGACAATGACTTCCATATTCAGCGATTTGGCCATGGCCAGAATCTGCGGCAGGATGGCCACAGTCACGGCTTCAGTGCCGATCACGCGCGTGAACGCTTTGTCGATCTTGATGGTGTCGACGGAGAGATAAAGCAGATATGAGAGGCTCGAATAGCCAGTGCCGAAGTCGTCGATGTGAATGCTGTGGCCCCGGCGGCGCAGGTCGCGAATGGTTTCCATAGCCACTTCGCGGTTGGCGGTTGAACTCTCGGTGATTTCGATAACCAGGCTCTTGGAGTCGACCTTGGCCCACTTCAATTGCTCGTCGAGCATGGGCAGAAAGGTTGGATCGGCCAGATCGGTTGCCGACGCATTGATGCTGACCCTGAAGCTGGGCCGCTTGCGCAACGTGTCGCCAAAATCTCTCAAGACGCGGCGCACAACCAGCTTGGTGATTCCACCCACAAAGCCGCGCTCCTCGGCAAGTTTCACAAAAACCTCGGGGCTCACCGCGTTGCCTTCTTCATCGGCCCAGCGCACCAGGGCTTCCGCACCCACGATGCGCCCGGTCGGGACGCGGACAATCGGCTGATACATGACTTCGAGCTTGTCGTGCGAAATGGCCCGGCGAAGCTGTTGCTCGAGATTGCGGCGGCGACGGGCGAGCATCGACAGAAGCAATCCAGCGACGATTCCAGCGAGTGTGCCCATCAGAGAGCTCTCGGCAATGTGGCCGATCTCGCCGCGAATCACGTCGGGCACGCGCGTTGAAGCGGTGACACAGTTGAAATTCATGGCCGAACAACGCGTGGTGTAAAGAGTGTCGCCATCGCGAATGGTCTGCCCCGTGGTCTGATCGGTGCCAGTTGTTGCGGGCGCGCCTGCCTGCTGGACCGCGGCATTCTGCATGGTCACATTCAGGCTGATCGGGATGGGCCCCAGGCTGGGCGGAACGTGGGAGCCAATGACCACATAGGCGCTGCCCATCTGCAGGCCGGGCCGCTCTACCTCAGAGTCGTGTAGCGGAACAAGATTGCGGTACGAGATGGTGCCATCCGGCTGAGCGGTGTTCGCCGCGAACTGTCCGAGTGGTTTCGCCGAACGCCCCTCCGTCGCGGAGCAATCAATTTTGCCCCCGTGGATCCGTCCCGCATCCTTGATGAACTCGGACTTGAAGACCAGCTCGCGAAAGAGGCCGATCTCTGCGTCAGAGCAGGCCGGAAAGGTGGAATGATTGAGCTTGGTGAGCAGATCGTGCGCTTCCACTGAAGACGCGTCCTGCTGCACGGCCAGAAGCCGTGAGTATTGCTCAAGCCAGTTCTCGGCTGTTTGCAGCGCCAGCGCGCGCCCCAGCTGATAGCCGGCAATCATGCCACCGAGGGCTAAGACAATCGTCGCCGCCCGGGCCATTAGAACGCGTTGTGCAATCGTGAACTTCATCTGGAAGGTTCCAGGCTCCTGAAAACAATGAGGGTATTTACCTACGTTCCTCCGATGAACCTTGCGCGCCAATCACCGCTCCGCGTCATACTCATCCCCCGTTTTGGGGGTGACGGAGAAATTTAGGCCGAGCCACCGCCAAAATTGTCGCGACAGGAAGAATTAAAGACCGAAAACCCCTTAAAAGAACAAGGTTTAACGGCAATCTTCAGCGTGCGGTTCCCGAACTAAGTCGGAGCCGTAGTCGTTCCCACAATGGGAATAGAGGGGAACTACGCCTCGCGCCGCGGCCGGTGCCCTGCGATCGCGCTTCGATGGGACGACGCCGGCAAAACAGTTTGGCCGGTGACGCATGGAGACTCCGTCTTATTTCACGCGTGTAAAGCGCAGGTCCCAGACGCGCGAAGTTCCCAAATCGAATGCCGTAACCCTTCCGTCCGCGCTTCGAGTGAATTGAACGCTTCCCAGCTTGCTGGTGAAAGCGTCGGCGTAAGTTGGCAGCAAAGGAAATACGCTATCGGGATGGCGAAGGATAACCAGCTCGTCGTTCTTGATCGCCACGCGGAGCACCGTATCCGCATCTTCACTCGAGTAGACGCCGGTAAACTCACTCAGCTTTGCTGGCTTCCATGGATCCACGCGCTCCCATATATCTTCGCCGTAATTGTGATTGGCCACCAGCATCCGGTTGCCCTCGAAGCGCACGTTCACCTTTATGGGATGCCCACTGAAGGTAAGCCTTCCCCCGGATTCTTCAACCTCGACCGTGGTGCGATCGCGCGTGCTTCGGTAGAGCCCCGGCTTAGTGTTCGCGGGCGCGGCTGGCGGCTTGGGCACCTGGAGATGCAGAACCAGGCGGAGAATCTCGTCGGCATAATCCGGAGGGTTGGCGGCGGATGAGTTGCAGAGAATGGCGACCGAGATTCCTTTGGCGGGAACGCGTCCAAGCCAGGACCGGTAGCCGGCCGTTGCTCCCGAGTGGTTTACCAACGTGAATCCCTGGAAGTCATCGACGAAAAACCCGAGGCCGTAGTCGATGGCCTGACCATTCGTGAGTGAGCCAGGCTTCTGCATCAGCGCGAAGATTGATGCGTGCAGCTTGCCGCTCGCAAGATTTTCGTTCCATTTCAGCAGGTCGCCCACAGTTGTGAGCAGGCCCCCGTTGCCGTAGACATCTTCAAAGGGCATGTCCTGACGCCAAGTCTTATCCTGCGGATCGTAAGCGATGGCGCGGTTGGGCACGATGCGCCGGAAATCATCGCGCCATTGGGTCGAGTTCATCCCCAGCGGCTCAAAGTACTCCTTGCGCATGAAGGCTTGCAGCGTTGTCCCGGTAACGCGCTCCACCAGCATGGCGGCGAGGTTGTATCCGCTGTTGGTGTAAGACCACGCATCGCCCGGCAGATAGTTGAGCGCACGCTGATGGCTGAGAATCTCAAGGACGAGCGGGTGCGTGTACTCGCGCGTGGTGCGGGGCCATCCTGCCGTGTCTTCTATGCCGCCCCAGTCGCGCAGGCCGCTGGTGTGGTTGAGCAGTTGCCGTACGGTGATGGGCCGGTCATAAGCGGGCATCTCAGGAAAGTATTTGCGGAAATCGTCGTCGAGAGAGACCTTGCCGCGCTCGACAAGCAAAAGCAACGCCGCCGCCGTGAACTGCTTGCTGACCGAGCCCGCCTCAAACACGGTATCGAGCGTGACCGGCACATTGTGTTCAAGGTCCGCCATGCCGTAGGCGGCCGTGAAGCGCTGCTGGCCGGGAACATCGACGCCCACGGCGCAGCCTGGTGTATCGGTATGCTGGAACTCGGCAAAGACCGGGTCAATGTGTGTATGGTCAAGGGACTGGGCGAAGCACGCGAAGCTAAGCGCCAATGCGAATCCGAGGCAAACCAAGGCTCGACGGAACATGCGCACACTCTAGCACGTATGATCTCTCATCACGAACCGGCACGCTCGTGATCGGATTGAAGGTGGGAAGGATCGGGAATCGATGAACAAAGGATTCTTTTTTTGTGGATGCATCAGTCAATCCTGCATCGAAACCTCAAGGATGGAGAGAAAAACTTCTCCCGAGAAACCGGGTTCTAATCATCAAGCCCGATATGAAAGGAGGGCTTATGAGCATCGAAGGAACCAAATTCTGTGACCTTTGTGGCGACATGATCCACTCCCACGATGTCGCGCCGATCAAGATGGAAAAAGATGGCCACCTGGTCCAGCTCCATTTTCACAACCGGAATAACCAGGACTGCCTCGTTCAGCAGCTCAAGCTGATGGAAGAGCAATTCGAAGCCGCCCTCGTATAGGGCGGCTTTCGCTTCTCAGCGCACGTCCCCGCCAGGCATCCGCTTCCCCCAGCGTTGTCGTCCACTATCATGCTCCTGTAGTCGCGTTGCCCGCGTTGGCGGCGCGCGAAAGGACAACCGTGAGACGAGGTGCACTCGCGATGGTTTTGATTGCGTCCGCGATGACGGCGCAGGGGCAGGCGGCCGGCGCATCAACCCAAGCCGATCCCATCGAGGCCTATCTTGCTCCGCTGGTCGCGAATCACACCCTGGGCGGCGCCGTGGTTCTTGTGGCGACACGCGACCGCATCCTTTATCTCAAGGCGGTCGGTTCCCGAGACATCGCGGCCAAAGCTCCGATGGCGACGAACGATATGTTCTGGATCGCCTCGGTCACCAAGCCCATGACGGCGACGGCCTTCATGATGCTGGTGGATGACGGTAGAGTCAGCCTCGACGATCCGGTAGAGAAGTATCTTCCCGAATTCAAAGGCCAGAGGGTACGTGTAAAACCGCCTGAAGGCTCCCCGGCAGGGCCTGACAAACTGGTCCCAGCCGACCACCCGATTCGCATCCGCGAGATTTTGAGTCATACCAGTGGGCTGCCTTTCAAATCATCAGCCCAGCCGGGAGCGCTCGACACTCTGCCCTTGAAGGATGCAGTTCGCAGTTATGCGGCAGAGCCTTTGCTCTTCCAGCCGGGGACCAGTTCGTCGTATTCCAACGAGGGATTGAACACGGCGGCGCGCATTCTCGAGGTTGTCAGCGGTGTTCCCTACGAACAATTCATCCAGCAGCGGCTCCTCGATCCGCTGGGCATGAAGGACACGACTTTCTGGCCCAACCTCGAGCAGATCAGCCGCCTCGCCAAGTCGTACAAGGCGGATGCGGCTCCCAAGGATCTGAGCGAAGTTCCCATCAACCAGTTGACCTATCCGCTGGATGATCGGACGCGCCGTTACGCGATGCCGGCCGGCGGTCTGTTTTCTACCGCTCAGGATCTCGCGAAGTTTTGCCAGATGATTCTGAACGGCGGCACAAGCGGCGGAAAGCGCTACATCTCTGAGCAGGCGCTGCACGCCATGACCAGCCGTCAAAACAGCGGCTTCGGCGGCTCGGACTACGGTTTTGGCTGGGGAGTCTACAAAGATGGCATGGGTCACGGCGGCGCCTTCAACAATGATATGGAGATCAATACAGTCGATGGGCGCATCTTCATTTTTATGGCGCAGCAGGACGGCGCTTGGGGAACCGCAGACGGCGCCAAGATGGTCGAGACGCTGAAGCAGCTTGCGAAAGAGATCCATTGAGATCCGCTTCTGCGATGACCTTTCGGCTGATATGCTCATGAACTGAAGTTCCCCTTCCAATCCTTTTGATCCAGGGCAACACCGATGCCTAGGTCCAACACGAAGACCGGCGTGCGCTTCCTCTCTCTGCTTTCGATCTGCTGTGCCATGACTCTTGCTCTGTCCTCGCCCGGGCATGTGGCGGCACAGGATGCCGGGGGCGCCGCGCAGGGAGCATATCGCGCCCTGACCGTGACCCCGTCTCGCTGCGTGTATAAGATGGGCGACGATGTTCGCTGGGCCGATCCGGGCTGGGACGATTCCGGTTGGGCTACTTCGCTTCCTTCTCCTGTGACCTCGCTGCCCGAAAATGCGCATCACTGGGCGCGATGCCGGCTCGATCTTCGGGAACTGGCGCGGACAGGCCCGGTCTTCGTGCAGGCAGAAGATTTTGCGGCGTGGGAACTCTATGCCGGCGGAGAACGGATTGGCTCCTTCGGCAATCTGGAAACGGGCAGATATTCGATGAACCTCGTGCAGCGCTTTCCGATGCCGGAACGCATTGCCGCCGAGGGGACAGTGGTGGTTGCGCTGCGTGAAACACAACGCGGCCTGCCCCCCCTTCGCTACTCGCCGACTGTCGATTTCATCAGCGCAGGCGCGGAGAAGACGCTCGTGGATGAGACGGCGCTGGCCTCGATGCGCGGTTTCTCCAATCGCATTCTTCAATTCATTTGCTACGGCTTTATCGGGACAGCAGGCGTCTTTCTTCTCATCTTGTCGGGCGTGGATCGCACCCGGCGGGATCTATTCTGGCTGGGATTGTTTTGCGTGGGCCTGGGCGAGCTCCGCGCCAACGAACTGGCAGAGGTCTTTCTGGTCCCGTATCCGGAATGGGCATGCATTACTTTGCTCTGGATCGGGCAATGGTCCTACGTCAGCATGGTTTGTTTTTCCTTTGCGCTAGCCGGACGCAAAACGTCCCGTGTCTATCTCGCGTCGGGCGTGATCGTGGCTTCATCTACGGTTCTGATGCCTTTTTCCAACATCCTGGGGCCGCAGATCTCCCTTGCGGTTTGCTGGTGGGGCTATTTTGCGCCGGGCTTCCAACTGTGCCTGGGGCTGCTGGGAGCCTTCGTCAGCACCGCTCCCATCGCTGCCTTCTGGCCGGTGTGGAGAATTCCTCAACAACAGCGGCGGATTGCCGCGGTGACGTTTCTCTGGGCAACGGGGGAGATTGCCAACTCCAGTATTCGAGTGCCGTTTCTGCACTGGCTCGATCCGACCGGATGGGTTCGCGATTACCGGGCCATTGTCACCACGCCGGCAATTATCGCGATGTTTTTTCTTCTCGCTCAGCGCCAGCGCCGCATGAGCCTGGAGCGCTCAGAACTGCAGGCCGAAATGCATGCAGCGCAGGAGATGCAGCGCCTGCTGGTGCCCGACCGGCTCGACCTGGAGCCATGGATTGCCGTGGATGTGGCTTATTTGCCGGCGAAGGAAGTGGGAGGGGATTTCTACTTCTGCCGTCGCGTGGCTGCCGGACAGCTGATTGTGATTGGCGACGTGAGCGGCAAGGGAATGCGCGCGGCCATGATGGCCTCCACGCTGGTGGGCGCGTTGCGCAACGAGGAGTCAGCAGATCCAACCCGTATTCTTGCGCGGCTCAACGCCGTGGTCCTTTCGGCGCACTTTGGCGGATTTGTCACCTGCCTCTGCGCCTTATTTGGCTCGGATGGAACGCTCAGGTTTGCGAATGCCGGACACATTCCGCCCTACCTCAAGGGTCGTGAACTTGAAGCTGTCGCCGGTTTGCCGCTGGGTATCGACGCCGATGGCGAGTATGAGGAGGCATCGTTCGCGCTTCACCACCAAACGGTGACGCTGCTCTCTGACGGCGTGCTTGAGGCGCGCAACACCAAGGGCGAAATGCTGGGGTTCGACCGCATGGCTTCACTGACCAGCCAACCCGCCGCCGGCATCGCCGACGCCGCGCAGCGCTGGGGGCAGGAAGACGATATTACGGTGCTGACGCTGAATTTTGCGGCAGCCGGGGCCTTTCTAAAATCGTAGACACTTGCAACATCAGCGCGGAGGCAAATATGCGTTTGAAGTGGCGTTCAACAATCATGTGGGCGATTTGCTCAGCTTTTGTCTTCACTGCCGGCACGCGTTCTCCACTGTCCTTTCGCGCCGTCGCCCAGGGCGTAGCGGCAAAACCGGCCGTGAAGTATGGCTCCAACCCCGCGGCGGGCAGCACGTTTGAACATGACGGCGTCAAGTTGTACTACGAGGTCTACGGCGAGGGCGAACCGCTGCTGATGATTCACGGAAACAACGCCAGCATCGGCTCCTTTGCCGCGCAGATCGCCTATTTTCGCCAGCACTACAAAGTGATCGCCATGGATAGCCGCGATCAGGGGCGCTCCGGCGATAGTCAGGGCAAAATCACGTACGAGAAGATGGCCGACGATCAGGCGGCGCTGCTCGATCATCTGCATGCAGGGCCGGCCTACGTGCTGGGTTGGAGCGATGGCGGCATTGAAGCCTTGCTGCTTGGAATCCGCCACCCAGAAAAAGTGAAGAAGATCGCGTCGATGGCCGCCAATCTCGATCCCGGCGAAAGCGCCATCTACCCTGAAGTGCTCAACTGGGCCAAGACCATGTTCGATCAGGTGCCCGCAGCTCAAAAAGACACGCCTCAATTCAAACGCATGCTGAAGGTCAACGACATGCTGACTGAGGAGCCGCACATTGCCCCCGAAGCCCTGGAAGCAATCACGGCGCCCACGCTGATTCTTGCCAGCGATCACGATCTGATTCGCGATGAGCACACGCTGGTCATCTACCACCACATTCCCAACAGCCAGCTCTGCATCTTTCCCAATGCGACGCACATGATTGCGTACGACGATCCGGCCCGCTTCAACGCGGCGGTGGAGCGCTTCTTCAGTACGCCCTTTGAAAAGCGTGACCGCCTGAAGGACGTCATTCGAACCATCGACAAGATAGAAGCAGAAACGCAGACGCAATAGGAACAGAAGGACGTGAATGAAATTTAGAACCATTGCGAAAATCCTGCGCAGCGGCCAACTCTCCGCCGCCCTCAAGCTTGTAGGAATGCTCAAGCCTTTTTACACGCTCTCGTATCTTGCTTCGGCCAAGGAAAACGGCCTGTTTGACCTGTTACAAGACCGCCCCGTTGCCTTCGATCAACTGGCAAAACACTACTGCAAAAGCGCGGACGGGCGCGAAGGGCTCAGGGCCTGGTTGCAGGTTGGGGTCAAGCTTAAGTTGCTCAGAGAAAGCAGCGCCGGCTATGAGCTTGCCGGGTTGTCCCGTTCATTTTCACGACCTGAGAGCGATGCCGTCATGGCTCTCGCCGAAGAGACCGCCGGCTTGCACCACAGCTTGATTCTTGCAACGCCGCAGAAATTGAGGTCGGGAACGCTCTGGGGACTTGAGGACCAGGATGGCGAACTCATCGCCCGCTCCTCGCGATCGCTTGAGCCGTTTCAGACCGAGGCCATCGACCGGACCTTCCCGTCTTCGGGCGCCGTTCGTTTGCTCGAGATCGGCTGTGGCTCCGCTTTCTATATCCAATATGCGGCGCAAAAGAATCCATCCCTGACCGCGCTCGGGATCGATCTGCAGCCGAATGTTGCCGAAGTGGCGGCGCAGCACATCAAAGAGTGGGGTTTGCACGATCGCGTGCAGATCGAGACCGCCGACATCCGGCAGAGAAATGCAGAAGAGCTCTTCGATATCGTCACACTCTACAACAACATCTACTACTTCACGTTGGAAGAGCGACCGAATCTTCTCATGCACCTGAAGAAGTTCCTCAAGCCGGGCGGATTCTTGCTTTTGACGACCTGCTGCCAGGGAGGCACCCTGGGCGTTGAACTGCTGAATCTGTGGGGAGCCGCAACCGCCGGTTGCGGGCGCCTGCCCGGCGTCGATGAGATGCGAAACCAGTTACTCGCATCCGGCTTCACGCAGGTCGACGTGCTTCCCGTCGCCAAGGGCGTCAGCTTTTACGGCTTCAGAGCGTCTTAAGTCAACCTCAGCTTCTCTTTGCCGGCCGAAGCTCGCGACGGTCGAACGCGGAACGGCATTCCTGAAAGCGCTTGACACTCTTTGCCGTCCAGAGCCAGAGGGGCGCGACATTGTCGAGCATCTCGACCCCGAGGGAAGTGATGGTGTATTCAACCCGGGGCGGAACCTCAGCAAAGACCTTGCGTGTGATCAGTCCGTCACGTTCCAGTCCGCGAAGCGTCTTGGTCAGCGATTTCTGGCTGATGCTTTCGACCTGGTCCAGGATGCGAGAGAAGCGCATGGGTCCGCCCTGCGCGGCAATCACGCTCATGGTCCAGAGCGACCACTTGTCTGAGATGCGGGAGACCATCTCGCGCGTGAGTGCATCTTCGGCCTCGGTCAGTGTCTCGCAGAAATCCTTGATGTCTTCCCAACTGAATCTTGGCTGCTTCGCGGACTTCTTCCCCAACTCGTTTTTTGGCTTCATTCGTTACCTCCAGGTATGTACGGGAAGAAAAGGTGCCTTATTGCCAAAGGATACTATCGGCCTAATAATAGACAAATGAAGATGCAGTGGACTACAGCAAATATTCCCTCGCAGGTTGGGCGCAGGGTTGTGATTACGGGCGCGAACAGCGGTATCGGGTTTGAGACGGCGCTGGCGCTGGCGCAAAAAGGCGCCGAATTGATTTTGCCCGCACGAACGCAGGCCAAGGCCGATGATGCAGTCGCGCGCATTCTGGCGCGGGTCCCGAACGCGCAGCTTCACCCGGAGGTACTCGACCTCGCGGTGCAGGCGTCGATCCATGCTTTCGCCAGCCGCGTGATTGAACGATTCCCCGGGCAATCCCTCGACCTGCTGATCAACAACGCGGGCGTCATGGCGCTGCCGGCGCGTGAAGTGACCGCGGATGGATTCGAGCGTCAGCTTGCCACCAACTATCTGGGCCCGTTTGCCCTGACGGGACTGCTGCTCCCGTCCATCAAGCAAATTGCTGGATCGCGCGTGGTGACGGTGTCCAGTTCAGCAAGTAAGCAAGGCAAGATTGAGTTCGATAATCTCCAGAGCGAGCGCGTCTATAAGCCGATGTTCCAGGCGTATGCGCAATCCAAACTGGCCGACCTTATCTTTTCGCAGGAGTTGCAACGCCGGCTGACGGCCGTCGGCTCGCCTGTTCTCAGCACCGCCGCCCATCCTGGGTACGCGGTAACCAACCTGCAGGCGGATCATGTTCCGCCCGGGCTGACGATCTTGATGGCGGTGATGAAGCCTCTCCTGTCGCAAGACGCAGCGCGCGGTGCTCTGCCAACGCTGTATGCCGCGGTTGCCCCGGAAGCAGTTGCCGGTGGCTATTACGGCCCGGATGGCCTCGCGGAGTTGAAGGGATATCCGACTGCCGTGCCGGTTCCGAAGACGGCGAAAGATGCAACGGTGGCGAAGCGGCTTTGGGAAGAATCCGAGCGCCTGACGGGTATGAAATTCGGCGCGCTCTCCGACCTTTCGTAGAGGACGAGTGCGAACGCCGACTGACGAACTCGCCAAGCAAGCTACAACCTTGCTTTTGCGAAAGCGCGACCGGACCCGGACTTCAAATACGCCTCAAAAGCGATTGCCCGTGCATCATCCGTGAACGCGACATAGCTCTTGATGCGCCACGGCCGGAACTTGGAAGTATGTGACACGGCGCCGGAGTTGTGCTTCGAAAGCCTGGAGTCCAGGTCGTCCGTTATGCCAGTGTAGAAATGCTCTCCCGTGAGGCTTTGAAGGATATAGACAAATTTCATGAGAAATCACGCCTCCGCCAAGGCTTTGGTTTTGCAATGGTACTCCCCATGCCAAAAGTCCGCCTTCGCCAAGGCTTCGGCGCGACAGCCTTCGCCCACTGGCATGCCGAGCCGTAGCCCTCGCCGAGAGGGCGAAGGCTGGTGGAGGCGGCGGGAGTCGAACCCGCGTCCGAAATCGCTGTCAGCAAGGAGAGTTCATGCTTTGTCCGATTCCGATGAGTTCACTGCATGCGCTCAGAACGGACAAGATGCGCATGAAGCTAGTCCGATTAGTCTCGCCTTGGCCGCCCGGACCGAGCCGCCTTAGCCAGCCTGCTGAATGACGTCCGCTCGCAGCCCACAGGCAAAACCGCGGAAGACGGCAGCTTAGTTAATTAAGCTGCAAGTGCCAGATTATCGTTGGCAACTTTTGTTTTGCAGGCGATCACAGGTGCCCACACCCTGACATGTCTCCTAAGCCGCAATCGATCCCGTCGAAACCGTGACGCCCCCATCTTCAACCCATCCACGACGAACCGTGCCTGGGTCCGTTTTAGGTGCTGCCCGGACCACGAGGAGCCGGTGCTGCATATCCTCATTCTACGCCAGTTTGGCTTCCAGGGTTGCGGTTCAGGTGGTAGTGTGACGAGGGACGTCGGTCCAGTCCCCGAAGCGTGTCAAAAAACAACAAGGAGTAATCGATGATCGAGCAAGTGATTCGGCTTACCGTTCGGTGTACCGTGACGGAGCAGCAGGTTGAGGCGTTCAAAGCCGTTGCGGCGCAGATGACCGAAGGAAGCAACGCGGAGCCTGGCACGCTGGGATACGAGTGGTTCGCCGGAGCCGACGGAAAAACCTTCCATCTGCTGGAGACCTACACGAATGCCTCGGCAATGGAGGCGCATTTCATGGGTCCCGTCGTGCAGCAGTTGGTTCCGAAGCTCGTCACCGTGAGTAAAGTCGAGGGACTCTCGGTCTATGGATCCCCAAGCCCCAAGGTTGCCGAGATGGCTGCGGTGTGGGGAGCGGAAACTTACTCCTACTGGCTGGGGATCGGCCGGTAAGACATTGTCTTACAGAGCGTCTTACAGAGCCTGAGTCGCCTCAAACCTCCGGCTACTGCTTTTCCAGGTCGATCGACTCGTAGTCGTGGTGGGCAATCGCGGCACGGATCTGAGCCGGGCGTTTTGCCGGCCTTGGTCTGGGCGTAAGGCGAAGAATGCCTCCTTGGCGCACGTCGAGCACTCGGTTCCATGCAGACCTTCATAGCAGCTGCGCAGGCTGGTGTGGCCGAGGGCGCGATCGCATCGACAGTTGCAGGGCAACTGATAGAGGACGTTGCCGATCTGCGCGGCCTGCTTGTAGACGTGGACTTGCCAGGGATATTGGAAGTTCTCGCCAGTGAGCTTTGCGCCGGCAAGGATCGGGGGCAATAGCGGCGACTTTCAGCGGCGCGGTGGCATGATAGGCGGGCACGTCGTCGGCTGGGTTCGACCATTGAGCGTAACTAACGGCAGTGACGGCAAAAACTGCAAGGCCCATGAGCCAGCGGGGCCAACGAGCGAGCGTGGATTGCGAAGTCTTCATTCCGAGAGATCCCTTTGCTTCGATTCTAGTCTCGAGCGAGTGCTGCTCAAAAGCGCAGTCTCTACCCTGTTCGAGACGGACTAGCTTTATGTGGATTTATTGGTGACATGCGGGACGGGCCAGGCACAAAAAAAGACGGCACGAACGTTTTCTGTTCGTGCCGGGAGGCCAGTGACGCAACTTACTTCCAGCTCGGGAAAGGCTCTACGCCATCTCCCCTCACCGGAATAAATATAAGATAGCATAGATTGGGTTCAAGTCAAATACAAAAATCGAAATTAAATTTGTTCCCGAAGATGTCAACATTTCTGAAAATTTTCGCATCTAACGCGCGTCCGCACGAGCGGCGCAGGGCGGCAAACAAGACAATCACCGGGTTGAGAAGTATGGAATTAAGTTATTTATTTAAAAGATATTGGTGGACCGATTTAGGCGGGTCGCGAGCGCTTTATTGCTTCGTAGCCCGGTTCCGCGCCCGGATGGAAGGAGGCCGGAATCCCCCGATTAAGGGGAATTCTCCAGATTTTGGGAGAAAATTCGCACTACCCCGGCATTCTGTCGAAACGGGGACCGCCGTCGTCTCAACGCCAGATCACGTTCCCGCTCGCAGGAAACTGGATATGACTTCCCTCGTGATTTCGTCTCGAGGAACCGTCTCGGGTCGCGCACCAACCGTGCGCCAGACAACCGCGGCGGCGCCATTGACTGGACGGACAGCCAGCTCGAACGAAATCTCGACAAAGGGTGGTGTCTCGCAGGAAAACGTTGCCGTCTTTGTCTCGCCGACGTATCTGGCTCTTAAATCCACCCCATCTTCCCGGCGGATCCACAATTCTGAAGGGCGCGGGGTGAGCGACGTCGTGACATCCCGGAGAGCTTTTTCATTGATGATATGGAGCCGATCCAACACCTCGGTACGCAGAGCATGCCATTCCTCAAAGTGCCGCTGTTCCAGCAGGCTGATGGATTTGGCCGAGAACGCGTTGCGCTGGCTGGCCGCAACCTGCCTCTCTTCGTATTCGGCTAGTTCATCGTCTTCCCAGGACATTCTTTCGCCCCCTAGAAGCTTAGGGCTGCCATCTCCCACTGTGCAGCGACCGTGAAGAAGATTCGCACGCTCTCGTGCGGCAGCCTTTCATTTCCCGCCACTATAGCGCCACAGGGGCAGAGGAGGGAAACATAGCGGGAGCGCTTATGGGGCACCTCCTCAAGCGGTGCACTGCCGGAAGGTTCCGTGGCACTCGAGATTGGGGCAGGGGACTCAGGGGTGGAAGGGGATTTCCAGCGTGCCGGAGCGGGTCGTGTTCCAGTCGTAAACGGCGGTGACCAACTGGACGGGCGTGTCGGCGGGAAGGTCCAGATCGATGGTCACCGGGATGCCGTTTTTGAGCAATATGGCGTATTCGTCGGGCGTGAGCTCGGCGGCTTCACGGCTTGCCTGCCAGTTGAGTGCGGCGCCGTCCTTGCCATAGGCCTTCACTCCGACAAGAAGTTTGGCGATGCGCCCGCCGTTCGGCGTTTCGGCGAAGGAGACGTCCTGAGCGCGAATGGTGAACGAGACGGTGTAGCGCGTGAGCGGGCCCTTGAGCTGGGGGTTCTGGCCAGCGGGAGCTGCATCGGAGGCGGATGGCGCGCCTCCCGGCTTTTGCTCGACGCGAGCGCCGTAATAGATGCCCGTCGCGACGGGAAGCCCAGGCTGGAGCAGCGGCGTGATGGGGTTCTCGGCCGGAGCGGAACTGGACGCCGAGGCGTTGTAGCCGGGGCGATAGGCGAGCTTGTATTTACCGCCGGAGACTTTGACGTCGATGCGGCGGAAGCTCCCGTCCGTCGCCGAATCCGTGGGTGCGTAGCCCACGGTGTAGTAAACGTCATTGTCATGGACAATCTTGCGCAGCGCGTTCTCGATGTCATTCGTGGTGAAGGCGCCGCCACCGGTGGAGTTGGCGAGCTGCTCCATGCCGGTCACCGCCGAGGCGAAATTCAAGGCTTCGCCGGTCAAGGATGAGGTGGGCGCGGCCGCCGTGCCAAAGTGGCCGCTGCCCCCCGCGGAGCCCGCGTCGGCGGAGTCGGCCAGTCCGATGTTCGAGGCCATGACGCCCGCGCCGCTGACGGGGTAGACGGCGATCTTCGAGAGCGTGAACAAGTTGGCCGTTTCCTCAACGCGGTTCACATAGCGGGGGAGATTGGGATTGTTTTTGAGTTGTTCAAGCTGAGTGGGCGTGGGGAATAAAACGACGGGAAACGAGCTGGCAAACCAGACCAGATTCTTGCGTCCGGGGATGCCTTCGAGATAGCGGGCCAGGACGCTGAGAGCTTCGAAGGTCATGGAGGCGCGCGCGCCGAAGCTGTAAGCATGGGCGGCCGCGTCGGCTGCCCGACGGGCTTCAATCGCGGCACCCGAGGCGCGCATGGCCTGGAGGTTGGCGATGTGCCCCGCATCATCGGCGTTGTCGCTGCGGTTCTGGGCCATCGCATCCCGCTCGGCAGATTTTTCGCTGACCGAGGCGATGAGTGCCGCTGAATCCGAGGTAAAGCCGTGGAGAAGGCGAAGGCGCGAACCGAGGCTGAAGATGGCGACCTGAGTGCCCGGATCCAACTTGCGCAGGAAAGCGAGGACCTGGCCATGAATGAAAACCTGATCCTGCGGTTCGGTGTTGAGCGAGTCGAGCAGGAAGACGTAGAGCGCGGCCGAGGGCGGCGTGGTGGGAACGTTGGTGACGGCGCCCGGCGGCAGCGGCGGCATGGCCGGCTGCGCGAGCGGCAGAGCGGCGCTCGAGGAGTGTTCTTCAAAGAAGTCGACGGTTTGGGGCTTGCCGTTTTCGTTGATCGAAAAGTCAGATTGAGGAAGACCGCCAACGGGATCGCCGTTTCTCTTGTTGACGATGACATCGACCAGAACCTGGCGGGCTGTGGTGCGGATGACCGGAACGTCCGGCGGGTTGGCGGAACCGGATGTGTTCGCGGGCGCGGGCGGTGGTGCGGAACTGGCGGTGTCGGCGGCCGCGGTGTCAGAGTCCGCGGTGTCGGCGGCGGCTTGCGGGGCGGGTGCGGATTCCTGCGCCGGAGAGTTGGCCGAATCTGCAGCGGCGCTGGGGGAGGGGACCGATGGCGTTGCGGAGGTTGTGCCGGCGGGAGGAGCGTTCCCTTCCATTGTCCCGCTGCGGTTTTGAGCGGGATTGGGTTGCCGCTCAAGGTTTGCTGCCTCACTCGCGGTCAGCACGTGAGCGTCCGAGCGAAACACATGATAGTTCTCGAAGGCTACGTCGTTCAGCGACTTTTGAAATCCTTTTGTGACCGCAAGCGCGGTGCAGCTGTTAACGCCACCGGCTCCTAAAATAAAGAGAAAATGCGCCAATGAAGAGGTGACGCTCCTGACCGGCAAGAAATAAGGCCTGCCGCCGATACTGACCTGTCCGTACTCCACCTCAATGTCAGATTTCGAGGGCGCGAAGGGGTCGGGCTTCAGGTCGGCCATTAACGTGAGTCGAAGGATGGTTCCGCTGGCGGGATCGACGGCCATCTCACCGTGATAGGCGACGACCTTGGTGAAGGTTTCCGGGGTGATGTTGCAGGCCGCCGGCTTGAGAGGAACCGATTCGTACGAGATTTTGTAATGAGACTTTTCTTTGGGGACCTGATACGTGAAGACAGCCTGGAGACCGGTCGGGCCCTCTTCCCAGCGTCCCCAATTGAGAGTGCTGCGCGCTGCATCCACCACAACCGTGCCAAGGATTGGCCCGAACACACCCGCTGTTTCCAGGTTCCGCACCATGGGATCCAGTTTGGTCTTCTGCAAAACCTCGTGACCTTCATGGAAAGATATGGTGACTCGGGAGTCATCGACCAGATGAATGGGCCGATACGTCGCGTTCGGATTGATGTCCCCAAAGCCGATCTCCATTTGCACTGCCGGCGTGTCTTCAAAGCTTCGAGTCACCCGATCGGCAAAGAAATTGGGCAGCTGGTGAAGCGTCTCCGTGACGTAATTCACGGTCATTGCCAAAATCTTGCGAAGCGTGGCCGGGTCCGGAGTGGGTTGGTTCGAAATCTCGGATGCGGGCGGATTCAGAAACTCCGCTGCATCCGCCAGAATGATGAGCGCCTTGCGCGCTTTATCGCCGGGCAGTGCCGCCTCCAGGCGGTCGAGACTTGCCGTGCTCAACCGCTCACTCAACTCCAGGCCAGAGATCTGCGCTGCGGCTTCCGCATCCGGCAAGCTGCGTGCCGCGCTCAGCGTCTGCTCAAGCTGCGTAACGGTGACCCGCTTTGCCGCAAACGCCGGGGACGCCAGTACAGCCAGAGCCAGGAAAATTGCCAGCGAGCGCATCTCGACCTCTTTGGAAGAACAATTGTGCCAGTTCAGCTTCGACCGCCCAAGGTGGTTGATTCTTGCCGATGGTTTTGTGGGATGAACGCGTCGCGGCCGAGTCGCGTCGAGGCCGGGCTCAGGCAGCGGCTTCGGATTTGGCGGCAAGGTCGAAGTCCTTTGCCGTCAGGCCGCCGGCGTCGTGGGTAACCAGGGCCACGCGAACCTTGTTGTAGCGAATGTCGATGTCGGGGTGGTGGCCGGCGGCTTCCGCCAGCGCAGCGACTTTGTTGACAAACGCCATGGCGCCGATGAAATCAGGAAACTGAAAGGTTCTGACCAGTTCGCCGTTCTCGATCTTCCAGTTCTTGAGAGAGCTGAGGCGGGTGGCGGCTTCTTCAGCGGATAGCTTTAACATGAGTAGGCTCCGGGGCGGCGTGGGCTTGGACCGCGAGGCCAAGGTAACAGTGAACAGGGCACAGTGGACAGTGAGCAGTTAACAGCGGAGTGTTTTTTGCAGAATTCCCTGTGCCAGCGTGCAGGGGAGTGTTTGCACGCCAATGATATCTCTCCCCACGCTTACCTGCTAATCTCCAAAATCCGGTGTTCTGGACGGCAGTATCATCGTCGCATGCAGAGATTGTTTGCTGTTCTTACTCTTATCTCGGCTTGCTGTCTTGCGCTTGCCGCCGTCGGCCCTGCGGTCATGAAGGCAGACTTTGACGGTCGAAGACGGTTGCACATCGTTACTGCAGATGGACGCGATCACACGATCATGCCGAAGAGGTGGCAATCTGGCGGCGGGTTTGAAGGCGTGAAGATCTCGCCCGATCGAAGGAGCGTCGGCTGGCTCGCCGAGCAAATGCTCACACCTTCGCAAGGCGGCGTAAGCTACTCCTATGCGATTGCGTTGGAGTTGGATATTTGGCGAGACGGGCGTGTGGTCAGGAGGTTCGGTCAAGAGCAAGCGATCAAAGGCTGGGCCTTTGTCAACAACGGGGACGAGGTCGCCATTCGGAGTGGCCCTCTGCACGGCCCGGATTCTTTCGACTGCGCGCTTTTCGATGTGAATTCGGGGAAAGAGCTGGCGCGCTGGTCGCTTGATCGGAAGGACTATGTCGCTCCCGCTTGGGCCAGGCAGCTGTTGGCGAATGACCCTCCGCCTAATCCAGGCGCTTGATTGTAGTTCGATTTGAAGGTACTTCCAGAGAGCTCGGGAGATCTTTTGAAGGCGCTTGTCCCCTAATTCCCTTCGGGTTTTAGCGCCCAACTTTTGAAACGCCCTTGAGGCGGCGCACGAAGAAACCAAGGGCAATTGCTCCGACCCCTATGGCGGAAGAGACCGCCGCCCCAAGTTCCAGATTTCTAGCGAGTGTCGGCATTGGCATCGGCCAACTTCCCTGGTCTCCTCCCCAAACCAGCCATGCCTGGACACCGCCGAATGCAACTGCGCAGCAACCGAGCAGTATTAGGGCCCCGCCGATGATCCTGGGAACCGGGGGTTTCACTACTTTCCTCTCAAGCTATTCAACGCGCGTTTCGCGGCATCGGCAACAATCTCGTCTGGATCCTCGGTGCAATGCTGCAGGGTGTCTACGGATCGCACATCTCGAATGTCGGCAAGTACAACGATTCCCTTCAGGCGCAAGGATTCGTCTGCGCTCTTGATCCACTCAATAGCCTTGTCCTCGCCTGCGTTCGGCGAAGCGCCAAGAAACCGTTCGATCTTGTCAATCTCCATCTGCACGCAAATCACACTGTTTCCGCCGTCGTTTGCATCACGCAGTTTCGCCCTTTGCATGCCTTCGTTCAATAACTCGTCAAGCCGCTCTCTGTAAAACCCTTTGAACGAAGCACTCCGGTCGACAAGCGTGTCGGACTGCATCATGTAAACACGGCTCCAATTCGCTAAACACCTGGCGCCGTCGTATGCCGAGTACTCGGTGGGAATGACGAGCTCGTTTTTTCCGTCATGACCAAGGTCACGGACGATCTCGCTTACATCCTCGACCTGGTAACTGTGGATGCCTTGTTCTAGATTTTGTGTCTCCTGGAGCACGACGCCGTTTGCGCCGCGATGGATTACATATACGTCATTGCAAAAACGCCTACCGTTCAAGTCGACAGAGGCGATGAGGTTGTTGCTGCTGCTGCCGGCTATCTTGAAAAATCCTGCACTGCAGACGCTCACGCCGAGCGTGTGATCGGCTTGCCCGAACCCGATCATAGCCAATACAAAAGAGTTGATTGGGGCGTTCGATGGCTTCGATGTAGGCGATGCCTTGGTGAATGCATCCCAGTCGCGTTCTGCATATTTGTAGCTGCTCTTCTCAGGCGGCGATGGGGCGGTTTGGGATTGCGCCTTGACCTCGTCCATTGACACAAGGGCGTAATTTGAGTCCAACGTCACCTCGACTGTCGAAAGCGCTTGGAGAGTTACAATCCAGTGTTGCCCGTCCCATTGGACGTTGGTGACTTTGGGTGCTACGTCGGAGGGCACCACGCTCATCGGGGGATTCAGGAAATCAGGACTTAGATCTGCCAGTGAAACAACGTGCACGTCCTGGGCCTTATCTAAATTTTCAGTGGCTTTGAGGGATTCGCTAGCGGCTTTCAATGCCTTCCGCTCTGCGTCCTCCATGCTCGACGCGCGCCCCCTATACACGCGGACATACAGGCTGTACCACAAAGCTCTGAAGTCAACGATTTCATCGTCCTTCACAAACGCGGCTTGCTCCTTGTTAAACTCCTTGATTCTCCATGACCGGTCGGTATCTGCTGCCTGAGTAACCCGCCATGAAAAGGCTCCGCTGTCTGGCTCAAACAAGACAAGCAGGCTTAGTGGCCTTGATCCATTTGGGCCCGCGGGTTCCATCCGGATTTCTCTGAGTTTGATCTTTACTCTGCCGTTGGGGGTATACGCGAAACTGTCGCTGTCTGCCCGGGCTGTTGCGTTCAGCTGAGTTAAGGATCGCGCTTTTGTTTCTGGAGGGACACGTGCGCTGATAGGGAAAAACTTTGAGACGGGAATCGTCAAGCCCGTTTTCAGGTTAGTCCGACTTTTCGTCACGCGGAAGCCAACCTTGACGTTATCGCGATCCCACGCCAAGGAGCCAATCGCATCATAGCCGCAATCCGCGATCCCGATGCATGGGTTTTCTGGTCCAGTGAGCGGATAGACCAAGGTGCGAGGCTGATCGTTTGAGCTTACGGGCATCATGACGACAACCAAACTCATGACGCCGCTCTTTACATCGGCAAAGACTATCTTGCGCGAGTCCTCGGCCCAGGTGAAGTTGGTGGCCATGTTGTCGTCGGGATTGTTCTCGTCTTCGATATCGTTGCAGAGAACCTGGCCCGGCTTTTGGGGATACACCTGGAACCCGCTCATTTCTCTCTCGGGATCGGTTCTCGGATTATTGCTTTTGAATCGGCAGATATTCTCGTGCGGCGACTTGAGGGTGTCGTAGAGGTGGTATTTGTTTTCTGCAGAATCCTTGTAGGGCGGATTCCATTCTTCGAAAAGAATGAAGCGTCGGTTGGGCGATATTTCGGTAAAGGACCCTGCAACGTTGTCAACGATCTTTCCCTGCTTGAGATCGATGACGGCGAAACAACCTGTCTCGGAACCGCAGTCCGCGTCGACGATGGCCTTGTCGCCTGGGGAGCGCGAGATGGAGTTGATCTGCGCATACGACTCGGGCAGTTGCACGATTGAAGGCGCCCCGTTGGACGATCGGATGCTCACTGAATAAAGTGAATTGCCTGGTGAAGGAAGAATCAGGTCGATTTTGTAATCCGGGTCATGCCAGTAGACTTCGGGCTGACGGGAGGGAAAGAATCCCGTGTTCACGACTGATTTCTTCTCAGCGCTGCCGATGCGGGCGATCTCTGTGGCGAGTGGCTGTTCCGGCGTTGTGGCGTTCTGAGGGGGCTGGGCGAATAGCGGCGATGAGGCGAGAAGGAAGAGAAAGATGCGGGCATTCCTCGGCGCGGCGAGTCTTTGGAATTTGCTCATCACGTCCCTCAGGGGCTTAAGCCCTCTCATATTAGGCCATTTTCGGCACGGCTGAAGCCGTGCCCTGACTCTTTCCTTCACACCTTTCGAGGAGTACAGCCCGCAGGGGCTGAAGCCCGCGCGTTCATAGTTTGGACATTTGCGGCACGACTGAAGTCATGCCCTGTTACAAAACGCGTGTCCATTGAGCGGCCATGTGCGGCGGCCGCGCCTAGCTGGTGGGAGGATGGGCGGCGAGTTCGAAGGTGGAGAAGCGCTTGTTCTGGCCGGTGATTTCGCTGCGCAGCTCGTGCCAGAGTTCGTTGGGCACTTTGAGAAACACCTCAACCACTGCCGGATCGAATTGGGTTCCGGAGCAGCGCAGAATCTCTTCGCGGGCAGCATCAAAGCTGTTGGCTTTGCGGTAGGGGCGGTCGCTGGTGATGGCGTCGAGGGTATCGGCGACGGCGAAGACGCGGGCGCCGACGGGAATCTCCGCTCCGCGCAAACCACGGGGGTAGCCGCTGCCGTCGAAGTGCTCCTGATGCGAGAAGACGATCTCGGCCGATTCGGCGAGGAAGGGAATCTTGCGCAGCATGTTGTAGCCGCGCGCGCAGTGCTCGCGCATCACATCCTGCTCGCCGGGGTTGAGCTTGCCGGCCTTGCGCAGAATGTCGTCGGGAATGGCCATCTTGCCGATGTCGTGCAGAAACGCCCCGCGGGCAATGACCTTGATCTGCGCCGGCGGAATGCCCATGGCGCGGGCGAGTGCGATGGTGTAAGCGGTGACGCGCTTGGAGTGACCTTCAGTCTCGGAGTCTTTCAAGTCGAGGGCGTCGCCGAGAGCCTCAAGGGTCACATCGTAGGAGTGCTCGAGATTCTCCATGGCCTGGCGAAGCATTTCAGTGCGGGCGCGAACCACCTGCTCGAGATTCTGCTGGTAGTTGTGGCTTTCCTGCAGCGCCTGACGATGGCTCAGGGCGCGCTCGACGGTGTTAACGAGGTGGTCGCGCTCGAAGGGCTTGAGCAGATAGTCGTACGCGCCGCGGCGCATGGAGTCGATGGCGACGCTGATGTCGTGAATGGCGGTGACCATGACGACGGGGAGCTGCGGCTGCTGCTCGTGGATGCGATCGAGCAGGGCGATGCCGTTGCCGTCCTGCATGACGATGTCGGTGAGGACCAGGTCGAAGGGGTGGTGATCGAGAATGTCGAGGCCTTCGCGGCCGCTGGAGGCGAGCTGGACTTCATAGCCCTGGCGCTCGAGGGTAGAGCCGATCATGGAGCGGACGTGGGGCTCGTCGTCGACGATGAGAATACGGGCTGGGCTGGGCATCTTTGCGACGGTGCGCAAATCGGCCTTGGCGGGCGTGTTGGACGCACCCTTCGAGATCTCCATACGTGCGGCGTTAAAGGCCAAGCTCGACCCCTCCATCGAACTTCGAGTATTCCCCGGCGTCCTTCATTCAGGCATTTGGGTGCGCATTGAAATCGATTTCATCTAGAGCGAAAATGCAAATCCGGTTTTTGTTCCGAACCGTCGTCCAGCCGACACGGAGATTCGGAAGTATCCATGAAAAGGTTATCGCGAGTCGGGGGCAAGTGGAAGTTTTTCAACTGCAACCTCTGGGGTATTTGAACCTGGTCAGAAGGGTATTAAACCGCCCGGCGCGGGGGGATCAGGCCTGAGATCGGGCCTTGGATTTCTAGGTCTTTGCCTTCAGGCGCGCGCGCTTCGCCTCGACCCACCCTTCGATAATGGTCTGTTGCGGGCGGCTGAGCGCAAGGGACCCCGAGGGCACGGTTTTGGTGATGCAGGAGCCGGCGCCGATGTAGGAATCATCTTCGATGGTGAGAGGGGCAACCAGGGTTGAATCGCTGCCGACGAAGACGCGTTTTCCGATGCGGGTCATGTGCTTGTTGACGCCGTCGTAGTTGCAGGTGATGGCGCCGGCGCCGATGTTGGAGCCTTCGCCGATCTCGGCGTCTCCAAGATAGGTCAGGTGGTTGGCTTTTGCGCCTCTGCCCAGCTTGGCCTTCTTGGTTTCGACGAAGTTGCCAACGTGGGCGTCGGGGCCGATGTCGCTCCCCGGGCGGAGATGGGCGAAGGGGCCGATTTTGGCTCCTTCGGCGACAGAGCTGTCGGTGAGGATGCAGCTTTGCCGGATCAGGACTTTGTCGCCGATGGTGCAACTGTCGATCACGGTGTAAGAGCGGATAAGGCACTCGGCGCCGATCTTGGTGGGACCGAGTATTTGCACGAAGGGCTCGACGACGGTGCCGGGCGCGATCTCGACCTCGGCGTCGATTACGCAGGTGTCGGGGCAAAAAATGGTGACGCCTTGATTGATGAGACGCTTCGCTGTGGCGGCGCGACGGACCTGATCGAGGGCGATGTGCTCGGCGATGGTGCTCGCGGCTCCATCTTCGTCGACTGCGACGATTCGTTCTCCAACCACGCGTACTAGCTTTTCCATGTTCCGTTCTCCTTTGGGATTTTTTCGTCGAGTCCCGCTCGCTCCGTCGAAGGTCGCCATACATCGCGGCGTCGTAACGTCAATAAATCCCGCAGGAGCTAAAGCCCAAGTTTATAAAAGCCCCCTTTTCGTCACGACTGAAGTCGTGCCCTGTTACAAGGCGAGCAGCGATTGAGGGGTCTGTGATACCCAGCCATCCACGATGAGGCCGTGGATGGATGGGGCACCCCGGATTCATCGACTCACCGTCATGGTGAGAATTGTTCCTGCTCATTTCTGCGCGGGGGCTTGTGGGGCGGCGGGTTGAGGAATGGCGATGTCGATGGGGTGGATGGGGCCGAGATGCAGCTCATCCAGGCCTGGCTTGATCTCAGGACCGTTCCCAACCACAAGAATTGCGAGCTTGTCCGGGTGAATGTACTTCTTCGCCACAGTTGCAAGGTCGGCAAGCGTCACCTTTTCGAGGGCGGCGCGATAGGTTTCGAGATAGTCGGCCGGATAGCCGTAAAACTCGAGCCGCTCGCGCTCGGCGAGCACCTTCTCGGGCGTGTCATACCGGAACAGGAACGAGTTGAGGATGTCATCCTTGGAGCGCTTTAACTCGACATCTGTGAAAGGAGTCGTGTTCAACTCGGTGATCTGCTTGAGGGATTCCTGGGTTGTCTCGACGGTCTTGTCGCTCTTGGTGAGGGCGACCACGCGGAAGACGGCGGGATGATCGTATCCGGCGGACATGCCGCCGCCAACCTCGTAAGCGAGGCCAAGCTCGGTGCGGACTTTCTGGAAGAGACGGCTGGCAAATCCGCCGCCGAGAATATCGTTCATCACAGACAACGTAGGAACATCCGGGTTGTGCCGGTCAATGCCAAGGCCGACGATCTCGATGTTCGATTGATTCACATCTTCCTTGTCGATGAAGTAGACGCCGGGTTTTGGTCCGGGAAACTGATCATGGCGCACAGGGGTGGGCTTGACCGGCGGCAGGCCTTCAAAAGCGGCGCGGAGCTTGGCTTCCATGGCAGCGGAGTCGAAGTCGCCGGTGACGCCGACGATCAGTTTGCCGGTGATGGTGCGCGCGTGCCAGGCCTTGAGATCGGCCACCGTGACCGCGCCGATGGTGGCGATTTCAGGTTGCCGGGTGTAAGGGCTGTTAACGCCGTAGACAAGCTTGGCGGCTTCGCGATCGGCGATCTGCCCTTCATCGTCGTTGCGGCGAACAATGCCGGTGGCCTCCTGTTGCTGGGCGAGGGCGAGCTTTTCCTCACTGAACTTGGGGTGAAGAAGCAGGTCCAAAGCCAGCGCGAAGACCTGATCGGCGTTGCCTTTCAGTGAGTCCCAGGAGACGGCGGTTGAGTCTTCGTCGGCTTCGGTTTCAATGTGCGCGGCTTCTGACTCGAGCAGGTCGTCCATCGCATCGCCGTTCATTGAGGCACTGCCGCTGGTCCGCCAGGTTCCGGCGTAGAGTCCCGCGAGTCCTGCCTTGGCGGGGTCTTCTTCTTCAGAGCCGCCCGGGATGAGCACCGAGCCATTGATAAAGGGCAGCTCGTGGTCTTCCTGCAGAAAGATCACAATGCCATTTTTGAGCTCGATGCGTTTGGGTTGCTGTGGCTTGAAGTCGTGCATTTTGGGGATGGGGATTTTCTCCCATGGTTTCTCCTGCTGGGCGCGCAGAGAGGGGCTTGGCGCAAAGGCCAGGGCAAGCGCGAGGGAAAGAAAGATTCGAGTTCTCATCTTGAGGAAGGCGTTTTTCATTGGGCACTCCCGGTCTTGGCCGCGGCAGCGGGCGCTTCCGTGTCGATGCTGGCGGAGGTGCGGTTGCTGGCGACGAAGACCTTATTCGCGACGCGGCGAATATCCGCCTTGGTCACCTTATCGATATCGTCGAGCTGCAGAAAGAGCTCGCGCCAATCGCCGTAGCGGGTCTGGTATTCGGCCAAATCGTTGGCGAGGCCTTGATTGTCGGCGAGGCCGCGGAGCAGATCGGCGCGGGTGCGGGTCTTGAACATGGCCAGTTCCGCGTCGGTGACGTCGGCGGTTTTGAGTTTTTCAATCTCCTGATGAATGGCTTCGCGCATCTCGGCGGGAGTATGGCCGGGAAGCGGGACGGCGAGAAAGACGAACATGCCGGGATATTTGTCGCCGGGATAGGGGCTGACCCCCTCGGCCGCGGCGGCAATCTCCTTGTCGCGCACCAGACTGCGATAAAGGCGCGAGACGCGGCCGTTGGAGAGGATGTCGCTGATCGCGTCGTAGACAAAATTGTCGGGGTCGCGGAAGTCCGGGCGGTGGTAGCCCTCCATATAGATGGGCTGGCTGGGGTCGCGAATGACGACCGTCTTTTCGGCGAACTGAGCCGGCTCAACAGTCGTCATCTCTTCAGGCTTGGGACCGGCCGGAATGCGGCTGAAGTATTTCTTGAGGATGGGCAGCGCTTCAGAAGCCTTCACATCGCCGACGACGGAGACCACGATGTTGGAGCCCACGTAGTACTTCTTGTGGAAGGCCATGGCCTCAGTGGCGTTGATCTGGCTCACTTCGCTGGGCCAGCCGATGCTGCTGCGCCCATAAGGATGGGCGACGTACGCGGTGGCGAGGAACTGCTCAAAGAGACGGCCTTCGGGGTTGGAGTCAGTGCGCATGCGGCGCTCTTCGAGGACAACATCGCGCTCGGTGTAGAACTCGCGCGCTACCGGTTCGGCGAGGCGGCTGCTCTCGAGGTAGGCCCAGAGCTCGAGTCGATTCTCGGGCATCGACCAATAGAACTGTGTGGAATCGAGGCCGGTTTCGGCGTTGAGGCCTTCAGCGCCGTTGCGCTCGGCAATCTCAGTGAACTGGTTGGGGATGACGAATTTGTGCGCCTCGGCCCGGGCGTCGATGAAGGCCTTCTTCAGTTCAGCCAGCTTCTTCTCGTCGCGGCCGACGGGCTTGAGGAATTCAGCTTCATAGGCGGCATTGGCGGCTTCAACCTTGGCCAGCGCGACTTTTTCGGCGGAGTAGTCGGTGGTGCCAATCTCGGGAGTGCCCTTGAAGGCCAGGTGCTCGAACATGTGCGCAAGGCCGCTTTCGCCGGAGGGGTCGTTCACGTCGCCGGCATCCACAAAGGTTGAATAACTGAAGACGGGCGCCTCAGGGCGCTCGCAGATCAAAAGCGTGACGCCATTGGGCAGCACCTTGGTGGTGATCTTTTTTTCGAAGCTCTTCAGGTCCTGGGCGCCGGCAAAAGAATGAACTAGCGCAGCCCCACCCAGCAGCAGGGCCGCTGCTCGCCCGGCAGTTTGCCCCTTACTTCGTATGCACGGTTGCATCCAATCTCCTTGTTCTCAAAAGGGCGGCAAGCGAGCATCCGCACTCTTCAAAGCTAGTGCCCGTGACCGAGAGGGGTCAAACCGAACCGCCCGAACCGGAATTGCGCCTTCTGCGTATCTTGATGGGTGAGGGTTCTATGCGTCGCTGGGTATTCCGGGTTCTGAGTGCGGTTGTGGTCCTTCTGGCTTTGTTTCTGGCCTTCGTTTACGTCGTGCAGGTCTATCCCCGGCGCGTTCCGCATCCACCGCTACAACTGGCCAAGGGCGCCATTGCGATTGAGCACGCGCGGATCTATGTTTCGCCCACGGATCCGCCCATCGACGATGGTACGGTACTGGTGCGCGACGGTCTGATTGCTGCGGTGGGAACGGGCGTTCAAGTCCCGAGCGACGCCGTGGTGCTGCCCTGCGATCACTGCGTGGTGATGGCGGGATTCTGGAACGCCCACGTGCACTTTACCGAACCGAAGTGGAGCGGGGCGGAGTGGAAGTCGCGGGACACGCTGAACCCGCAGCTTGCCGACATGTTTTTGAGCCGCGGATTCACGACGGTCGTGGATGTGGGATCGAACCCGGCCAACACGATCTCCATTCGCCGGCGCATTGAAGACGGCGAGCTGAACGGCCCGCACATCTACACCGCCGGCATGCCGCTCTACCCGCCGCACGGGCTGCCCTTCTATGTCAAAGACGCGACTCCCAAATGGCTGCAGTGGATTGCGCCGCAGCCCGAGACGCCTGAAGAGGCGCGCCGCGATGTGCGCCGCGATTTCGAGATGGGCGCCGACGTGACCAAGTTGTTTACGGGTTCATGGATCGCCCACGGACACGTGCTGCCCATGCCTTTGCCGATTGCGACGGCAGCCGTTGAAACCGCGCATTTGAATGGCAAGATCGTCTTCGCCCATCCGTCGAACCTGGCGGGGTCGATGGTCGCGATTCAGAGCGGCGTGGACGTGCTGGCGCATGCACCAGACGATACCGAAGGCATCGACCAGTCGATGTTCGCCTTGATGGTGAAGAAGAACATGGCCATGACGCCAACGCTGAAGATGTTTGCTTCAACGGTGACCACGGACTCGAAGTATATGGATCCGATTTATCAGGAAGTGCGGTGGTTTCATGAACTGGGCGGCACGCTCATCTTCGGAACGGACGTTGGCTACATGACCGATTACTCGACCGAGGGCGAGTATGAGGGGTTGGGCAAATCGGGCTTGAGTGCGACGGATGTGCTGGCGATGCTGACGACGAATCCGGCGGCGCGGCTGGGGGTTGCCGACCGCAAGGGCACCGTGACCGCGGGCAAGCTGGCCGATCTCACGATTCTGGATGCGGACCCGGCCGAGCAGTTGACGAATTTTGCGCGGGTGCGCGCCGTGGTGCGATCGGGCAAGGTGATCTGGCAAAAGCCGTGAGGAGCGCGGCGATCCTTGATACTCTTGAAACTCCATGGAGACAAACGCAAGAGATCGGCGCGCCTGGAAACCGCTCTGGCGGGCAGTGGTCGAGGTCGCGTTCATTATTTTTCTGTTTTATTCGAACCTGTTGATGGGCGAGTTCACGCGCTCGAATGGCGAGGGCAAGACTCTGGTGTTTGCGCTGATGGATGTGTTTACAGGAACGAATTTTCTGATCGCGCTGGCGTCGGCCTTGGTGGGGTATGTGGTGTTTGAATTTTTGAGGAAGAAGTTCTGAGGGGTCCCAAACCGATGCCGCGTATGATTCTTGCCGAGAGCAATTGGGAGAATGAGCGTGAACGCACCTGATCGCACGATTCGCGTGCTGCAGTTTGGCTTCCTGTTCTTTGGCTTCTTGATCGTCTATCTCATATTCAAATTGCCGAGCCACGCATCGGCGGCTATAAATCCCACAGCCGAAATGGTGATTGCCTTGTTCGCCATGGGCGTTCTGATATTGGGATGGAGTGCGAGAGGCTTAATCCGCAAGCTTGCATCTCTAGGGCTGCCATTGGCGACGCCGCTCAGTGCGTGGTTCATCGGAAACGTCTTCGGCCTGGCGTGCGTCAACGCATGCCTGTTGTTTGGATTCGTTCTGCATTCTATGGGTGCCCGAATGCGAGTGGTGGAGTTCCTGATTGGGTCCGCGATACTCTCGTTTCTCTTCTGGATGCCGGGCAAGGCGCCCGCCATTGAGCCTGAGAGTGGAATGCGACGCTGAGTGAACTAGGGCAGACCCCGGCTTGACCCGCCCCAACGCAGGCTCGTATGCTTCGATAGTTTCTGCGCGGCGCTCGGACACCTCTCTGGCGCTGCGCACGGAGAGCCTCAATGAGCTCGGCGTCCTCGGTCTTGACTCCTCTGAAATCTTCTGGTTCTCAACCCTTTCTGGTCCGGCGTGCGGCGGTGCTGGGCGCCGGGACCATGGGCTCGCGCATCGCCGCGCACCTGGCGAATGCGGGAATCCCGGTGCTGCTGCTGGACATTCTGCCCAAAGATGAAAAGGCTACGCGCAACGCGCTTGCCCTGAAGGCGATTGAAGCGCTCGGCAAGTCGAAGCCGGCGGCGTTGTTTGAGGCATCGCTGAGCGCGCTGATCACGCCGGGAAACTTCGAAGACGATCTCCCGAAGCTGGCCCAGTGCGATTGGGTGGTCGAGGCGGTTGCCGAAAATCTCGACATCAAGAAAGCGCTGCTCGGGCGCGTGCTGCCGCATCTGGCGAGCCATGCGGTGTTGACGACCAACACCTCGGGCCTGCCGGTGAAGCAGATTGCGGAGGCGCTGGGGTCGAGCGAGACTTCAGTCGGGAAGCGCTTTTTCGGCACGCACTTTTTCAACCCGCCGCGCTATATGAGGCTACTGGAGATTATCCCGGGCCCCGATACGGATGCGGGCGTGGGTGCATCGTTTGCGGCTTTCGCCGATCGCAACCTGGGCAAGCAGGTGGTGCTCGCCCGCGACACGCCGAACTTCATCGCCAATCGCATCGGCATTTTGGTGATGTTTAAGGCGGCCGAGCTGATGCTGGAGCAGGGCCTGACCATTGAAGAAGCCGATGCGCTCACCGGGCAGGCGATTGGCTGGCCGCGGACAGGAACATTTCGCCTGACAGATATGGTTGGCGTCGATATCCCTGCGCACGTGGCGGCGAATTTTCCGGGAGGCGTGCCGGGCGGCAAGTTCTCCGCGATTCTCGACGAGATGATCAAGCGCGGATGGCTCGGCGACAAGGCCGGTCAGGGCTTCTATAAGAAGGAGCGCGCAAAGGAAGGGCCGGAGGCGGGCAAAGAGATCCGCCTGGTGCTCGACCTGATGACGTTCGAGTATCGGCCCGTCATCAAGCCGGCGCTGCCGTCGCTGGAGATGGCGAAGAACGCAGGCACGGTCGGCGAGCGGTTGAAAATTCTGCTGGCCAACGATCCAGCGAAAGACAAAGCAGCGAAGTTCTTATGGCCGTTTCTCGCGGCGCTCTGGAAGTATGCGTCGGAGCGTGTCGGCGAAATCTCCGCCGATGCGCCGTCCATCGACGAAGCGATGCGCGCGGGGTTCAATTGGGAGCTGGGCCCGTTTGAGATGTGGGATGCAGCGGGTGTGCGCAGCACCGTGGCGCGCATGCAGGCGCTGGGCCTGCCGGTGGCCGACAACATTGGGCCGCTGCTTGACTCGGCTGCGGAAGATCAGCCAGTGTCGTGGTATTCGCCCGATGGACCGCAGTGTTTCAATCCGACGACGGGCGCATGGGAGCCGGTTGCCGAGCACATCGGCCACGCGCGGGTTGCTGATTTCAAGCGCGCGAACGGCGCGGTTCGCTCGAATGCTGGTGCTTCGCTGATCGACCTCGGAGACGGCATCGGATGCATCGAGCTGCACTCGCTGAAGAACGCAATCGGCGGCGACGTGCTGCAGATGATCTCGTCGGTGCTCAAGCCGGATTCGGAGGCGGTGCGTGATTTTGCCGGGTTCGTGATTGCGAGCGACCGCGAGAACTTCAGCGTAGGCGCCAACCTGATGCAACTGCTGCTGGCTTCGCAGGAGGGCGAGTGGGACGAGGTTGCCGCGGTCATTCACGCCTTTCAGCAGATGACGCAGGCGATCAAGTTCTGTCCGCGGCCGGTGGTGGCTGCGCCGTTCGGATTGACGCTGGGCGGCGGCGCCGAGATCTGCCTGCATGCGGCGCGACGGCAGCCGTTCGCAGAGTTGTACATCGGACTGGTGGAGGCGGGGGTGGGTTTGATTCCCGCAGGCGGCGGAACGAAGGAGATGCTGTTGCGCGCGGTGGACCAGGCGGCAGCGCTTGCCCCGCCAGACCCCAAGGATCCATGGTCGCGCTTTGCGCAGTCGGCGGAGATGAACACGGCGCTGAAAAAAGTCTTCGAGACGATTGCGCTGGCCAAGGTTTCAACGTCGGCCGTCGAGGCGCGCGGGCTGGGCATGCTGACCGTCCCCGACAGAATCACGATGAATCGCGAACGGCAGTTGCTCGATGCGAAGGAGCTGGCGCTGACGCTGGCCGATGCGGGATTTGTCGCTCCCCAGCAGCGAACGCAGGTTCCCGCGCCGGGCACCGGGGCGCTCGCGACACTCGAGACAGGCGTTTATCTGATGGGCGAAGCCGGCTTTGCTTCAGAGCACGATCAGAAGGTGGCCAAGTGGGCGGCGTACATTTTGACCGGTGGGCGCGTGACGCCGGGAACGCTGGTGAGCGAGCAGTACTTGCTCGATCTGGAGTTGGAAGCCTTCTTGTCGTTGTGTGGCGAGCGCAAAACGCAGGAGCGGATCGCCTTCACGCTGAAGACCGGAAAGCCGTTGCGGAATTAGCGATGAAAGCTCTGGTCAGTCGGCTGACGGCCGTCTTAATGGTTTTGGCTGCCTTGCAAATCGCGGCGCAGGACGCTCCCGCGCCCCGTGATTTTGGGTCAGCGGATTTGGCCGAGTCTGGGCAGGTGATAGTCGACGGAAAGCCCACGCCCTACCTGATCCGCCGCCTGCCGGTGAACTCGTTTCCCGAACTGCCTGATCCAGTTGCGGCGGAGCTGAATCGTAGAGGCTGCCTGATTCCTCAAACGTATGAGGCGCACCATCCCGAGAACGTGGTGCGGGCCCGGTTGCAGGAAGCCAGTTCTCTCGATTGGGCGGTCTTGTGCTCGACGCATGGAACAGTGCAACTGCTGATTTTTTTCAGCAGCGCGGCAGCCACGGTGCCGGAGGTGCTGGCCACGGCGCAACGAGAAAGACCGGCTGCAGGTGCGGGCAGGCAGAGACATGATGGGGTTCAACTGGGGCATCGATCGGGCGACTCCTGAACAGGTTCACGAAGCGGAGTCTGGAATGGAGCCGCGGCCGGCGTGGGTGAAACACGATGCGCTGGCGGATTCCGTCATCGATCACAAGACCGTGTATCACTTTTATGACAAGAGCGCGTGGACGTTGCTTGACGTACCGAACTGAAGTTGAGAAGGAGCTTTTGAATGTCTGAAGCCGTCATTGTCAGCGCAGTGCGCACGCCGGTGGGGCGTGCTCCCAAGGGTGCGCTCTCCACGTCTCGCCCCGATGATCTGGCGGCGCTCGTTATCAGGGCGGCTCTCGAAAAGGTTCCGGCGCTGAACTGCACTGAAGTCGACGACGTGATCCTCGGCTGCGCGCAGCCCGAAGGCGAGCAGGGATGGGATGTGGCGCGGTGGGCTGCGTTGCGTGCCGGCCTGCCTGTCGATGTGCCGGGCGTGACGGTGAACCGGCTTGTGCGCGTCGGGACTCGAGGCGGTTGCGCAGGCCGATCAGCGGATTCGCGCGGGTGGCGAGCGCGTGGTGATGGCGGGCGGCACTGAGACCATGAGCCTGCTGCCGTTTGGCGGATTGAAGCCCAGCCCCAATCCCTGGATGGCGGCGCAATTATCCCGCATCGCTGCTGACCATGGGGCTGACCGCCGAGCGGGTCGCGAAGCACTACAACGTGAGCCGCGAAGATGCGGATGCGTTCGCGCTGGCCAGCCACCAGAAAGCACTGGCTGCGCAGGCCGCGGGAAAGTTTGCCGAGGAACTGGTGCCGGTGCCCGTGACGACCATGACGCCCGACACCAGGGCCGGCGCCAAGGCCGGCAAGACCCTCATCAGCGAGACCGTTTTTGCCGCCGATGAAGGGCCGCGCGCCGACACTTCAGCGGAAGCGCTGGCCAAACTCAAGCCGGCCTTTTCGGCGAAGGGTAGCGTGACGGCAGGAAACTCATCGCAGACCTCAGATGGAGCGGCCGCAGTTCTGTTGATGGATGCCGCCCGCGCGGCGGAGTTAGGCATCAAGCCGATGGGCAGGCTGGTGGCCTACGCCTCGACAGGCTGCCTGCCGGAAGAGATGGGCATGGGCCCGGTGAGCGCGGTGCCGAAAGCGCTGAAGAAGGCGGGACTGACGCTGAACGACATCGGCCTGATCGAGCTCAACGAAGCCTTTGCCGCGCAGGCGCTGGCCGTGATGCGCGAGCTGGGACTCGACCCGGAGAAGGTCAACGTCAATGGCGGCGCCATCGCCCTCGGCCATCCGCTCGGGATGCACCGGAGCCAAGCTGACCGCGACCCTGCTGAACGAGATGCGGCGCCGCAACGTGCGCTACGGCATGGTGACCATGTGCGTCGGCGGCGGCATGGGCGCGGCGGGGATCTTCGAGCTACTCTGAGGCTCTCACTCGGCTTCTAAAGTCCATCACAAAACAAACTCTGTCATCCTGAGCGAACGGGGCCCCAAACGCAGTTCAGTTTGGGGGTGGTGAGCCGAAGGATCTGCGGTTGTCTTCAATAGACTTCAGCCTCAGCCCGCACCCCGGCAATGCTCATTGACTTGCCGCCCTCGTTCGGCTAGGGTGATTGCGTTCCAGTCATCTTTGTGTACGAGGGTAAAAGCCATGCGGAGGCGATGGATTTCTGCAGGACTGGCGGGTGCGCTCGCGGTTGCCAACGCAGCCAGCTGCTGGGCTCAACGCGGCGGCGATGCCGCCTCGAGTTGCGCGGCGTGCGGCGGGTGCGGCGGACTGTTCATCTTCCTGATCGCGATGGTTGCGCTGAACATTGCGATCCTCGTCTGGGTGGCGCGCGACGCCAAAGCCCGCGGGTTAGACAACTCCATTTTGTGGATGCTGATGGTGCTCTTTCTCGGGCTCATCGGCCTCGTCATCTACATTCTTGCGCGACCGCAGGGCCTCCTGGTTCCCTGCCCGCATTGCGGCAACAAGCGCCTGCAGACCAGCGTGAAATGTCCTCATTGCGGAATCGGCTCCTAAGGCCGGAGACCTGGCTGGCGGCGCTCTTGCTGCTGGCCGTGCTGGTCGGGATGGATGCGCTTCGCCCGCCCCGGTCGCAGGTGAGCGTGCGCGTGTTTGCGGCCTCGGTCGAGGGATACCATCGCTATCTGCATCCGGTCACCAGTCGCTGGGTGCGCTGCCGATATAGCCCCACGTGCTCCGCATACGCGGTTCAGGCGGTCGAGAAGTATGGGATCGCGAAGGGTGGCTGGATGGGCGTGCGGCGGATCGCCCGCTGCCGGGCGAGCGTGCCCATGGGAACGGTGGATCCGGTGCCGTGATGCGGGTAGAAACACGAACGGCCAAGGTTGCCCTCGGCCGGTGTCGCTGATCTTGCAGAAATTTCGGCGCTACGCCTTAGCGGTGGCCAGGGTCTTGAGCCGTGCGTTCAGCCGGCTCTTGTAGCGCGAAACAGTGTTCTTGTGGAAGACGCCCTTTTGCACGCTCTTGTCGAGGGCAGAGACGGTCTCGCGGTACTGGGCCTGTGCGGCCTTGACGTCGCCCTTGACCAGGGCCTCCCGCAGGGTGCGGAGGCTGGTGCGGACGCGGCTGCGGTTGGCGCGGTTCACTTCAGAGCGGGTAACGGTCTGGCGGGCGCGCTTCAGCGACGATACATGGTTTGCCATTAGCTGTTCCTTAATCTCGTGCCCTGATTGTCAGGGGGATTGGTCCGGGTGCTAGGTCTGGTGATGGACCCGGTTGCAGAATGCCGCCGGAGCCGCATCCCTCGCAATTTCTTAGTGTACGGGAAAACCGAATAGGGGTCAATGGACGTGGGCTGCCGGTAGTGGGTCAGTTGCGCCGACGATTTGTACTGGGGTCCAATCTTGATGCTTCAACAGGTCTGACGGGCGCGGAGTCTTGAATCCAACCTGCCTGTAGAGGTCGAAGGAGTATTCCCACCCGCTTTGCTTGTTGAGGCGGATGGTCAGATTCTCTGCCGATACAGTACCTCTCGAATCGACCCTTATCGCATACTCCGTGCCATTCGCGTCTGCATGAGTGACATAACCAACTCCCGTGGTGTGCGCTTTAGTTACGGGTAACAACCGGCGAAAAGTCGATGGCATGTTATAGAAATGAGCGTCCACTATTGCGCCGCGAATTATGGCGACATCAGCGTCGTAAACCGGATGTTTCCCCAAAATAGCGGTGGCAAAGGCAACTTTCCCAGGATCATTAGGAAACGGCTCAACTATGTGAGCAGGATAAAGGTATAAATAGGAGTCTGCTCCAGTAGCGTTCAGCGAGGCATCTTCTGCCCGATCTGCCGCTTCTTGCGCCTTCAGCAGCACAGCCCCGACGCCGTTCATTGTTTGGGCGAATTGGGTCTGACTCGTCGTTTCGATGTCACTGAAGCTCTTCAATTGCAAGCATTCAGCGTATTCGCGCTTCTTCTCATTATCTTGATCGCTCCAGATAATCATTCGCAATTCAAGGATCGTGAGGAGCGATACGACCGCAATCCATATAGCTTTCTCGCGCGGGCCGATGTCCTTCCTAGCTAAGGGCACGATTACCCCCAGACAGCCAGCGATAGCTACGCATACCCCGACCGAGAGGTGCCACCACGGTGGAACGTATTCTAGGCAGACCGGAGAAGGGTCCAGAGTCATGCGCGGACGATCCTTGGCGCAATGCTCTCATCGGACACCGCTGCACGTCGAGGCAATTTCCACGCCAAACCTCATACCTGTGGATTCAGACTGACCCACTACCGGGCTGCCCCAGAGCCTGCCCTTGGGCCGGTCGAAGGGTGCCTCGCCTTTGGTCACCTGGGTTACGGCGAACCCCCTCAAGCCCGTGCATTGCCCCCGTCCATCTCCCCCCTCTTGAGGATTCCGATTAACGCCGCACCGTCTGAATGCGTATAGTGCGAGCAGCGGCTTCCCCCGGTTAGAACAATTGGAACACTTGAACCCAGAGGTCATGGCATGGCGAGGCGCACTTTTTTCTTCCTCTCTTCTCTCGTCCTCTTCTTGGCAGCAATGTTTGCCGTCGTCGTCGTCGTGGCGGCGCAGACAGCGAGTGGCTCGCAGCGGACCACGGACTCCACCGCCCACGTCACCCTCGGCCAATCCGCCGTGCCGCTCTATCGGGCCGTGGAAGTTCACCGTGGGCGACTCGCCGATCGACCCGAAGACCGGCCAGCCGCTGTGGGCCGAGCCGGACTTTGACGACTCCAAGTGGGAGACGGTGGACCTGACGCCGAAGGATGGGGCATTTGATCCGACCGGCGGGCTCTCAGGCTATGTGCCCGGCTGGACGGCCAAGGGACACCCCGGCTACTGGGGCTACGCCTGGTACCGCATCCGGGTGCAGGTGCAGGCGCGGGCCGGGCGCGGCTCTGGCACTGGCAGGGCCGGCGGATGTGGATGACGCCTACCAGGTCTTCGACAACGGAGAGCTGGCCGGCCACTTCGGCGACTTCACCGGCAGCAAGCCCGAGGTCTACTACACGCAGCCCAAAATGTTTCCCACTCGCGCAGCCGGGCAATCGCACGGCAGACTGGGCCAGGCGCGGACGACCGGCGAGACGCAGCCGACAACGGGACGGCGCGGCCGGGCACACGCAGGTTCTGGCCTTCCGGCTGTGGATGGAGCCTTACACGCCTGTTAACGCGCCCGATGCGGGCGGCATGCACTCGGCGCCGGTGCTGGGCGAGGCCGGCGCGGTGACGGCCGGCTACCAGATGCGCTGGCTGGAATTGATCCGCGCCTACGCATCGGATGCCGTCGAAGGCTCTGCTGTTTGGCCTGCTGGCCGTGGTCGCCTTCAGCCTCATCCTCTTTGACCGCTCCGACCGCGTCTACCTGTGGATGGGGGCTCTCTTCCTGCTCCTTGCGGTCGGTTACGCCCTCATTGCCATCGGCGCCTGGACGGAACTTCAGAGCGTCCCCAGTCAAAACCTGCTGACGGACTGCTGTCGGCGCACTGCTTGTCGACGCCGCCTGGGTCATGGTGTGGTGGGTGTGGTTCGGGCTCGAGCGCCCGCGCTGGCTGCCCCGGCTCACCGCCGGCGCTGACGCTGCTGTTGATGGCCTCAGACATTGTTCGGCGACGAGATCTTCTTCGGCCTGGTTCCCGCACCGGTTGCCATCCAGTTCGTGACCGTCGTCCTGGTCCTCCGGCTGCTCTTCTTCGCCCTGCTGTTGTGGGTCGTGATCGAGGGGATTCGCCGCCAGGGAGTGGAGGGCTGGCTGGTTCTGCCCATCGTGGTGTTGCGCGGAATCAGCGCCTTCACGAGCCAACTCAGCCTTCTCCATATCCGGGTGTTTTGGTTCCCCTTCGGCGTCCAGGTCAGCCTCGGCACGACTTCGCGAGCCTGCTGGTGGCGGTAGTCATCGCCCTGCTGCTGCTGCGGCGGCTGTTGCGATCGGTGAAGCGCCAGCGGCTGATGGCTCTCGATGTGAAGCAGGCGCAGGAAGTGCAGCAGGTCATCCTGCCCGAGGCGCGGCTGGCGCTGCCGGGGCTGACCATCGAGAGCGAGTACCGGCCGGCGCGCGAGGTGGGCGGCGACTTCTTCCAGATCATTCCCCACAAAACCGACGGCAGCGTGCTGATCGTGGCCGGAGACGTGACCGGCAAAGGCCTGAAGGCGGGCATGCTGGTGGCGCTGCTGGTGGGCGCGATCCGGACAGAGGAGAAACACAGTAACGACCCCGCGATCATGCTCAGCACTTTAAATCAGCGCCTGATGGGCCGCGGCGACGCGCAGGCCACATGCCTCGCGCTGCGCATTGAAGCGGATGGTAGCGCGACGCTGGCCAACGCCGGACACATGCCTCCTTATCTCAACGGAGAAGCGCTGCCCATGGAAGGCGCGCTGCCGCTGGGCATGATCGAAGGCGCTGAATCTTCCCTGATGCACTTCCAACTCAAGCAAGGCGACAAGCTGATGCTGATGTCCGACGGCGATAGCCGAAGCGACGGATGCGAAAGGGAAGCTGTTCGGCTTCGAGCGGGTGCATGAGCTGCTGGGGACGGCCAGGACCGCCGCCAGTGTAGCCAGCGCCGCGCAGGCCTTCGGGCAGGAGGACGACATCAGCGTCATCTCGGTAACGCGCGCTGCGGGGCTTGAGCCGGCGCTGGCCTGAGCGAGAACTCCCTGAAAGGGCACCGCCGTGGTGGACGCGGAACCCTGGTCAATCGACGGGATCACAAGGGTGCGGCTCAATTCTTGTCAAGCCCTTCCTGAAAAAATACTTTGTAAACCACTCATTCCAAAAAGAAAAAAGACTGCGCCGATTTGCATACTATTTCTCTGGAAGGCGCACAATAGAAATCAACAGTGAAAGCAGAGCCAGGAAGCGCCCCCGCCCAAGCCGCAACTCTTTCCTGTCAGATTTTGCAATAAAGTGTCCTTGGGCGCAGACGGACCTGAGGGCCTATCCCCGCAAAACCCGGGGATCAGCCCTCAAGAATGCCCATAACTCCTTTGCTATCTGATATCTGCAAATAAGTCCTTTGCTATCTAATTTTTAGCGGGAGCGACCTCCGCTAATCCCAACAAAGGATGCGACTTATTTACAGGAATACCTTTTTTTTTATTTCCCTGCCCGCTGTTCGCTTTTTCGAATCCGGACTACGGAAACTGGCGCGCAAAGCGCAATTGGCCCCACCGCATGTGGCTGTGAAACTGTGAACCCCTCCCTAGCTGCTTGTTAAGAGCAGCCTGCAGACACCCCCTCCACAGTTTCACAGTCGTTCAGCGCTCCCGCAGTTCAAATCCTGCTCATCCCTCTCGAACGCCCCTTGAGAAAGCTCCCGGGAAACCGCTTAATTCCCGAAAGTACCCTGCCGGTTACCCGAAAGACACAGCTTTTAACACGAAACGCCCCAGGTCGCATTGACGGCGAACCTGGTTGGCGCTACTCTCTAGCCCAGATACCGGATTTGGTTAACCTAGCCATCCCGCGGTTGCGCTCTCGAGGCCAGAGCTATGGGTCTGCCTTGCGGATTGCGCGACGGTCTTCCTCAAAATTCAGGGCCGCTATTCCACGTGTCGATCACCGTGCCTCGGTGACCAAATTATGCCGCGCGCGCAATGAGGCCATGGCATCCAAGTTGGCAAGCGGGTTGCCGGCATTGAACTTTCGCTCGATACGTTTCGTTCTTCACTCCAATGCCCTGCCGGGCGTTGCGGATCGCGTCCGCCGCCGGCTCAACGTCCCTACTCAACGCCGTACTGGAGGCCATTGAATCCTTTGAAGATCGCTCTGGAGATCACGCCCAACTTCGAGCCCCTGTTCGGGACTCGCGATGAAAACCTCAGGCTGATGGAAGACTCGTTAGGGGTGCGAATCGATCTCCGCTCCGACGCAGTGCATGTGCAAGGCCCGGACGAAGGCGTGACCCGGGTGCAGCGAATCTTTCAGGACTTTGAGGCGCTGCGCAAACAGGGCATCAATCCGCACAATGGCGAACTGAACGGGATGCTGCGCCTGGTGGTGGCCGATCCGGCAACGACGCTGCGCTCGCTGGCCGATGCGGGCAAGCAGCGCTCGGCGGGCGTCAAGCGCACCGTGCAGCCGCGCTCGATCAATCAGCGCAAATATGTTGAGGCCATCGAGCAGAACGATATGATCTTCGGCGTCGGCCCGGCCGGCACCGGCAAAACCTACCTCGCCGTGGCCATGGCCGTCGCCGCCATCAACGCCAAGAAAGTCAGCCGCATTGTGCTGGTGCGGCCGGCGGTGGAAGCGGGCGAGAAGCTCGGCTTCCTGCCCGGTAGCCTGCAGGAGAAGGTCGATCCCTACCTGCGGCCGTTGTATGACGCGCTCTACGACCTGCTCGAGCCCGAGAAAGTCGACAAGATGCTCGAGAAGAACGTGATCGAAGTGGCTCCGCTGGCCTTTATGCGCGGGCGCACGCTCAACGACGCGTTCATCATCATGGACGAGGCGCAGAACACAACCGTCGAGCAGATGAAGATGTTCCTCACCCGCATGGGCGCGAACTCCAAGGCCGTGATCACGGGCGATATCACGCAGATCGATCTGCCCAATCCGCGCAAGAGCGGGTTGATCGATGCGATCAACGTTCTCGATGGGGTAGAGGGAATTCACTTCTGCCACTTCGAAGATGGCGATGTGGTGCGGCATGCGCTGGTACAGAGGATCGTGCGCGCGTATGAGAGCGCCAAGCCACAGCAGCAGGAGTTGCCGCTGACCAGTGGCGAGCCGATTGAAGTCGGTTCGCAGGGGCGCAGCGAGCATCCGCAGTCCCAACATCCTGCCAAGCCCCAATAGCCACCTGAGGCGGTGCCAACTGACCGGGTGCCCCAGGTCTCGATTTTGAGACCTGGGATTCCAGAACGCGCGGTGGGATTCCAGATCGGCAGGCACTCCGAGAAAGCTCGTGACCTCGACGCGCCGGCTCGTCTACACTTGCGCCTTCGAGGGATCAACCAAATGACATCATCCGTATCGCGGCGTGGCTTTTTAGTGGGTTCGGCTTCGGTTGTTGCGGCGGCTCAATCAACTCGTTTGTGGGCTGCACCGGCGCTCAAGCCCGGCGTGCAGCTCTTCATGGTTTCTGCGGAGATGCAGAAGGACCCTGCCGCAACCCTGGCCAGGCTGGCCGCGATCGGCTACGGCTATGTGGAGTCGTTCCCGATGGCCGTGAAGAGCATTCCGGAGTTCAAGAAGATGCTGGCCGATACAGGCCTGGGCTGCCCGTCGGGGCATTTCTTCTTTGGCATCATGCCGACCGAGAAGGTTCTCGACGACGCATCGGCCATTGGCGTGGAGTATGCGATCAGCTCGGTGTTGCCGCCTCCAAACTCAAAGCCGCTCTCCGATGAGAAGGGATTTATGGACGCCATGAATTCCCTGGGGCGCGACGACTTCAAGCGCATCGCCCAGCAGGCCAATGAACTGGGAGCGGCGGCCCGCAAGCGCGGCATCCAGTTCGCGTACCACAACCACAATGTTGAGTTCCGCAAGTTTGAAGGCGGCGAGACCGGCTACTCGATCCTTCTCAAGGAGACGGATCCCGACCTGGTGAAGTTTGAAGTGGACGCAGGCTGGATGGCGGCGGGCGGCGCGGATCCAGCGGCCATCATTGCTGCCAATGCAAGTCGCGTGAAGCTGCTTCACTTCAAGGATTTTTCGTCGATCACGCCGCCCACCAACACGCTTGGCCGCGAAGCCGGATCGCGAATTGTCGACCTCGGCGCTGGTGTCGTGCCGCTGAAGGCCGCGTTCGAGGCTGCGCGCAAGGCGGGTGTGAAGTACTTTATCGTGGACCACGACCCGCCCTTCAAGGGCAAGACCACGTTTGAAGCGGCCAAGATCGACTTCGACTACGTGGCGGGGCTGCTGGCTTCGTGAGCAAATCAGCAACCAAGACCTTGTCTTGTTCTCCCATTGGACGTACACTTGATTGAGCCAGGGATTCTCGGAGAGATCATGCAGCAATCTGCAACAATCGATCGACTTGAACAGCGAGCTCGCGGTCACCGGTTGGGGTTTCGTGTTGATGCCGAAACCAAGCGCCTGGTGGAGCGCGCAGCCAAGCTGGAGCGCCGGAGCTTGACGGACTATTGCCTGGCGGCTCTGACCGAAGCAACCCGTGAGACGATCGCCCGCCATGAGAGCCTTATACTGACCGACCGCGACCGGGCGGCTTTCTTCGCCGCCTTGGTTCGACCGCCCAAGCCCAGCGCGCGTTTGAAGCGCGCATTTCGTTCGGCACGGGAGCGAGTCGCCGGTTGAGCAGCGCGGACGGCTCACTCTTTTGTCTCGAGCTGCTGGGCAAGCACCACGATCGGGCCGGTTTCGATTGCGGTGTCGAGAGCCTGAATCTCTACCTGAAGACACAGGGGTCGCAGGACATGCGGCGCAAGGCGAATGCGGTTTTTGTGCTGGCTCCGATCGATGCTCCCAGCCAGATCGCCGGCTACTTCACGTTGTGCGCTTACGGGGTTGCCGCGGGCGCCATTCCGGAAGCGGCACGGAAACATGTCCCTCGCTATCCCATGGTGAGCGCAACACTGTTGGGACGGCTGGCCGTTTCCATGGAGTTTCAGGGGAAGGGGCTCGGCTCAATCTTGCTGGCAAAGGCGCTTGAAAAAGCATACACAAGTGCGGCGCAGGTTGGGTCGTCAATGGTTGTTGTGGATGCGATCGACGCGCGGGCGGCGAAGTTCTATGCTGCCCATGGATTTCAACAACTTCCGGAATCGATGCGCCTTATTTTGCCCATGCGGACGATCGCCGCGATGATTGAACCATAGCGTAGAATTGAAGATACATCGAGGCTGGGCGCGCCGCAGCTTCGAGCACGATGATCCTCCTGGACCCAGATCTGGACCCTTACCCCGCAGCGAAGAGACCTTCGACTGCGAAGAGTTTTGTGGGGCCAAAAGCGGGCAAATCACTGACTCCCTCTTCCCAATTTGATCTGCCCACAGCGCGGACGCTCGCTCGCTTTCTGGGCCGCGCGCAGGAAGCTGTCGGCCTGAAGGGCCAGGTGACGGTGCTGCTGACCACCGACGCGGCGATTCGCGGGATGAACCGGAAGTTCAGGAACAAAAACAAGGCCACCGATGTGTTGTCGTTTCCGGCAGAGGGACCTGCGGCGGGGACGGGCAGAGATCGCGTGGCGGGAGATCTGGCCATCAGCGTGACGACGGCGATGCGCCAGGCGCGCGAGCAGGGGCATCCATTATGGATGGAGATCAAGGTGCTGATCCTGCATGGACTGCTGCATCTGGCCGGCTACGATCACGAGACCGACAAAGGACGCATGGCGCGGCGGGAGCGGGCGCTGCGTGCGACGTTGCGCCTGCCGCAGGGATTGATCGAGCGGGTTGAAGCCCATCCCGGAATCAAAATGCCGGCAAAGGCGAAGAAGCCATGAGCGCCATGGCCATCACGATGGTGGTGCTTCTGGCTGCGGTCGAGACGCTGGCTTCATACATGAGCCGCGTCTACGCCGAGTTCGGCAAGATTCTCACGCGGGAGATCGAAGAGAATCTCGACGCATGGGAAGAGCTGATCGAGCCCAGGCTGGGCATGACGCGGGACAATGCGGCCATCGCCGCGACCGTGCTGCAGCAGTTCGCGCTCGGCATTATTGCGCTGGAGTTTGGCGCGGTGCTTTTCGATCGCGGCACGCACCTCGGTCGGCCTACCTATGCGGAGATCGCGCAGGCGGTGCTGGGCGTCATCCTGGTGGTCGTCTTCTGCAACCAGTTGTTGCCGACGCTGCTCTTCAATCGCACCAGGGGCCGGTGGGTGGCGCGGCTGCTGTGGCCGATCCGTTTCCTGCTGTGGGTGCTGACGCCGATCACGGTGTTTGTGCGCTTCTTCTTTTCCGTTGCGGCTTTGTCAGAGGAGCCGGCGAGTCCCGCGGAAGAAGCCGCTGTGGACGTGGAAGCGCTGCTTGAGGCGGGCGAGGAAGAGGGAATCCTCGAGGAAAGCGATCGCGATCTGGTGCGCTCGGCAGTGGAGTTTGGCGACAAACTGGTGCGCGAGGTGATGACGCCGCGGCCGCAGGTGTTCGCGGTTCCCGGCTCGGTGACGCTCGAGCGGTTTTTGACGCTGCTTAAGGACAACAATTTCTCGCGCGTGCCGGTGTATGCGGGATCGCTCGACAACGTGACCGGTATCGCCTTTGCCCATGACCTGCTGCAAATCTCCGACGAAGAAGCCAAGGTGCGCACCGTGGCCAGTATGCAGAGGCCGGCCGTGTTTGTCCCCGAGACCAAGCGCGGCTACGAGCTGCTGCGCGAGATGCAGCGCGAGAAGCAGCACATGCGCATCGTCATTGACGAGTATGGTGGCGTGGCGGGCCTCGTGACTATCGAAGATCTGCTGGAGCAGATCGTGGGCAACATCCGCGACGAGCACGAAGTGGAGGTCGCGATCGAGGAGCCGCAACGCGAGCCGGGCGGTGTCTGGGTGGTGCCGGGAAATTTCCCCGTCGATCACCTGGCCGATCTGTTTGGCGAAGCGGCTCAGGTGGGCAGCGAATACGAGGCGACCACGCTTGGGGGCCTCGTCAGCGAGATTGAGGGACGGATCCCGCTGGCGGGCGAGGTCGTGCTGCTCGATCCGGGAATGCGCCTCGAAGTGCTGGCGTCGACCGATCGGCGCGTCGAACGGCTGCGCGTGTTTCCACCAGTTGCGGCTGAGGCGGCAGCCTCGTAACCACCTGCGGTGGGGCCGACTGCCGCTTGCGCGGCTCGGGGTTCGTGGCTCCTCACCCAGCCGAACACCGCGCATAGGGAACGTCCGCGATAATAGAAGGTCAGGAGCACGAGACCCTTTTGAAATCTGGATTTGTTGCCATCCTCGGCCGCCCGAACGCGGGCAAGAGCACGTTGCTCAACGCCCTCACGGGTGAGAAGGTCGCCATTGTCTCGGCCAAACCGCAGACCACGCGCAATCGCATTGCGGGCGTGGTTGAGGTGGAGGCCAGGAAGCGCGTGCATCCGGCGGCGCAAATAGTCTTCGTCGATACACCCGGGGTGCACAAGCCGGGTACCCAACTCGACAGGCGCATGTTGCAGGAGGTGTATGAGGCGCTCGAAACGCGCGATCTGGTTCTGGTCCTGATGGATGCTACGCGCAAAGTGCAGCTGGAAGCGGCCGCGAAGGGTAAGGAAGAGCCAGGTCCTGTAACAGGGCACGACTTCAGTCGTGCCGCAGGCGAAGCTGAAGAGGACCGGGCTTCAGCCCCTGCGGAACAGGTTCTTATGAATACCCCAACTTCCAAATCCGAGCGGACCAATTGGGCCAGCGAAGATGAGTTTTTGTTCGGCCTGATTCGCAAGCTCGACTGCCCGGTGTTTCTGGTTCTGACCAAAATCGACCTCGTCCCCAAAGATCACCTGCTGCCGCTGATCGAGACGCTGACCAAGCAGTTCAATTTTGCCGAGGTAATTCCAGTCAGCGCCCGCAAGCGCGACGGACTCGACCTGCTGGTGCGCAAGATCATCGACGTGCTGCCAACTGGCGAGCGCTACTATCCCAAAGATCAGTACACCGATCAGCCGCAGCGCTTCATGGTCGCGGAGCTGATTCGCGAGAGCATCCTGGTGGAAACGGGCGAAGAGGTTCCCTATGCCGCAGCCGTGGTGATTGAGCGCTTCGACGAGCCCAAGCCGTTTGTTCCGCGCAAAAAAGGAGCGGTGCCGGCGCGGCCGCCGTTGACGAGCATTGCCGCGGCCATTTATTGCGAGCGCGACGGGCAGAAGGCGATTCTCATTGGCAAAGGCGGCTCGAAGCTGAAAGAGATTGGAACCGCCGCGCGGCGCAAGATTGAGTCGCTGCTGGGCACGCGCGTCTATCTGGAACTGCATGTGATCGTCGAGCCCAACTGGCGCGAGTCGAAGAGCTTCGTCGAGTCGCTTGACTGGCGGAATCAGTTGGAGCGCCTGGCCGGTGAGCAGGCCGGGCAACCCGAATCCGAAGACGAATAAGAGGCGCTGCTCTTTATCGGATTCCGCGCAGCGACCGGCCGCTGGCCGTTTTTTGAGCGTACATGCGGGTGTCAGCCGCGCCAATGATGGAGTGCACGGTGACGCCGTCGATGGGCGCTGTGGCCACACCCAGGCTGGCACTGATGCTCAGATTGAGTCCGCTGCGCATCTTGAACCTCGTCTCCGTCAAGGCGTGCAGCAGTGCGGTCGCGTGCGCCTTTGCTGCTTCGGCGCCGGTTTCAGGCATGAGCACCACAAACTCATCGCCGCCATAGCGGAAGCAGAGATCCTTCGTGCGCGGCTGGCTGAGCTCGCGCAAGCGGCGGCCGGTGTGCGTCAGCAATTCGCTGCCCACAAGATGACCGTGCGCGTCGTTCACCTTCTTGAAGGAATCGAGATCGAGAAATGCCAGGCTCACCTGCGGGCCGGCGCGGCCGCACCGCTCCAGTTCACGGGCAAGGCGATCGTAGAGGTACCGCGCGTTGAAGAGTCCCGTGCAATCGTCGGTAATGCTCAACTGTTGAATGCTGGCCACGTCGCGCGCGTTCTCAATCGCGATGGCTGCGTGATCGGCAAGGATGTGCAGAAAAGCGATGGTGTAGTCGGTGAGCTGATCGGAGCGCGGATTGTAGATGACGATGACGCCGTGTGTTCCCTTGCGCCCCCGCAGTGGCATGGCAATGACGGAGCGGACCGAGCTCGACGCGAATTCCTCATGATCGAGGCGCTGATCGCGCACCGTTTCCGGGACGATGAGCGTTTCGCCCTGTTGCAGCACCCAGCCGGCAACGCCCTCGCCCGGCTTCACGCGCATGCCGACGAGTTCTTCCTGCGCTCCGCCGGCGGCGAGTGCGTAGTACAGCTCCTGCTTCGCTTCATCGAGCATGAGGAGCGTCCAGAGCTCTGCGTCGATCATGCGTTCCATGTGCTCGAGAATGGTGCGCAGAATCGCGTCCAGATCGAGGCTCGAGGTCAGCGAGCGCGCCAACTGGTGGAAGACAAGCAGATCCTCAAGCGGGATACGATGGTCATTCTTCTGCGTCATCTGGAAATCCGAAGGAGGGGGAGCTTCATCTGCATTCTGTCACAGTCAGCGATCGAAGAACGTCGCCCGCCGATCTCAGCGGGGACATCACCCGCCGATGTGGACCATGGAGCGGGACGGCTTCAGGAATTCGGGCTCACCGATATGGTGGCGGGCTTCCTTCCCCAGCACGGTACGCAGGATGTAACTGCGGAGCTGCTCATCGGATTCGCCGGCGCGCATGCGGCCGTAGAGGTCGTGTTCGACTTGCGAGAAAAGACAGGTGCGGATTTTTCCATCCGAGGTGAGGCGGACCCGGCTGCACGCGCCGCAAAACGATTGCGTGACGGGCGCAATGATGCCGATTTCCCCCTTGCCATCGGCGAA
>CAWBSV010000005.1:0-73693 GCA_963791505.1 uncultured Acidobacteriaceae bacterium
GCTCCGATCCCGGCGTAATGCCCGAGGCGTGGGACACAATCGTGCCCGAAGGCAAAGACGTGATCGAGAACTGGTCCATTGTGGGCGGAAAGCTCTACGTCGATCGGCTCAAGGACGTGAAGACCGAGACCGAGGTCTACACCCTGCAGGGAAAATCAGCTGGAAAGATCGACTACGACGGCATCGGTTCGGTCATCCGGTATCAGCGGCCGGGTGATCGATCGCTATGCCTTCTTCAGTTTCGCCTCCTTCATCGTTCCGCCGACCATCTACCGGCTCGACACCGAGACCGGCAAAAAGGACGTCTTCTTTCAGGCCAAAGTTCCGTTCGAGTCGGAGCAGTATGCGCTGAAGCAGGTGTTCTTCAAGTCAAAGGACGGCACCCAGATCCCCATGTTCCTCGCCGGCCGCAAAAATCAGATGGACTTGAAGCAGGACGGCACCGCTCGTCTGCTGATGACCGGCTATGGCGGCTTCGACGTAAGCCTGCTCCAGGGATGGAGCCCATTCCTGGCGTGGTGGCTTGAGCAGGGCGGTTACGTCGCTGTCCCCAACTTGCGCGGCGGCGGCGAGTATGGCGAGGGCTGGCACGAGCAGGGAATGTTTGAGAAGAAGCAGAATGTCTTCGATGACTGGTTCGCCGCGGCGCACTATCTGATTGCCGAGAAGTACACCTCGCCGCAACACTTCGCCATCATGGGCCGATCGAATGGCGGCCTCCTGATGGGCGCCTCGATGACCCAGCATCCTGAGCTCTTTGCCGCCATCGACTGCGGCTACCCCCTGCTCGACATGCTGCGCTATCAGAAGTTTCTGGTTGGCTCCTACTGGAAGACCGAATATGGCTCCGCTGACGACGAGAAGCAGTTCTTTTATTTATTGAAGTACTCTCCCTATCACAACGTGAAGCCGCACACAGACTATCCGGCAATCATGTTTTTTACCGGCGACAGCGACACGCGTGTCGACCCGCTTCACGCGCGCAAAATGACAGCGCTGATGCAATCCGCGTCCACCAGCGGGCGGCCGATTCTGCTGCACTATAGCGAAGTCGGGGGCCACAACGGCGGCATGAGCGTGGACCAGCAGGTCCAGGACGACGCCGATCAGCTTACCTTTCTTTGGACGGAGACGGGACCAATCGCAGCGTCGAAACAGCCTGCAAAGCCGTAGAAACCAAAAACTACACTCGAAAGCGCGATGCCATGGATTAGCCGGCTATCCGCGTCCTCGAAGCCATTACCGATCTGGCATGACACAAACCCGCGCAAACCCAGTGCAATTCAAGCATTTTGGCGTTCCCTCCGATAAGGGAAGTGCGCGGAACCGAGCTGCCCCTTCCTGCCGGGGACTTCACAGCGGCTTTCGCGACTTAAATCGGGAGGGGCGAACGCCCAGATTTCCAATCCTGAACCGAGCCGACGAGAGCGCCGATTCTTGTACGCGGCCAGTGAAGGCAAAGCAGGAGTATTTCGGGGCCGGTGTCAAAGATGCTCAATACCGAGATCGCACTCAAAATAGGCGGATGCGAAGGCGAGCCCAGAAGGCTTGCTGCCGTCGCTGCGACGGGAATCCTCGACAGCGGTCCGGAGCCCTGTTATGACGCCATTACGCGGCTGTGTGCGGAGTTTTTCGAGGCAGACATGGTGCTGCTTTGTTTCGCAGACGAGAGTCGCATCTGGATCAAGTCCTGCGTCGGCCCGCCCGTACGCGAGCTGCCCCGCAAAAACTCCATCTTTGACATGGTGCTTGCGCGCAACAGGTCGCTGATGGTGCCGGATATCGCGCAATCACTTGAAAGAATTCCAGGAGCAAGTCGGTTCAAGCAACTAGGCATTGCCGCTTTCGGGAGCGCGCCGATTCGTGATTCGGAAAACATCATTCTGGGCAGCCTGACCTTTCTATGTCGCGTTCCGCGGCCCGATATCTGCCCCAGCGAACTGCGGACCCTCGACAATCTCGCCGAGATGGCATCGAGCCAGCTGGAGCTCCGCAAAGTTCGAAGAGAGTTCAAAGCCCAATGTGAGAACTGCTCTCACACTGAAGAAAAAACATGCCCCGCTCATGCCTGGCCGCGCGTCGAAGATCTGCGCCTGGCCCTGGATCAGAACGAGCTAGTCCTCTATTACCAGCCGGAAATTGAGCTGTCGACCCGCCGCATTGTCGGCCTTGAAGCCCTCATCCGCTGGCGGCATCCCCAGCGCGGTCTCATTCCACCCAGCCAGTTCATTGAGGTCGCCGAAGAGAGCGGGCTGATCTTACAGATTGGCGACTGGGGCATGGAAGAGGCCTGCAGCCAGATTCAGCGCTGGTGCGCGGACGACAGCCGGCTGTCTTCCTTGCGGGTTTGCGTCAACCTCTCAGCGCGTCAATTCATGCGCGAAGGGCTTGCCGACCACGTCGAAGCATTGCTCTTGCAATACGGCATCTCCGGGCCGCAACTCGGCCTGGAAATGACGGAGTCAAGCCTGATTCCGAACAACGGCATCGCCCTCACAGTTTTGAGAAGCCTGCGCAGGCTAGGCGTTTCGCTGCTGATGGACGACTTCGGGACCGGCTATAGCTCGCTCAGCTATCTTCACTCCTTCCCCTTCGACGTGCTCAAGATTGACCGCTCGTTTGTCGGACGCATGAAAGATGGAGATCAGGCCTTTCAGATCGTCAGAACCATCATCGATCTGGCCCGAGCGCTGGGAATGGATGTGGTTGCCGAGGGCATCGAAACCTGCGAGCAATATAGGCTTCTGTGCCGGCTGGGTTGCCGCTTTGGCCAGGGATTCTTATTTGCCCGGCCCATGATTGCTGACGATGTCACCACTCTCCTCCGCCGCCACGGACGGATCCTTCCCGATCCTGAGACCATCGAATCAGAAGTCCTCTGATCCGCCTACCCTCGCTTTTCCTTCAGCGATTCCCGACCGCGCAGCCACCCTTCAAGGTCGAACCGCTCCGCGTAATGAGCCCAGTCAGCCGGAGTTCCCTGCCACAGAAGATCGCGCATATCGAGCCGCGCACGTCGCTCGACCAGAAGCCGCACCACCCCCTCGTGCCCCGCGAGCGCAGCTTGATGCAGCGGCGTGGAGTGAGAATGCGCACCAGGCGGGTTGTAGCGATTCGGATCTTCTCCCAGATCGAGCAGCCCGCGGACAATCTCAACGTGTCCGAACTGCACAGCCGCCGCAAGGGCGAGATGTCGCTCCTCGGGATCGGCCTTCGTGAGCAGACGGCGGAAGTCTTCCATGTGCCCGAGTGCAGCCGCGACGGTAAGATCGACGCGCCCGCCGCGCCGGATCAACGCTGCTACAGCTTCGAACTCGCCGTGCAACGCGGCCCCATGCAGAGGCCCGTCTGGATCCGCGCCGTGATCGCACAGCAGGTTGATGAACGGGATCTGCACGCAACACTCACGAGCAATTCTGCCAGTCGACACCAATCCCAGAGTTTCATCGACCGCTGCCCGCTCCGCGCCCGCGTCGATGATCGCCTTTGCAATTGCCACGATGTTGGCCGGGATCTTTCCATGGCGAATGGGGTTTTCCGCACAGAACTCGAGCAGCGTCGGCGTGCGGAAGTAGTTGCCGCCTTCAAAAAGGGCATGGCGACGCGCCAAACCAGGATGCGCTTTCAAATGGGCGCGCAGACCGTCAAGATCGCCGGCATCCACCCTCGCGACGGCGCCGCGGAGTGCAGCATCTTCGATGCGCTCATGAAAAGGCAGATCGGGGTTATTGGCGGGGGAAGGTTTCTCAATGTGCAGCTTCAGCCGTGTCCAACTCGCAAATCCACGTTCGCGGGCGATGGTCAGATGCGCATCGCTGAGCTTCAGCGCTGCTGCGAAAATCTCTTTGTCTTCTTTCCCCGTGTACCGAGGATGAAACTCGCGGATGCGCTGCGCGGCCGCAGGATCATGAGCTGCATGAAGCTTCAAAAGATCGTGTGCCTGGTTTTTGAGGTGGTTCAGGTCAGGGTGAGCGGGGAGCGGCTTGACGGGCATAACGAACTTCCTCTCATGTGCCCAGGTCCGCAATGTATTTGGGCGGAAAGTCAGTTCGTAGATTCAGTTTTGACAACAAGGTGGACTTCTGTCCTTTCCGCGGACCGGATGCGCCCTCGACGCAATCCGAGAATAGCAACGGATCGGACACGTTTGCAAGATGGCCCGGGAAGAGTACCCATGACCGCCGAAGAGCCGCAATGGAAATCCTCTCCACCTGATTCTATTTTGGGAATTGCTCGGGTACGAAAGCAGCAATCCAGCCTTCGGCAGGTAAGCAACAGAGCTATTCTGCGATCCATGCAAAGTTTGGCTGAACGCACCGGCTCGAAGACCTCGCAGAATTTCGCTGGGCTTCTGGCAGCGTTCACACGCCAAGCGCCCAGGTCTCCAGATGAATTGAAGGATGAACAGCTTGCGGAGGATGTGGTGTCTCTCAGCTACGAGCGGGCGCTGCGCACGCATGCTCGCCACAAGGCGCCCCATTCCATAGAGTCTGAACCTGCGCAGGCACGCGCCGCGGCCTCGCCGCCGGATGACCATGCGGAAGCTCAACCCGCGTCGGCATCGCTCGAAGACACAGTTTCCGCGCTCAATTCAGCCGAATCGGACCACGAAAAAAGACTCAAATGCGCCAGTATCACGATCAGGGTGAGCAGGGACGAGTGTGCCCAGTTGCATCAGAGGGCCGCAGAGGCTGGGCTTACCGTATCGGCCTATCTGCGGTCATGCACGTTTGAAGCGGAAACATTGCGCGCCCTTGTAAAGGAGGCGATGGCCCAGTTGAAGGTCAATCCAACCACGGAGAAACCAGAAGAGGAACCGAAGGCGCGACACAATTGGTTCCGCTGGCTGCGATGGCTCTGGCCGCAGGGCCGAGCCCAGCGGAGCACTGTGGAAGCTTGATGATTCCCACGCCTCTGACTTGACTTGCCCCGCCCCGTTTTTCCCTGTCTTCTGCTGGCCTTTTAACCGCCGGCTTAATCGACCTGGAGAACAAGCGCTTTGAGGTATTCGGTCTCCGGCAGGTTGAGTACAACCGGATGATCGAGAGAAGCACCCCGTCTCTCCAGCAGCCGGACGCGCCGTGATGCATCCGCCGCCGCGGATCCAACGGCCGCTTCCAACTCAGCCCACGAAACATGATGGGAGCACGAGCAGGTGACGAGCAACCCGCCGGGCCGCAGCATCTTCAGCGCGCGCAGGTTCAGCTCCTTGTACCCCCGCAACGCCCCTTCAACCGCGCGCTTGGTCTTAGCAAAGGCGGGCGGATCGAGAACGATTGTGTCGAAGCTCTTGCCGCCATTCGCCCAGTCGCGCAGAATCTCAAACGCGTCGGCCTCAACCCAGTCCACACTGGCCTGCATCAGCGCGCGATTCGATTCAAGATTCCGTTCCGCCACTTCGAGCGAAGCGCGCGAGGCATCAATGCCGGTGACCGTGTTGCAGATCTGGGCAAGATGCAGCGCGAACCCACCCTGATAGCAGCAAACATCCAGGGCGCTTCCGTTGGTTCCCAGTCGTCGCGCCCATTCCGTCGTAGCCGCGTAGTTGGCGCGCTGGTCGAGAAAGGCTCCCGTCTTCTGACCTGAATTGGCGTCGAAGTGAAAGCGGAGGCCGTTCAGCATAAACTCAGCGTGCGATCCATCCGCGCCGTCCTTCCGCGCGAAGATCGGCTCTGAAGGGGCCGCGGACAGGCCTTCCAGTTCGCGCATGCGCGGATCGGGACGCTCGAAGATCGCCGCAGGCCCAAGCTCTTCGCGGAGGACCCGAACGCAAATGTCGCGGACAGCCTGAGAGTCCAGCCCCTTGGCCAGCAGTTGGAGGATGATCAACTCCCCATACTTGTCCGCAATCAGGCCCGGAAGCTCATCGGCCTCGCTGAAACAGAGCCGGCACGCGCTGGTCTTTTCGTCCAGAAAGGATTTGCGCCGTTGAATCGACGAACGCAACCGGGACGCCAGCAACCGATACCAAGCCGCCTCATCGAGCGCTTCGCGCGAGACCATCCGAAGGACGATCTGCGACGTTGGGCTGTAAAGCGCAGTGCCCAGCAAAAGGCCACGTCCATCCGCAACTGGCAACAGAGCCGGCCCGATTGCGAGAGTCGAATCATGTCGTCCAGTACCGGGCAAATGCAGGGCCTCAATGTCCGACGCATACACCCAGACATGACCGGCACGGAGACGATCTGCGGCGCGTCGATTGACGAGCGCTCCGGCCCGCTCTGCCCCGGCTCCGGCTGTCTTCCCTGCCTCTACCTTCGGCGCTTCTGCTGGACGCTTCCGGCCTTCACGCGCCGGTGCACCCTCTGCATTGCGACCAGCAAAAGGCGCCCCGGGCTTGCTCTCCCTGGGCGCCTTTGGATCCCTGACTGGTCGAGAGTTCTTCGGGCCGCTCATACGCTCCTTACCGCCGGAGCAATTGGGCTGCCGGCCCTACTTTACCTGCATGGTCTCAAGATAACGGCTCAAATTGCTCATCCTGAGAAGCGCTTCATGCGACTGAGTCTGGTTCATATTAGCAAGGATCGGACCCCAAACCGGCATTCCGGGGGTACCGTGAGAGGGAATATCGGTGCCGCTCTGCAGCACGCTCATCACATGCGACGACGGGTACTTTCCATGGTTCATGCGGCTCAAAAGAGTGAGGTCGCTTGGCGGCGTCTTCAGAGCGGTCGCCACCGGGCCATTGCCCCGGGCATCGGCGCCGTGACACGGCGCGCAGTAGCTCGCATACATCTGTTTGCCGTCCGTGGGGCTGGTTTTTGTAACAGGGATGATGACTTTTTTGGTGGATTGATCGGCATAACTCACGGCCGCCACCAAGGCTATTGCAATAACTGCGACGATTGGATATTTCAACATACATTCCTCGGTTCTGGATACCTGGATCTGTTCCCCAATCGTGAGCCTCCGACGCTCTTGTGGAGAGAAGCCTTGGGATCAAGCCCAAAGCCGCTCCGCGACTGTGGTTTTGGACTTATCGACCAGAGAAACAGATCAAGTCCGAAGGGGACTCTACGCCTCCTGTAGGGAGGACAGGATGTGACCGCAAGCACACTGCTGACACTCCGGCAGCACCGACGTACCCGAAGAAGAACGACTAAGATCTTGATGCATAACTAACTCATTTCAATTATGTTACGTTGGGATGAATTGTATGAGTCTGACGCACAGGGCAATGTCGCTTCAATTCTGTGCATGTCGGCAGGTTTCGTCGCGGCAGACCTGCCAGGAGTCTTGGAACAAGATTCTCGGCGCAGGTCGATTCAAACTTCCTCGCCCGTGCCCGCCATGCTGCTGGAAATGATCCCGCCTATAATGAAGCATGGCAACGGTCCGCCAGGCCATCCCGGAAGATGTTCCCGGCACTCCATCGTCCTCCGCGGATGAGGGTGCGACTCCCGCGCACACTGCCCCGCCCGACGATCGGCGAAAAGCCATCGACGACCGCTTCGAGTCACTCCTCCGCCACGTCCAGGCCAATCGCCCCAGTGAAGATATCTCCCTCATTCGCAAGGCGTGGGAGTTCTGCGTACAGCAGCATGACGGGCAGATGCGCGCATCCGGCGAGCCCTACATCATTCACCCCCTTGAAGTAGCTGAAGTGCTCGCAGAGATGAAGCTCGACGCCACCGCGATCGCGGCAGGCCTGCTGCATGACGCCGTCGAGGACACACCCGCGACCAGCGAAGAAATTGAAGCAGGGTTTGGCGACCAGGTAGCCCATATTGTCGAAGGCGTCACCAAGATTGACAAGATTCAGTTTGCCAATCGCGAAGACCGCCAGGCCGAAAACGTGCGCAAGATGCTGCTGGCCATGGTGTCCGACGTGCGCGTGGTGTTGATCAAGCTCGCCGATCGGCTGCACAACATGCGTACCCTCGAGCACCTCAAGCCAGAGCGGCAAGAGGCCATCGCCCGCGAGACCCTCGACATCTACGCGCCCCTCGCACACCGCCTGGGCATGGGCAAAGTGCGCGGCGAACTCGAGGACCTGGCCTTCCGCTACACCGATCCCGTCAGCTATGAGCAGGTGGCGGCCGCGGTTGAAGCCCGGCGCGTCGAGGGCGAGCAATTTCTGCGCGGCGTTGAAGACACGCTCGTCGAGCAGCTCCGCGAGAACAACATCGAAGCGCGCGTGGAGTGGCGCATCAAGCGTCTCTACTCCATCTTTCAAAAAATCGAGCGATCAAAAGTCTCCTTTGACCAGGTCTACGATCTGCTCGCCATTCGTGTCATCACGCAAGATGTCGCCTCGTGCTACGCGGTCTTCGGCCTCATCCATACGCTCTGGCGGCCGGTACCGGGCCGCATCAAGGACTTCATCGCCATCCCCCGCGCCAATCGCTATCAATCCCTGCACACCACGGTCATGGGCGCCAGCGGTCATCAGTTTGAAGTGCAGATTCGTACTGAAGATATGCATCGCATCGCCGAGGAGGGGATCGCGGCTCACTGGAAGTACAAGGCCGGCGACAACGCCGTAACCTCGCGCGACGAGGAGCGTCTCAACTGGATCCGCCAGCTTGTCGAGTGGCAGAAGGAGATGACCGATCCCAACGAGTTTCTCTCCAGCCTGAAGATGGACCTCTATCCCGACGAGGTCTACACCTTCACGCCCAAGGGAAAGGTCGTTGTCATCCCCGCGGACGGAACGCCCGTCGACTTCGCCTACACCATTCACACCGAGGTAGGCCACACCTGCGTCGGCGCAAAGGTGAATGGCCGCATGGTGCCACTGCGCACCAAGCTGCGGACCGGCGACATTGTCGAGATTGTCACGCAGAAAGATCACAAGCCAAGCCGCGACTGGCTCACGTTTGTGAAGAGCCCCCGCGCGCGCAACAAGATCAAGCACTGGCTCAATGAAGATCAGCGCCTCCGCGCCGTCGACATTGGCCGCAAGCTGCTCGAGCGTGAGGCGCGCAAGTTCAAAGTGCCCATGAGCCAGATCGACGACCAGGATCTGAGCCGCATCGCCGGAGAATATGGCGTGGCGACAGCTGCCGATCTGCTCGCGACCCTTGGCCAGGGCAAGCATTCAGCGCATCAGATACTCAACAAGCTGGCGCCTGGATTCCTCACTCCCGAAGAGCCGGAGACGCCTGTCGAGACCAAGCCGGGAAGCGGCGAAGCCGGCATGTCCGATGCCGTGCGCAAGCTGCATCTCACCGGTTCTGATTCGCTGCAGGTAGAAGGCCAAAATGACCTGCTTGTCTATCGTGCACGCTGTTGCAATCCCATCCGCGGCGAAGAGATCATCGGCTACGTCACACGCGGCAAAGGAGTCGCCGTGCACGCGCGCAGTTGTCCCAACGTGCAGAACCTGCTGTATGAGAGCGACCGCCGCATCGCGGTGGAGTGGTCCCGCGTGGGCGAAGAATCCGGCCGCCCGCAGCGCTATCCCGTTAAGATGACCGTCTTCTGCGATGACCGAACGGGCATGCTGAAAGAACTGACCGCCGTAATCTCAGAAGACAACACAAACATTCGCGGCGTTGAAATTCACGAAGCCGAAAACGGCGAAGCCATCGTCGAATTTGTGGTCGAAGCTGAGGACCTGCATCATCTCAACCGCATGGTCCTTGGCCTGCGCCGCGTCGCCGGCGTGCGCGCCGTCCAGCGCACGCAGAAGCTATAGGCGCAGCTTCCAGCTTGTAGCTTCTAGCCTTCAGCTTCATCCTGAGACTGTCATTCTGAGCAAACGGGGCCCCAAACGTACCTCAGTTTGGGGGTGGTGAGTCGAAGAATCTGCGGTTGTTCTTCAACGAACTTCAGACGAACCACATTAGGAGCTCCCATGACAACCAGCATTCAAGAGCGAGCCTCACTCCTTCGCGGCATCCACGTCCTCGACGGCGGCATGGCCTCGGAGCTCGAGCATCGCGGCGCACGCATCGATGGCCCCTTGTGGTCGGCACATGTTCTCGAAGACGCCCCGGACATGGTCGTTGCCGTGCACCGCGCCTATGTCGAAGCGGGCGCCGACTGCATTGAGACCGCCAGCTACCAGGTCTCGCGCATGGGCTATGCCGAGTACGGACTCCCACCCGAGCGCGCCGACACCGCGCTGGTCAAGTCTGTTGAGCTGGCCCAGACCGCCGCAGCCGAATTCCCGCAGCGCAATATATTGGTCGCTGCCTCCCTCGGGCCGTACGGAGCAGCCCTGCACAATGGCGCGGAGTATCACGGCAACTACGATTGCACCTTCCCCGAGCTCGTTGATTTCCATCGCGAGCGAATTGACGTGCTGGCCGGAAGCAACGCCGATGTTCTTGCCTTTGAAACCATCCCGTCCCTCCAAGAAGGAGTCGCGATCGGCGAGGCGCTGCGTCCCTATGCGGACCTCGCCGCGTGGTTCAGTTTTACTTGCAGAGAAGACGGCCTCGTCGCGCATGGAGAAAAGCTCCGCGATTGCGCGCGCCGGGTTGCAGCTTTTCCTCAAACGGTAGCCATCGGCATCAACTGCACGCATCCCGATTTAATCGTCGAGCTGATCGGCGAGCTGCGCGCCGCCTCCAACAAACCGGTCATCGTGTATCCCAACTCCGGCGAAGGCTGGGACGCTGCGGCGCGATGCTGGACCGGGAAAGGCGATCCGGTGAGCTACGCCAAACAGGCGGAACAGTGGTTCAGAGCGGGTGCGCAGATGGTGGGCGGCTGTTGTCGCACCCGGCCAGCGCACATCAGCCTCATCCACGGAGCGTTCCTACTGAGCAAGCAACGATCACCGCGGTGATGCCTACTTCGAGAGGGACTTCTTCGCGTTGGCTTCAGAAGTCTTGCGGATAAAGACAAAGTCTCCACTGGCAAGATTGTCCGAGGGCCGCATGGAGTCGCGCAGGGACCAGTAGAGCGGGCTTTGGCCAGAACGCACGAAAACCTGCTTACGAATGGAAACGAACAGGTCGGCGGCGGTGAAAGATTTCTCGCTGTTCGACTGCATGGCCTGGAGCAGTTGAGCGGCAAAAACAGAATGACCCTGGGAGCCGGAATCGGAGACCGGTTCGTCGCTGCCGCTGGCCATAATGTTGCGCGAAGCGCCGGCCTGCATGTGCTGGACCCACGCCGGGTTGCCATCCGAAGGGGAAATGTCGCCTGCGGCCCGAGACATGTCGCCCGCGAAGCAACTGTCAGAGATGATGAGGACGTGCCGCGCGTTGAGACCGCGGACCTCCGTAGTCAAGTCATCGATAGAGATGTCGCGCGAGGTGACCAGCGGGTCGGAGTTCGCGTCGAAGGGGAGCCAATAGGCCCTAAGGGTTTCGCGATCAAAGGAACCATGGCCAGCGTAATAAATAAGAAAGCTATCATTTTCCGCCAGGCTCTTTCGGAAATGGGTGATAACCGCGAGAATGTTGTCGCGCGTCGCTTCGCTGTCAAGCAACGTCGTAACCTTGAAGCCATATTGGTTGGTCAACAAGTCGGCAACAGATTTGGCATCGCTGACCGCCGTCTTGAGCCTGGGGATCGGCGCAGGATAATCGTTGATGCCGATCACGAGAGCGAAATAATTCCCAGGCGCCAAGTCTTTTTGAGCGGTGCCGGATTTCTGAACGAATCCACGCGGATGCGAGCCGGGCGTCGCATCCCTTGCCTCCGCTTCCTCCGCAGGCGCGGCCGATGCATATTTCCCCAGCGGCGTGTGGTCGCGCTTCCAGGTCAACACCAAACCTGTGGAGTTGGCGCAGACCACCGTGTCCCTGTCGGTGAAGTGGTAGGAGCCGCTGTTGCCCACGCCCGGGGTAGCAGTCCATATTCCGTTTGCCGCGGAATACGAACCCGAGACGACAAACGTGACGGAGTCTCCCGAGACGATGTAATTGGAATACCCGTTCGCATCGTGAACCGAAATCACCGTGACCATGACCCCGTTTACAGGGAACGTGGCCTTCCATTGTCCGTAAAAGCGAGCCGTGTCGTCCGATGCACGCGCCGCTGGCGCCCAACCGATCAGAACGGCCGCCAGCGCCGCGCAGACCCAGAGTTTGATCCAGAACACGCGCATCATGATTGATCTCGATTGCCGCGGGCTCTGGCAAGTACAGGGGAACGGCCCGCCGCGGTGCAAACAGGATACCTTATTCAGAAATCCCGGATTGCAGCAGCTTACTCCCACCGGCTACTCATCGAGGGGTCACTCGATTTATCGCTGCCGTTCGGCAACCAGATACGACGCGTCAAGTTGATCGATCGAAGGGCACCCGAGCAGGGTGAGTGTCAGATCAAGATCATCCTTCAGGATCTTGAGCGCCCGCGTCACGCCCGCCTCCCCGGCAGCAGTCAGGCCATACGCATAAGCGCGTCCGATCAACACCGCGCGCGCCCCCAGGCAGATCGCCTTCGCAATATCGCTGCCCCGCCGCACACCCCCGTCCATCAGGATCTCAATCTGCCCGCCCACCGCCTCGACAACCTCGGGCAGAGCCTTCAGCGACGGCGAAACGCAGTCCAGCTGCCTTCCCCCGTGATTCGAAACCACCACCGCGGCACAGCCCTCATCCACAGCCCGCCGCCCATCATCGCCCGTCAAAACGCCCTTCGCGATAATCGGCCCCGGCCAGATCGTGCGGATCCAGCGCAGGTCTTCCCAGCTCGCACCCGCATGCGAAAGCGCCGCTCCCACATCGAGCATCTCCATCGGTCCTTTGCCGGGGATGACAACATTGCCGAGCTTCGGCACGCCGCCATCCAGCAGAAACGAAGCCAGCCAGCGCGGATGCGCAAGGATATTAGGAAGGAACGGCGCCTTGGGCAGCAGCGCCGGGGCCAGCAGTTCCTTCATGCCGTTGCGCGGATCGCGCTCACGCTTGCCCGCCATCGGCGTGTCCACAGTCAGCACCAGCGCCGAGTAGCCCGCCTTCCACGCGCGCTCAATGGCGCCCTCCGCGGCCGCGCGTCCCCCCAATAGATAAAGCTGATACCAGAGCGGACCCGTCGCCGCCGCCTTCACATCTTCAATCTTGTGGCCGGCGATGGTCGGCAGAGTGTAAATCGTCCCTGCCTTCCCCGCGGCGCGCGCCACCCCCGCCTCGCCGTCCGCATGCATCAGCCGAATGTAGCTGACCGGTGCGAGGATCGCTGGAAAAGCAATCTCATGCCCCAGAACGGTGACCGAGGTCTTGCAGTCATACACCGCAACGCCGCTCCGCGGACGAAACAACACATCCGAAAAAGCCCGGCAGTTTTCCGCAAGCGTGACCTCGGCATCCGCGCCTCCATCGAGATAATCGAAGACGGATTGGGGGGCTCTGCTCCGGGCGAGCCGGCGAAGATCGGCGATATTGACCACGGACGATGAGCTGAGGTTGGGCATAAGTCTGTCCTCGAATCTTATTTGGTTTCCTCCATCGATGTCTCCATTCGAGATGCTCCTCGGTATAATCGGCGCAACTTCTTCGGCTTTTGGTCGACGTGAATTGAAAGGGCGAGGGCTTGTCTAAAAAACTTGGGGCACGCGAGGACTTTGGCCTTTCCGCGAAAGATGTGCGGACCCTGCGATCGCTGAACACACCGGTCAAAATTCAGAAATTCATTGACGCCCTCACCTACCAGTACGCCGACACGGCGGGGTCGCCGCAGCGTGTGCTGCGCGAGCGCGCCGGACACTGCCTTGAAGGCGCCCTACTGGCCGCCGCTGCCTTCCGCATCAATGGCCGACCCCCGCTGGTGATGGATCTCGAGGGTGTGCGCGACGACGACCACGTTGTGACGCTCTATCGTGAGCGCGGCCTGTGGGGCGCAGTCGCCAAATCAAACTACGCTGGGTTGCGCTTTCGCGCCCCGGTCTATCGAACCCTGCGCGAGCTGGCCATGAGCTACTTCGAGCACTACTACAACCTGCGTGGCGAGCGCACCCTGCGCGCCTACTCCGCGGCCGTCAACCTTGCCCGCCTCGACCGCAAACACTGGATGACCTCCGAAGAAGAAGTCTGGTGCGTTCCTGAGGCCCTGATCGCGGCCCGGCACTTCGAGCTCTTCCCCGACAAAGTCGCGCGTGAGCTGCCCCGCCTCGACCGGCGAAGCTTTGAAGCGGGAAGGTACGGTCGCGTCGATCATTGATTGGCGAGAACGCCGCCAGGAAAAGCGATTTTCTTGCGTCTTTCGCGATTGACAGAACGTCCTCACCTCATTAGGCTTGCCTGCGGAGCCGGATCAAAAACGCTGGCTGTCATTCTGAGCGAACGGGGCCCCAAACGTAGTTCAGTTTGGGGTGGTGAGTCGAAGAATCTGCGGTTGTTCTTCGATCGACTTCCGACTCAGGACACTAGTGAAGGAGAGTTCATGAACAAATCAGGAATCTCGCCCTGGGCCCTGGCCCTCGCCTGCGCAGCCGTCTTGGCCGTCGCCGCATCCGCACAGGACACCGCAAGCCTTCCTTACATGAATCCGCAGTTGACGGCGGAGCAGCGCGCCCAGGACCTTGTCCATCGCATGACCCTCGAAGAGAAGGCGTCGCAGATGGCGAACCAGGCAGAGGCAATCGATCGCCTCAAAGTGCCTGCGTACAACTGGTGGAGCGAAGCGTTGCACGGCGTTATCGACGGCGGTGTCACGGAGTTTCCCGAGCCTGTAGGCCTGGCTGCGACGTTCGACGTTCCAGCCATTCATGCCATGGCCATCGTGATCGGCACTGAAGGGCGCATCAAGCACGTGCAGGATGTGCGCGCCCATCACCAGGGCATCATGGGCGGCCTCGATTTCTGGGCGCCGAACCTCAACATCTTCCGCGATCCACGCTGGGGACGCGGCCAGGAGACCTACGGCGAAGATCCCTTCCTGACCGGCCGCATGGGCGTGGCCTTTGTTACCGGCATGCAGGGCGACGATCCGAAATACTATCGCGTCATCGCGACGCCCAAACACTACGACGTCCATAGCGGCCCTGAGCCAACCCGCCATTTCGCCGACGTAGACGTAAGCAAGCACGATGAGGTCGACACCTACGAGCCTGCCTTCCGCGCCGCCATCACCGAAGGCAAAGCCGACTCCATCATGTGCGCGTATAACGCCATCAACGGCGAACCAGCCTGCGCCAACCAGTATCTGCTGCAAGATCAGTTGCGCGGCAAATGGGGCTTTCAGGGCTATGTCGTCTCCGACTGCGACGCTGTCCGCGACATTTTCACGAACCACAAATATCGCCCCACCGCTCCGCAGGCCGCGGCCATCTCCGTCATCCGCGGCATGGACAACGAATGCTACACCCAGGATCCCAAGCCCATCTACAAGTCCTATGTCGATGCCGTGCAGCAGGGCTACTTGCCTGAATCCACGCTCGACACTGCGTTAGTGCGCCTGTTTACCGCGCGCATGAAGCTGGGTATGTTTGATCCTCCCGAAATCGTCCCCTACGCAAACATTGACGAGAAGGAATTGGACAGCGCAGCCCACCGCGAAATGGCGCGCAAGCTCGCGCGCGAGTCAATGGTCCTGCTCAAGAACGACGGCGTGCTCCCGCTCAAGCCAGGAACCAAGCGGATTGCCGTCGTTGGTCCACTCGCCGATCAGACCCGCGTCTTGCTGGGCAATTACGCGGGGCAGCCGACCCACAGTGTCTCCTTGCTCGACGGTCTGAAGGCCGAGTTCCCTGAGGCCAAGATCACCTACGTCCCCGGCACGCAGTTCTTGCGGAATGACGGAAGTCCCGTGCCGAACAATGTGCTCACCACGCCCGACGGGCAACCGGGCCTCAAGGCGGAGTACAGCGAGTTTCAGGGAGGGCGTCCCCGGCCGGGCGCAAACCAGCCCAGCCTTGCCACCCGCACCGAGGCGAACATCAATCTGACTGACAGCGCTCTGCCTGCCGAAGTCTCCGGCAAGAAAGCGATCGGCGTTCATTGGACAGGATTCATCACCGCGCCGGAGACCGCTGATTACCTCGTCGGCATGCGCGGCGATGGCTTCGCGCGCCTGACCCTCGACGACAAACAGGTCGCCATGCTCTTCCGGACGGACGGCATTGAAGCTCGAGTTGGCCGCGTACACCTTGAGAAGGGGCAGAAGGCCGCGCTCAGCGTGAACTACGGCGACATGACCGGCAAGCCGCACGCCCAGCTCATTTGGACGAAGGTGAACGACGCGCCTTCGCCCGAAGCCGTTGCCGCCGCAAAAAATGCCGACGTCGTGATTGCAGCGGTCGGCATCACCAGCACCCTCGAAGGCGAAGAAATGCCGGTTACCATTCCGGGGTTTTTAGGCGGAGACCGCACCAGCATCGATCTGCCCGAACCGGAAGAGTCCCTGGTCGAGGCCGTCGCCGCCACCGGCAAGCCGCTCGTCGTCGTGCTGATGAACGGCAGCGCCCTCGGCGTGAACTGGATCAACGACCACGCGAATGCAGTCCTTGAATCCTGGTACTCCGGCGAAGAGGGCGGCACAGGGATCGCAGAGACCCTAAGCGGCAAAAACAATCCAGCCGGCCGTCTGCCCGTGACCTTCTATAAGGACGTGACCCAACTGCCCAACTTTGAAAACTACAGCATGGCAAATCGCACCTATCGCTATTTCAAAGGAAAGCCGCTCTATCCCTTCGGCTATGGCCTGAGCTATACGCAGTTCACCTATAGCGGACTCGAAGTGCCCACGCAGCCCGTGAATGCAGGAGATCCGGTAACTGCCGCCGTCACCGTCACCAATGCAGGCAAGGTCGCCGGCGATGAAGTCGTCCAGCTCTACATTCAGTTCCCAGATGTTGCCGGCGCGCCCCTCAAGGCCCTGCGCGGATTCGAGCGCGTGCACCTTGATCCCGGCGCGAGCCAGACCGTGCACTTCGACCTGAAAAATCGCGATCTCGTCATGGTCACTGAACTGGGCGACCCCATCATCGCCGCCGGCAAATACACCATTACCATCGGCGGCGGGCAGCCGGGCACCGGCGCGCCCGGCGCCACCGGAACCTTCGACGTGAAAGGCCAGATCGACCTTCCCGAGTAAGTCAAACGCGTCGGATGGCCGCCGCATCCGTTCGTCCATTCAAACTTTTCGGATGACCTAAGTCGCTCCAATGCGGTCGAATGAGAAGGCTCCTTCGAAAGGATCGGCGATGGGTCGTTCTCCAGGATGCGTTGCCGCGGCCGTCGCTGTCCTCGCGCTTTGCTCCGTTGTTGCGCACGGGCAGAGTGACGCATGTGCGGCCCCCGTCGCGAGAGTCTCCGACGCCTCCCTCCATCTCGCTCTCAAAGACCACTCGTCCACGTTTCGTGAAGGCGAGATCATGGCCTTCACTGCGGAGTACACCGCCAATAGCAGCGGCAAATATGTCGTAAACAATCGCGGCTACGATCGCAGCGGGCGCTTGGAGGGCGAAGAGGTGTTCTGTCTCGAGCCCGATCACGGCACCGACCCGCTTGGGGATTACTTCAACGCGGGGCGCGCCATCATGGGCGGCGGTCTCTCGTCGGACCAGGATCCGGGGACCAAACCGCTCGCCGTCGACATCGAACTGAATGAGTGGAAGTCTCTGCCTCCGGGATCTTATCGGCTCACCATCGTTGGCAACCGGCTGAGCTCTGGAAATCAATCGGACGCGAAGACGTGGGATGGGACCGTGATCCCACTGCGTTCGAACACCGTGGAGTTCGAGGTAACGGCAGCCGATCCCCAATGGCAGTCCACAGAGTTGACTGCGGCCATCAGCACTCTCGATTCTCCCGACGCCAAGGACGATGAGAAGCATCACGCCGCGCGCATTCTTCGCTTCCTCGGCTCTGAAGCGAGCACTCGCGAACTAGCGCGGCGCTATTCCTCAGGGGACTTGCCGTCTGGCTGGGAGTTCAAGTTTGGCCTCTACGGTTCCCCGCATCGCGCAACCGCGATTGAAGCCATGAAAGCTGAGTTGAGCGATCCTCAGCATGCCGTAACCCAGGAGTATGTCGATACGCTGGTCACGCTTGAGATGGCGGCGGATGCCAAGCTGCGCCTGCCGCCGTACGATCCGAAACACGCCGAAGACTGGCAGCAGGTGCGCGCGAAGTATGATGCGGAGTTCACGCGCCGCATCAATGAATACATGCAGCGAGGCGCCGCTTCCGTCTCATCGAAGGACCCCGCGGCCATCGCGGCCACAGCCGACGAAGTGCTGCAATCGGAACTTCCGCTGACTGCCGATGCAAAGACGCATTGGCGCCGCGAGCTCGTCGCGAACTGGTCTGCTGTGCCGATTGAAAAACAGAACGAGCTGATCGAGTACCGCTGGCAACAGGTCGGTGGACCCGAGTGGCTGCCTGTACTCCGGGCCATTGTCGCCGCGCCGCCTAATCCCGGCCGGCTCGCGCTATGGCCCGATCGCACTGCGGCCCTGCGGCGCATCGTGCAGTTGGCTCCCGATCAGGGACACCAGCTCCTGCTGGCCGAGGCCGCCGATCCCAAGGGTGACATCGCAATCGCCGTCTTGCGGCAACTCCCTGAGCGCGAACTGCCGCAAGATGAAGCCGTATGGCTCAAGAGGATCGCGTCGGGCAACGGTCGCGACGAGGTCTTCGAACTCATTGACCGCTTCGCCAGCAAGCGCGCCCTCCCTGACCTCAAGAATCTCTACGAGGCGCAACGCGGAATGTGGGCCTGCACACCGCAGACTTCGCTTCTGCGCTATTTTCTCCGTGTCGATCCCGAGTATGGCGTGGCTGAAGTGTCCGCGGCCCTGGCCTCGCGCAACAACACCGGCTGTGCGCGCAAGCAGCTGAGCAGTCTGCGGGAATACATTCGCATGCCCTTGATCGAGAAGATCGCAATTCGCGCACTCGACGATTCCGAACCCGCCGTCGCGAGCGATGCCGCTGAAGCCCTTCAACACTACGGATCCTCCGCGGCCGAAAAGGCCTTATGGGTACGCCTCGAAAAGTTCCATCAAAAGTGGATCGACAAACCGGACGATCTGCTGCATCCGACGCCCGGCATGATCGTCTACGACAGCGACAGCGGGCTCGAACAGGCGCTGGTGCAGGCCATCGCGCTGGCACAGGGATGGATCGTGGACGCGACCGCACTTCGCAGGCTCAAAGAATTGGCGAGTCCCGCCATGCAAAATGAGCTCGACAGCGCGTTAGAGGCACTCAACGCGGCCCAATTCAACCTTGACCTGCGCTGGTGGCCTGAGGATGACCTGAACTTCTCCATCGGCGCGTACACCGGAACGGGTATGCCCGAATTCAAGCAGAAGCTCGCTCAGTTCCCCTCTGGATCGCACTTCCACGCGGTGACCACCAAAGCAGATCGCGAAGCCCACGAAGTGGAGTACGCCGAAGTCGAGAATGCGGCAGCAGCGAACGGCCAGACGCTCGAGCTCGAAACTCCACGCTAGCTCCCAATCAGCTTGGTACCGCAGGCGCAAGCTGCAATGCATGTCGCATGCGGACCGGCGCGCTCTCGGCCATCAGCATCAGCGCAATCTGGCCCACCGCCGTAGCGCCGATCAGATACCACGCCGGGGCCATCGAACTGCCGGTCACATGGATCAACCATGTGGCGACAATCTGAGTCGTTCCGCCGAAGCAGGCGATCGCCATCGAATAAGCAATTCCAAAGCCGCTTCCCCGAATCGTCTTCGGCATGCTCTCCGTCAGGCCCGCGTAAAACGAGCCCCAGAAGAAGAGAGAAACTGCATTCAAAATGGTCATGCCGGCGATCAGCGCGAACCCAGTGCGGGCGGAGATGACCCAGACAAAAGTGGGGTAGATCAGCACCAGGAAAGCTAGGTTCCCCCACACATTCACCGGCCACCGGCCGTGCTTGTCTGACAAATAGCCTCCCAGCAGAACCGCGGGAATGCCAAGAATATTGCCGAATGTCTCCGCGAGAAATCCCGAGCGGGCCGACATATGCAGCGTCGCTTGCGCATATGTCACAAGGTAGCTAAACGTATAGGAGCCGACGGTGCCGGCAGCCATCACCACCAGGCCCAGGAAAAGCACCCGCCAATGAGAGCACGCCTGTCCAAAGCGCGATTGCCCCGATGAGGGCCTGGCAGTTGCCGATTCGGGCTCGTGGAGCGTCTCGGGAAGATTGGTGCGCAGCCACAGGCCGAACGGCACTGCGACCGCCCCCAGCAAAAATGCGATCCGCCAGCCATACGTCTCGAGCGCCGCCGGCTGAAGGAAAGCGGTGAGAGCAACGCCGACCAATCCCCCCGCGATCAGCGCAATATTCTGGCTCGCCGCCTGCCACGATACCACCAGGCCCCGCTTTTCAATGGGCGCTGCCTCCAGTAAATACGCCGTATTCGAGCCAATCTCCCCGCCCAGCGAGAATCCCTGCAGCATGCGGGCAGTCACGGCGAGAATCGGGGCGGCGATGCCGATGGTTGCATAGCCGGGGATCAGCGCCATGCCCACGATCGAGCAACCGATAAGAACAAAGCACAGCATCATCGCTGGTCGCCTTCCAACTCGATCACTGTAGTTGCCAATGACAAAGGCGCCGATGGGGCGCGTTACGAACCCAGCGCCAAAGGTCGCCAGCGAGAGCATCAGGCTGCCATACGCGCTTTGCGATGGAAAAAATGCGTGGCCAATTTGAATAGAGAAGAATGCGTAGGTCAGAAAGTCGTAGAACTCAAGCGCATTGCCGATTGTGGCTGCAGCGATATGGTGCCCGCGCAGGATGCTTCCTTGCGCGGCTCCGGCTGTGCGGTTACCAGGATCTTCCATTGGCATGCGGCTCTCCCGACGATGAAACGAATACTGCGGAGGGGAGTGGATGGCAGGGCAACACCGGCCCGGAGAAAAGCCTGCCGTTGCACGAGCGTATCAGCAGCGCTCCCCGAATGACGAGAAATATCTCCCAAGGTTCGATCTGCCGATCACCCGCGCAAGCCGCTTCGTCTCCATGGATAATGAAAAAGACCACGCGGAATTCCGGAGGAGTTGTTGACCGCAATCGGTGTTGATTTTGGAACGACCAACAGTTCCCTTGCACTCGCAACCGGCAACTCCCGCGTCGAACTCGCCTCTTTCACTTTCGCAGGCACTGAGACGCTCAGCTCCCGGTCAGTGCTCTATTTCGAGCAACACAAAGCCGCAAGTGGCATCAACAGGACAGAGACCTGGTCAGGCCCCGCTGCCATCGAGCGCTATCTCGAGTCCGACGAGAAAGGCCGGCTGATTCAGTCGCTCAAGTCCCACCTGTCGAGCCGCAGCTTGACCGGCACAGAAGTTTTCGGCCGCAGCCGCCGGCTTGAGGAGCTGATCTCCCGTATGCTCGGCGATTTGCGCAAGCATGCGGAGAAGCAGTTCGATCGGCCGATCCGGCGAGCGGTTGTCGGCCGGCCGGTGCGGTTCGTGGGCGCGGAGACCGACGAAGACGATGACTTTGCCGTAGCGCGACTGCGTGAGGCGTTCCAACTGGCGGGCTTTGAAAAGGTGAGCTTCGAGCTGGAGCCGGTTGGTGCTGCATACTCCTACGAGTCAACGCTCGATCATGATGAACTGATCCTGATTGGCGATTTCGGCGGCGGCACAAGCGATTTCTCCCTGCTGCGCGTTGGACCCGGTGCGCGCACGCCGGCAAATGAACACCGCATCCTGCTCGGGTACAGCGGCGTCGGGTTGGCCGGCGATGCCTTCGATGCCCGCATCGTCCGTAAGCTCGTCTCGCCGGCCCTTGGATCGAACTCCGAAGCTCGATCGCTGAATAAGATTCTTCCTGCGGTTCCCGCGTGGATCTACGCCAACCTCGAGCGATGGCACTACCTCTCGTTTCTGCGCACCAACAATGTGCGTGAGATCCTCAAGAGTGCCCGCCTGCGCGCGCTCGAGCCAGAGAAGATTGAGTCGCTCATCGAAATCGTGGAGCAGGATCTCGGCTATCAATTGCATCAATCTGTGCAGCGCGTGAAATTTGCGCTGTCGCAGCACGAGTCTGCCGAGTTTCGTTTTCATGATGGCGGCCTCGACCTGCGCATTCCTGTAACCCGGCGCGAATTCGAAGGTTGGATTGTCGAAGATCTCCAGGCCATCGAAGGCGCTGTCGACGCGCTGTTGCGCAGCTCCGGCGTTGACGCGCGCGCTGTCGATCGCGTGTTTCTAACAGGTGGCAGCTCGTTTGTCCCGGCAGTCCGGCGCATCTTTTCTAGCCGCTTCGGGAAAGAAAAGATTCGCGGCGGTCACGAGTTCACGTCGGTCGCCCACGGCCTGGCGTTGCGTGCGCAGGAAGAAACCTGAAGGCTGAAAGAGCCGGGTGCCCCATCCATGCGAAGCATGGGTGGGAATCCACGAACCCAATGAAGTGGGAAAGAGCCGGGTGCCCCATGCATGCGAAGCCTCAGAGAAAACGACCGCCGTGGTCCGTCTACTTGCCGAGCACCTGCTTCGCGATGGTCGCGAGCTGCATATTCGACGTGCCCTCGTAAATCTTGCCCACCTTCGCGTCGCGATAATACTTCTCCGCCGGATAATCGCGCACAAAGCCGTTGCCGCCATACACCTCGACGCACTGGCTCGCCACCCGCTCGGCCACCTGCGACGCGAACAGCTTGGTCATCGCTGCTTCACGCAGATAAGGCCGGCCCGCGTCCTTGAGCCGCGCAGCGTTATAGACGAGCAGTTTTGCCGCCTCAATATCGGTAGCCATCTGCGCCAGCGTAAATTGCACGGCCTGGAAATCGACGATGGCTTTTCCGAACTGCCGTCGCTCCTTGGCATAGGCCGCCGCATGACCCCACGCACCCTCAGCCAGGCCCAGCATCTGTGCGCCGATCCCGATCCGGCCTTCATTCAATGTCTCGATCGCAATCTTGTAGCCCTTGCCCGGTTCGCCCAGCAGGCTCGACTCCGCCACTTCGCAGTTGTCGAAGATCAGTTCGCAGGTGCTGCTGGCGCGGATGCCAAGCTTGTCCTCCTTGCGCCCAATCTGGAATCCCTCCATCTCCTTCTCGACCAGGAACGCCGTGATCCCGCGATAGCCCGCAGCCGGATCAATCGTCGCGAAGACAATAAAGAGCCCGGCCTCACGCGCATTCGAGATCCAAAGCTTGCGCCCCGTCAGCGCGTAGCCTCCTGAGGTCTTTTGCGCGCGCGTTTGCAGTGCGAACGCGTCTGAACCCGAGCCTGCCTCACTCAGTGCATACGCGCCCACCGTGTTGGTCGCAAGACGGGGAAGCCACTGCTGCTTCTGCTCATTCGTCGCCCAGCGCCGCATCGCATTCACGACCAGCGTATTGTGCACGTCGACAAGAACGGCCACCGCTGGGTCAACCATCGAAATCGCTTCGATCGCGAGCACGGCGTCAAAGAAGCTCCCCGCCGATCCGCCGTGCACCTCGGGGACCTCAATCCCCATAAGCCCCAGCCCAAAAAGCTGGTCGACCAAACCCGGAGCGAAGTGCTGCTCCGCGTCCATCACCGACACATGCGGCGCGATCGTCTCTTCGGCAAACTGCGGACAGTCGAAAAGAAAAGGCTCTCTTCTTCAGAAAGCTGTGTAAGGGGAGTAGGAACTGCGTGGGCCAACGGAAAAGTGCCTCCGGAGTCGGAGTGTATCAAACCGGCAGCAGGGCAGCGGTTCCTTTGCGGGGAGGAATGTAGCCGGTCGCGCGCCAGGCGATCGAGAGTTTTTCCTGGCCCAGCAGTTTGCGAATCTGCCCGCGCGCATGTTCCGCCCACGGGCCCGCGCTGTCGAGCTTGACGTACGACTGCCAGTGGCGCAGCGACTGCCGCCGCTTGCCCTTCCGCTCATACGCCAAAGCGAGATTGTAGTGCGCGTCCGCATAGCGCGGAGCCAGGGAGATGGCCCGTTGATACGCCAGGATCGACTCATCGAGCCGCTGCAGTTCGTCCAGCACATTCCCCAGATCGAAGAAGGCCAGCACGTAGCCCGGATCAGCTTCCGTGGCGCGTCGATAAAGCTCTTCCGCGCGATCGAACTGGCGCAAATGAAAATTGATCGTGCCCAGATTGATGTAGGCCGGCGCGTAATCGGGCTCAATCTGCAGAATCTCTTCGTACAGACGAATGGCGCGCTGCTTTTCGCCCGACTCTTCCGCTGCGACCGCGGCGAGAAAGCGATCCTGAATGCCGCGCGGCGAGTTGTCGGGCAAGCTGCGCAGCAAAGCCGGTGCACCCACCGCCGATGGATTGTCGATCTGATGGGCGCGTTCGAAATCAAACAGTAACTGGCGGCGAATCGGATCCACCATCGCGCCGCAATGCCGGAACGCAAGCCGCGTGCCGGTCCTCACCAGGCAGGCCTCCAGCAGCGGATTCGCCATCCCAGCCACTGCCTTCATCGCCACAATTGAAGAGCGGATCGAAGCCGCCGAGACGTCTTCCTCACGCAACACGCGCAAGGTCCTCAGCTGCCCGAGATCCTGAAAGGTATAAGACTGTTGCGAGGGGATGAGCCCGGCCCGCTCCCAGCCCAGCAATTGATGGGAGCTGATCTGGAGGATCCTTAAAACATCCTGACGGCTGTAGCTGGTCACCCTTTTGAGTGCTCCACAAGTGGTTACGGCTCTGACAGTCAAGGAACCGCTCCCCGAGCGATTATGACAAGAGTATGCGTGGATATTACGGGCCGAACTACCATCGAAACAAAAATATGCGTGGATAACGAGTGTCTCAGTTGGTACATGCGCGCAGCCCACTCCTCATGGGATGACAACATGCGGTCAATCCCCGAAGATTCCCGGAAGAATTCCGAACCATAAAAAGCAACAGTGTTGGGCAGGGGCGATGCGGAATGGAGCCGACGGTCAGACTTGAACTGACGACCTGCTGATTACGAATCAGCTGCTCTACCAACTGAGCTACGTCGGCCTGCAGGTTTGATTGTATCTTTCGCCCGAAAGAAGGCGCAAGGCGGGTCCACAAGCGCTCTCGTCGATCCTTCACAGGTCAGAACCACGCCCCGGGTGCCCCAGGTGCCTCGCCTTTGGGCACCTGGGATCCGCGAACCCATTGGCGCGCAAGCGCCCGCTGGCCGGGTGCCCCAGGTGCCTCGCCTTTGGGCACCTGGGTTCCACGACCCTAAAGGCGCGCAAGCGCCCGCTGGCCCCACCGCAGGTGGCTGGCCCCACCGCAGGTGGTGGTGGATATACTGCCTCCAAATGCAAATCGACCCCGTGCAGGAGTGGCAGCGCCTCACCACCCTCTACCGCGAGATGGGCGACGTCGAGCTGCGCGAGCTCGCCATGCAATTCGCCGATCTGACCGAGCAAGCGCAGCAGGTCCTGCGCGATGAGCTGAAGAAGCGCAACCTGCCCGATCCGCTGGCGCGAAACAAGCCCGCCTCGGTCTCGATGAGGCTAGACCGACATCCTCGCGAGAAAGGAAATCCGCTCGACGAGCAGCCAGAAGACGAAGACAGCGACGACGGCGCGTTGAAAGAATTCACATGGAAAACTCTGCTCTGCCATTGCGAGACCACGGAGCAGGCTTGGCAGTTAGCTCAGGCTTTGCGCCGGGCCGGGATCGATGCGTGGGCTGAGAATCCCGATGGCCGCGGGGGAGTTGTACTGCCTCGAGTTGTGGTTGGGGCTGATCAGTTGGAGGAAGCGCGGGTGATCGCGTCCCAACCCATCCCCCAGGACATCCTCGACGACTCGAAAACAGAAGTTCCGGAATACGAAGTCCCAGCCTGCCCCAAATGCGGCGAGCCCGACCCGATTCTGGAGGGCTCCGACCCCGTCAACACATGGCTCTGCGAGGCCTGTGGGGCCCAATGGAGCGATCCGACGGGCGATTTTGAGGGTGAGCAGCCGAGCGACAGCAAAAACGGCCTCAGAAGCGGAAAGAGCCGCCCGGCAACAGGGCAGCTCTTTCCTTAGGGAGAATAGTTCCAACGGAGGCAAAGCCATCAGAACTTTCTGGCTGCATACTAGGGGCGGGGGAACTGAGTGTCAAGGACAAATCCGGGACGAAATAAACGCCCTCCATTCAAATAGATAGAAGGCGCTTGTTCAAAATGGCGCGGAGTTTATATTCTCCCTTTGTTCGCCTTACATCGACCGAAAACAGCCTGCTTTTCTCCTTGTTTTTTAGGGTTTAGCCCTTCTTTTCCACAGGTTTGGCGGCGCGGTTAACGCTTCGGATGCGGCATGTCCACCACCGCCGGCGACTCGAGAACACTGTCGCGCAAATCGATGCGGATAAATTCCGCGTCGAAAACCGAAGAGGCAGGCTTCCCCCGCGCCATACGATAGAGAGCCCGGCCCCCTCCAAGAAAGAATCCCAGAAGAATTGCAGTGCTTCCCCCAATGATCACCAGTGCGGCAATCCCGAGAAGCAGTTTGCTGGTCTTCGACACCTCCGATTCACCGCCCGGTTGCGGAATCGAGATGATGTCCGCCGAATAGTGAACCGTCTCCAGCAGCTTGTGGCTCTCGTCGGGAACGGCATCGCCGCTCACGATCGCCACCAGCGGGCCGCTGCGCCGCACTTCAAGCGAGGCCTGGTCTGAGTCCTGCAGGGGCTTGGGCCACGCCGGTTGCGCCTGGCTGCCTGCTTTCAAATACGCGCGGATCTTTGGCTCTTCGGCAAAGGCCATCTGCGGCGTAGGGTAGTCGATGATGGTGAGCGTGGCCGGTCCTGAGCGCAGCGAGTAGTTCGCCGTCACCGCTTCCGCGCCGCGATCGAAACCAACCATCTCTGGCGGCAACACGCCTCCCGCGCCCCCATAGCCCGCAGGACCCTCCGCGTAGTGCGTGGTCTGGCCGTCCAGCGATTGCTGCGGCAGGCTGCTGAGAATCGGCGGCGCCAACGCCTTGCTGCCGCCCGGGACCGTGAATGTCGAGGCCAGTTCCCGCATCTCCGATGCAGACATCGGGCCCATGCGTGAAAAGTTGGCATCCACCAGCACGTTCCCCAGCCAGAACAACACCCGGTTGTGGTTTGAGGTGGCCCCGCTGCCAATGTCCTCTTTGGGCCAGCCATTCTCCCGGTAAAAGGAGTAAGCGCCATAAGCCCCGCTCGCATCGTCGAAACGCAGCGCCCGCACCGTCAGTGTCTCGCCAGAGCGCTTATACGTCGCAACCGCACCGTCCGCGAAAGCGTATTCCTTGAGAGCCGCGGCGTTCGTCGCATCCGCCTGCGCGGCATCCGTCAGTGTCTTCACAGGCTCTTGAGTCGACCAGCCGGCAAAGGCTTCCGGCAGCAGAGCTTTCGCGGCAGCCACAACCGGCTTCTGCGCCGGCGTCGCCTGCTCGGCGTTCTTTGCCAGTGCTGTTTGCGTCCCGGGTCCAACCATAGCTCCGAACAACGCAGTTGAAAAAACAACGATTGCCAAACGACGCATCAAGACACTCCGGTTTCAGGGTACACGTTCGCGTTCAGAGGCTCGGTATGGATTGGGAAGCACAAACCCCATCTTGAGTTGGACACTGCTCGAGGCGGAAAAGTTCCTGAGGCGGCCTACCGTGCGCCGCCCATGTTCTCGTTCTCCGGCGGACTATGCGAAGCCATCGAATCCCCTGGCAGCAAGAACCACGCCGCAACGGCCGCAATCACGATCAGCACAAACGCGAGCAGATTGCCATGCAGCCCAAAAATCTGCACCGCAATATCGGCAGCCAGGATGAAACACCCGCCCCAGAGACAGAACGCCGCCATCCCCTTCACCATCGAGCGAACCCACGGAAAATCAGGCACAGCCCGGCTCGATTTGCGGAAATATCCAAGAGGATCGGCGTAAAACTTGCGCGACATGTAGACCACGTACCCGCCCAGAATGCCGCGCAGAACCACCGACAGCGCTGGATTGGCGAGGATTTTGGCCGGGTCAATCATCTCTGTGGTCCCCAACGTAGCACAGATTGGACCGCGGAAAACCCCAAAGGGAAAGCGCCCGTTTGCCCGCCTACTTCCCGTCCGGATGTTCCGACAGACTCAGAACATTGCCGTCTGGATCTTTGAACCACGCCACGCGGGCGCCGGTTGGCGAAGTCCAGATGCCGAGGTCATCCGGCTTCAAAAAGCTGTAGTGCTCAAACACGACGCCCCGCGCGATCAGATCCTTCACGACCGATTCGATCTCCGTAACCTGCCAGCCCAGCACCGTGCCCGGCGCCGGCTTGAGCTCCTTGCCCATGGCGAGACGGATCATGATCCCGTTCGACTCGAAGACCAACGCAAAGGGAGGTTCTTCGGCCAACAGCCGCAGCCCGAGCGTGTCCCGATAAAAGCGCTTGGCGCGCTCCACATCAACAATGGTCGCGAATCCGATGATGTTGTAACCGCTCAGTCCTGTTGGCATGCAGTGATCATCCACAGAAATCTAGAATGGCGCAAGGGGGTTCATCTGCCATAATCTATCGCTGATGCGCCAGAGCAAATTACACACGAAACTTGATCCCCGCCGTGGCGTTTCGATTACGTCGCTGGCCTATGAGTATCCCGCCGGGTGTCAGGTGCCGGAACACGCGCATGGGGCCGATCAGCTTATCTACGCGATCAGTGGTGCGATGGAGGTGTTTGCAGGCCAGAGCATGTGGCTGATCCCGCCGCGATTTGCGCTTTGGATTCCCGCGGAAACCTGCCATCGTCTGCATATGCCAGGCGCGGTTTCGATGCGCACTCTCTATATTCGGCCCGGGCTGGTTCGGATGCGCGAGAAGGGCTCCGCGGTGCTGCACGTGACTCCATTGCTGCGCGAACTCGTGCTTGAAGCGGTGCGCATCGGCAAGCTTCGTGTCCGGCAGACGCACGAACGCGCGCTGCGCGACCTGGTGATTCTGCACCTCGAGACCGCTTCTCCAATTCCAACTTTCGTTGCTCTCCCGCGCGAGCAGCGAGCGCTGGCGGTTGCGCAGGCTGTGCTTGCCACGCCGGCGCGAGTTCGGCCATTCGCCAATCTGTGCGATGACGCGGGCGTGAGTGTGCGGACCATGCAGCGGATCTTCCGCAAGGAGATGGGCACGGACTTTGAATCGTGGCGGCGTCAGGCGCGGCTCACCAAGGCGGTGGAACTGCTGGTGGCCGGCCGGTCGGTGAAGGAAGTAGCTTTCGCGATCGGCTACCAGCAATCGAGTGCCTTTGTCGAAACATTTCGACGCACCTTCGGCATGACGCCGAAAGCGTGGACCGTCTGGCTGGAGAAATTGAATTTGGCGTGATAAAAACGTGGAGCATCGACCTTCCGCCTCGATTGCTTTTACGGCCGACGACGAATTTGAGAGAATTCCATCCAAACCACGCGCATTGCAGGCCTGCGATCCATCGGGCCACTCAGCAAACTGGAGAGATCTTGTGGCAAGAGACATTATTCGCACCCCAAACGCCCCATCTCCGCCACCGGCCTATAGCCAGGCGGTTCGCGCCGCTGGTCTCGTCTTCGTTTCCGGCACCGGTCCGCATGATCCAGTCACCGGCAAGATCGTGGGCGAAACGATTCAGGAGCAGACCCGGCAGTGTCTCGACAACGTCGCCGCCATCCTCGAAGCTGCGAGCCTTTCTCTCGAGCGCGTAGTCAGCGCCACCGTCATTCTTCGCGACGAAGAAGACTTCGCCGGCATGAATGAAGAGTGGCTGAAGTGGTTCCCGCTGAACCCGCCCGCGCGCCAGGGCGCGAAGATGCCCGTCCGCATCCCCGGCATGCGCATCTCTATCGCCGTAATCGCCGAAGCCTGATCGTGTCTTCCCCCCGCATCGCACGATGCCGCGCAACGTCCCGGAGGGACGACCGAAAATAGCCCAGGACAAGCGAAGCGCCGTCCTGGGCGCTCGTCCATCCACGCGCAAGCCCCGGAGGGGCGACCGAATGCCCCCACCTTACAACTGGCGCGTGACCGCCGCATTCATTGCCGCCCACCAATTATCAAACGCTGCCAAAGACCGCTCGCACTGCAGCCGATGCCGTTCCTTCTTGTCGCGAATTTTCTTGCGGACCTCTTCCTCCAGCGGCTCCAGCAAATCAAACGTAATATTCGCCGGCTGGAAGTCTTTCGGATCCGCATGCGTAATGTAGTGAACCAACGACCCAAGCCCGCTCGCACGCGGCGCGGCCACAGGCTGCTCGCCCCGCACAAACGCCGCCGCATAAAGACCCGCCAGCAGACCCGTCGCGATCGATTCCGTATATCCCTCCACACCCGACAACTGCCCCGCAAAGAAAATCTGCGGAGCCTTCTTGAGCCGCAGAGTCTCATCCAGCAGCAGCGGCGCCTGGATATACGTATTGCGATGAATCTGCCCGTAGCGCAAGAACCGCGCGTTCTCCAAGCCCGGAATCAAGCGCAGCACCTGCGTCTGCGCGCCAAACTTCAGATGATTCTGAAAGCCCACCAGGTTGTAGCTGTCTGCCCGCAGATTCTCCTTGCGCAACTGCACCACAGCCCACGGCGTCTTCCCCGTCCGTGGATCGCGCAGGCCCACGGGCTTCATGGGACCAAAGCGCAAAGTGTCTCGGCCGCGGCGCGCGAGGATCTCAATCGGCAGGCAGCCTTCGAAATATTCCAGCTTCTCCCACTCCTTGGCCTCCGCCGCTTCAGCCGCCAGCAATGCGTCAAGAAAGCGCTCGTACTCCGCGCGATCCATGGGGCAATTGATGTAGTCGGCCGTGCCCTTGTCCCAGCGTGCCGCGAAATACACCCGCTCCATGTCGATCGAGTCAGCCTCAACAATCGGCGAGATGGAATCGTAAAACGCCAGCCGCCCTTCTCCCGTGATGCGCTCAATCTCCGCACTCAGTGCATCGGACGTCAGCGGACCCGTCGCAAGAACAGTGAGCAGGTCTCCATCCGACTCATCCAGCGTGGTCACTTCTTCGCGAATCACACGGATCCCCGGTTCGGCCGCGATGGCCGCGCTGATCAGCCGCGAAAACTCGACGCGATCGACGGCCAGCGCATGACCCGCAGGCACAGCCGTCAAGTCGGCGATCCGCAGCAGCGCCGACCCGGCCCGCCGCATCTCCTCCTTCAGCAGCCAGGGAGCAGTGTTCGGCGATTCGCTCTTCAGCGAGTTCGAGCACACCAGCTCGCCGAAGTCCGTGGTCTGATGCGCGGGCGTCAGGCGCGGCTTGCCATCCACCATCGTCCGCATCTCGTAGAGATCGACCTCGCAGCCCATGCGCGCGGCGGTCAACGCGGCTTCCGGCCCTGCCAGTCCGCCGCCAATCACGCGAACTCTCACGGCGCCGCCTCAGTCTCCGCCTTCGCAACCGGATTTCCCGCGAGTCGCTGCAGCGCCTCGCCACTCACCCGCACATTCCGCCACTCATCCAGAAACTCTGCGCCCATGGCGCGATAAAAATCGATGGCTGGCGTGTTCCAGTCCAGCACCTCCCATTGCAGCCGCGGGCAGCCCTTCTCCACCGCGATCGCCGCCACCCTCTGCAGCAGTGCCTTGCCGATCCCGAACCCACGAAGCTCTGGAGGAACGAACAGATCTTCGAGATAAATCCCCGGGCATCCGTTCCACGTCGAGTAGTTGAAAAAGTAAAGCGCAAACCCGGCCGGCAGACCATCATGCTCCGCTATAAGGCAGAAATAAAAGGGATTCGGCCCAAAGCCGTCGCGCATCAGGCCCGCTTCTGTTGCCGAAACAGCGTTCGGCTCCCGTTCATACGTAGCGAGCGCGCGAATGAAGGTAAGAATCAGCGGAACGTCGGCGGGCGTCGCCGGACGAATGATCGTCGACATGTCTCCATTTTAGTGTGTGATACAGGCCACACGGAGCAGCGGCCTAACCGTCTAGCATCGAAAGCAACGACAGGGGTGGCAGCGACCTCGCGCTTCTTCGCGCGCGCCGAGCGCACCCTCTTCGCCGAAACAGCATCTTTGACTGATCAAGGCGGATGATTCGGTTCACGCGCCCTTGTGCTCCATAGTCTCTTGGATTTAACTTTGGTCCTGCGCATGGAGAAACCTGCTGCTGGTGCCTCCGCAGCAGAGCCGGAGTTTCGCTGGACTCGCTGTTTGAAACGAGTCGCCGGATGCCCGGCGGGAACGAAGTTTGTTCGGAGTTTGATTCGGTAGAAGAGAATTTTTTGCCGGCCGCGAGAAGTGCATCGGCCGTTATCAAGGAGACGAACATGAAACGTACGATTTCACTCTGCCTGGGCATTCTGGGCCTTGCGCTTCTGCCCATCAGTGCGCAAACACCGGCCACGGGCAAGATCCACGGACATGTGACCAACCCGACAGGAGCGTCTCAGTCGGGCGGCACCATCACGGTCGTCGGCACCGGCATCGCCTCCGGCCCTGGATTGACTGCGAAGACAACCGACAAAGGCACAGCAACCGTCAGCAACGATGGCGATTACACCGTTGAAGTGCCGCCGGGCAACTACCGCCTCGTCTATCGCACCCCAGGCATGCCCGAAGACAAAGAAGCCGACCACGCGGAAAACGTGAAGGTCATGGCCGGTCAAGATACTCTGCAGGACATCGACATGTCCCGCAAAGAGTATGTTGACGCCCTGCCCCCAGAGCAAAAGAAGCAGCTCGAAGATCTTCGCAAGCACAACTCTGAAGCCATGAAGGCCAACGAAGTCATCAAGGGCCTGAATAACGACCTCAAGACTGTGACCCAGGACATCAAGGACGCCGACGGTGCCCACGCCGCCGCCGTCGCCGCCCTGGGCGCAGGCGCAGCCAAGCCCGAGCTCGATGCCAAGGAAGCCGAGATCAAGACCTCCAAATACACCGAGATTGAAACCCTCATGTCGAAAGACACCGCGGCCAAGCCGGATGCTTCGGTCCTCTGGGCCTATCTGGGACAGGCACAAGTCGGCCTCAAGAAGTACGACGATGCCGCAACCTCCTACAAGAAGGCTCTCGATCTCGAGACCACCGCGAAGAAGCCGAACCCGGCCGTTCAAGGGCTCGCTGACAGCGGCCTGGGCGAGGTGTACGCGCGGCAGGGCAAAGTCGCTGAGGCCAACGCGGCGTACGATGCAGCCGTCAAAGCTGATCCGACCAAAGCCGGTTTCTATCTGAAGAATGAAGCGGTCATCTTCTTCCAGGCCAACAATGCCGATGCCCAGGTGGCTGCGGCAGACGAGGCAATCAAAGCCGATCCGAGCCAGCCGATTCTCTACTATCTGAAGGGAAACGGCCTCGTTCAAAAAACCACCATGGACGACAAAACCCATAAGCTGATCGCGCCCCCGGGATGCCTCGAGTCGTATCAGAAGTATCTTGAACTCGCACCCGACGGCCCCTATGCTGCCGAAGTGAAGGGAATCCTGGCCGGTTTCAATCAGACCATCGACCAGACCTACAAAGCGCCGAAAGGCAAGAAGTCGTAAGACCGTTGCCCGGTTTTTTTCAGAAGAGGCGCTCCAACCGGGGCGCCTTTTCTGTCTGCGGACAAACCGCCGCAAGCTCTGCAGGATCGTTTTTAAAGACTCGTTGCACGGCGATTTGAAAGGGCACGGCTCGGGGCACCCTCTGGGTCGCGTGCCGTGAAGGGTGCATAAACAGAGGGCTTTAGCCCCCGAGGGATGTTCTTACTAGCCCTTCCTGCAACCAGTCCTAACCATTGCGGGCGACGGCTCTTTTGAACAATGCCCGCGAAAACGAACTGTTTTAGTCGGGCCGAAAAGGGCTTGAAAGACGACGGGTTTTTAACCCCTGGGGGACACCGATTTCGATTCAAACATCTGCCTTTCGAATCCATCAAACGCTGCCTGGGCGCTGCGCAGCGGCAGACCTTCTACAATCCGTCCATGAGTGAGGCGTTGCCAGGCTACGAACGGGCGTCTGAGATCGTCGCCAGCCGCGCCGCAGCTCTCCGCCTTCGCACACCTCTGCCTGAACACGTCAGCCTCGACGCCGCGCGAGGGCGCATGCTCGCCCACCAGCTCCACGCCGATCGCGATCAGCCTCCCTTCGCGCGCTCCACCCGCGATGGCTTTGCCTGCCGCGCCGCCGACGCCTCCGCACACCACTGGCTCCCAATCGCCGGAGCCATCAAAGCCGGCCAACTCCCCGCCGGCCCACTCGAACCCGCAACCGCGTGGGAGATCATGACCGGCGCACCCGCTCCCGAAGGCGCCGACGCCGTTGCGATGGTCGAGCATGTCGAGCTCGCCGGTAACAACGTTCGCCTGATCGCGCCCCGCACTCTGCGCCAAGGCGAAAATCTCGTCCCCCGCGGAGCTGAAGCCCACGCCGGCGACCTGCTTCTCGATGCCGGTGCTGAAATTACCTTCGCGCAAATCGCCATCGCCGCAACGTGCGGCTTCGCAACCGTCGAGGTCTACCGCCGCCCCCGCGTCGCCATTCTCACCACCGGCGACGAGCTGGTTCCCATCAATGCCAAACCCGGTCCCGCGCAGATCCGCAACTCCAACGCGCCCATGCTGGCCGCGCTCGTCGAGGCCCACGGCGGCGAAGCCATCGTCCTCCCACCGGCCCCCGATGAACCCCACGCCCTCGACGCCGCGCTCGCCCAGGCCTCTCAGTCCGACATGCTGCTCATCTCCGGTGGAGTCTCCGCGGGCAAATTCGATCTCGTCGAGCCCGCATTGCTCCGCGCCGGAGCGCACTTTCATTTCACCGGCGTGCGCATCCAGCCGGGAAAACCTCTGGTCTTTGGCGAGATGGGCGCCTTGCCCTTCTTCGGCCTGCCCGGCAATCCCGTTTCGTCAGCCGTCACGTTTTTGCTCTTCGGATCGCAGATGCTCGCCGCCCTCGCCGGCAGCCGCGCCGCCGGGCCAAAATTCGCCCAGGCACGCCTCGCCGCGCCTACCGACAAAAACGCCAAGCCCGGCCTCACCCGCTTTCTGCCCGCATCGTGTACGTTTGGTGGAACCGTGCCCGAAGTCGCGCTTGTCCCCTGGCAGGGCTCGGGCGACATGGCCGCTCTGGCCCGATCCAATTGTTTTTTGGTCATCCCTGAAAACACCGCGTTTCTTGAAGCCGGTGAGACAGTCCGCATTTTGCTTCCCTGAGGAGTCGCATGAAACTCTCGCACTTTGACGAAACCGGAAAAGCCGCCATGGTCGACGTCAGCGCCAAGCCCGCGACCCGGCGCACCGCCACCGCTTCAGCGTTTGTCGAGCTCTCCGCCGCCGTCTTAAAAGCGCTGCCCAGCAATCCCAAGGGCGATCCGCTTCAAGTGGCACGCATCGCCGGCATCCAGGCCGCCAAACGCACCGCCGACCTGATCCCCATGTGCCACCCCTTGGCGCTCTCCCACGTCAATGTCCAGACCGAGATCATCCACGACGGCGTCCGCATCACCGCAACCGTCGCCACCACCGGCCCCACCGGCGTTGAGATGGAAGCCCTCACCGCCGCATCCATCGCCGCCCTCACCGTCTACGACATGACCAAAGCCCTCGATAAATCCATCGTGATCCGCAGCATCCAGCTAGAATCCAAAACCGGCGGCAAAAGCGGCGATTTCGCGCGCCAGCAACACTGAGGTGTCATTCTGAGCGAACGGGGCCCCAGGCGCATTTCAGCCTGGGGGTGGTGAGTCGAAGAATCTGCGGTTGTTCTTCAACGGACTTCAAGACACGAGGAGGCTTGATGAGAGTTCGGCATTCGAGATTGGTGGCCGCAGTCTTGCTGTCCATCGCATTCTGCGGAGCGCTTAGTCAGGAAAACCGCCGCTGGGTGATCTTGCCTGAGAGTGAGGTGAAGTCTCTTCACACGTTTTGTTCAAGGCCCGCGCCAAGCGATGTCGAGGGGAGCTGGACTCCGGCAGCGAAAGATATTGAAGCCCTGGAATCGCGCCTCGCGAAGCTGTCAAAACCAGACCCAGCAGGAAAAAGAATTTCGATTGAACACCCCGAGCGGTTCTATCGCCAATACCTGGGCATTTTGATCAAAGGCCGCAAACTGATCTATTTGAACGCGTTTTCCGGCCCGTACCTTCCAAAGAGTTGGTTCTCGAAGATGGTTATCGTTTGCGACGGAGGCGTAGATTTTTGGGGGGTCGTCTACGACCCGGGCACGGGAGAGTTTTCTGATCTTCACGCAAATGGCTTCGCTTAGCCGGACTGCGCCGCATCTTCCCCCGTCCCCCCAAATGAACTAGCATTCTCCTTCCCCTCGAAGGAGCCTCCATGCACGCCCCTAAGCCTCTCCTCTCCGCCCTCCTCGCCTCGCTTCTCCTCACCCCCGCCTCCGCCCAAACCATCGCCGTCCACCAGACCACACCCGACATGCTCGAGCAGTTGTCTGAGCGCCAGTCCCTCCATTTCTCCCGCAAAGCCTCTCCCGAACCAATGCCCACCATCACCATCGACCCCGCGCAGCGCTTCCAGCAGATCGACGGCTTCGGCGCCTCGCTCACCGATTCCGCCGCATGGCTCTTCGCCAAAAAACTCGGCGCCGCACAAACCGACGCTACCTTCAAGTCCCTCTTCGCCCGCCGCGACGGAATCGCCCTCAACATCCTCCGCCAACCCATCGGCTCCTCCGACCTCGCCGTCACCTTCTACTCCTTTGACGATCTCTGCGAACAGGATAAGAAGGCCTGCACCACCCCGCTCGGTGTAGCCGATCCGACCCTCGCGCACTTCTCCCTCAAGCACGATCAGGACTACATCCTGCCCCTGCTCAAAAAAGCCGTCACCCTCAACCCCGGCATCCACGTCATGCTCACGCCGTGGAGCGCGCCCGGCTGGATGAAATCGTCAGGCTCCATGTTGGGGGCAATGCCAGCCACTGGGCCCGACCCCGCGCACCCCGCCAGTCCCGACGGCAAAAAAGAAGCCGCCCTGATCGACTCAAAGCTGAAGCCGGAGTTCTACGATGCCTTCGCGCAATATTTTGTGAAGACCATTGAGGGATACCAGGCCGCCGGCGTCCCCATCTGGGCCGTCAGCATGCAGAACGAGCCGCTTTTCGCACCCCCCACCTACAGCGGCATGAAGGTGCTGGCCGAAGAGCAGGCCGCCTTCATCGGGAACAGTCTCGGCCCCGCGCTGGCCGCCGCGCACCTGACTCCAAAAATCATGGCCTATGACCACAACTGGGACCGCCCCGACTATCCCGAAACCGTGCTCAACGATCCCAAGGCAGGCCCCTTTGTCGCTGGAACCGCATGGCACCACTACGGCGGCCATCCCGACGTGATGACCAAAAACCACGAAGAGTTCCCCAACAAAGATCAGTGGGTCACCGAGTCAAGCGGCGGCACCTGGCAAAAGGGCAACATCTTCGCCGAAGAAGCCGCCGAGCTGATCGCCGTCACCCGCAACTGGGCGCGCGGTTACGTACTCTGGGCCCTCGCCACCGATCAGAACCACGGCCCCGTTGTCGGCGGATGCGACACCTGCCGCGGCCTCGTCACCATCGACCTCACCAATCCCGATCGCCCCGCGGTCAAGAACGAGCTCGACTATTACGTGCTCGGGCAAGCCAGCAAATTTGTTCTCCCCGGCGCCGTCCGCATCGCCTCCGACGAGCCCGCCGGCACGCTGCTGAAAGACGTAGCCTTCCGCAATCCCAACGGAACCATCGTCCTCTACACCCTCAACGCCGGCACAACCGTGCAGGAGTTCCGCATCACCGCCCAAGGCAAGACCGCCCAGACCACCCTCCCCGCCGGCGCCGTCGCCACCTTCGTCTGGAAGCCCTGACGAAATCGTGTGTACTTCTATCACACCCCCCAATAACTCCGGGGGCCCCAGGTCCGGGGTCCCCACGAACGGGTCCATGTTCGTGGGGTGAAGCTGCCTCGCACTTGGGCACCTGGGATACCACGAACCAATCTCGGCTCTCACCCCCCACAACTCTGGGTGCCCCAGGTCGGGGTCCCCACGGATGGGTCTTCGTCCGTGGGGTGGAGGTGCCTCGCACTTGGGCACCTGGGATACCACGAACCAAGCTCGCCTCTCACCCCCACAACTCTGGGTGCCCAAGGTGCCGGGGTCCCCACGAACGGGTCCATGTTCGTGGGGTGAAGCTGCCTCGCACTTGGGCACCTGGGATAGATAGTGAATAGACAGTCGTAGTCGATCGGAGCCACAAACCGCAATGCAATCGCTCAGCCTCAACGAAGCCTCTTCCAGCAGCCTCCCCGCGAGCCGCTTTCCCGAGCCCGCCAGCACATACCTCTGCGATCAATGCGGCGAAGACATTACCGAGCATTTCAGCGTCAGCCGCGGCCATGGCCGCACGCCCCTCGGACCCGCAACCTTCCACTGCCAATGCGGTCAGCGATATCTTTCCGGAACCAGCGAATGGGACCAACTCAGCACAAACGAAAAGCGCACCTATCTCGGCGTCTTGCGCGTGATAGCACTCTTCGGCCTCCCCTTTGTTGTTTCCCTGATCGCAGTGGCCCTGGGCGTTCACCAGCACAACAGGACGCGAACGACCGTCGCCGCAATTCTGGCCGTGCTCACCGCGCCCTTCTCAATCGCTTTGGCGCCCGCTCTTCTTGAGGTCCGCGACATCGCTGCCTCGCTCTTGAGAACCAGAATCCTCACCCGCCCGCAGAAGAAATCGCCGGATGATCCCTCAAACCCCACTCGATAAAATGACCCTATGAAAACCAAGCCCACGGAAAAGGAGAAGCACCCCGCCTTCAACAAAAACGCCGAGCCGTTCTTCTCCATCATCCTCGAAGGCCTGAAGGGCGAAGTCGACGGCGCGCACTTCTGGGAGGCCGTAGCCGACGACGCGGTCTTCGAATTCCGCTACAACATTCCCGGATTTACCAACCGCATCGAAGGCCGCAAAGCCTATATGGACTGGTTCGCCGGATACTCGATCGTTCTCCACGCCGCAGACAATCTCGTTGTGCATCCCGCGAAGCAGCCCGGCGTCGTCATCCTCGAATACGAAGTGCACGGCGCCGTTCCCCACACGCGCAAGGCCTACGACAACCGCTTCTGTTCCATCGTCACCGTGAAGAACCGCAAAATCGTCCACTGGCGCGACTACATGGACTCCCTCGCCGTCATCAACGCCGTCACCCCTGATTGAAAGACTGGCAGGACTCATTGCACTGTCAGGTTAACCGCCGTAGTGGCCGACGTCGTGCCTGAAGTTCCAGTGACAGTAACGGTATAGGTGCCGGGGGTTGTGCCAGGATCGGTCTTCTCCGTGCAGCCACCGCCGCCGCCACCCCCGCCACCCCCACAGGCCAGCACGCCAACCGTGAATGCAACGCCGAGCAAAATTAGGCCGAGCATCGATCGTAATCTACGTCGCTTGGTGCGAAAACCGACGAGCAATACACAGGCCAGAACCGCACTCCCCCCGGGGTACCAAGGGATTGTCTTCTTCCGAAAGTTGACCGAAACGCAATTAGTGGAAGCGGCGGTCGTGGAGATGGTGAGGGTTGCTGAACCGGCATTCGCATTGGCGATGCTGACCGGAGAAGTAGCGCCAAAACTGAATGTCGGAGCGTCGACCGAGCCCGAGGGGCTGGAGGCGACGACAGCGGTCAACATCACGCTTCCAGTAAAGCCACCGACCGGTGTCACGGTGATGGTGGAAGCATTGCCGGTTGTTGCACCTGGGGTCAGGCTCACTGCGGTGCCGCTGATTGTGAAGCTGGGGATTATGACCGTGACTGACGCGGAGCCTGAGTTTGGAAGATAGTTGCTGTCGCCAGAGTAACTGGCAGTCAATGTATCAGCTCCGGCTACCAAGGATCCCGCGGGGACGTTGATCGTTGCGCTGCCATTGCTGAGCGAGGTTGCGGAAGACGAATAGTTGCCGCTTGAGAGTGTGACTGTTCCAGAGGGCGTCGGATTGCCCGCGCCACCCGTGACAACCACAGTCACAGAAAGCGTCTGTATCGTGCTGACTGTCGTTGATGATGGTGTCACTTGCACAGTCGGCTTTGCTTGTTGAGCGGTCAGCCCAATGCTGCCGGATGTGCTGGCGCTGTTCGTGCTGTCTCCGGGGTAGGAGGCATCGACCTGGTGTGTTCCGGTGCCGAGCGGTGAGACGCCGCTCAGGCTCGCGGTTGAGGTTTCCGACGGCTTCGAGAGCAATACATCGAGCGTGCTGCCACCACCGTTCACAACGACGAGATCAGTATTTCCATCGCCATTGAAGTCGGTCGCTGTCGCTGACCAGGGACTAAAGTTTAAAGTGGCAGGGTTGCTCGTCGCAGGGGTAAAGGTCCCATCGCCATTGCCGAGCAACACATCCAACGTGTTGCTCCCATAGTTAGTTACTGCGAGATCCGCTTTACCGTCCCCGTTGAAATCCCCGATGACCATGCTAAGGGAATAGATACCAACCAAGTTATTCGATGTAAGAGGCGAAAATGTGCCATCCCCATTGCCGAGCAGCACACTTACTGTGTTGTTGATGCTGACGCCGCCGGTTGTCACCGCAAGGTCTGTCTTGCCATCCCCATTGAAGTCACCTACGGCTATAGCGTAGGGATCAGCGCCCGTACTCGGGCTAGTTACAGTCGGGGTAAATGTCCCATCCCCGTTGCCCAGGAGAACCGTCAGCGTTCCACCGCTTTGACACGAGACTACAAGGTCCGCCTTGCCGTCTCCATTAAAGTCTCCTACCGCAACCTGCTCGGGAAGGTAGGATAAACCGGAAACGGCTGCGCCCGGTGTGAAGGTTCCGTCTCCATTTCCCAACAAAACCGTCATGAATGGGGCAAAAGAGGTGATCACAGCCAGGTCAAGTTTGCCATCGCCGTTGAAATCCGCCGCCGCGATGCCAACTGGGTCGAATCCTACCGAAGAGTTGGAGACTGAAGCCGTGAAGGTCCCGTCGCCGTTCCCGAGAAACACCAAGACACCGTTGTAGGCTCCCCCACAACCTACCCCAGCAAGATCCTGGTTCCCGTCGCCGTTGAAGTCACCAATCGCAATGCTGCAAAGTCCGTAGCCTCCGGTACTCACACCCGAAGACGTGAAGGTTCCATCTCCCTTGCCAAGGAGAATTATCACAGGATTATTAGCATTCCCGTTGGGTATGGCCAAGTCAGGGATTCCATCGTGATTGAAGTCTCCAACCGCAACTTTGATCCCACCCGCTCCTGTAGCCGGATTGCTGGAATTCACCAGACTCAAAGCAGCCGCTTCCGCGCCAAGCTTGGCAGTGCCGAGGGAATAATTCGCGTTGCTGGTATCCACGAAAGATACGGTCTCTGAAGAGGAAAGGGACCCTTCGGTGGTCACAGTCGCGGTCAGAGTGTAGTTGCCCGGGTTGCCGCTGGACGAAATGGACGTGGTCGTCGGATAAAGACCGGTGACAGTCAGCGCCGACGCGCTTGACGCGCTGCCGGCATACGCGCTCGTGCCAACAAAGACCGCCTTATAGTTGTGGCTGCCGATCCCGGGAATAAACCTGATCGTTGCAGTCCCCGCACTTACGAGCTGGGTAGTACCGATGAGGTGTATGTCCGTGCAAGAGGCCGCCGATGCATCGCAGAATTTGACTGTGCCGGTCGTGACGGCTGTGCTCCCGGATTTCACCGTCGCCGTTAAGATCACAACGCTACCGGAGTCGACGGTAGTAACAACGCCGCTTGCTGAAGTTACCGCGAGGCTTGTCGTGGTAGCAGCAGGCGAAGCTGCCCATGCCTGTTGCACACTGCCCCAGGCCAAAAGCGCCAAAAATACTTTGTAACCGCCTCATTCCAAACAGAAAACCTGTCGCGGATTTTGCATATGATTTCTCAGCAAAGTTCAGACTGGATTTGGCATGAAAATTTAGCACACAGAGCGAGAGCCAGCCGAGACATCTGGCGCCGGCAGTCAATCACGACACTCGCTACCCGCTAACTCCTTCGCCAACAGTATTTTGCGGATAACCCTTTTGGCATGAGTATTTTTGCGGCGATCTGGGCGCTAAACCTAACCGAATGAAGATCTCGTGGGTTTTTTTGCGCGGAATACAAAGACCACCGGAAGAGCGCCGGCGCCACACAAATCCGGGTGCCCCCGGTCTCGCTTCTGAGATCGGGGTTCCGCCCAGCAAGTCAACGCAAGAAGGATCCTCAAAAACGGCCTTAAAACTGCGCACCCTCCCTAAGCCGAGAATCAACAACAGCTTCCAGAGGGGGGTGTTCACAGTTTCACAGTCTTTTCTGCTCCTTCAACCTACTTTGCCGGCGGCGGGGGCGGAGGCGGCCCATGCTCTTCCGGCGGAATCACATACGGCTCCGGATCAAGGTGCCCGCGGTGGCACGTCCCGCACGTGATCTTGGGCGAGTCGTCCAGCTTCTTCAGATAGCTCTTGTTGATGTCCTCCATCATGGTGAACATCAGGCGCGCCGTCGCCTTCTCCGGCTTCGAGTCGTCCGCAAAGTTAAGCCGCGGCCGCCCATTGGGGCCAATGTTCTTCGGGTCCGCCGCGTGACAGGTGTTGCAGTGCACGCCGAGCGAGCCTGCCCAGGTCTCCATGATTTCGTGAACCTGCTGTCCGGTCAGGTTTTTAGGCAGCACTTTGAGATTGGTGGGTGCAGCCATTGTGTGGTCATGGTCAGAATGGCCCGCGGGCGGGGCTTGTTGCGGGTTCTGCTGCGGCGCCTGAGCAAGGGCCGTCGCAGCGAACAGACTCGTTGCGAGGAGTGCCGTCGCCGCACTCAGCAAACGGTGGGAAGATTTGAACAAGTTGTTTTCTCCTGGGTGGGGTTGGCGCTGTTTCCTAGGTTGACGGAATTCTAAGCGGAAAGGCCGCGTCCTCAAGGATCAAATTTCAGCCGACAGCCCAGGCCGAATCACCGCAACCGCCTCGGACCCGAGACGCACTCATGTCCCTTGACCACAAAGCGAAGCGGAAAATCAACCGCATGCGTAATGCCGATGCGGACCGTCACCAGCGGGTCCTGCTCTGCCGCTCCATCGTCGCGAACCTGCAATGAGGAAGATGGATCGAGCAGATCGAGCCCGTTGTGTTTGGGACGCGTGATGTCCATCGCCTGGCACAACCGTCCCGGCCCTGACGTGAGCATCCTGGCCGGCGCGCCTTTGCTCAGGCCGCGATTCGCCGCCATCTGGTCGAGTCCCAGCACCGGCTCCACGGCGCGCAGCAGAATGCCGCCCCCGCGCCCTTCCGCCTCACAGGAGAAGTTCATGCAGGAGTACCGGCCATAGATGATGTAGACGTACGCGTGGCCAGGAGGACCAAAGAGAACAAGATTGCGCGGAGTTGGTCCGCGGTGCGAGTGGGCAGCCGGGTCAGGCGGATCGTTGTGCGGGCCAAGATAGGCCTCCACTTCTACGATCCGGCCAGCCAGGACCCCCTTCGGACTGTTGTGGATCAGCAGCTTGCCCAGCAGCCGCGGAGCCACCAGTTCGGGAGGGGCTTCGAAGAAAGAGCGGTGGATGGGATGGCCGGGAAGGCGCTTGCTTTTCAATTTGGGTGTCAACTGGGATGGTTGGGATCTGTGGATTCCCAGGTGCCCAAATGCGAGGCACCTGGGGCACCCCAAAATTCAATGGATTATCCGAGACGAGCCGAACCTACTTGTGCGCTTTCTTCCATTCTTTCAGCAGCGCAAGCACTTCCTCGGCGTGGCCTTCGGGCGTAACCTTCGGGAAGATGTGGACTAAGGTGCGATCGGGGCCGATCAGAAAAGTGGTGCGCTCAATGCCCCAAACCTTCTTGCCATACATGTTCTTTTCCTTCATCACGCCAAACAAGTTGCAGACTTTCTCGTCTACATCTGCAAGGAGCGTGTACGGAAGGTCGTACTTGGCCTTGAACTTGGCCTGCGCCTTGGGCGTGTCGCGCGAGATGCCCAGCACCACGGCTCCGGCCGCAATCAGCTTTTTGAACGTGTCCCGGAACCCGCAGGCCTCGATGGTGCAGCCAGGAGTGTCCGCTCTGGGGTAAAAGAACAGTATGACCGGCTTGCCGGCGTAGTCCGACAGGCTTACGGTTTTGTCCTCGTCGGTTTGAAGCGAGAAATCGGGGACCTTCGAATTCAGTTCCATGGTCGGTTTCCTCAAGGTGCGGATGCACAAAGACAGGTACGATTATTCCCGAGACGGGCGGCCCATGTCATTGCGTGAATTGTTCAGGGTAAGAACGGTGTTGATGGCGCTGGTTGCCTTTGCGGCGCTGCAGGCGTTCGGTCAATATTCTGGGCGGGTTTCGAAAGACAAAAAAGACAAGCCAGAACTGCGGGCCATTGCTGTGTTGGAGTGGACCGGGGACGAAAAGAGCCCCAAAGCCAGCCGGCTGGTCCCCGTCGCAGTGCTCGACGGCGGACAACTGCAGGATGGAAGCATCTACCTCGCCCGGCCCGAGCCCATGGCCGTCGCGCCGGAGGTGGAATACGAGCTGCAGCTCGATGGAAAACCGGTGGGGCTTTTCGATGTCCACAATGCGGGGCAGCAGTTTGGCTCCTGGGTTGGCTTTGGGGCGTGGAAGCCGTTGGTCAAGCCAAAACCCAAACAGGATTTCGCAAAATTGAAGTTGGATGACGACGTGCCGAGCGATGAGCCTGTGCTGCATCGCAAGCATCACGCCGACGATCCGAAATCAAGCAGCGGCCAGACGAGTGGGAGCGACAACCCGGCGCCGCCCGCGGATCCGGATCGGCCCACGCTTCATAAGAAGACAAGCGACACCTCAAGCGATCCCAGCCCTGCGCAGGACGACCCCGATCGGCCTACGCTGCACAAGAAGACCGACAGCGATGCGAGCGCAGCGCCCGATGACCCTGATCGCCCGGTGCTGCACAAGAAGACTGAAGCCGCGGCCGCTGCAACCTCTGACGATGAGTTCGCAGCGACCGATCCGAATCGACCCCGCCTCAGGCGCGGCAAGGCGAGCAGTGACAGCGTCGATGTATTGCCGAGCCTGGTCGGCTTGCCGCCGGACCTGAATCAACAGGTCGCCGTTTCCGATTCGCAGAGCCGGCCCGAGCATGTGTGGAGCTACGCATGGTCGAACCCCGAGGATGAAGCAAAGATGAAGGCGTCAATGGAGGACATTGCGCGCACCGCCCTCGGCATCAACCCGCCCCCGCCTGCCGCAAAGCCAAAGCCGAAGACGACCGCCACAACCAGTACAACCACCACAGCTCATAAGGCGACCAAGCCTGCTCCGCCGCCCGTCGCGCTTACCGACGAGCAATTCCGCGTCTTCGAGTTGGCTTACGGATCGGGAGCCACGCTGGTGCTGACCGCTCATACTGACGGCCCGGTGAAAGATCAGAAGTTTGTAACTCTGATCGCCCAACCCGATCTGTACGGCAATGTGCTGGTGCTGCTGAAGAACGTGACCGACGGCTCGCACCTCGATGAAAAGCCGCGCATGAAACTGATCGACGCCGTTGACGCAATGGCCGACAATCGCGGCGAACTCCTGTTTGAGTTGCGCGGCGCCACGCAGCGGCAGTTTGCGCTCTATCGCGTCATGCGCGGTACCGCTGAAAAGCTGCTGGTAAGCGGCGGCGCCGACTTTGCCGACTCAGGCGGCGATTAGACCTTCGCCGCTTCAGAAACTGATCAATTTTGACCAGTTTCAGCAGCAGACAATTCATTGCACACCAGCAATATGCGCATTCTTTCTCTTTGATGGAAAACTTATAACTTCCTCTACAACTAATGTCGGATGGAACACTTTTGTAAGCATCTGCTCCTATACAATGAGTGGTAGGGTGGGCGTGTCGCCACCTTCCGAGGATTTTCCCCAAGTATGGCATCAGTTCTAACCGCACCACCGCTTGACGCTGCTCCCGTCGATTCAACCCTTTTGCCCCCAGCAGTTTCATCTACAGCAACCGTTCCGGCGCACTCTGTTCCGGCGCGCGACGAAGTCCGCATGGGCAAGGCAGCAACCTTGAGCGAGGGCATCAACTGGCTGACCCTGAGCGTGGTGGCAATTTTTCACGTGGGAGCGCTGGCGGCCTTTTTCTTTTTTAGCTGGTCGCGTCTGGCGACGATGGTGATTTTGTATGTGCTGGCCATCAACGTCGGCATCGGCATGTGCTATCACCGGCTGCTGACGCATCGCGGCTACCAGGTTCCCAAGTGGCTTGAGTACGTGATGGCATGCTGCGCGACGCTTGCGCTTGAGGGCGGACCGATGTTCTGGGTCTCGACGCACCGCGTGCATCATCAGATGAGCGACCACGAAGGCGATCCGCACACCCCGCGCGAAGGCGGATGGTGGGCGCACACCGGCTGGATTCTGTTCGGCAGCGCGCTGCATGCGCAATCCGACGTGTTGAGCCGCTACTCGCCCGATTTGGGGCGCGACCGGTTCCATGTGTGGCTGAGCAAGTTCCACTGGATTCCGCTGACCGCGAGCGGCCTGGCTTTGTTCGGGCTTGGCTGGGCGCTCGGTGGCCCCTGGAACGCCGTAGGCTTTGTTTTATGGGGCGTCTTTCTCCGCGTGACGCTCGGGCTGCACGCCACCTGGCTGGTGAATTCGGCCACGCACCTGTGGGGCAGCCGGCGCTTCGAGACCCGCGACGACTCGCGCAACAACTGGTGGGTGGCGCTGGTGAGCGGCGGTGAAGGCTGGCACAACAACCACCATGCGCATCCTGTGTCGGCCAAGCATGGGCTGGCCTGGTACGAGGTTGATCCGAACTACTGGGGCATATGGCTCTTGTCGAAGCTGGGACTCGCGAAGAAAATTCGCCTTGCCCGCTATGACAAGGCGAATCCAAAGCCTGCGGGAACAAATTAGGGCTTGAACTCAACTGAAAGCAAAGCGGCCATTCTCGCGTGAGAATGGCCGTTTTGCTTGTGCATGTCCGGCCTTTCACGTTTTATGCTACGGGCAGAACGTTCCCGGGGGGCCAAAGATGGAGCGAGCGCACATTGGCGGAATTTCACCTTTCTTTATCGTGAACGATGTGGAGAAGAGCCTTGCCTTCTATTGCGCCAAGCTTGGATTTGAGACACGATTCAAGGAACCGAAGAGCGATCCTTTCTTCGGGATTGTGGGCCGCGACGGAGCGCAACTCTTCGTGAAGTCGCATGAGGGTTTGGCGCCGATGCCGAACACCAAGCGACATCCCTGGATCGCATGGGACTCTTTTGTGTATGTGCAGGACCCCGATGCGCTCGCAGCCGAATTTTCCGGGGAGAACGTCGAGTTCAACACGCCGCTCGAGGATACGCACGATGGCTTGCGCGGCTTCACGGTCCGCGATCCCGACGGCTATGTCTTGTTCTTCGGGCGTCCGCAAGGGGACTGAACCTGCGCGGCAATTCGGCGTTTGGAGGGAGCGGGAGGCTTTTAGCCTCCCGAAAACCGTTTCCATTCAATTTGGCTTCAGCCATGGATAACTGCCCAACCGCTCAATAGCGGATCTTGTGTCAGGCACTCCATCGCGCCACGCGGCCTGCACCTAGGTTGAGCGCATCTTGCCGCGGATCCAGAGCACTCCAAAAATGGGCAGCGCGCAAACCAGAACAAGAACCCCGGCGGGGAAGCCGACATAGAGATAACTGTCGGCATAGCTGACGGTGTGATGGCCGATCAGGTTCCAGCCAAGCAGAGAAAAAATGGCGATGCAGGTGGAAGCGAAGAAGGTGAAGAATGCCGCTGCAAACGACAGAAGCAGGCTGGTGAACAGCCCGAAACCTTCCAGCGGAAATCCGAAAACTGTGCCTGTGCGCGCCGCAGCCATCCTGCTGGCCTCCTTCGTCTAGAATATAGGTTCGTGACGACGAGCGCACAAATCGAACTCTGGCCCGCGGAGAAGGTTGCTTCACACGTAAGCGTGTCGCAGGCTGCCAACGGAATCAAATACGCCGCGTGGGGCGAGACGCGCATCAACGATGCTGATTTGGAACGGCTGGTGGGCGCAGTCCCTGCCGCATTGTCGAATGCCCTCAAGAACCGCGCATACTATTTTGTTCCCCTGGCGATTTCAGATACCGGCGAGGTGATGGTGGCTCCGTCGTACTCGGTGGACCTGAGCGATCGCGCCATCTGTCATCGCAATGCGACCTTCGGTTCCACAGAGGGAGTTTTTCTTTCGACGCGTCTGGTGGAAGACCGCTTCGGACTGGCTTTCGAGTTCTTCATCAACGTGGCGCACAACTTTGTCGAAGCAGCCGGCGTGCCCGAGAGCTTCTCTGCGCTTGCCTGGTCGCAGGCCGAGGCGCAGGTGCGCGGCGAGACCAGCCAGGATGCCTGGGAGACCCGCCGCCGTGCCGCGGAAAATCGCGACGCGAACGGCAAACCGACCATCGACGAGCGGTCGCGCAACAGCTTCTACGAGTCTTCCTTCTCCGACGCTCTCGCCGTATACATGCTGGCGCTCGCGGTCGACTTCGATTATCACGATCTGCGCGAGCGCGAGTACCCGCTGCTCACGGCGCCCGCGCTGGCCGAGCGGCTGCGGCATGTGGCGAGCCTATTCCCAGCCAACCCCGGCTATGAGTTCCAGATTCTCTATCGCCGCAAGGGATAGAGCGTACAAATCCAGAAGCAGAGAATGAATCCAGATCGCGCCGGACTGTGGGGGCCGCTTTCCGGTGATCTCTCACGGGTGGAACCGCTGACTCGCTAACTTGCTATGCCGCAAAGCGGCGCTGACTGCTGAAAAGAGGAACCTCGTGGAAAGATCTCGCTCGAATCTCTTGGTGGCCACAGCGGTGGTTGCCGCGTTGGCGGTTGGGACCGGCGTCTCCGACTCTTCCGCCGCGTTTTTGAAGGCCTACAAGGGGACGCCCTTTCACGACAGCCGCAACCCAGGCGGGCCACAGAAGATTCCCGGCAAGGTGCAATGCGCCTACTACGACTTCGGCGGGGAAGGCGTGGCCTACCACGATTCAGACGCGAAAAACAGCGGCAGCGGCGGGCTCAATCCGCTGGACGGCAGCTATCTGAATGAGTTTCGCAAAGACGAAAGCGTCGATATCTCGTATACGAAATTCCCGGATCACGGCGACGCAATCGACGACACCCCCTACGACAAAGTCGTGCCGCCGAAGGGGCAACTCTACGTCGGATGGACCGAACCGGGAGAATGGTTCAACCTCACCGTCTACGCCGAGCATGCAGGCACCTATGCAGCTGACTTGCTCTACACGTCGAATCGCGGCGGAACGATCTCGCTGGATGTAAACGGACAACCGGCCACGGGTTCCCTTACGATCGTTTCCACATTCGATCGGGCGGAGCCAATTGCCTGGCGGCAGTGGCATCACTGGAACATCGCGCGCCAACTGGTCAAAGTGCATCTGCCCAAGGGCAAGAGCGTGTTGACCGTGCATATCCTCACTGAGGGGAATATGAATCTTGCGTATCTCGACTTCAAAGAAAGCCACTCTTAGGAATCAGGGCTCGAGGTCGCGGCCGGTCGCGCGGCGGTGAGCACCGCGTAGCCTAGTTCGCCGGAGTTCCAATCGATCGCCGCGTGGAGCAGGATCGCCGGCCAGATTGAACCGCATGCGAGCATCACGAAAACGAAGAGCAGCCCGACAAAACCGGTCTTCGGAATCTGCCAGGGGCCGAGGTACACGTGGCCTGCTCCAAAGAGCAACGCGCTGAGTATCGCGGCGGCGATTGGGCCTGTCCACACGGCAAGATACCAGAAGAGAAATCCGCGATAGAGCATTTCTTCGCAGACGCCTGCCGTGACGGAGACAGCCCAGAAAACCCTGCGCTCCACCTGCGAACGTGGAAGCAGCGGCTCCGCGTAGGCCAGCACAGCCCGGACCCGCTCGATTCTTTCAGGGCGTGCCAGGATCATGCGGCGCTGCATGATAAGAACGCCGATGAACGCAACGACAAATCCAAGACCGGCATAAAAGCGCAACGGCGTCCACCCCGCCAGATGAAGAGCAGCGAAGGGCCGCGAGCGGAAAGCCCAATACCCCAAAAGGCAAAGAACCGGAACCCATTCCCCGATGATCAGATTGGGGAAGTGATGCAGCCGCACGTTCGGCACGCCCGCGGCAAGACGGGCCAGGTAGCGCGGCCAGTTCCAGCGCCACTCAATAAGCGGAACGACCAGCAGCAGCGCGAACAAGACGTGATCGAAGATCTCGTGGGTCACAGGCATACGATATCCGCGGGGCCCGACCGGGTCTTCAGGCCGAGTAGAGGTTGTGGTCGAGAAATTCGTTGCGGAATTTGCCGGTCGGATCGTGCCGCTTGACCAGGGCCTCGAAATCCACGAGACGCGCGTAGCGGGATGTTAGGCGTCCGGGAGCTAATGTGAAGAGCTTGGCCCAGTGGGGGCGATCGGCAAAGGGCTCGAGCTGTTTCTCGATCAGCGGCAGAACCTGGCTGACCTCGGGCCACTCGGGCTTCCATGTGAAGTGAATGGCGAGCGAGTCGCGCTGGTAGGCGGTGCTCATCCATAGATGGTCGGCGGCAATGGTGCGCAGCTCGGTGATGAAGAGATGCGGCGTGATGCGATCGCGGAGTTGCTCGACAGCCGAGATAGCCTCCCACGCGCGATCGCGGGCGACGAAGTATTCCGTCTGCAGTTCGCGGCCGCTGGAAGGCGTGAAGTTCATGCGGAAGTGCGGAAGCCGCTCGTACCAGGGGCCGGCGATTCCTTGCTGCTCGGTGCAATTCACCGCATCGTGCCCAATGATCGGATGAAGCTTCTCCGTGGCCAGCGTTGCTCCGTGGAACTCATGCGGCCAATCATTCGGACCGCCGGGTTCGAGCCGCCGCTTGATCCACAATTCTGACGCGCGGTGGTTCTGCCAGTCTGTGAACACACTGACCGAGTAGCCGCTCGAGAAAACCTCGTCGAGATGGGCTTTGAGCACGTCGAACGACAGGTTCTGATAGACAGACTGCGCAACCTGAAAGGTCGGCAGCAAATCAAGCGTGACGGCGGTGAGAACACCGAGCGCGCCCAGGCCGACGACAGCGCCGAGAAAGGTGTCGCCATCCTTGGCGCGAGAAAGCGAGAGCGTCTCGCCGTTGGCGGTCACGAATTCAAGCGCAGAAACAGCCGTGGCCAGGTTCCCGTTGTGAACGCCGGAGCCGTGGGTTGCGGTGGAGATAGCGCCTGCGACCGAGATGTGAGGCAGCGACGCGAGGTTATGCAGCGCGAAACCGCGCGCGTTACGGGAGCGAGTTTGCCATACGTGACACCTGGGCCAACCGTGACGGTTCGAGCCTTTTCGTCAATCTCAATCTTGTCCAGAAGCTTCAGCGAGATCTGATTGTGTGTGCTGTCGGCAATGGAATTGAAAGAATGCCGCGTGCCCAGGGCGCGAAGCTTGTCGCAACTGGTGACAACCTTGCGGACTTCATCGACAGTGGCCGGCGTGTGCAGATGGTTGGTGCTGTAGGTAAGGTTGCCGGCCCAGTTCTCGCGCGGGGCGTTGGCCTGTTGCGCGAAGGCGCGTGGCATCAACGAACCAGCGGCCAGAAGGCTTGAGGATTTGAGGAACTCGCGCTTATCCATGCGGGACTCCGAAGCAGTTGAAGTGTCTTACCTACGCGCTCGACAATTCTATGCGACGGAGCTGTCATAGGCGATGCGCCCTTCGCTGACGGTCCAGCGCACTCTGCCTTGCATTGTCCAGCCGTCAAAGGGCGTATTGCGCGATTTGGACTTCGTCTCGCGCGCGTTATAGGTCCACTCGGCCTTGGGGTCAAAGACAACCACATCGCCATAGCTCCCAACGGTGAGCGTGCCGCGGCCTTTAAGCCCGAGCAGCGCGGCAGGTTGTCCGCTGAGCAGGCTGAGCACGCGCCCAATGGGCATCTTCCACTCCTTATGCAGCCAGCGCAGCGAGAGGCCGAGCGCGGTTTCAAGTCCGGTGATGCCGTTGGGCGCCTGCTCGAATTCGACTTCCTTCTCGTGGACAGCGTGGGGAGCATGATCGGTGGCGATGGCGTCGACCACACCGTCGAGAATGGCCTCGACCATGGCATCACGGTCCGCAGCGGAACGAAGCGGTGGATTCATCTTGGCGTGCGTGTTGTAAAGGCCCACCGCTTCTTCAGTCAGCAGGAAATGATGCGGCGCGACCTCGCAGGTCACGCGCAGGCCGCTGCGCCGGGCCTGCCGGACGGCGGCGAGCGCTGCTGCGGTCGATGTGTGCGCCACGTGCAGATGCACGCGCGCGTCGCGAATCTCGGTGACCAGGCGAATGTCGCGCTCGACAATGCTGGATTCGGCCTCTGTCGTCATGCCGCGCAGCCCAAGCTTGAATGCCATAGGCCCCGCATTCATGCTGCAGCCCTTGGTCATGTTGGTATCTTCAGCGTGCTGGATGACGCTCAACCCCACGCGAGCCGCTGCGATCAGCGTCTCACGCATCACGTTGTCTTTGAGAATCGGATACCCATCATCAGTGACCGCGACTGCGCCTGCGGATTTGAGCGCCGCGTAGTCGTTGATGGTTTCGCCTTTCGATCCGCGCGTGGCAGCGGCGATGGGGAAGACGCGGATCGAGGCGTGACGCTCCGGCGCAAGCATCCACCGCGTGATCTCGGGCGAATCGTTCACCGGACGCGTGTTGGGCATGGCCGCGACGGAAGTGAATCCGCCGGCCGCCGCCGCTGCGGTGCCGGTGGCGATGGTCTCTTTGTAGCCCTGGCCGGGCTCCCGCAGATGCACATGGATATCGATCAGGCCAGGAGCGACCGTGAGGCCAGACGCGTCAATCGACTCTGCCCCATTGGCCAGCTTCAGCTTGCCCGGACCGGCAATCTCCGCGACGCGGCCGTCTTTGATCAGAATGTCTTTAGGTCCGTCGATGCCGGCGCCGGGATCGATGAGGTGTCCGCCGCGAATGGCAAGCAGGCTCATGCGCGGCCTCGCGATTCAGCGAACAGGGTGCGTTTCGGCATCGTCTGCATTCCTTTTCTTGATGAAGAGAGTAAACACCAGCCGCCACGCGAACCAGAGCATGAGCAGCACCAGCGGGATAATCCAGAAGACTGCGCCCGGCCGCTGGGCGACCAACGGGATCATAACAAGGCAGACGATGACGCCGGCGTTATAAAGCGCGATTGCGGGCAGACGGCTGTCAAGATGGCGAAAAGCGCGGAGTGAATCTTCCTGCTCTTCAGGGGTTGTCGGCTCGCCGAACTTGTTCGCGGTGCGGATTGCTAGAAAGATCGAGATCGCCGCGAACGCATACCCATAAAGCATGTCGGATTGCTTGAAGCACTGAATCGCTTTCAAACCAAATCCGGAGATGAAGGCAATTTCGATGAATGAAATTCCGTGACGCCACAGCGCTTCAATCCATAAGATCGGCACCGCAAGGAGCACGGCCCAAAGAGAGAAAACCGCAAAGGGAAAATAGAAAGCTTGACCGCGAAGCAAAACCAATCCGAAGGCTTCGACCATCGCCAGCGCCAGCAGAATCCAGATGCGTGCGAAAGCGTGGACGCCGGGCCTCATTTTGCCCCCGTGACCTTGTTCGGGTTGCAGGGGATGCAGCCTCTGCCAGCAGCGCGCGTTCAACAATCGCCATGCGGATGGAGACGCCGTTGGTCACCTGCTCCAGAATCACCGACTGCTTGCCGTCGGCAACGCCGGCCGTGACTTCAAGGCCGCGAATGATGGGGCCCGGATGGAGAACGATTGCCTCCGGCGCGTGAGCAGCGAGGCGCGGGCCGCTGAGCTGATAGTTGGCCTTGTACTCCTCAAGATCAAGCTGCAGGCCGGCCAGCCGCTCGGCCTGAATACGCAGCATCATCACCGCTTGCGATTGGCGCAGCGCGGTATTGAAGTCTCGTTCGATAGCGATGCCTGGACCAACATGAGTCGCCATCTCGGGCAGCAGTTCCTTGGGTCCGCAGAGAACAACGCGCGCGCCAAGCCGCGGCAGCAACAGCATATTGGAACGCGCCACGCGGCTGTGCAGAATGTCGCCGACAATCGTGACCGTGACGCCCGCGAGGGTTTCCGCCGTCACGGTATACGTGTCCGGCTTGAGGTGCGCGAGGATCGTGCGCAGATCAAGCAGCGCCTGCGTGGGATGCTCGTGCATGCCATCCCCGGCATTCAACACCGGCAGGCGCGTCTCGGCTTCGAGCAGCCACGGCGCGCCTGAGGAGTTGTGGCGCAGGATGATGGCCTCTGCTCCAAGCGCCCGCAGAGTGAGCCCGGTGTCCTTCAGCGACTCGCCCTTTTCGATACTCGAAGAAAGGCTCGAGACGAGCGTCGTGTCCGCGCCCAGCGCCTTCGCAGCCAGTTCGAAACTGGTGCGCGTCCTCGTGGACGACTCGTAGAACAGCAGCGCGATGCGGCGCTTGGCGAGGATGCGGTCGCGGGTGAGCGGGTCCTGGCTCTCGAGGGCTGTAGCGCGGCTGAGGACATGATTGATGGCTGCGAGATCAAGATCGGATGCGGACAAGAGAGAACCGGGATGATAGGGAAGCGGCGTCGCGGGCACCGGCGGCAGGTGAAGAGTGCGGCGAGTCGGGGCGGCGTTGGCGGTCATTCGTAACTTCCGGCTTCTTCTGTTTCCCACTCATCGCGCTCCGATGAATGGGGCACCCAACCTGGTTTTCGGTCCCAGATTCTAGTCGACGCGCTCGACCAGCAGAACCTGCTCGTCGTTATCGACCTCGCGAAACTTGACTTCAATGATCTCGCGGCTGCTGGTCGGCACAAATTTACCGACGTAGGTCGCCTGGATCGGCAATTCGCGATGACCGCGATCAATGAGAACGGCCAGTTGCACGCGGCGCGGGCGGCCATGGTCGAACAGGGCTTCGAGCGCCGCGCGGATAGTGCGGCCCGTGTACAGCACGTCGTCGCAAATGATCACGTCGCGGCCCTCGATTTCAACGCCGAGGGCTCCCGGGGTGACCACAGGACGAATGCCGGCAGTGGAGAGATCGTCGCGATAAAACTGGATGTCGAGCACGCCGGTTTTGATGGTGCGTTTTTCGATTCCTGAGATCAGCTTGCCCAGCCGTTCGGCAAGAGGAACCCCGCGGCGCTTGATGCCCACCAGCACAAGGTCCTCGCTGCCATTGCTCTTCTCGACAATTTCGTGGGCCAGCCGCACCAGCGTCCGCTCAATCTCCGAGGCGGACATCAGGCGGCCCTTCACGCGCAGGTTTGCTTTGCTTTCGACTTCACTCATAGCGTTTGTCTGTCTCTGCGTGGATGATACGAGTGCTCAGCCGGTGCGAGCAAGTTGTGGAGAAGTGGGCAAAGAGCGGCCAGAGAATCCCCGCTTGAACTGGGCTCGTTGACCCGGTGCTAGACCTCGGGCTTGCGCGCAGTGCGGCCAATCATGCGGGCACCCAGCAAGCCGCCGCCCACGGCGAAGAGGAGCAGCACCATCGAGTTGAAGACGAAGGCTACGGTCCACTTCCCGGCGTGGCCTTCGGGCGACGTCAACCAGTTCTGGAACTGCGCATAAACGGGTGCCACCTTTGCCGCGTCCGCCGCAGCCATCCCAGCCAAAGCCTGTTGCGACCCCTGTTGAAAAACATCGGTCACGTATGTCTTGTAGGAGCCCGCGAGTTCTGCGTCGTGATGCAGCACATAGCGCTGGAAGAACAGGGACGAGCCGCCCACCGCGATTGCAATCCATCCTCCAAGCAGTCCCGTGACCAGGCCGATCCGCGCACCGGCGCCGAGGGTGATCCACGCGGGCCGCTGGTTGCGCATGTAAAGCGTAACGGCCAGGGATGCGGCGCCGGCCATCCAGAACAAGCTGAAGAACCAGAATGGAGAGACCCCGCTGGAGAGACATCCGGCCGGAACGCCGAGCAACAGAATCGCGCGCAGCGCCGCCTTCCAGTCCACCATGCTGGCGTCGCGCACCACCCCGTGCAGCATCTCCGGCTGAACCGGCGCCGGCATGCCCTCCGCCGCGTAGACCAACTGCGGCATCCCGCAGTTCGGGCAATAGCAGTTGTCCGCCAGGACAGATTGGTGGCAGCGGGTGCAGGTAACATCCATACACTTAAGAGCCTATCGCATTGACGCCCAGATGCGCGTGACGAACCGGACGCGAAGGTCTTGAGCTCCCGGGATGAGCCGCTTAGCCGTCGCCGTAAAGATCGTCGAAGCGCTTCTGCAGGGCCGCAACTTGTTCCTGCAGCGCGCGCACCGCCGATTCAAGACGGACAATGCGCGGATCGCCTTCGGAGTCCTCGCTCGAAGGATCCTGAGGCGGTAAGGGCGCATGCGGCCTGGTTAACCCTTCCGGCCTAAGTTGCGCCGAATCGACCGGCCCACAGAAAAGATGCACGTATCGCGATTCCTTTGTGCCCGGCTGCCTGGCCAGGATGGCGACCAGCGGCGGCTCGCGCTCCATGAGCTTTTGCAGTGCCGCAACCACGTCATCGAGCTCCTCAAACCGATGCAGGCGCTCGGTGCGGCCACGCAGCTCGCCGGGGGTTTGCGGCCCGCGGAGCAGCAGAACGCAGATCAGGGCAGCTTCAGCACGACTGAAGTTGAAGGCCTCGCCCAGCCAGTGCTCGTACTTCGTCACCCGGCCATCGGCGCCCCGTGCGCGTCCGGCCAGTTGCAAATCTTCAAGGCGGTGCAGGGCCTGGCGCACCGCTTCTTCGTCAAGATCGGTGATTGGCTCGCGATTTGAGCGCTGATTGCACGCGTTGATCAGCGCGTTCAACGAGAGCGGGTAGTAGTCGGGCGTCGTGACTTCCTTTTCAACCAGCGCACCGAGGACGCGTGCTTGAGGAGCTGTGAGAAGAATAGGCTGGGCGAGAGTCATAGCTGTCTTACTCACAATGGCTCGCCGGGGCCGCTCGGGTCAATGCGCAAACCTGGATCGCCAAAAGCTACTTCGTTTTCCGCAGATTCGATGGGGCGTGCACCGCGGTTCAAGGCCGTATTCTTGTGGGGGGGTCAACCTTGAGGCGTGCCGGTGCGCAGAACGTCCTGTTCTTCTCGTTCCTGCTGCTGGTTCCGGCAGCGGCATTCACACAACAAAACCTTCCCGACGCTCCCAATGCGAGGACAGCCCAATCGGTTTCCTCTCCGGATGAGCCCATGCCACCGGCACGGCCAGCAGACATGCCGTCGGTGCGATTGACCGGTGCCCTGGGCACTGCGCCCATGCCCTGGACAGGTGCGATTGCAGGTTCCCCGGGAATCGGCATCCAGGACTGGCAGACCGGCAACGCCGACGCCCCGAAAACGGTCAACGAGTACGCACGACAAGGCATTCGCATCGATCTTGGACAACTGGTCGCGCGCATGGACAGGCCGACAGCCCTTCCCGCTGCGGAAGACGGGTTGGACAGTATCCCCGAGCCAATGCGGGAGCGGTATCACTGGAAGGGCCTGCTCTGGGAGTCGTTTGCCTTTTTCGGTGCCGAGAACGCGCAGCGCCTGCTTTCAGATCCCTTCTTCCGCTCTTTGACCGCCGACAAGCCCTATTGGCACGACTACATCGCCTCGGTGAAGCAATGGAACTGGCGCCGTTGGGATGATGGAGATGATTTTCTGGTGGCCTACATTGCTCACCCGTTGCAAGGGTCAGTAACCGAGTTCATCGAGATCCAGAACAGCCCGCGTCAACGCGGATTGCGCATCAACGATGGAGAGGCCTACTGGAAGAGCCGTTGGGGGCCGTCGTTTTTGTGGGCCACGATCTACAGCTTTGACCAGAAGCTGGGACCGCTCGGCGAAACAGCGCTGGGCAGCGAAGGTGGGTACAACTACATCGTCGGATGCCCCTTCTACTGCAGCGCGTACTTCGAGAATCCCAGCCAGTTTAAGGTGACCAACAATACCGGCTGGGTCAAGCTGGTGTCGACACCCGTGGTGGGGACGCTCTGGACGATCATGGAAGATGCGCTCGATCACTTCATCAGCGACCGCGTGCAGGGCGACGATCTGACCCGCGTATTTCCTAAGATTCTTCGCGGATCGTTAAATCCGTCTCGCACCATGGCCAATGCGCTGCGTTGGAGAAAGCCCTGGTACCGTGACTGGCAGCAGGGCACTGAAGGCCTGCACATGACCTCGCAGCCGCATTTCCTGCCTGGCGATGACGACGTAATCGCAGCGGCCCCAAGGTATGAGTTCTTTCCCCACTACAACGCAATCTCGCTTCCCGTGAACACACAAAACTGCTCGCACTGCAGAGAGACAACGACCGGCTTCGGGGTTGGATTTTCGCGGCGGCTCGCCACCTATGCCGATCTCGATTCTGATCTCGACTATCAGCCCAATGCGAGCCCGCTCCCCTCGGACCGAGCCGGCGGCAACATCATCATTACGACGGTTGGCTTGAAGTCGGGCTACACCAACAAGTATTTCTCCGTCAAAGCCTTCTTGCGGCCAGGAATTCTCAGCTACGGTCACGCATTCCAATCGAGCCCATCCGATACCAACCCCACGCCGACCCTCGGACGCATCACGCACTTCACCACCGCACTGGGCCTCGAGGGCGACTACCCCATCAATCGCAACCTGGCATTGCGCGGCGTGTGGGGCAACCAGCCGGTTCGGTATCGGGAGCCCTATCTCGATCCGCCCAGCACCCAGCCCGGAACTTACCCGTACTTGCGCTGGCTCTCTCCACTCAACTTCCTGAGCAACGAAAACTGGGCTTACCAGGCCGGCGCCGTATTGCGCTTCTAGCCCGCATTTCTCACAAGGCGCGTCAACGGATCTGTAGCGCCGGCCTCCTGGCCGGCTGTAGCGTGGGTCTCCCGGCCCACGCTGAGATCAAATGCTCCGTCGCAGTGTAGGCAATCGGAATAGACGAACAAGGCTCTGCTCTGGCGGCGAAGACGCCGCCAGTACAGCCGACCAGCAGGCCGGCGCTACAACGTGTCGATTTGGCCGTGAGAAATGCAGCTAGAACCCGTCTCATGAACCGTCAGTATCGACTCTCGGGACGCATTCAACCCGCTCATACTGACATCGGACCGCCGCCGTCCACTGTCCACTGTTCACTGTTCACTGTTTTGAAGCCGGTGTTTCGGGCTCTTTTTCCGGCGTGTCTGGCTCTTTGGGGCCCAGCAACATTTGAATCCCGAGGTAAGCAATCCAGTTCGGCTCGCTGTTCTGGCGCGTGACCGCCTGGATGGCGCGCCCCCCCATAAAGAGCAGGCGGAAGTGGCCGCCTTTATCAAGCGTCTGCCGCCCGCCAAAGTCAACCGTCAGCGCGCGCTGCTTGGGAGTCGAGCCAATGCGATTGGCATCCTGCAGATCGTAAATCTCCCCATAAAGCTCGAAGCGCTCAGAGAATTGGTGGCCGGCGATCAGGCCGCGTCCCCATCGGCTGGGGATGAGCTGATTGCCAAACCAGTGGCCGACCTCGCCATCAAAAGCAATCGGCCCAATCTGCGCCGTTGCTTCGAGGGGGAGATAATACTGCGGGCCGTTTTCGACAAGGCCGCGGCGCACTGCGCTCGTCGGGTTGTTGATTGAAGCCTGCGGGTAGGTGCCAATCGAAAAGTCGATATGGTCGTCGTCTTTGGGTTTCCCCGGCTGATAGTGCTGCCAGGCGCGATATTTGATGCCCAGCAGCGACTCGCCCAGACCCGCACGTGTGGTGTTGTTGGGGTCAGTGGCCACCGCCATGGGCAGCTCGTATTTGAGCTGAATGCGATCGCCCCAGCCATAATTCATGTCCACGTCGGGGGTCTGGTAGTAAGCGTTGCCCGGGTTATGGTCGGCGATCCAGCCAAAATTGATCTCCCAATGGCGATTGCCAGGGGGCGCTGGATCATCGGTTATGAAAGGCGGTCCGCCCTGTGCGGGCGCGGGGTGGGCGCTCCAGGCGAGCGCGGCGCCAAGAACCAAAGCCGGGAGTAAATGTAAGCGAAGGATTGCGATGTCCTGGAACTGGGCTGATCAGCGTTGAGACGCGATTTCAGGCTAACATTTCCCTTTCTAGACGGGGCATGTGCCGATCGGGTTTCGAGCCAGCATGTTCAGGGTAGGGGATTTTAGCCCCCCAGCATTCCCAGAAGCCGGTTTGCACCATTCGTGCTCCCCGTCCGGGGTCGGCTCTGCGATACTGTTTTGTCATGCCTATCGCCGACTTACAAGAAGCTGCCCAGAAGATTGCTGGATTTATCAACACACTGAACAAACTTGGCGGGTTGCGCCTGAAGTACCGCATCACCGCGGGCGATGGCGCGCGCGACCCTGAAGGCTTGGAGGGACGCCAGATCTACATTGAGCTCGGCGGCCCCGACGTGCCGCTCGTAACCCAGCACAATGGCGAGTTATTACGCGCTCTTGAGACAATCGCGGCACAGATGCTGCGGCTCGACCAGCGCGAACACGATCTGGTCAGCTTTGACGCCGGCAACTTCAAGGCGTTGCGCGCCCAGGAGCTGCGCTTGCAAGCCGAAACGGCCGCGGAGAAGGTCCTGCGTTCGGGAACCCCGTACGCGTTTCCGCCGATGAACAGCCGCGAGCGCCGCCTGCTGCACATGGCTTTCAAATCGCTCGAGGGCGTTGAAACAGCCAGTTCCGGCGAAGGCCCGGATCGATTCCTTGCGGTGTATCCCGCAGGTCAGACCCATTTGCCCGTCGCCCCGCAGATCAAGCCCAGAGGCTTTGGCCGGCGGTAGGTTTCGGGCCTGATAAATCCGGGTCCCCCGGAGCCTGCCCTGAGCTTGCCGAAGGGTCCTCGCCTTTGGGGACCAGGGATCGAACGACCCCAGAAGGAACTCGGGCTCCGGTCTGTGCCACAATCGCAATTATGAGAGACAAGGTTCTGCTTCTTTTCCTGGCGGTTGTTGCGGCTGTATGCCCGGCGCAAAAGCGTTTGGTGCTCGTCGACCAGGATGGCTCCGGTCCCGGCGGGTCAAACCAGATGGCCATGCTCGCACTGTTGCAGGCTCCCAATGTGCAGGTTCTGGGCATCACCATGGTGACCGGCAATGCCTGGCGCGACGAAGAAACACTGCACACCCTGCGCATGCTCGAACTCACAGGCCATAGCGACGTCCCAGTCGCCAGGGGCGCAGTCTTTCCATTGGTGCGGACAGAGAAGGAAACACTCCTCGCCCACCGATCGACGGAAAAGTGGTCTGGCTCGGAGCATGGGGTGAAGGGCCGACCACCCTCAAGGAAACAGCGACAGGCGTCGTCCCTGATTACGCCCGATCATCTCGACACCCACGGGCCATACGACATCCCGCCGATGAAGGACGGACGCCCCGCGCTAAAGCCCATCGAAGAAGATGCCGTTCACTTTCTCATCCGCCAGGTGCGGGCTCATCCCCACGAAGTGACCATCTATGCTGCAGGCCCGCTGACGAACATCGCGCTCGCCATTGCCATCGATCGTGAGTTCGCCGGGCTCACGAAGGGCATCGTGATGATGGGTGGAAGCCTCAATCCGCAGACCGACGACCCCGAGTTCGCGACCAATCCCGGTCATGAGTTCAATTTCTGGTTCGATCCCGAGGCGACCGATATCGTGCTCCGCGCCGATTGGCCGCGCATCGATGTCACAACCGTCGATGTCTCGTTGAAAGCGGCCTTCACGCAGAAACTTGTGGACGCAATCTCAAAGGGCCAGTCGCCGGCGGCCAAATACATCGCGTCCTTCAACGACGAGCGCTACTACATGTGGGATGAGCTGGCCGCCTGCGCTTGGCTCGATCCAACACTAATCACCAAAGAAAAAGTCTTGTACATGGATGTGGACCTGAGCCACGGGCCCAGCTACGGCAACACGCTCACGTGGAGCGAAGCACTCAAGCCAACGTCAGGCGTGCGCCTGGTCCACGCGCAAATGGATGTTGACCTGCCCCGCTTCGAAAAGATGTTTGTCGAGTTGATGACCGGCTCGAACGGCAAGTAGCCGCGGACACGGCCGTAAAATTCCAAAGGACTCTGCTGCCCCCAACCAGCGCTAACTCCCGCCCCAGCATGTCACCGCCGTCTTGACAGGCCTTCCTGCCTACCCGATAATCTCGGCATCCCGGGTCACAAAGCGGGCGTCCCCCCTCCGTTGCTCGATTGCCAATCATTCAAGCTCCGTTCACGCGATGATCAACTCCGCTCATGCCCAAGCCATAGAGGTCCAACAATGATGTCCAGAGGGTGCTTCAGGTTTGTCACCTTGACTGGTGTAGCCGCTTTTGCGCTGGTATTGCTGTCGAAGTGCGACGCTCAATTTGGAAACACGCCGATTTTTGGAGTGGGAGCGAAGAAGACCGTAACCCTGCGCAGCAAGCTGCCTCCCATCTTCGACGCCAGGGGAAAATCCGTTCAGGTTGTAACGCCCGACGCGCTGATGAAGATCGCTCTCGAAAAGCAGTTGACCCAGAGTGACTCCACGATCACGCTGGGCGGAACCAACGCTGATCTCATCATCGAATGCACCGTGGCAAAAAACACTCCCGTCCGAAACGTCAACAAGGTTCAAAACGGGCAGACGAGCACATGGATGGTTGGCGATCTTTCCGTCATCTTCCGGATTACTGAGCCGCGATCGAAGATCATCATCAAGTCCGATACCGCATCGGCCAGTGTGAATGACGAGGTGAGCGAAGTCGTCAAAAGCACCGCGCCGGCAAAAAAAGTCTTTGGCATGAATGTCCCCGGAACCGGAGCTTCGACGGTGAATCTGAAGCCGAGGTTCTCGACCACCGATGAAGCCCAGCGCTATCTGATCTCGGAGATTGCCAAGGATGTTGCAGGATTTCTGGTGACTACCGAAGAAGCCATTCAGGTGCCTCTCGAGGGTGGCGGGCCCTTGAATGGCCCTGAAAAGCTTGCCGAGAACGGGCTTTGGCCGCGCTATCTCGAACAGCTCGAAGAAATCCATCCTTCTTCCGACGCAAAAGCCGAAGCCTTCCGGCTATATGACATCGGCGTTGCCAATGAAGCCCTCGCCTATCAGGCAAGCGATATCAAGTCGTCAATGAAGTACCTTGAAGAAGCGAGCAACAATTACGGGAAGGCCCTCGATGCGAAACAGGATGAGAAGGCCGTCCTCGAAGCCCAGGTGCGTATCAAGGCAGCTCTTGAGCACTACGACGACATGGGCAAAACAAGCCCGCTCGACTCTTCAGCGCCCCTCACCACAAGCCTTGAGGGCAAGCCTGCCGCCGATGGCGCCATGACCAACAACGACGTCATCGACATGGTGAAGGCCAAGATGGATGAAGGAAACATTCTCGACACCATCCAGCATGCCCCGTCGGTGAGCTTCGATCTCTCACCGCATGCCCAGATCATGCTCAGTCAAAACGGCGTGAATGGCAAGATCATCATGGCCATGAAGAATAAAGTGCGTGGTGCAAATCCACCCGCCGAAACTTCGAGGCACTGAGGGATGGCGCGCGGAACCGGGGCGCAGTCTTTCATCAGGATCGTCAGCGCCGGAGCAGCCGTTCTGCTTGCCTGCTCCTTGTCGTTGGGCGCGCAACGCGGCTTGAGCGCGCGCGGGTCAAGCTCGCGACGCGCGGGTGCGAGCTGCCCCACCGCAAAGGACCTGGTGGTGCAGGCCCTGGAACGCCTCCGCGCCGACAGCCCTCCGGCCGATCTCGAAGACGCGGATCAGTTGCTCCGCCGTGCCATCGATCTATGCACAGATTCAGGAGACGCCTGGTACTACCGCTCCCTTGTTGAGGCAAAGCTGAATCGCCAGTCCAAGGCCGACTTCGCCATGACCCAGGCGCGCATGTTCTCCTCTGAAGCGCTTCAGCAGCAACTGAATCCGTTTGTGCTCGCTACCCCTGCGTCCCGCGGCTTCATCGTGCAGACGCCTGCGCCCGGCAAGCAGCTCAGCCAGGCCACTTCGGCAAAGGCCGCGCCCGTCGTCCCTGTCATACCTGGCCCCGTCCAGCATAAGTGGGCGCTGATTGTGGGCATCAGCCGTTTCCAGGACAAGAGCATCCACTCGCTGAACTACACCACGCAGGACGCGAATGCCTTTCGCGATGAACTGCAGGATCCGCAGATCGGTCAATTCCCCGCAGATCATGTGAAAGAAATTACCGATGCCGATGCCACCACCAAAAACATCAAGGAGCAGCTCAACTGGATCGCGCGCAATGCCGAGCCCAACGACTTGGTCGTGATTTACGTGGCCACGCACGGCTCTCCGCGCAGTGTGGATTCAGTGAGCGGCATCAACTACCTGGTCACCTATGACACCGAGATGAGCACCGGAGGGCAGTTTGATGAGGATGCGATGTATGCCACTGCCCTGCCCATGGTCGAACTCGCAAATGACGTTGCCACTCGTATGAAAGCGCTGCGCACCCTGGTGATTCTCGATACGTGTTACAGCGGAGGGTCGATTGTGAATCTGCCCGCAGCCGCTAAGACGCAGAGTGCGAAGGCCGCGCCCACCCCGCAGATGCTTGAGCTGATGGGCCAGGGCACCGGGCGCATCGTTCTCGCCGCAAGCCGTTCCGACGAGGAGTCTCTCGAGAGCGCCAAACTCGGCCACGGCTACTTCACCTATTTCCTGCTCCAGGCCTTGAAGTCCGGCAAGGGAGCTGAGCCGGTGAGCCAGGTCTTCGGCGAGGTTGCCCAGAGCGTTTCCAAGCTCGCCGCAGAATCGGGCGGCAGCCAGCATCCAGTCATGTATCAAAGCTCCTCAGACGCAGATTTCTCGCTGCGAGCATCCTTAAGTCCCGCGGCCAAGCCGGGCTTCTAATCTGTCTCTCCTGAAAGAGCGAAGGCCGCGCAATGCGCGGCCTTTTGCTTATATCGCTTGGCTTGGTGATTAGCCGTTGAGGTGCTCCTGCAGCTTGTTCAGCGTGCGGTGCAGGTCTTTGTCTTCGCGGCGCAGTTCGTCAATCTTGGCAATCGAATGCATCACCGTGGTGTGGTGCTTGTTGCCGAATTGACGCCCAATCTCAGGCAAGCTGGCTTCGGTCATCTGCTTGGCGAGGTACATGGCAATCTGCCGCGGCACCACCACATTGCGCGAGTTGTTCTTCTGCTTCAGGTCGGCAACGCGCATGCCAAATTGCTCAGCGACAGCGCGCTGAATCGCCTCGATGGTGATCTTGCGAACTTGCATGTCAATGAACTGCTTCAAGCACTGCTGCGTCGAAGCCAGCGTGATCTCCACCCGGTTCATCTGGCACCAGGCAATGAGCCGCGTCATGGCGCCTTCAAGTTCGCGCACGTTGGTACGCACATTCGATGCCACGAACAGCGCGACATCGGTCGGCAGGTGAACCTGCTCGCTCTCCGCCTTCTTCTGCAGAATGGCAACCTTGGTTTCAAGATCGGGCGGCTGAATGTCGGCAATCAATCCCCACTCGAAACGCGAGCGCAGACGATCTTCGATTTCGGCAAGCTCCTTCGGCGGACGATCGGACGCGATCACGATCTGCTTCATGCTCTCGTGCAGAGCATTGAAGGTGTGGAAGAACTCTTCCTGCGTGCGCTCTTTCTGCGCGATGAACTGAATGTCGTCGATCAGCAGCACGTCGACCGAACGGAACCGATCGCGGAAGCTGGTCATGCGGTCGTTGCGCAGCGACGTGATCATCTCATTGGTGAATTTCTCCGCCGAAACGTAGCAGATGCTCGAAGACGGCTGACGGCGCTTCACCTCATGCCCGATCGCATGCATCAAATGCGTCTTGCCCATGCCGACGCCGCCATAGAGGAACAGCGGATTATAGGCGCGCGATGGCCGCTCCGCGACAGCGAGCGCAGCCGCGCGCGCAAACTGGTTGCCGTTCCCGATGACAAACGCATCGAACGTGTAGCGCGAGTTGAGCTGCGCGGCCGTCGACCAATCGAACTTGCTTTGCTCGGGATTGGCGCGCGTAGCGGAAGGCGGCGCGCTCGGCGCATGCGCCGGCAGCGGCGGAAAGCCGCCGTCTTTGCGCTGCGGCGGAATGGAAGGATCTTCCTCCGCCGTCACGAAGCTGACGTCATCGAACTCAAGCGACTGCAGGTCGATCGCCTCTTGAATCAGATCGCCGTACTTATCGCCGATGTGCTGAAACTCCGGCGAGGGCACGCGCACATAAAGCGTGCGGCCCGCGGCGTGCGAATACCGTGTGGGCTTGAGCCACGTCTCGAAGGACTGGCGTATGACTTTCTTTTCCAGTGCCGCAAGAATCTGGAGCCAGGGATTGAGTACCGTTGCCGGCGAAGTTGCGAATGCCATCGATCTATTCCTTGCCTGCGTCTCAATTTTTTAAGACGGAACGGTCATTTCTACTTGCCTTAGGCAACGGCTCCCTCAGGGCGCAAGAGAATTCCCTTTGCGTCCGATTGCTGCGTGATGAGGGCTTAATTGCTGCTGGTCTGGCCCCCGAAAACAGATACGGGGCATAGATAAAACTGTTCCGTAGGACGCTGGAAAACTTTTCTTGAACGGACCCGATACTAGCACATTTGCGATTGCTTGCAATGTCTCTTTCACATAACTTTCTGTGGCTCTCAAACAGTTGCACCATGCATGGTGAAAGTCCGCAAAAAGATCACTGAAGTTCGTCGCTGGAGCGCTTTACTGAAGTGTGTTTTTTGCTCGTCGAACGATTGCAACGCAGTTGAATTACGATCCCGAGAAATCGGATTCTATCAGAACTTCAGAGTGTCTCGACAAGCCCCTCGACTGGATATTCCGCGCAACCTAAGGTACACTTAAGACTTGCCGTTAAGGCAGCGAAATCAAGAGAGAAACAGGAGCGCATTTTCATGCCCAAGCGCACATTTCAACCCAACCGCCGTAAACGCGTGAAGACGCACGGATTCCGCGCGCGGATGAAGACCAAGAGCGGCGCAGCCGTATTGAGCCGCCGTCGTGCCATCGGCCGCAAACGTGTCACCGTCAGCGCCGGCTTCCGCGACTAAGAGCGTTCAGTTTCATCAAGCCGGATTGAGTCAGCTTCTGTCCGGCTGAAGCGCTCTTTGGCACTCCGCCATGAACACGTTTCCGCATTCCGACGCAGGGCAGACACAGCAAGCCTTCGGCACGTCAACCTCTTCCCGAAACTCCTCCGCCGCAAAGCAGACATTGCGTGACGTACGCCTTCAGAAGCACGCCGATTATCAGCGCGCCTACGCGGCAAGCCGCAAAAAACAGTCCGCTTCGATGAGCTGGTTCATCGCGCCACAGACATCCTCGCAGGGCGCAGGCATCGAATCGATTGGGCCGCGCGTGGGGCTCACGGTCGGCAAAGTCATCGGCAAAGCGCACGAGCGCAATCGCATCAAACGCCGCGTGCGCGAGGCTTTACGCCGCCATGTGGAGTTGCTCCCCGCAGGTTGCGATTTGATTCTGCATCCCCGCCGGGCTGTTCTCACCGCCGATTTCACGAAACTTGAAGCCGAGATTGTACGTATCCTCAAGCAGGCACAAGCCGATGCCGCGCGGGGCGAGCAGAAACAGCCTCCGCAAGGCGCGGCGGCAATGCCCGTATGATGACTCGCATCCTGCTCAGCATTCTCGCGTTCTATCGCCGCTGGCTCTCCCCGGCTCTGCATTCCCTGAGTCCAGATGGATGCAAGTTCGTTCCCACATGCTGCGAGTATGCCCAGGAGGCAATCACCATCCACGGCCCCGTCAAGGGCTCAGTGCTGGCGATCGCCAGGCTGCTGCGCTGCCATCCCTTTGGCCGCGGCGGGTTTGACCCCGTCCCTCTCGCGCCTGCGTCGAGACCGTTTCCCCACGAACCATTACCATAAGAGAAGCGGCAACCGAGCCGGTTGCCCGTTCAAAACGATAGGAAGTAACCTTTGCCCGAAATTCGCAATCCCAATCTTCAAACGCAGGGCCCTGGCGGCGGTAACAGCGGCGGCGGTGGCGGCGATCTTCGCTCCACCATGGGTTTTGGCCTGCTGCTGGTCGTAGTCCTGTTCGGCTATCAGTATTTCTTCAAAGCCAAGACCGAGCCGCCCGCTGCGCAGAACCAGGCGCAAATTGCGCAGAACTCCGCCCCCACAGCCGCGCAGGCTGCAGGCGATTCCTCCAACTCTGGATCTCCGCAAGCGGCCGCGCCCGCTTCAGCCGGCGCCGCAACCATCACAGCCACCATGGAAACGGAAACGACGGTCGAGAACGAGCAGTACCGCATCGTCCTGACCAATCGTGGTGCGCAGGTCAAGCACTGGATTCTCAAGAAGTATCTTGACACCGCGGGCAAGCCGCTCGATATGGTGCAACAGCAGGCTGCAGCGAAATTCGGCCTGCCCCTGTCGTTCTTCACCTATGAGTCCGCGCTCACGCAACAACTCAATAGCGCGCTCTACCAGATCACCGTTGAAGGCGCGCAGCCCTCAGCGACGGGCTTGGTCCTCGCGCCGGCCACGATTTCGTTTCACTACCAGGCGAGTGGCCTCGATGTCGTGAAGACCCTGCACTTCGACACCAGCTACGTGATCGGAGTCGATGCCGCCGTCAAGCGCAATGGCTCGCCGGTGCGCGCACTCGTCCAATGGCCCTCGGGGCTTGGCGATATGGAGGAGTTCCTCCCCCAGAGCACCACGCGCAGCACCATCCTGACGCCGTCTTACTTTGCAACGTTATTGAACGGCAAGCACGACACCCAGACTGCCAACGCAGGGGGATTCCTCTTCTGGTCCAATCCCGGCGTAAGCAACGGAGCGACGCTCGACGCGCCCTATCAATATGCGGGCATCACCGACCTTTACTTCGGCGCGGTCTTCCTCCCCAACGATCCCGCCGGGACCACTGTCGTCACTCTGCATAATGCGATCGACGTCCCCAGCGACCTGACCAACCCCAACAGCCAGAAGCGCCCCGCGCAAGTGCTCGGAGTGGCCGTAGGCGACACCAGCGGCTCCACCTCGATGCGTCTCTTTGCCGGGCCGAAGGGGATGGACCTGCTCACGTCGATCCACACCATGGGCGCCGACGGCAAGCAAACCGGGCCCAGCCTCGAGCCGCTCATCCAGTTCGGTTTCTGGACCATCATCGCCAAGCCGCTTTATCTGGCGCTGCGCTTTCTCAACGAGCACGGTGTTCCCAACTGGGGCTGGGACATCATTATCGTCACGGTAATCTTCAACCTGCTCATGCTTCCCACGCGGTTGATGATGATGAAGTCTTCGCTGCGGATGATGCGCATTCAACCCAAGGTTGACGCCATCCGGCGCAAGTACGCAAACCTCAAGGCCACTGATCCCAAGCGCGCCGACATGAACACCGAGATGATGGCGCTCTACAAAGAAGAGAACGTGAGCATGTACGGCAGTTGCTTGCCGCTCCTCATCCAGATGCCCTTGTTCTTCGCCTACTATCGCGTGCTTGCCAACGTGATCGAACTGCGCCAGGCGCACTGGTACTGGCTGCACGATCTGTCCGTAGCTGACCCGCTGCACATTCTGCCCATCATCATCATCGCCAGCATGCTCCTGGTGCAGCTGCTCACGCCGTCGCCAGGAATGGATCCAAATCAGCGCCGCATGATGGCCATCATGATGCCGGTCATCTTCGGCTTCTCGATGTGGCACTTCGCTTCAGGCCTCGCGCTTTACTGGGGAACCGGCAACCTCATCAACCTGGGAATCCAGTTGGCGATCAACCAGTCGAGCATGGGCAAGGAGATGCATGCCATCGCCGCCAAGCGCGCCGCCAAAAAGCTCGGCGGCAACAGCACCGGATCCAGGACAGTCCAGGGCAAACGCTGACACTCCCTCGTTGGCGCTACCATGTGTCGATTGGGCCGTGAGAAACGCAGGCTAGCTCGACCAAAAATAATCAAAAATCCCCGCTCTTTGGCATGCCTGGGCGGGGATTTTTATTTATCTCAAGACACAAGCGTGCTCAACGCGCTGCCTGCATCTGCCCCTCCGCCACAGGATGCTTGATCGAAGGTTGGTTGTAGCCTTCATCCGCGAGATGGCGGCCCATCTTCGCGTACAGCGCAGGATCTTGAGGCTGCCAGGTTCCCAGTCCGTCAACATAGCGGTTGAACATTGAGAACGCCGCCGCAATCAGCACCGTGTCGTGAATCTCAAGATCGGTGGCGCCCTTGTCACGCGCGCCCTGCACGTCGCCGCGCGTCACAAGCTTTCCATCCTGCTGCACCTTGCCGGCAATCACCAGCAGCGCCTTCAACTTGTCGCTGACAGGCGCGGACCAGAAGTCCGCCTTCACCTGCTCCACAACAACCTCATCCCCAAGGTGGCACGCAGCCGCGGCCCCATGGCTCGAATGGCAGAAGTGACAGTTGTTGCGCGAAGACACATAGGTCGCGATCAACTCGCGCTCTCCGGGTGTCAGAGAGTTCTCGTCGTGCAGCAAAACATGGGCCAACTGGCGCATGGGCGCTGCGGTCTCCGGGCGATAGGTGAACCCGGCGCTGATACCAGGGAATCCTTCAGGCAGATCGATGTGCGGCATTTTTGTCCTCGTTCACGACCCGTGGTTGGTCCGGGGTTTGAGTAGGTTAGTTTCCTGTCTCTAAAATCCAATTCAAAAGACAGTTGTCATTCTGAGCGAACGGGGCCCCAAACGTTCCTCAGTTTGGGGGTGGTGAGTCGAAGAATCTGCGGTTGTTCTCGACCTACCTCAGACGAACCACCTCACGAGTGCGCCGCAACGTGCGCGGCTTCTTTGTGATGGGCCAGATACTCTTCACTCACCGTGACATATCCATCGCGCGCAACGCGGCGTCCCCGCTCGCGATAGAGCGCCTCATCGTCCGGCTGGTCGGTGCCGAGTCCATCCACGTAGCGGTTGTACATGCAAAAAGCCGCGGCGATCAGAACCGTGTCATGAATCTCAAGGTCGGTTGCGCCCTGGGCGCGCGCAGCCTTCGACGTCCGCGGCCGTAACCAGCTTGCCATCCTGCTGCACCTTTCCCGCAATGGTAAGCAACGCCTTGAGCTTGGGGCTGATGGCGGCCTGCGTAAAGTCGGTCTTGACCTGCTTGACCAGCGCTTCATCGCCACCCAGGTGCGCAGCCGCAATCGCTCCATGGATGCTATGGCAGTAGTGCGTGCAGTTGCGGCTGGAGACGTAAGTGGCAATCAGTTCGCGCTCGCCGCGGGTCAGCGTGCTCGGGCCGGTAAGCAGAACCTCAACCAGCGCGTTGAGCGGCCGCGCGGTCTCAGGCCTGAAGGCCATGGCGCCGCGAATGCCGGGAAGGTCTGCGGGAAGTTTAATGTGAGCCATTGATTCTCCTTGGAATGATTCTTGGGATTCTTGTGAGCTTCAGTACGATGAATCGGGAACTTCCGCGCTGCTTTCCGTGATTCGCGCGCGCCTGCCCCTTACCCGACCATCGAAGCAAAAGCGATCGAACCGGAAGCCCCGCCAGCACAATCGCCGCGCCAAGCAGCGAGGGGCTCGGGCTATGCATCAGCAACATGACGGCCAGCACGCCACTGCCCGCGAGAAAGAGCACCGGCGCCGCAGGAAACCACCAGCGCTTCACGGGAGGGTCGGTCCTGAAACAGCGTGGCCACCGTCAGCGCCAGAAAAACACAGCCGAAAAAATGATGAAGGCCAGAATGCGATCGAACGCGCCCAGCGCAAGCACCGCAAGAGCCATGCCGGTCTGCAGCAGCACCGCATTGGCCGGAGAGCCGAAGCGCGGATGCAGCCGCGCAAAGAACCCCAGCGGTCCCGCACTGCAGCTCTCGCGCTCGGCTGATCGCCGGCTTCCTCGCAGCGCCAACGCATACGTCACGCGGGGAACCGCCATGCTCAGCACCATCAGCCCGCCCAGCACGCAAAGCAGAACGCAGGCTGACAGCACGCGGCCGCCCTGCGCTCCGAAAAGCGCCAGGCCAAATTGCGCCACAAAGGCCGTGTTGTCCTGGATCTGCTCCATCGGCACCACGGCAACAAAGGCCATGCTGACCAGCAGGTAAACCGCAGTGACAATCAGAACTCCCGCGGTGAAAGCAATCGGCAAGTGTCCGCTTCGGGTTGCGCACATCGCCGGCAATCTTGCCCGCCTCCCACCAGCCGCCAAAGCAGAAGAATGCGGCGATTGTGGCTCCGGCGATCGCGCCAATCAGCGGGTCAGAGCCAACGCGGCGCACCGTAAGCGGCGCCAGATGCGCAACCGTCGCGCGCCCCGAGAGCAGCGCCCAGCCCACCAGCCCGACCAGCACCGGAACCTTGAGCCAGTTGAGCGTCGTCATAAAGCCGCTCGAGAGGCGCGTCCCGGCAAAATTCAGCGCGCCGAGAGCAGAAGCAGAATCAGCGCCGGCAGCGCAGTGAGCCAGCCAGCCGGGCAGCGAAACCAGCGACTGCACATAGGGAACCAGCCCCACGCAGAGCGCCGCAGCTACGCCGGGATACATGACCACCGCGGCCATCCATCCGTAAAGAAAGGCCACGCGCCGCCCAAAGCCATGGCGCAGATAAACATATTCCCCGCCCGTCTGCGGAAAGCGAACCGACAAGCTCGGTGAAGCAGAGAGCGCCGGCGAGTGTGATGAGCGGCCATGCCGCACCACACCGCGGCCAGCAGCGCCGGCGAGCCCAGCGAGCGCGCCATCCCCGCCGGGGTGAGAAAGATGCCGAGCGAGATGGATTCCCCGGTGACAACGGCTGTCGCAGCCCACACACCCATCTGCCGGCCGGGTTGGGCGCTCAAGCTCATCGTCCGGTCCTCATCGTCCGGTAATCGTACGGAGCAGAGGTGGAACCGCGCATCGGCCTTTGGATGGAGAGGCAATCGAGGAACGGGGGCCACCCTCGATGCATCCTGGGCATTTGTTGTATCGTCCAACTTGTATGGCTACCTCTGCCGAGACATTTACGCCCCCGCGTCCCGCGCCTGAGGCGGAAGAGGTCTACCGCCGCTGGCTCCAGTTCCTCGACGATGAGTTTGTTCGCCACTGCCAGCCGGAACGGCGGGCTGAGATCGTCCGCGATCAGCTCTACCAGCTTTACCTGGGCCGCCCGCATGGCGGCAAACTCAACCTGACCCTGACCAGCGAACTCCCTGGCAACGTCGTGGGTCTTGCGCTCGATCCGACCAACGTGACGCTCGAGGCCGAGTACTATCCCGAAGTCGACAAGGAGCGCTACGCGCGACGCAAGCCGCTGCTGTGGTTCTGGCAGATGTTTGACCGCTCGCCAGTCGGCCTCAATCACTGGTTGGGCATCCGCTTCCGCTGCATGCTGGGTCGGCACATCTTTGACCATATGGGCACAGGGGTCAAGATCTATCACGGTGTCGACCTGACCTATGGATACAACCTGTCCATCGGTGACGGCGTGGTCATCCGCCAGGGCGCCCTGCTGAACGACCGCGGCGGCATCAAAATCGGCAAGCCGCACGGTGATTGGCTCCTATGCGCGCATCTATTCGCACACCTATGCGCCGGAAAACTACGACAAGGTGACACTGGTGCAGACGACAATCGGCGATGGCGCGCGCATCGGCAGCCACTCGATTGTGCTCGCGGGCCAAAAGGTGGCCGCCGGCGAGGCGGTTGGAAGCTTCCCCGCCGACCGCCAATAACCGAGCCCAAAACGGTCTGGTGCCCCATCTATCCGCAGCATGGGTGGGCAACCACGAACCCCAACGACTCCCATGTAAACTGACCTATAGCCCAATGGGAGTTGCATTTGGACCAGATCAGGTTCCTGATTGCGGTATTCGAGTTCGTCCTGCTCATTTTTTCCCTGAGTGTGCACGAATGTGCCCATGCCTGGATGGCTTCGCGACTCGGCGATCAAACCGCCCGCATGCAGGGCCGGGTGACCCTCAACCCCATGTACCATGTCGACCCGATCGGGACGCTGCTCATCCCTGCGGCAATAATCTTCGGGCCGTTCGTCGACTTCCCTCTTTTTGGCGGGGTGTTAATTGGGTGGGCTAAGCCGACCCCGGTCATCACGCGAAACTTCCGCAACATTGTTCGCGACGACAACCTGACCACGCTCGCGGGGCCGGTCTCGAACCTGCTGATCATGGCGGTGGCCTTTCTCACGCTGGTTGTCATCTCGCTCGCGGTCCCGGCTGGCCACGCCCTGGTGATGTCCACCTTCGACGGCGGCATGGCGATTGCGTTGCCCACTGGGCTGGAAGCGTTTATTTTGATCGCACTGTTGGCGATAAAGGTCAACCTCTCCCTGTTCTTCTTCAATCTGC
>CAWBSV010000006.1:0-98675 GCA_963791505.1 uncultured Acidobacteriaceae bacterium
GACCTGGCCGGCTCCCGGTTCGCCGGAATTGGCTTCGCAAGCCGCGGAGCTTCTGACCCAGGCCGGCCTGCCTGCCGCTCTCAGCCCCGCGCGCGGCTTCGACCATGGGGTCTTTGTCCCCCTCAAGGTTGTTTTTCCCGCAGCGCAGATTCCGACCGTCTCGCTTTCGCTGGCATCCTCGCTCGATCCAGCTCTCCATCTTGCAGCGGGTCGCGCGCTCGCCCCTTTGCGCGATCAGGGCGTGCTCATTATTGGTAGCGGCATGAGCTTCCACAATCTTCGCGCCTACGAGCGGCCTGAAACGCAGCGGCATGCGCGTGCCTTCGACGCCTGGCTCACTGAAGCCATTGAGTCGCCTTCCGCAGTGCGCGATGAATCGCTGACGCGCTGGCAGGATGCGCCGTATGGCCGTTTTGCGCACCCACGCGAGGAGCACCTGATCCCGCTGATGGTCGCTGCCGGTGCCGGTGGCGAAGCGCCCGGCAAGCGCATCTTCACCGACGAGCCCATGAACGCCGCAATCAGCGCCTACCGCTTCGACGAAGGCATTGTCTCCAGGGGCTAAGGCACATCGGTCCGTTGTTCACGCATCCAGCAGCTCTTCGACCTTCTTCGCCAATGCTTTCGGTGTGGTTGAAGGGCTGAAGCGCGCGACAACGTTTCCCCCACGATCAACCAGAAACTTGGTGAAGTTCCACCTGATTCTGCTGCCCAGCAGGCCGCGCTTTGTTTCTTTCAGGAATTTGAACAGCGGATGCGCCGACGGCCCGTTCACGTCGATCTTCGCGAACATCGGGAAATCGACCCCATAGTTCCTCTGGCAGAACGATCCAATCTCTTCGTTCTGTCCCGGCTCCTGCGCTCCGAACTGATTGCAAGGAAAGCCGAGCACCACGAAGCCGCGCTCCCGATTCTTGCTGTAGAGCTCTTCCAATCCGGCATATTGCGGCGTGAATCCACATTTGCTCGCCGTGTTCACGATGAGAAGCACACGGCCTCGAAAATCTGCCAGGCTTACCTCGCGCCCATCCAGAAGCGCCGCGGAAAATGCATAGACCGTTCTTGCCTCTTCATCCATTGCGCACGACCTTGTGGGCCTAGGATGCCATGTCGCGATGTTGTGCGTCTAAACGGGATGCTTCAACCAGTCGGGGTCCGGCCCATTTGCGTCCGTTAAACTGGGTTTTGGGTTATTGAGCCGGGATGCGGACGGGTTGGCGCAACAATGCCGGCTTCGGCCCGCAGTTGTGATGCGCGGCTCGCGGTACGGGAAAGACATGATTGCGTGCCAGAGGCTCGCTCGCCAGATTGGGCGAGGTGCCTTCGGTCCAATATAATCAAAGCTTCCTCGACGGCAGGATCAGATTCTTACGCAATGAGGGTGTGCATATTTTTCCCGTGAAGCCGAACTATGGACCGAAATTGTACTTGTGCTCGCCGCAGGGCCCCGGCCTGGTGAAGATCAAGCGCCCTTCCTTCTCCCGCGCGGTGCGGGTTTCCAGCCGTTTCGTTACTCTCGCTCTTTTCGTTCTTGCGCTCGGTCTGGCCGTCGGCCCAGTCCTGGCCCAGTCGCCTCAGACTATCGACTCCATCCGGGTCATCGGCAACCGCCGCATTCCCAAGGAAACAGTCCTCGCCCGCCTCTTCACCCACCCTGGCGACACCTACGACCCCATCTCCATCGAGCGCGACTTCAACTCGCTCTGGAATACCGGGTACTTTGAAAATCTGCGCATCGAACGCGAAGAGACGGAAAAGGGGCATCATCCTCGACATCTTCGTCAAAGAAAAGCCCACCATCCGCGAGATCAACTACAAGGGTTTGAACGCCGTCTCGCAATCCGACGTCCTCGACCGATTCAAGAAAGAGAAGGTCGGCCTCTCCGTCGAGAGCCAGTACGACGCCGCCAAGATTCTGCGCGCCACCACGGTGCTCAAGGAGATCCTCGCCGAACACGGCCACCAGTTCGCCACTATCAAGCTCGATATCAAGGACATTCCGCCCGCCTCCGTCCAGGTCAACTTCAATATCAAAGAAGGGCCGACGGTTAAAGTCGGGCAGATCAAGTTTGTGGGCAATCAGCACATCAGCAGCCTGCTTCTGCGCCGCTCGATGAAGAACCTCAAGCCCATCGGCATTCCCTACTCCATCATTTTCGAAGACCTGTTCCCGCAGACCTTCGACGCCTCAAAGCTTGAAGAAGACACCGAGCGCGTCCGCCTGGCCTATCGCGACAAGGGCTATTACAACGCGGCCGTCGAAGAGCCCCGCACGCAGATTCGCGATGAAGGCGGCCTCAACTGGTTCACCTTCCGTCCCAACAAGGGCAAGCGCATTGACATCCTCATGCCCATTGAAGAGGGCGCGCGCTACCGGCTCGGCACCATCACCTTTACGGGGAATAAAGCCGTTCCCAACACCCGCGCTCTCCGCGCCCAGTTCGGGCTGAAGGATGGGGAATGGTTCAACGCCACCGTCATCAGCAAGGGCCTCGAAAACCTGAAGAAGGCCTACGGGCAGCTCGGCTACATCAACTTCGGCGCCATTCCCAAGCCTGTCTTCGACGACCAGAAGAAGACCGTTTCGCTGCAGATCGACATCGACGAAGGCAAGCCGTTCTTCGTTTCGCGCATCGAGTTCCAGGGCAACACCATCACGCGCGACAAGGTTATTCGCCGCGAACTGCTGCTCGATGAAGGTTCGGTGTACAACTCGCAGCTCTGGGAGTTGAGCCTTCTGCGCCTCAATCAGCTCGAATACTTCGACCCCCTCAAGGTCGACCAGGACTCTGAAGCGCACCAGGATGCCGAAGCCGGCACAGTTGACCTGCTGCTCAAGGTCAAAGAGAAGGGCAAGAACTCCATCGGCCTGAATGGCGGAGTCAGCGGCCTTTCCGGCGCGTTTCTCGGCGTCAACTACCAGACCAACAACTTCCTCGGACTGGGCGAGACGCTCAGCGTGCAGGGCAATCTCGGCAATGTCAGCCGCCAGTTCCTCTTCGGCTTCTCGCAGCCCTATGTGCGCAACCGGCCTTTGAACATCGGCTTCCAGGTATTCGACTCCAAGCAGGACTTCAACGCCGCCAAGACGTATCAATCGACAACCGGCCTGTCGGCCAACCTGTCGGCCGCGCAGCAGTCCCTGACGCAGAACTACAATCAGGCGTCGAAGGGCGTTAATTTCTCGGTGAGCTACCCGCTCCGCCGTCATGCCTTCCAGCGAATCGGCATGACCTATTCGCTGAACGATTCCACCATCACTGCATTCTCCACGGCTTCGCAGACATTCTTCCAGACCATCAGCTTCCGGTCGGGCATTCAGGGCAACAACGCTTTGGCCGGCATCGTCAACAGTTCGGCGTCGTTCAGCTACATCTACAACACAATCAATAATCCCCTTCGTCCCCGTCAGGGCAAGGAATACACGGCGATCTTCCAGATTTCGGGCCTCGGCGGCAACGTGCGCTACTTCTCGCCGGCCGTCGCCTACAAGCGCTTCATGCCGATGCATTACCTGCTGCCCTCGGCCAACGGGCGCAACGTGCTCGGCCTCCGCGCGCAACTCAATTATGTGCAGGGCTATGGTGGCGATGTGGCGCCGCCCAACAACCGCGCCTACTCCGGCGGCGAAGCCGAGTTGCGTGGCTTCGATATCCGCGGTGCAACCCCTTATGGCTATGTGCCCAATCGCGTGAACGTACAGCTCACCAATCCCGATGGGACGTGCGTTCCCCGCGACCCCACCAACCCGCAGTTGAACCAGTGCCTGCTCATTCCGCTGCCTGTCTATGGCATCGCGTCCATCGGCGGCGACACCAACTTCGTCAGCAATGCTGAGTACCGCATCCCCATCGCCGGACCGGTCATGGTCTCCGCGTTCACTGACTTCGGCATCGACGTGGCCCTCAACAAGGGTCAGTTGAAGCAGAGCCCCGAGGGCTTTGCCTCGCTCACCGCGCCGCTCTATGGATGCCCGGTCTACAACAACGGCTCCTGCCAGGGTGGAATCCCCGGTTCGCAGGTCGGCTTCCAGCAGAACATTCGCCCCATCGCCGGAACCAACTTTGTTCCGCGTATGTCCGTCGGCGGCGAAATCTCCGTCATCATGCCGGTCATCAACGCGCCGTTCCGGCTCTATTACGCCTACAACCCACTGCGCCTGTATGAGAGCCCCTATTGCAACTCCGTCACGCTGGGCGGCAACAAGGCGAGTTGCTCGGCGCAGTTGATCACCAGGGATTTGTTCCCTCCCGGTGGCGCAGGCGACTACACCTATCAGGAAGCCATTCAGGCCTACGGCGCTCGTTATCTCTTCCGCGAGCCGCGCAAGACCTTCCGCCTGACGGTCTCAACTACGTTCTAATCGTCCACGGTTGCGCAACACCACACGGGCCGTCCTCATTGAGGATGGCCCTTTTCTTTTCTCGCATTGTTCGGCCGAGAAAATGCAGTGAATTGAACGGTGCGCCGGTTTGACGCTCCTACCTCAGCCCTCCTATAATCCACCTAGTTCCTGCTGATGTCTCCGCTCGCGTCTTTTTCTGTCTCTGCCCCTTCCGGCGCGGAGCCCTCCAAGAGAAAAAAGACGGTATGGGTTCTCAGGAGGCACAGGCACGGCTTCGCGCAGGCGTGACCGTCCACACAGGAATTCCGAAGGAGTTTTTCATTCAAATGAAGCGTTCGCTTGCAATTCTTGTCACACTGGCCTCGGGCATTGTCCTGGGCGCCGCCGCTCAAACACCGGCCCACTCCTACCGCTTCGCCGCTGCGCCCATCGCCCGCCAAGGTTGCCGTCATTGCCTTCCAGGCCGCCGTGGGGCAGACCAACGAGTTCCAGCGCAACTTTGCCGACCTGCAGAAGAAGTACGAGCCCAAACAAACACAGCTCAAAACCATGGCCGACGAGATCGAGTCTCTCGAGAAGCAGTTGCAGGCCCAGGGTGACAAGCTCAGCGATGCCGAGCGCGCCAGCAAGGCCAAGGTCATCGACGACAAGAAGAAGCAGGCCCAGCGCTTCGCTGAGGACGCGCAGAACGACCTGACCGGAGAAATGAACGAGGTTTACAACACCATCGCGCAAAAGGTGTTTGACGTTCTCAATACGTATGCCCAACAACAGGGATACACGCTCGTCGTCGACGGCAGCGGCAACCAGCAGCAGACGCCCGTAGTTCTCTACGCGAGCCAGAACACCGACATCACCAAGGCCATCATCGATGCCTACAACGCGAAGTCGGGTGTTCCTGCTCCTCCGCCCCAGGCGCCTTCAGCTCCTGCGGCCAAGCCTACCGCTCCCAAGCCCACGGCTCCTGCAGCCCACTAAGACCCTGAATTGGTTCCGCATCTCCAAGCAGGCCCCGCTTCGGCGGGGCTTCCTGCTTCCTGGGCCGCCCGGGTAGCGGCCTTGATCCGTATAAAGTGCACTTCAGAAAAAGGCGCCATGCCTGACGTATAATTCTCGTAGTCCAGGCCACCCTCGTTGCCCGCGTCTTTTCCTGTTGCCGCTCTCTCCCGTGCTGAGCCCCCAAGAGATGACATTGAGAGGTTTTCAGACGACGGGCATCCTTTTGCCGCAACGGCCGCGACCGTACACGACTTTGAAGGAGTTTTCGACTCAGATGAAGTTTTCTTTCGTTCTTGCTGGTCCACTTGGCTTCGCTCTTGCGCTCAGCGCCTCTGCTCAGACCCTGCCACTGCCTTCCGCGCCTTCTGCCCCGGGCTCTGCAGCGCCGGCCGCGCCCGCAGGTCCAACCAAGATCGCCATCGTCTCCTTCAAACTCGCCGTTGCTCAGACCAACGAGGGCCAGCGCGACTTTGCCGACCTGCAAAAGAAGTTCATGCCCAAAGAGCAACAGCTCAAGGCGCTGAATGACGAGATCGAGTCGCTCACCAAGCAAGTTCAGGCGGGCGGCGATAAGCTCACTGCCGCCGACAGGGCCGCCAAGCTGAAATCCATCGACGAAAAGAAGAAGCGCCTCGATCGCGATGCCCAGGATGCCCGTGCGGACTTCCAGCAGCAGATCGGCGACATGTACAACCAGCTCGCTTCAAAGGTCTTCGATGTCATGGCTGAATACGTCGAAAAGTCCGGCTACACCATGGTTCTCGATACCTCCGATCAGCAGACGCCGGTTCTCTATTACAACCCGGCCACCGAGATCTCCAAAGCCGTCATCGACGCGTACAACGTGAAGTCCGGGGTACCCGCTCCCCCGCCGACAACATCGTCTCCCACAGCGACCAAGCCCAGCGCGTCAACGACACCCAAAGCCCCGGTGAAGGCAGCTCCCGCAACACACTAGGAGCCGGTCCTCTCATCGCAGAAACCCTTCCGCGCCAAAGCGCGGATAGCCCTGCTTTCCGGCGTTTTCCCAGCGGCATTCTGAGGCTGTGAATCGGGGTCCGCAAGCCGGGCTCGCGCTGTGGAAAAAAATGTGGATTAAATCCCCTGGTCTGGGCAAAAAATTCCGCGTTCTTCTCTTGTCAAGCAAGCCAGGATTCTGATAAGACGCGTAACTCTTTATCTATCAATAGAAAATCTGCACCAAATTTGCATCCGCTGACCCATCCTCCGCGCCTGCCCGAATCGATGCAATTCGAGCGCTTTCCACAATCCACGATGAATAGCCCATGACTAAAGTATTGTCCGTCCGCGTTCAGTTTGGCCCTATTTTTGCTGGTCTTCTCCCACGCGCAGGACCGCCAGAAACGCCTCCTGCGGGATATCAACCTTGCCGATCCGCTTCATCCGTTTCTTGCCTTCTTTTTGCTTCTCGAGTAACTTCCTTTTCCGCGAAATATCGCCGCCGTAACACTTGGCCAGCACGTTCTTGCGCAGAGCAGCTACAGTCTCCCGGGCAATAATCTTTGACCCGATCGCCGCCTGGATAGCTACTTCAAATTGTTGCCGCGGAATCAGCTCCCGCATCTTCGACACCAGCAGCTTTCCCCGCTCATACGCAAAGTCGCGATGCACGATGATCGACAGCGCATCCACCGGCTCGCCGCTCACCAGGATATCCATCTTCACCATCGGCGATTCCCACTCGCCCGCCAGCGCATAGTCAAGCGAAGCATACCCGCGCGAGATGGATTTGAGCCGATCGTAAAAGTCGAGCACAATTTCATTCAGAGGCAATTCATAAGTCAGCATCACGCGCGTCGGAGTCACATACTCAAAGTTCAATTGCTTGCCGCGCTTTTCTTCCACTAACTTCAAGATCCCGCCAACATACTCTTCGTTGGTAAGAATCTTTGCGGTGATAACTGGTTCCCTGATTGACTCGATGTTCGTGGGCTCCGGCCAACGGGAAGGATTGTCAACCTCCATCACGCTTCCATCCGTCAGTTGGATGTGATAGCGCACGCCCGGTGCGGTGGTAATCAAGTCCAGCTCGTACTCGCGCTCCAGCCGCTCCTGGATGATCTCCATGTGCAGCAACCCGAGAAAGCCGCAGCGGAAACCAAACCCCAGCGCCACTGAGCTCTCCGGCTCAAAGAAAAACGAGGAGTCATTGAGCCGCAGCTTCTCCAGCGCGTCGCGCAAGAGCGTGTGCTCATGCGAATCCACGGTGTAGAGCCCGGCAAACACCATCGGCTTGATGTCTTCAAAGCCCGGCAACTGCGCCGCGGCTGGCCGCGCCTCCTCGGTGACCGTATCGCCAATCTTGGTATCGCCTACGTTTTTGATCGTTGCGGCGAAAAAGCCGACCTCGCCGGCCTTCAACTCGCCAATCTCGACGGGCTTCGGCATCAGCACGCCCATCGACTCCACCTCGAACGACTTGCCGTTCGACATCAGCCGGATTCGCTGGCCCTTCTTGAGCGTTCCCTGCATCACGCGCACCAGGACAATCACACCGCGGTATGCGTCAAACCATGAGTCGAAGATCAGCGCCTGCAGAGGCGCATTAGGATCGCCCGTCGGCGGAGGCAGCCGGTGCACAATCGCTTCCAGCACGTCCGCCACGCCCTGCCCGGTCTTTGCGCTCACCGGGATCGCGTCCGTCGCATCCAGCCCGACCGCCTTCTCGATCGCTTCCTGGGTCCGCGTGATATCCGCGGAAGGCAAGTCGATCTTGTTGATCACGGGAATGATTTCGAGCCCATGATTGATCGCCAGGTACGCATTCGCAAGCGTCTGCGCTTCCACGCCCTGACTGGCGTCCACCACCAGCAGCGCGCCCTCGCACGAAGCCAGCGAGCGCGAAACCTCGTAGCTGAAGTCAACATGCCCCGGAGTGTCGATCAAGTTGAGCTGGTAGGTCTGCCCGTCCTTCGCTTTGTACATCATGCGGACGGCATGGGCCTTGATGGTGATGCCGCGCTCCCGCTCCAGGTCCATGTCGTCGAGAATCTGCGCCTGCATCTCGCGCCCGGTCACGGAACCGGTCAGTTCCAGAAGACGGTCGCTCAATGTCGACTTCCCATGGTCGATGTGGGCAATGATGGCGAAGTTGCGAAGGAAGCGTGCGTCCATGAAGGGAGTGGCGAGTGAGGGCCGTTCGCGCTGTTCCGCGATCTTTGCCCCAGGCCATAGCTTATCATCGGCTAAGGGCGTCTCGTGATGCCGGCGCGCCCTGGCAGCTTCAACTGCGCATGCAAAGATTCTTCTCTCCCATTCGCCTGCTCGGCTTCTCGCTGCTTGCCCTCGCGCTGGCCGAATGCGATCCCTCGCAATCTCTGCTCAGCCCGGTCGAGGCGCAGAGTCAGCCGGCTTCCCCTGCTCCGCAACAACCTCTGCCGCAGCAGCTCACCATCCGGCAGCAGCAGGTCCGCCAGCTCATCCAGCAGGTTGAGAATGCCTTCGCTCTGGGACAGACCGCCTACCGCCGTGGCGATCTCGTCGAAGCCAAGACCCAGTTCGATCGCGCCATTGATCTGATGCTCTCCAGCCCCGTTGAGATCAAATCCGACACCCAGCTCCAGGATGAGTTCGACAAGATTGTCGATGGCGTTAACGCTTTGGAGATGGAGGCCCTCAAACAGGGCAACGGCTTTGTCCCCAAAGAGGAAGAGACGCCCGCCGATGTTGCCAGCGACGTGACCTTCGAGGCCGACCCGAACATCGTTGCCAAAGCGAAGACCGAGCTCGCCACAACCAAATCGGACCTTCCGCTGGTCGTCAACGACTACGTCGGCGTCTTCATCAAGTTCTTCTCGCAAACGCAGAAGGGCCACAATACGCTGCTGCACGCCTTCCAGCGCTCAGGCCGGTACAAGGCGATGATTCAGCGCGTCATGGCCGAGGAAGGCGTTCCCCAGGACCTGATCTACCTCGCCGTCGCCGAATCCGGCTTTCAGCCCCGCGCCATCAATCGCAAATCCCGCGCCGGCGGCATGTGGCAGTTCATGCCCTCTGACAGCTATGGTCTGGCCCGCAACCTCTACGTCGATGAGCGCTTCGATCCCGAGAAATCCACCCGCGCCTACGCCCGCTACATGAAGTTCATCTACAACCAGCTCGGCGATTGGTACCTGGCCATGGCCGCCTACGACTGGGGCGCCGGTAACGTGCAGCGAGCCGTGCAGAAAACCGGTTATGCCGATTTCTGGGAGCTCTACCGCCGCAACAACCTGCCTGCCGAGACCAAGAACTACGTCCCTGAAATTCTGGCGGCCATCATCATCGCCAATCACCCCACGCAGTATGGCTTCGACGACCTCTCGCTCGATCCTCCGGTCCTGACGGATACCGTTACGATTAATTACTCCGTCGACTTACGCCTGGTTTCCGACCTTGTTGAAGCCCCCGTCGATGAGCTCACGGCGCTGAATCCCAGCCTGCTGCGGATGGTCACGCCCGAGACTTCCTTTGACCTGCATTTGCCCGCCGGGGCTGCGGCTCTGTTCAACGACCGCATCGGCCAAATCCCTGAGACCCGGCGCAACTCATGGCGCTATCATCGCGTCGTCGCGGATGACACTTTAGCCTCAGTTGCCCGCGAATACCGCGTCTCCGAGTCAGAATTGGCTGACGCCAACCAGTTGCATGCTACCGATAGCCTGCAGGGGCTCGAGGCGCTCGTCGTCCCTGTTGCCCCCTCCGCCGCGCCTTCAGCCCACATGGTTCTCTACACCGCGCGCCGGGGCGACACGCTGGTCACCATTGCCGACCGTTTCGGTGTCTCTCTGTCGCAGTTGCGCCTCTGGAACCACATGGCCGGAACCAGAGTGGACCCAGGCCGCCGTCTGCATGTCGCCGAGCCCGCCCTCGCGGCCTCCAGCAGCCGCCGGCACCATGCCTCTTCGTCCGCAGCAGGGTCTTCCCGTACAAAGCCTGGCTCCAAATCTCCGTCCTCGTCCGCGACGGCCAAGAGCTCACCTCCGGTTCCCAAAAAGCCGAAAGCGAAAAAGCACACGACGAGTTAGGACAAGCGCGACGCTGACCGGCCTCGAAAGGCACGCGGCGCGCAACAATTCTCGTCAACAACTGTGAAAACACGCATGAGCCTTCACTCCGCGCTTGTGTTTTGATGGCGTTTGCGTGCAAGCTATTGCTACAATGGCTTCCGCACGCGGGACCTATATTTCCGTTGTGCATCTAAGAAGCTCAAACATGGCAGCGGACCGCCGCTGGAGGCAATCGGATGGAAGAAATGTTCCGGATGTATGCAATGAGTGAAGGCGACCTCGATGGGGAGCCAAAGGAAATTGACCCCGATCATGACGAAGACTTTGAAGACGAAGAAATCGAAATCTCCAGCGTACTGACCACCTCAGACGACGACGAGCCAAGTGGGGATCTGGATCCCGGGACAGCCGGCGGTAAGAGCTCGGGCCCACAGGAAGTTGTTGCCAAGCCTCCGCGCAAAGCCGCGAAAAAAGCTCCCAAAAAGGCTGCCGCAACGCCCGCGGACACCGGTGGGGACGACGGGGGCAGCGGCGATGGCGGCAGTTGGCGGCGGAAAGGGCTCCGGCCCGAATACCGTTGCTGCGCCCGTCAAAAAGGCCGCAAAGAAGGCCCCAGCCAAGAAAGCCGCAAAGAAAGCGGCCAAGAAGGCTCCCGCCAAAAAGGCTGCCAAAAAAGCGGTTAAGAAAGCGGCCAAGAAAACCGCCAAGAAGACCGTCAAAAAGGCGGTGAAGAAGGCTGCGAAGAAGGTCGCGAAAAAGACTCCGGCAAAGAAGGCCTCCAAGAAGGCTCCCGCCAAAAAGGCAGCCAAAAAAGCACCTGCGAAGAAAGCAGCCAAGAAGGCCGCCAAGAAAACCGCGAAAAAAGCTCCGGCAAAGAAAGCAGCCAGGAAGAAAAAGAAGTAAGGCGACCCGGCCTACCGCGCACTCCAACAGAAAAGCCCGCTTCGGCGGGCTTTTCGTTTGTTCCCTAAGCGAATCAGGAGCGCTTTTACGGAAGCGCAGCCAGAACGTCAGACGCCGAGGTCTGCGGGTTCACCTTGACCCACTCCTTCACGATTTTGCCGCTGGGGTCGATCAGGAAGGTGTTCCGATTCGCGATCGTCATGGTCCCAAAGCTTCCCAGCGAGCCGTATTGATCCACGACGGTATGCTTTGGATCGGCCAGCAGCCGGAACGTCAGACCTTCCTTGGTGCAGAATTGCTGATGGCTGTCCGGTGTATCCACACTCACACCCAGGATTACGGCATTCTTTGCCTCGAACTGCGGCAGCGCCTCCTGGAACTTGTGCGCTTCGATCGTGCATCCGGTCGTCATGTCCTTCGGGTAGAAATACAGAACCACCCATTTGCCCTTGAAACTCGAGAGTGAAATCTGCGATCCATCCTGCGAAGGCAGCGTGAAGCCGGGAGCAACCGCCCCGACAGACGGCATCGCCTGGTCGGCTGCGTGGACGTTGATAAACACTGCGGCGCAAGCGATCACGAGAACTACGCCGATCATCGCGAAAACGGACTTCTTCATCGGGAACCTCCAAAACAGTGAACAGTGAACAGTGCACAGTGAACAGTGAACAGTGGCCCGGGGACGCCGAAATCTGTGAACTGCGAACTACGAACTCAGTTAGTATCAGCGCGGGGACGCAACAATGGCAATACCCGCTTCCGCAGCCTTCCGGAGCAAAGCATCGCGGTCAAACAGCAGCGTGCGGCCGGCTTCGACAGATAAACAGCTTGCCCCAGCCTCAATCATCACCTCAACCGTCCGAATGCCGATCACGGGCACGTCGAAGCGCATGTCCTGCTGGGGTTTCGCCACCTTGACCACGGTGAGCCGCCGCTCGAGCGTCGTGTTCCCTTCGCCGAGCGAGCGCATCAGTTCGCCGGCACGGAGGATGGCCGCATCCGTGCCTTCCATTGCTTCCACCGCCACGCAAGCCTGCGCCGCCACCACCACGGTCTGGCCGATGTCGAATCCAGCCACGGCCCGCGCCACACCAAGCCCATATTGGATATTCCGGGCTTCTTCCTCATCCGGACCCCGGCCGATGATGCCCTGCCCCGCTGCCACGCCGGCCGTCAGCGCTCCCTCCTGGGCCAGCAACGGCTCCAGGAATTCGGTTGAGCTGATCAGATTGATCCCTTCGTCGGCCAGAACCTTAGCGACCGCGCCCAGCAGCATGTCGGTATTGCGGCTGCGCAGATTCAGAAGCAGCTTGGCCAGACGCCAATCCGGCCGGATGCTGGAGAAGATCTGCTTGTGCTTGACCTGGCCGGCCATCACCGCCTTGGTGACGCCTTCCTTGTGAAAGAGCTCAATTAGTTTGGACAGCTCGCCAAGGCTCATCCAGTGGACCGAGATCTTCGCGTCCGCAGCCGCCCGCTCGTCGATCTCCGGATCAGTTTCCTCGCGGATGGCCGCGACGGTAACCGCCAGCCCTTGCGCCCGCGCTGCGTCCAATAGCAAAAACGGAAACCGCCCATTGCCCGCGATGAGACCGAGCTTCATGGTTACTTAATCACCCCGCGCTCGCTCCGCTCCAGGAAGTGGACCAGCGCGGTTACATCCTCGCCTTCCAGCTCCTTGATCCGCTCCAGCGCCTGCGACGTGTTCAGCTTCGAGACCAGCAACAACCGGAAGGCCTTCTGCAGCAGCCGTACTCTCTCTGGAGAAAAACCTCTCCGCTGCAGCCCCACGCTGTTCACGCCGAATGCCTTGTTCTCGCGCCGCGATGACGTCTTCGAAAACGGCAGCACGTCCTGGGTCACGATTGTTCCGCCGCCGATAAACGCATACTTGCCGACAATGCAGTGCTGATGCACGGGGCTGAAGGCGCCGACGGTGGCGTAGTCCTCAATCACCACGTGGCCTGCGAGCGTGGCCGCGTTGGCCAGAATGCAATGGCTGCCCACATGGCTGTCGTGCCCGATGTGCACGCATGTCATCAGCAGGTTGCCGGACCCCATATGCGTGATGCTGCCGCCGCCAACCGTCCCGCGGCTGATCGTCACGCTCTCCCGAATGTCGTTGTCATCGCCGATCACGCACTCGGTCGGCTCGCCCTTGTACTTCAGGTCCTGGGGCGCAACCCCGATGGCGCAAAAAGGATGGAAGGTGTTCCGCGCGCCGATGCGAGTCCGTCCATCCAGCACCACATGCGAGATGAGCGTGCAGTTCTCGCCCAACACCACGTCCGGCCCGATGGTGCAGAACGGCCCCACCGTGGAGGATTCCGGAACCACAGCGCCCCGCGCAATCACGGAGCTGGGATGGACGCTCACTCCGCCGACCCACTGGGTACCGCACCTTCATCCGCCTGCTTCGCCTCGCGGGACCTCGGCACCACGGCGCATGTCAGCGTCGCTTCGCAGGCCAGCTTGCCGTCCACAAAGGCCTTGCCCTGGATCCGCCCGGCCCGTGGCCGGAACGAGAGCACCTCAACCTCGATCCGCAGTTGATCGCCCGGCGTCACCGGCCGGCGAAACTTGGCGCGCTCAATGCTCGTGAACACCACCAGCTTCTTCTCTCGATCGGGCAGCTCGCTCATGATGATGATGCCGCCCGCCTGCGCCATCGCCTCCACAACCAGAACGCCGGGCATGATCGGGTAGCCGGGGAAATGTCCCTGGAAGAATGGCTCATTGATGGTGCAATTCTTGATTGCCACCAGCCGCTTGGTGGCTTCGAACTCGACAATTCTGTCGATCAGCAAAAAAGGGTAGCGGTGAGGGAGGAAACCCAGGATCTCCTGGATGTCAAAGGTCATTCTCTAGCTCCAGAGAGCATGCGGGCGGGGCCGCTTCGGCTCCTCTGGATTATAACCAAGCACAACAACGGCGCAGCCGCCGCAGCGGCATCACGCGATCTTGTACGCAGGCTCGAGCGCGGGAACATCCTGCTGCGCGACAAATCCCAGTTCGGGTCGCGAAGCCGCATGCATGCCGGTAAACGCCTCGGCCGGCACGGGACGACCGAACAGATACCCCTGTCCCGCCTCGCACGATAGCTCACGCAACGCATCCAGCTCGCCGGCCGTCTCGATTCCTTCGGCGACCGTGCGCATACGCAACTGAACTCCCATGGCGATAATCGTCTTGCAGAGCGCCTGCATCTCGGGCGAGCGCTCAATGCCGCGAATGAAGCATTTGTCGATCTTCATTGTGTCCACCGGAAGGCGTTTGAGAAGATCGAATCCCGTATAGCGTGTCCCGAAGTCGTCGATTGCGATCCTGACGCCGAGTGCCTTCAACTGCCGCATCCGCGCCGTGAACAGGTCCTCGTCTTCAAATGCGAGAGACTCGGTCATCTCCAGTTCCACCTGAGTCGATCCCACGGGAATCTCTTCGAGGATATTCTTCACCGACTGCGCAAAATCTTCCTCACGCACATTCGCCGCCGAGGCGTTGACCGCGATCAGCGGCAGGTGCAATCCCATCTCGCGCCAGCGCTGCGCCTGGGTAAGCGCAGTGCGCAAGCCAAAGTCAAAGATGCTATGAATCAAATCGGATCGTTCCGCAACCGGGATGAATTCATTCGGAGGAACCGCGCCCCACTCCGGATGCGTCCAGCGCGCCAGCGCCTCGGCCCCCAGGAGCTTTCCCGTCTTCAGGTTCACCTTGGGCTGGTAGAAAAGCGAGAACTGACCCTCCTCGAGTCCGTTGCGCATCTCCACTTCCATCAGGTGGTCGCGCATGATCAAGCGGTTCATCTCCGCCTCATAGCCCACCACTGTCTTGCTCTTCAAATACCGCGAGCGGGTTGCCGCCAGGCTGGCAAAACGCGCCAGATCATCAGGGGTCTCCGCATCCAGCGGGAAGAATGCAACACCAGCCGCAATCTCCGGGTTTGTTTCCATTCCCATGCGCCGCGACGGCGCCAGCGCGTCCACAATCGCCTGGATCGCTTTCCGGCTGGTCTGGTTATTTCTTGACGACTGCATGGCGACCACAAAGGTCTCATCGCCAACTCGCCCTAACAGCGCATCGGGGCTCACAACCGACCGAAGCGTTCCGGCCAGGCCTCGCACCAGCGCTTCAACTCCTGACCATCCCCAAAGCGAGAACTCCCGCCGCAGATTCACGAGGTCGATCCAGATCAGCGCAACTTCGTGGTTGGGGGATTGGGAACGCAAGAGCGCGGCAAGGCGGTCTTGAAAAGCAAGCTGATGCAACAACCCCGTTTGCAGATCGCAGTTCTTGCCGAACGAGCTCATCTGCTGGCTCAACTTCGTCTCGCGGTCCATCGATCGGTCCATCCCTGGCTCCTGCCTCATTCCCGGGGATCTCTGCCAACGAGCCGGCAAAATCAGGCTCGCTCTTGCTCTCCGCGAGACGCCTCCGGACAAGAATCCACTTCCTTGCGCCCTCGCTCCTCTGAAAAGGCTTTCTTCGCCCTCAAGCTGCCAGCACAATCAAGCCTTCTACGCGAGATGAGTTTCCACAGGCTCAAAAGAAGTCTGGCAGAGGCTCCTCCTCAGAACAAAAAAGGGGATTCCTGCAAATCAACTCAAGTTGTACGCGGGTCGGGGTCGTTCCACAAGACTCAAGGGACCAACATGCTTTGCAACTTTGGTGGCACACCCTTTGGAAGGAATCCGACGTCAACGTGCGTTCGCACACCTTCTGGAGGTTCTAAAGTCCTCCGAAAAGAGTTCTTATCAAGAGAAAAGCAGCGCATTGCTCGATCCGATCCGCTCACCGGGATACCGCAATGCGAGGAGCTGCAATGGCCGGACGGCCCCTACTTCTTGATCCGCTTCGCCGCCCCATCCACGTCCCAGAAATCGGGCGGCAGATCCTGGTTATATTTCACGTGCAATAAGTAGTACTGCCTGATCTCGTCATCGTTCTTATAGCGCGAGATGGTGAAGGCCGTCGGAAACCCTTCCATGTCGTGGTAATCGTCGTATTCCTCGGCGTCGGTGTTTTTATCTTTGTAAATAGGGTCCCGCCACTGAAAGGTCCTGCGCAGCGGGAGATGGGTCTGCGTGTCCATCTGGATGGTGACCGCCTCGTTGTCTGCGGAGATGAGCGTTACCTGGTCGGCAAGATGCCGCTCCGCCAGCCGCTGCCCCTCGTACACCAGGATGGTGTTCGGGTCAGGCAGCCATTTCTTGATCACGGTTTCGATGGAGTGATCGCGTCGCCGCAGGAAATCGTCCACCTGCTCCTGCGGCAGCGCAGCCTTCCCTTTGTACGTCACTTCCTGGCCGGTGCGGCCAATGTAAAACTGCACCACGTCGCGATGCTTGGTGAACTCGGTCCGGTCATGGTCGGGCCACTGGTGAAATTCAAAATACTCCGTCGTTCCCACGTCAGGATGGCCGTGAAAGAAGGCCGCCACCTGCCCCTGGCGCATCACGTTCTTCATGTTCAACCAAGCCGGACCGCCCAGCGCCTGCACCATCTGGTCCAGCACCGCCCGCGCCTTTTTCGCATTCTGCGCCGCTGCATCCTCTGCAGTTTGCGTCTGCGTGCGCAGCGGCCACGCCGCCAGAATCAAGGCCAGCGCCGCAACCATCCATCTTCCTGTCTTGCCCGTCGATCGCATCTCCATCGCCTCGAAACCCTCGCGCTCTATCCCACCAGCACCGCACCGCCATTCACGTTCAGCACTTCGCCGCTGATAAATCCGGCAAACGGCGTGCACAAAAACAAGACTGGCCCCGCAATCTCCCGCGCAGTTGCCGCCCGCCCCACCGGGATCCCGCTGCGGATCTTCCGGCCCAGTTCCACATCCTCAAGAGTCGCCGCGGACATCTCCGTGTCGACCCAGCCCGGCGCTACGCAATTCACCCGAATCCCCTGCGGCGCCAACTCGCTCGACAAGCTTTTTGTGAGACTGATCAGGGCCCCTTTGGTCACGGCGTAGTCGGCGTGGTTGGCCTCGCCGCGCTGACCCGCGGTGGAGCTGATGAGGACAATGTGTCCCCTCACGCCGTCGCGGTCAACCGTTTGCCCGAGCATCTGCGCCACGCTCGCCTGCACCATTCCAAATACGGAGTCGAGATTCACACCCAGCGTCCGCCGCCACTGCGCGTCGGCCATGGTGGCAATCGGCGCATCCTTCGGCTCCCAGATGCCGTGATTGGCCACCAGGGCATCGAGGCGTCCGAAGGCCTTCAGAGCACCTGCAACCAGCGCGCGGCCGTCGGCGGTGGTGGCCAAATCTTGTTGGAGAGCGACGCAGCGGTCTGGCCCCCCGCACTCCGCGACGAGTGCCTCGGCCTGCTGCCGCGCTTGCTTATAGCTGAAAGCGACCTGCGCGCCGGCCCGTGCGAAAAGTCGTACCGTCTCCGCACCAATGCCGCGCGATCCTCCGCTGACCAGCGCAACCTTTCCATCCAGGGTCAGCCCCACTCCACTCATAGGGGCAAACCTAACCCACCCGGCCCCGTCGCGGCAACTTGCGAAGCGGCTCGAGGAAGAAGCGGGTCGAGCCCGGCAAGGAAAAAAAAGACTATATTTGAAAATAAGTCCATTGGTTTGTTGAGGATAGCGAGGGTTCCGCGCGCCAAAATACAGATTCCAAAGGACTTATTTGCAGAAATTAGATAAAAAAGGAGTTAAGGGGCGGCGAGGGGCCTATTCGCGCCAAAATATTCCCAGCAAAGGACTTATTTGCACGCGATAGAGAATAAAAGGGTTAGACGACACGCAACATCGGCTCTTGCTGACTCACCCAGGCTGGCGTGATTGCCTGATTGATTCAACCTGTGTTCATTGTCCTCTGACCGAAGAAATAATATGCAAATTTCGGCAATTTATTTGCTCCATAGAATGAGGGAGTTGCGGGATAAATCGGAAGACTGGGGCTTGACACGAATTGGGCGCGGAGGGCGGCCGCACTTCTGCTAAGCGGCCCGCAGCACCCGCGCCGGCAGAGTAATGATCGCCCAAACCAGCTCGAGCACGCCCTCCACCGCAATCCCCACAATTCTGAACGGCAGCAGCAACAACCACACAATTGGATAGAGCACCAATGCCGCCAGGGCCAGCGGCCAGCACAACACCAGCAGGATGCACCACAGCAGAAACTTCATTCGTCTTCCTCCGCGCCGCCAGAATTGCCTGGGCCAGCACCGTCAATAAAAGATACGAGCGGCTGCAAATCCAAGTTCCAGCAATGAAGCTGGGACGAACGCGCCAACACCGCTAACCCCGCGGACTCCGCTTCTTTGCCCCTTTGACCGCGTCGAGCATCGCCTTCGTCTTCTTCGGCAGCTTCTCGTAGATCAGCCCATGCGCCAGTTTCAGCTCCTCCTCTACCTCGCGCGGACGAAGCGCATCCCATCGCTCCATCGCCACCCAGTGCGCCCTTCCCAGATGCGGAGCAGGAATCATCCCTTCCCTCTCCAGCAGCTCGTGGAACCGCTCCGCCCCGCAGTGAAAGCTCAGCACCGGGGTTCCACCATCGGCGTTCGTCAGCGCAAACATCTTGCCGCCAATCTCCCGGTTGCCGACCCAGTACACCAGAACATGTCCCCAGTTCAGACGTCTCCCGCACATGCGGCAGACCCAGGCAGAGGGCGCGAATCCGCTCGTTATCCATGCCGTGCAGTGTAAGTCCGACCCGACCGCGAGCCAAGCCTCAACCACGACAATTGACCGAATTTCGGGTCTAAACTAGGTAAAGAGAACAGTGGCAGCGGCCAGGTTTCCCCTCTCAAACGACCCCTCCCCGCGTCTCGAACGGAGAATGCACATGCCTCTCATGAAGACTTCCAATCCGGCCCTGAGCGACAAGACGTTCCAGGGTCTTTCGAGCGCCCAATATGGCGGCGCCATCGATGCGACCGAGCGTATGACCCTGCAGGGCACCGTGAACAAGACCGGCCTCCTGCTCATACTCTGCATGGCAACGGCTGCCTGGACCTACCACATGTATGCGGTGAGCGAAGATCCCACCGCCGCCATGCCCTTGATGCTCGTCGGAGTCTTTGGCGGATTCATCTTCTCGATGATCACCATCTTCAAGAAGACCTGGGCGCCGGTCACCTCGCCGATCTACGCTGCGCTCGAAGGCCTTTTTCTCGGCGGAATCTCAGCGCTGTTCGAAATGCATTATCACGGCCTGGTCATTCAGGCCGTTGGCCTCACCTTTGGAACGCTCCTGGTGATGCTGTTGGCCTACACCTCGGGCGTCATCAAGGTCACCGACAAGTTCCGCATCGGCGTCGTCGCAGCCACCGGCGGCATCGCCCTTTTTTATCTGCTTGAAATGGTGCTGGGCTTCTTCGGCATCCACTTCGCCACCATCAACGGATCGGGCGTCATCGGCATCGGCTTCAGCGTGCTGGTGGTTGCCATCGCCGCCCTCAACCTGGTGCTCGACTTCGACTTCATCGAGCAGGGCGTGCAACTACGGCGCGCCGAAGTACATGGAGTGGTACGGCGCCTTCGGCATCATGGTCACGCTGGTCTGGCTCTACCTGGAGATCCTCCGCCTGCTGGCCAAGTTGAATAACCGCAACTAGCAAACGTGCAGAAAAAAGCCCATCCCTTCCAATGGAAGGAATGGGCTTCCTTGTGCTTTTTCCGATTTATACCCACTCCCCTTGCCGCATCAGAGGCTCCGCGGTCCCGGTCTGCCTGATCCCATCCACGTCCAGCTTGCCTGATCCGATCATCCAGTCCACATGGATCAGGCTGTCATTCGCGCCCTTCGCCGCCAGCTCTTCCTTGCTTAGCTTGTCGCCATCCTTCACAGTCGACGAATAGGCTTGCCCCAGCGCAATATGCGAGGCGGCATTCTCGTCAAACAGCGTATTCAGGAAAATCATGCCGCTCTGCGCAATCGGCGACGAGTGCGGCACCAGCGCCACCTCGCCCAGCCGCCGCGCGCCCTCGTCGGTGTCGATCAGCTTCTCCAGCACTTCCTGGCCGCGCGTCGCTTTCACATCCACAATGCGCCCATGCTCAAACCGCACCTGGATGCCTTCAATCATCGTTCCCTGGTGCGAGAGCGGCTTGCTCGCCGTGACGATCCCATCGGCGCGATCCTTGTGCGGCATCGAGAAGACTTCTTCCGTGGGAATGTTCGGAATGCAATAGAGGCCGTTGCCAGCCGTCGTGCCGCCGCCCATCCACACGTGATCATCGGCCAGGCCAAGCGTGAAATCGATGCCCGGCCCGCGATACTTGAGCGAGTGAAAGCGCTTCGCGTTCATCATCGCCGCGCGCTTCTGCAGGCCCGCATCATGCCGCTTCCACTCGTTCACGGGATCGTCATTGTTAAGCCGGGACGTATAAAAAATCGCGTCCCACAACTTCTCAAGCGCCACATCGGGCGCATCGTTGGGGAACATGGCTTTGGCCCACGCCGGCGTCGCGCACGCCACGATGGTCCAGTTGATCTCGTGGCGCGTGATCAGCTCCAGCGCCGGCCGGTAGGCCTTCGACACCGCACGATTCGCGCGTCCCACCTTGTCCGGATCCTCATTCGACAGCAGCATCGGGTTCGCGCCGGTAATCGCCAGCCGCGCCGCACCGCTCTTGAACGCGGCGCCCATGCCGTCGTAGAGCCACTTCGCCGCATGATCGAAGGCGGCGTCGGGCGCATAGCGATAGCGCATCAGCGCTGTCTCGTCGTCTGTGTAAAGCGTTGTCACCAGCGAAGCCCCGGCGCGATACGCATGCTCGGTAATCCTGCGCACCAGCGGCACCGCGTCGAGCGAGGCGGTCATCACCAGCTCCTGCCCGGCCGCCAGCCCGAGGCCGACCTTGATCGCTACCTCGGCCAGTTGATCCAGCTTTTTCTCGTGCACGGTCTGCTCGGGGGCTACTGCTACATCCGCCATATTTGAATTCCTCTGAGGTTTTGTCGATCGAATCTAAGTCCTCTTCATTTTAGTGTCCTGCTCGAACGCTGTTGCAGAATTCAGCTTCCGTCGCGGCGAAAGAATCGCCAACCCATTACCGCGCGGCGATAGCCGGCTTGAAGCAGGCTCCAAGTTAGAAGAACGAGCCAGATCATCCAGAGAAGTGGCGTAGCCAGAGCCAAAATCCCGGTGCAGGCGAAGATGGTGATGAGCGCGCCGGGCTCCTCAAACCATCTCCGAGGACGAATCAAAGGAAACCCACCCACAAGGATCCATTGCAACGCGATCAGTCCACAAAAAACGATGGAAAACTCCAACTCTTTGCGTCGGCTGTCGTGGTTCGGCCAACCTGTGCCAATCAAGCCGGCAAGCGACCACGCGGGGGGACATGGCTCGACATAACCGGAGGCAACCGCAGCGGGCAATTCGCCATAAAGGATAACCTTCTGTGGAATCGACGTGTGATACCACATACCACAAGGGCTGAAGGTAATCGTTTCGCCCTCATCCACCGGCTTGACTGCATCAGGAGGAGGCGGCGGAACCGGGCGCGGCAATTCGAGAGGCGGCAGGTTTTCCTGCGAACGAACCCAGTCCCAACGGTCCGCTTCCTCCAACACGATGAGCGGCGCGCAAAGAGCAAGATGAACTCCGGCAAGCAGCAGGCCGCGCCGCCATTGAAATCTCATTTCGAAAACCCATTCTTGCGAAGGTCGTAGGGCTATGTCAGGCTTATTTGCTTTGACACCATCGGTCGCAATGTTGTTCCTTGGCGCAGCGCAAGCTCGGCCCTCAATCTGGATTAGTACTTCGCCTCAAACACCCGAAAACGCCGCTCCAACTCCCACTGCGCCGCCGCCTTCTCGCTGCCATCTAGAAAGCTCTTGCACGCGGCCGTCGGCCGATCGGCGCCCAGCGGCTGGCCTTTGCACGCAGCGTTGGCTGCGGTAAACGCGTCGGGCGCGGCCCAAAGGCTTTCCCCGGGCAGAAAATTATGCTCCATCCCGGTGCGCGCCAGCATCTTCAGGTCGCGGTAGGTCAGGTGATAATCCTTCGCCGCCCGCGTGTACTCATGCGTGATCTCGATCCGGCTCACGCCCTCATCATCGGTGGACAGAGCCACCGGCACATGCGCCGCCATGTACCGCGGAAACGGATGGTCGACGCCCTTCACGCCCAGAATCCCCTCATTCGAGCTCAGGTTGATCTCGACCATCACGTGCTTCTGCGCCAGCTCCTTCATGAGCCCCTCGCCGTCCGTCTCCCACAACACATCGACCCCATGCCCGATGCGCTCGGCGTGGCCCAGCTCCACCGCCTCGCGGATATGGAACCGCAAACCCTCAGGCGGCACCATGCCCTGCGCCAGCTCGCCGGCATGCAGGCTGATGTGCACTTTCGGATAAATTGAGTGCAGATACTCCACCATCTTCATCTGCAGCTCGTAGTCCTTCATGGAGAGGTATCCATCCTCAGGCATCACAAAGTTGATGCCGACGAAGCCGCCGTCATGATCCTTCATGCGTTTGCGTCCATGCTGGCGGCGACGTTTCAAAGCCAAGCAGCGTCTGCGCGAACACCTGCTGCGGCGGGTACCCCCGCAAGATTTGATAGATATACCGCACCTCGACCGTGCAGGCCGGGGTCGCCTGCGGAGTCCCGCAATGCTCCAGTTCCTTGCGCCGCGCCTCGGCCTCGCGCACGTGCGCACGATCCTCCTCGACTTCGTCGCGCAGACCGTGATCGAGCAGCGCCTGCCGAAACGCCGCGAAGTCGGGATTCCACCCCAGCTCATACGCAATCTTCGCCGCGTGATTAAACGTGGGCGTCTCCATCAGCTCAAGGTACTGCTCGTTCTGCGCCGCGGCCCGGCTCGCGACCTCATCGACCCACTCGCCCACGTGCTTCTTGTTCAGGCCGCCGAATTTCTCAAACGTCGAAAAGAACTGGTCATGCCCGCTGAACGACGCCGTCGGCACATAGCTGCGCATGGAGAACGAGTCCACAAGCCGGTCATACAAATCCTGGTTCTTCGGGACATCGACGGCTGCCACAAGTTTCCCGTCACAGGGCGGCTTAGCAAATTTGAGCGCGACGGTATCGACGCACAGCCCATCCTCGCCGGCCGCGCGAATAAACGACTCCGCATACACCGCGCCCGACAGATGCACATGCAGGTCCGCGCCCTTGGGAAAATCCTCAAGAAACGCATACAGCGCCAGCGGCCCGTTGTTCATCGCCGTTTGATAGGCTTTCGCGGCGCGCGCCTCGGCATCGCCGCGCCCCTGCTTCTCGGTCATTGGAGCAGCCGTCTGAGCAGACAAAAATGTTGGAGCAACAATGACGGCAAGAGCAGCGAAGGCAAGCAGGCAGTTTGGGCGGCGCATAATGCTCTCCAGTGTAGAGCAGGTCGGAGCCGCGCCGGAAAGGGGACTTCAGATATCTGTTTCAGCGACCAAAGCTGTACCGCAAGGTAAAGCGCGCCTGCACCGGTTCGACTGGGTGCATGACGCGCGTGAACGCGGCGCTCGCATTCACGGCCGCCGCCACCTGCTGCTGCCCCGCGAGTGTTGTCGGCGCCGTTGACGGCAACCCCAGCCCCGCCGCCGGCGTTATCTGCGAGACGTAGGCGTAATCAACGTCATGATCGCGGCGATTGAGTCCATTCAGGACCTCGCCCACCAGAGTCCAATGTTCATTGAATTGATAGCTGGCGCCCAGGTTGACCAGGGCCGTGGAAGGCGAGGAATAGAGCGCGTCGGACGTGAGAGGACGCGGCCCGAAGTAGCGCAGGCGCAGACTCGCCGACAGGCCTTTGTACTTCTCGAGCGTGGCGCCCCCTGCAGCCACCCACCGAACCGCTTCGGGAACCTCTTTCCCAAACTGATTTTGCAGATAAGTGCCGCCGCCGGTCGGAATGAGTCCAAAGCAATCAGAGTTTTTGGCGCAGAGCTGCTGCTTGCCCGATGCATTGGTGTAGAAGGACGCATCATGCGGATCGTCCTGGGTAAAGAGGGCGCGCGAATCAGCAAAATCGGCATCAAAAACCCAGTGCTCCGACGGCGTGTAGTAGTTTCCAACTTCGAGGCCATAGCGGTTGCTCGACTCAAACGAGGCGCTTGTTGACCCCGTATCGCCATCCTGCAGCAACTCGGAGTTGCTGTGCAGATACCAGACTTCAACAGTGCTTTGCAGGTGCGGCAGGGTTGCAGTGCGCACACCTGCCTCACCGCCCCTGGTTTGGGCCAGGAAGGGAATCTTAATAGGATTTGGGGTGTTGTAGTAAGGGTCGTCCGGCGAAACCGGCTCATACTGCTGCGTCGAGCCGCGCACGTCGTTGGTGTGATAACTGAATCCGCCCTGCACATAGAACTCCGTTTTTGCCCACGGACCGAAGATCAAACTCGCCTTCGGGCTGGGCAGAAACTTGCTGACCGATCGGTGCGTGTTGGGATTGTACGTAGCGGGATAAGGATCGTTGGGATAGTCGGGATTGGTTGGGTTGGTGAAGCTGGTCACGATCCCTTTGCCGTAGTCGCCGCGCAGCGCCAGAACGGAACGAAATTTGCTCGCCCACTGGATCTTGCTCGACACCCACGGACTCCCGATCGTCTCTGTAAATTTGTTCAAGTCCGTAGCCGCCGGCAGAACTGCGACCGCATCGAGGCTCGACCATCCGTTATCCGCATAGTTCGCTGCGTAGTACGTCTTGCTCGTCCGCACGCGATCTTCCGTCTGGAAAAGGCCATTGTGGATCCAATCGTTGCGAAGTTGCATGCCGAATGTGGTTTCGACCCTGTGCCCGAGCAACTCGCCGAAGACCGTATGCCTCAGATCGAACCCGGCCACCCAGCGCCTGTCCTGCTGTTCGAACTGGTCACCCTTATACGGATCGACCAGGTAGTATGTGAAATCGGAGAACAGATTGAGGTCGTAGTAGAACCCATAGGCCATGAGGCTCGTCTCGGAGTTTGCGCCTTTGCGGTGCCACTCCGACTGCAGGCTGTAGCGATGACTGTGGCCACCGTCGGTCGGGTTCAGCGAGCCGAAGAAACCCACCTGGGGGATGGCCGTGTAGGGGAGTTGATCGCTTGAATTCCACCGCGTACCGGCATAACCGCGGCCCGTGACGCTGAAGCCCTTATAGTCGTCGCCCTGCGAGTACGTCAGAATGCCGTTGAACTTGTAGTAGTTGTCAGGATGCACCCATGGCCCGCCATCGTGATACGCCTCCCCGCCAGAGAGGAGGTTGCCCCGCCCCAGCCTTCGCGAGGCGCCAAAAACGAAACGCGCAAACTGATACATGCCTCCGTCAACCTGAAGAAAGTCCTGAGGCAGCGTCTTGTAAGACACAACCTGAGCACTTCCCGCCGAACCGTAGTCGCCGACATCGGCGTAGTACGGGCCTTTCTCCGCATCGATCCGCTCCACAAACTCAGGGATGACGGTGTTCATATCCGAGTAGCCCTCGCCATGCGCGTGCGAAGGCAGGTTCAACGGCATGCCGTCGATGAAGATGGCGAAGTCCGTGCCATGATCCAGATTGAAGCCGCGCAGAAAGTACTGGTTCGCCTTGCCGCCGCCCGCGTGCTGCGTGATGATCAAGCCGGGTAGCGTCTCCAGAATCTCTCCCGTGCGCAGAATCGGACGGTTCTCAAGTTCCTCTGCGCCCACCGTGATCTGGCCGGCGGAGTCAGCAATGCCGGTGAGGTCGTCGGCCCGGCCCTGCACGCTCACCGTTGTGGTCAGGGGGCCAACTGCCAGGGAGATGCGCAGCGGGGCGGTCCTTTCACCGGATCTCAGGGTGAGGCGAACTTCCTTCCTCTCAAAGCCCGCGCTCGAGACCACGAGCCGATAGTCGCCCGGTCGAAATCCGGGCAAAACGAAGGCTCCGTTCGTATCCGTCCTGGCTGTGTTCAGCACAGTACCGTTTGAACGGCAAATCTGAACAGTTGCACCCGCAATGACCGCGCCAGACGCGTCCACGATTGTCCCGGAAAGCTGGGAACGGCCCTGCGCCAAGGCTATCGTCCCATTGCACAACGTTGCGGCCAGAATCGACAACGCCGCAAGAAGTGCTACGAAACTGAATTTCGTGTTACCGACAGCCACAATGCAGACCTTTCCGGAATCAACAACAGGCTTCAATGCTTGTGCGGGTGGGGCTTCCCGTTCTTGTGGGCGGCCTTTGCCGATGCAGGCTCGGCGACGGTCATCACGAGACGGCCGTGCTGCACGCCTTTCAGCCCAATCAGACGGCCTGCGAAGGTCTCGATCTGTCCTGAACTGCCGTGCACAATCAGCACTTCAAGGCACGAATCGTGGTCGAGATGAGCATGGCTGGTCGAGACCACCAGTTCGTGATGGGCATGCTGCAGTTCTGTCAGTTTCTCCGTGACGCCGTGAGAGTGATGGTCGTAGATGAGGGTGACGGTGCCAACGACCGTGACACTGGGGCTCGCCGTCCGCTCGACAACAAGGCGATCGCGGATGAGGTCGCGAAAAGCCTCCGACCGGTTGGTATAGCCCAGCCGTGAGATGAAATCATCAAACCGCTCGAAGGAGATCGGAATCGAGCGCAACGCCGATTCTGCTGAGAACGCCCATGCCTGCTCCTGGACCTGCTCCTGGGGAAGAAGATTCCCTCTCTCAATGGGAAGGAAGAATAGCACGACCATGCATTTCGTAGCACGCCCTCTCCTTTGTAGTCGGAATTCCGGAACCGGCTTGTGATGGCCGCCACAACAATGTCCAGGAGGGGGTTGGAACTTGGCCGCGTCGCGGCAGCGCGAATGGAAATAAATAAAACTAAAATGAACTTGAACTTTATTGAATCCGTATGCTACTTTGAACGGCATGGGGTTTGGTCAGCGGACGATTTGATGGAGACGAGCAAGCGACGGCACCCCCTCCTGATGCTTTCCGAGGAGGACCTGGACTTCATAACGCAATTTGTTCTGGCGTCAGGCTCCTTGAAGGAGATGGCGCAGCTCCACCAGGTGAGCTATCCAACCATCCGCTTGACCCTGGATCGGTTGATCGCCAATCTGCAAAAGAGTGTGAACGGCGAGCCTCAGGACCCAATGACGGGTCTGCTGGCAGACCTGGTGGAACGCGGCGAGATCAAAGTGGCTGTAGCAAAGAACATTCGCGCAGTGCATCGAAGTGCGATCGATCGAATCATGGATCGGGAGGAGCCTTAAAATGGGCGGAAACCTTGAAAATGGAGTGAGCAGCCTTGGGCAATACCGCACCCTGATCGCGATAGGGCTGCCCCTGTTCTGTGGAGCGTTGGTGGTGGCCTCGAGCATCCTGATGCCGAGGGGCAAAGCGAAGGGGCTCATCACGGGCCTCTATATGTTGCTGGCGAGCCTGGGCGGGGCCTGCCTGCTCTTCGCCGGTTATGCCGCACTCACAGGCGGATCGCGCAACGAGATCGTTGGTTTTTTGCTTCCGGGAATTGTTCTAACGGTGATCATGGGCATCTTTTCGCCGGTCGTGATCCGCGAGTATCAATTGTTCGAGTTTCGCAAGCTGGCCGCGGAGATCTTCCGGCGGTCGTCGTGAAACGCTGTCGCGGGGCCGCGTGTTTGCGGCCCTCTCTCTCCAGTTTCGTGGGTACCCGCAGAGTTGCTATACTGTTTCAGGTTGTTGCATCGCACTGTTCGTGGACGTGCCCTCCTTTTCCGGCGACGCCGGACTCCGCGCAGGGAATTGCAACCGATGTTTGCACTGAGGCCAGATAGCTCAGTGGTAGAGCGCGGCCCTGAAAAGGCCGGCGTCGGCGGTTCAATCCCGTCTCTGGCCACCACTTCTTCCTAGCTAAAAATCCAACGGCCGCGCGAGGCTTTGCGCGCAGCGCCCCAATTCGGCCCGCGGCCCTGAAAAGGCCGGCGTCGGCGGTTCAGCATCGGCCGGATTTCCGGCGTAGACTGCTGCTCATTAGGAAATGCCATGACCCCGCGCTCTCAGTGGATCTTCGTTAGTGGAATTCTTTGGATTACGGGCTTCGTCTTCTTGTTCTTCACAAATCCGAAATCTGTTTGCAGGGCTTTTCGTCGGGAACCCACCGCGCGAAGACTCCGCCGAATAAGGCTCCTCGGAGGGATTGGGTTATCGATCATATTTCTCGGCCTAATAGTCACAATTTCAATTACTAATTGAGCCCGAGTTTTGCGCGCCGCGCATGCAAGAGGTCTGCCCTCTAAATGCCCGTGACCGGAGTCACGGGCAGCGCTTCCGCATTCGGCCTACAGTTTCATTCCGCAGACGATCCTGAGCAGGCTTGGCTTCGCCGGGACGATTCCGGCATCCTCGCTCCGGCTCCGCCGACTTTGCCGTAAAAGGAGCGGTCGCCCTATGAATCCCAATTGCTCGAAATGCGGAACCCAGCTTTCCGTGCCCTGGTCCTTCTGTCCGCACTGCGGCGCCGAAGTGAAGCAGGAAACCCATTCCTCCGCCCGTGAGCATCACCCCGCTCGCGGCGCCTTCGGCGGCATGTATCTGGGCCTCATCGTCGCCCCGATCCTCATCATTCCGGGCGTCCTACTCTGCCTTCTCGGCTGGGGAATCTTTTTCGGCGTACCCATGATCGTAATGGGCATTATGGCGCCACTCTTCGGCCCTGTTTTCGGCATGGGCGAGCATCTGGGGAAATGCCCCACCTGCGGAACCAGAGTCATTGGCCTGGCTGATGGCAAGAGCCATGGCTGCCCTATCTGCAACACCGCCTTCGATATCGAGGACACCAAAGCAGTCAAAGCCCACTGACGAGAGAGCGAGGTAGACGCGCCTTTCTTGGCCCCGGGCCGGTTCCGGGGTATACTAAAGATTCGGCAAGCCGCCGGAGGTGTGTGTCTGCATGTGCCCCGCTGGCTGACCCGGTTGACAGGGCTCGTTCTTTTGGGCGATCCGGCTTTTCTTGAGGCCTGTCCCGGCGGCACGAAACACCACAAGTCTGGAGCGAAGTCATGGCACAGGTATGCGACATTTGCGGCAAAGGCCCGCAGTTCGGTAACAACATCTCTCACGCGCACAACGTCACCAAGCGCCGCTGGAACGTCAATCTGCAGGCCGTCAAGGCCCTGGTCAACGGCCAGTCCAAGCGCATCCGCGTCTGCACCAGCTGCATCAAGACCGGCAAAATCGCCAAGGCCTAGCGGCCGGCCCCAATTTCAAGCAAACAAAAACCCCGTCTTCGCGACGGGGTTTTTCTGTTCTTTAGAGCATCACTTTTCTTTGGTAAATGTCAGCGAAGCCGAGTTGATGCAGTAGCGCAGGCCCGTCGGCCGCGGCCCATCGGGAAACACATGTCCCAGGTGCCCTCCGCAGCGCGCGCAGGTCACCTCAACGCGCCGCATCCCAAAAGTACGATCCTCGTGCTCCGTGACAGAAGTTGAATCCGCGGGAATCATGAAGCTCGGCCAGCCGCATCCGGAGTCAAACTTCGCCCCACTCATGAACAGCAGCGCCCCGCACCCCGCGCAGTGATAATTGCCCGTCTCGTGGTTCTCCGTCAGCGCGCCGGTAAACGGCCGCTCCGTATCTTTTTTGCGGAGAATCGCATACTGCTCCGGCGTCAGTTTCGCGCGCCACTCTGCGTCGGTCAGTTCCACCTTCTCGTGTGTCTCGCTCAAAATTTCCCTCCTACTTTGAAGCCACCCGATTGGATGCTTGACGGGGTGGCAACGGACCACGCTCAAATCTCCGCAATGACGTCGATCTCGACCAGCACGTCTTTCGGCAGCCGGGATACCTCGACTGTCGTCCGCGCCGGCGGCGTGGCTCCGTCGGCTGCCATGTATTTGGCGTACACCGCATTCATCGCCGCAAAATCGTTGAAGTCTTTCAGAAACACAGTGGCCTTCACGGCGCGATCGAGCCCCGTCCCGGCCTTCTCCAGAATCGCTTTGAGGTTTTCGAACACGCGCTCGGTCTGCTCGGTGATTCCCCCCGCCACCACCTGCTGCGTGACAGGGTCGAGCGCGACCTGTCCCGCGGTGAACACCAGGCTCCCCGTCCGCACGCCCTGCACATACGGCCCAATCGCGGCCGGCGCCTTCTCCGTCGCAATCACTTCTTTGCTCATGTGTGGATTGTAAAGCGAGCCCTCTACTTCCACACCGCCAGAATCCCTCCCAGCACGATCCACCCCACCAGCATGTAGCCGGCATTGATCAGGAACAGCTTCACCGGCCGGCCCTCATAGAATCCCTGCGGCAGTGCCGGCGCCGCAAAAAATCCCAGCCACATGAGGAACCCGACAAACGCCCCATGCCCAAAGCTCTCCGCACCCGACCAGCGCACCACGTGCGCCAGCACCAGGGCGAGAAGAATATCGAGCAGGAACGACGAAATCATCCCCTTCATCATGGCCTTGTTCTTGCCCACCGTCGGCACGTTCACCATCGCCATCCACGGCTTCGCAAACAGCACTGGGGAATACCAAACCGCGCCCAGCAGCCACAGAACCACCGCGCACACCACGATCGCCACAAAATTCAATTGCAGATGATGCATGCCGAACCCCCTCAAACGATTCGTCTCCACGCGCGGCTGCTCCTTCCCTGGGGCAGCAACGATTCAAGATCGAATGGATGGAGATGACTCTCCCGCACCGACGCCTGCGTGTCAAGAGAATTTGATGAATCGAGTCGCGCCACGAAACCCAAGGCGCGCAAGCGCCAGTTGGCCCCACCGCAGGTGGTTGGCCCCACCGCAGGTGGTTGGCCCCGCCGCAGGTGGCGCAGGTGGTCACTTGCGCTTCAGTGCTTCCAGCTCATCGAGCGTGCGCGGCCAGTCCTTCCCCAGCAGCCGCGACAAGCTCCGGTCCGCTAGAACCTTGCCGCCGGTCTGGCACTTCGCGCAATAGTTCGTCTCATTGTCCGCATACCGAATTCGCTGCACCTTTTCGCCGCAGCGCGGACACGGCAGACCGAACCGCCCATGCACTGCCATCTCCGGCCGAAACGCGGTCACCTTCTCGGGAAATCCGCGTTTCGCCTCCGCACCCAGCCGCTCCATCCACGCCGTCATCGTCGCGCGCGTAGCCGCAAACAGCCGGGTCCATTCTTCGTCTTTGAGCTTGTGCGTCAGCGTCACCGGCGACAACTGCGCCGCGTGCAGAATCTCATCCGAATACGCATTGCCCACGCCGCTGATGAGGCGCGGGTCTGTCAAAGCGCGTTTGAGCGTCCGATTCTCCTCCGCCAGCGCCGCGCGAAAACCCGCCAGATCCGTGTCGAAAATCTCCACGCCCCCCGGATTCATCTCCTCGAGGCCCTCGCCCCGCACCACATGCAGCGAAGCGCGCCTCTTGCTCCCCGCCTCGGTGAGCACCAGCGATCCAGCAGGAAAATCAAACGCCGCCAGCGCATTTTTCCCTGCCAGCCTGGCGCCCTTTGCCTTCCAGTGCAGACGGCCGGCAATCATCAGGTGCAGCACCAGCCAAACATCCGTGTCCACGCCGATCGCAATCCGCTTCCCGATCCGCCGCAAACCGGTGACTGTTCGTCCTTCCACCATGCGCAACGGCGGATCGACCGTCCTCAGCAGAAAGACACTCGCCACCCGCACCTGCTCCAGCGTCTGCCCCAGGATCCGCTCCTCCAGCGCCGCGATGTACGCAGTAATGTCAGGCAACTCCGGCATGGGTCAAGCTTGCCGCGCCGGACGCGCATTGCGCAATGCAAATTCCCGCCGCGTGCCGGATGCAGAACTTCAAAACCGCCGCTACACTGTTTTCGAGGTCCCAGGAGCGAACCATGAGCCCGGCCAGCACATTCGATTCCCGCATCGACGCATATATTGCCAAGTCAAAGCCCTTCGCACACCCTCTCCTCAATCACCTGCGTGAATTGGTACACAAGGCCTGTCCCGGCGTCGTCGAATCCATCAAGTGGAGCCGCCCGTTCTTCGAATACAAGGGCGTCATCCTCGCCAACATGTCCGCCTTCAACGAGCACTGCAGCTTCGGCTTCTGGGGCGAAGAGATTTCCTCTGTTCTGCGCGAAGCAAAGGTTCTGCAACCTGATGCCATGGGTTCACTCGGCCGTCTCACGCATCTCAAGGAACTGCCAAGCGACAAGCAGATGCTCGACCTCCTGCGAAAGGCCGTATCCTTCGTTGACAGCGGCCAATACACCAGTCCCATCGCGGCCCGCAACAAAGTCGTCAAGGCTCCCAAGCCTGCGATCGAGCCGCCGCCTGAATTCATCAAGGCGCTCAAGGCCAACAAGAAGGCCTCCGCTGCCTTCGCCGCCTTCAGCCCCAGTTGCAAACGGGAATACGTCGAGTGGATCGCCGGCGCCAAGCGCGCTGAGACGCGCGAAACCCGCATTGCCACCGCCGTCGAATGGATCAGCGAAGGCAAGCAGCGCAACTGGAAATACCAGAACTGCTGACGGAAGTCAGAACACCCGAAGCCCGTCCCTCGAATGTTCGCTCCGCTGCGACCCCGAAGGTCACGGCACTCCGGGAACTGCGACGGATTCAAGCTGGTCTCTGCCGATCCCGATTTCAAGGGAAATCGAGATCTTCAACCTCGCGTATCTATTTCCTCCAGACTCGGCTATCCCGTCAGGTACCCTTATCCCATCGTCCCCGTGTTCCCCCGGAGTCGCATGCTTCTGTTTCGCTTTGTCGCCGTGATGCTGCTGACGGCCGCCGCCTTGCCCGCGCCCGCGCAACAGGCAGACGCTTCAGCGACCGGCGGCCCCACATCGCTCCAAGACCCGTGGCGTTTTCATTTTGGCGACGATCCTGCTTTTGCGCAGCCGAGCTTTGACGACTCGCTCTGGACCCTGCACCCCATCGAGAAGGACTGGGCAAGTGAGGGGCGGAGGGGCTATGCGGGGTATGCCTGGTATCGCATGCGCGTCGTTCTTCCCGACAGCAGCGAGCCCTTGGCGATTGCCCTCTACCCGCCAGCCAGTGCCGTTGAGGTTTACATAGACGGCGCTCTCGCGGGCACTGTGGGCCGCATGCGTCCCGAGCCCGCGTGGACCTACCTCCGCACGGTGTATGCCATTCCCGTGCCCGCCACACTCCACGGCCGTTCCGTCGAAGTGGCGCTTCGCGTGTGGGGAGCCTGGCAACAGGCCCAAAGGCTGGGCACCGGAGCCGCTGCGCAGCCTGCCCTGCTGGGGACCGCTCGGGATGTGGAGCGCATCGTCGCGCTGGAAGATGAGCATCGATGGCTGGCGAGAATCCCCGGCTGGACCGTCGACCTGACAGGGCTCTGCATCGGCCTGTTCAGCTTCGGCCTTTTCCTGCTGCAGCGGCAGGCGCGCGAGTATGCCTACGCCTCTGTGTACCTCTGCGGCTCCGCAGCCCTCGATCTGCTGATCTGGGTCCTTCGTCAAGAGGGAGGTGTCATTCCCTTCTGGGCGAATGCGGCCAATGTCTCCGACTCCGTCCTCCTCTGTTTTTGGCTCCTCTTTACCTGGGGATTCGTGCGCGCCAAGGCTGATCGCCTGCTCTTTGTCTGCCTGGCTGCGGCGTGGATGAATGCCATCGCCGGCCCTTCGGTCGAGCTGGGAATCATCCCCCTGGCCGGCTTTTTCTGGATTGTCGCGCCAATGTACCTCTTTCTTTCCATCGCCGTCTTTGTCCGGCTGTACTCGCTGGCGCGGCGAGGCAATCGCGACGCGCAGCTCTTCCTGATCCCTTTCTTCTTCAACCTTGTCGTGCAATGCATCGTCTCCGTTGTAACCGCCTTGTACTCTTCCGGCCTGGTCAACTTCCAGGGCACCATGGACCTCTATCGGGGCTCGCATTTGACCGTGAGCTGGCAGGAGCTCTGCACCATCCTGTCCTACTTCGCCATCGGCGCTGTGCTGGTGTTGCGCTTTGCCCGCTCCGCGCGGCAGGAGCAGCGGCTGCGCACGGAGATGGAGGCTGCCCGTCGTGTGCAGGGCCAACTTGTGCCCGTCAAACTGCCCCGGTTCGGCCATTTTGTCTGCGACGCCGCTTATCGCTCCGCGGGCGAGGTGGGCGGCGACTTTTATCAGCTCATTCCGCAGACCAACGGCTCGGGCCTCATCCTCATCGGAGACGTGAGCGGCAAGGGGCTGCGCGCCGCCATGCTGGGCACGCTCATCGTCGGCGCTGCCGGCGCGCTGGAACAGGAAAATCTCGCTCCCGCCGAGATGCTCGACCGCTTGAACCGGTACCTCTACGGGCGGACGGACGGCGGCTTCGCTACCTGCCTGTGCGCCCTGCTGGCCCCGGACGGCGCCCTCGCGATCGCCAACGCCGGACACCTCTCGCCCTACCGCAATCATCGCGAACTGCCGTGCGAGTCCGGCCTCCCGCTCGGCATTCTGCCCGAGGCACTCTATACCGAGACCCACGTGCAACTCGCCCCGGGCGACGCGCTCACCTTCCTCTCCGACGGAGTGGTAGAGGCCCGCAACGCGGCCGGCGAACTTTTCGGCTTCGATCGCGCGCAGGAAATCAGCGGACAGCCTGCCGCGCAGATCGCCGAGACCGCGGCGCGGTTCGGGCAAGAGGACGACATCACCGTACTGACCATTGCTCTGTCGCCCGTGGCTACAGCCGTGTGACGTACTGCGCGCCACAAAGGAAATTGTCCTGGTTGTATTCGAACTTCATCGAAAGTTCAGCAACGCGCCGACTTCAAGCCGTGGGAAAATAGGACCGGTCCCCCACGTGATCGCGCCCCTGCTGCCAGGGTCGAAGGGCGAAAAACGACACGTGACGGGTCATCGATGGGAGGAACCCACTGCGCAGCCCTCTCATACCAACCTGACCATGACACATCCACCCAATCCTGCTCAACCGATTCCTGTCTTCCGCACCGCCGAGGAAATGCTGCTGGTCGGCACCATGGCTGTCTATGACTCGCAGGCCGACGCCTCCGAGAACATTCCCTGGCAGTGGCGCGAATTTCTGCTGGCCAATCCCGCGCTGAAAAACGCAAAACTCTACGGCGCGTCGCCCTGCACGGGCGACCACAAGATTCACTACCTTGCCGGCGTCGCTGAAGACGCCAGGGAAAATCTGGTTGGCGTTGAGCATCTGATGCTTGCCGCCGGAGAGTATGCGGTAGTTCGCGTCGACGACCCCGCGTTGCTGCGTGACACCTGGATCTGGCTGCTGCGCACCTGGCTGCCCAACTCGGCCCGTCGCGAGAAGAATGCCCCCGAGTTCGAACGCTACACCGCCCTCTCCGAGACCGGCGCCCCCATCGGTCCAACCGAGATTTGGATCCCTCTTGAACCCATCGCGGGTCAATGAGGAGTCCACTGCCTGATCTCTCGTTCTTTATCGCAGCGGGCGGCTTGAACCGGAAAGCTGCGCCCGGGCGCGCCGAGGCTCATAAGCGCCAACCGAACACTTCCATTTCGCGTCATCCCGCCCGCCGCTCCGCCGCCCTCTCGCGAGAAGAGCCAACGAACCCTCGCACGAACGCGGCGACTGCATCGGCTGCCGTGTCCAATGCAAAATGACCGCCGTCCACAACGTGAACTTCAGCATCGGGCACGTCTTTTCGATAGCGTTCCGGCTCGCCGGCGTCGAACGACATCTCGTACTTGCCCCATATCACCAGCAGTCGCGGTTGGTTCTCGCGCATCCACGCTTGCCACTTCGGATACGCATCCACATTGGTTTGATAGTCGTAGAATAAGTCGCTTTGAATGTCGGCCTGGCCGGGTCGATTGAGAAAATAGAACTCGTCGGTCCACGAATCGGGGTCGTAACGGTCCACATTTGGATCGTTGCCCACATGGCGCGTGCGTGTCGCCGCCAAGCCGAGCAAATTCGCACGCAGCGCGCCTTCGTTCGGAACGCGATCTGCCCAGAACTCGCGACGCGTCTTCCAATTTGCGCCCAACCCTTCATTGTGCGCAACCGCGTCTTGAATAATGAGCGCTTCAACGCGTTCAGGGTGAGCGAGGATCATCCGAAAGCCCACCGGCCCGCCATAGTCCTGCATGTAGAGCGTGTAGCGCGCGAGGCCCAGCGCCTCAGTGAAGTGGTTCATGATCTCTGCATAGTGATCGAACGTGTACGCGAATGTTTTTGCGTCGGGCCAATCGCTGTGGCCGAAGCCTGGATAATCGGGCGCGACCAGATGATAGCGATCGGACAGCCTGGAGAAGAGCGGCTCGAACATGCGCGACGAGGACGGCAGCCCGTGCAGAAGAAGCAAGATCGGCGCGTCCTTCGGACCGGCCTCTCGATAGAAGATAGAGAGGCCGTCGATCTTTGTCGTGCGATAGAGTGTCGGATTTTTCATGCGATGTTTCCTCGCGACAAAGCGGTTCCGTTGAGGCCTTGTCGCTGCGCGAAGATCTTATACGTGCGCGAGTTGTTTCTTCTTCGCCTCGAGCGCCGGGAGAAGAAGTTTCACAAGCGCCTGGTCAGAGAACGGGTTCTGCCCCGAGATCAGCTCGCGATCGTGCAGAACGTAGCTCCCCCACGGGGCGACCACACTTACGTCACCGCCCGCTGTGCGCAAGGCAACGTCTGGGTAGAACAGAACCTTGCCGTGAATCTCAAGCGGTTCGCGCTGCTGCTCTTCCGCTGTCGAAAAGATTGTCATCTTATATCCGGCATAGATCCATCCCTTAGCCTTGGCCTGTGCTCCAGCGGTATCGCCCGCTGCCAGCGCGGCGACAAACTCCTTCGACTCGGGAAGCGCGGAGAGCAGTGAAATCGGGCCATGGCAGAGCACAGCAGTAGGCTTCGATGTCTCATGGAAATGTCTCATCACGATGCCCGCGTTGGGATCATCGAGAAGATCGATCATCGGGCCATGGCCGCCGGGAACGAAAACAGCGTCGTATTGATCCAGGCCGGATGCAACCACATCCGCGATGCGGGTTGGATTTCTGAGGCCAGTCAGGCTATCGCGAAAATTGAAGTAGTCATGGAGCCTGGCCTCATCGCCGCCAAAGAAATCGGGGACAGCGGAATGGAGATCCAGTTGCGGCGTATTGCCCTTGGGGTTGGCGAAGGTGATTTCGTAGCCTTCCTCCATCAGGGCGCGAGTCGGAACCGTAAGCTCGTTGAGGTAGTAACCGGCGCCGCGATAACACCCGCCATTCTTCAACGGCAGGCCGTTGCCGCTCGAGACCAGCACTAAGACTTTTCCTTTTGATGCCATGTCATTCTCCTTGAAATCGAATTTGCTTTCCGAGAACCTTTTGCGCGCGCGATCTCTTTCGGCCCATTCCTGCCATCCATCTGGTCGTTTCGATGTCAGAGCAAGTGACCGTCAATGTCAGCTTGGCAGAGGTGCGACGACGGGTCTATTGGACGAAGGTATCGCCCAATACCACAGTATGAGTTGGCCTGTCCGAAAACCTCCCAGGCGATTTGAAGCCGGCTCGCCACTGCATGGATGGCCTGGTGGATGCGGAGAATTCTGCACAGCGCCGCTCGGCCGTCGAACGGCAATCAATCGTAAGGGTTTGTCTTATGGGTCACGGTATTCGCGGCGATTGACTTCGCGGATTGCTTCCTCGTGACCTTGCTCGGCGGCCTTGCGAGTCCAGTAGCGATACTGCGTGTAGTCGTGCTCGACGCCGAGACCCACATCGTAGAGGTGACCAAGCTGAAACTGAGCCCTGGCGCTGCCTTGCTCCGCAGCGCGGCGATATAAGAGCGCCGCTTGTGTATAGTTGCGCGGCATGCCCTGACCGAGGTAGTAGAGGTCTGCGAGCCGTTGCTGCGCGTCCGCAAAGCCTTGCGAGGCAGCCAGCCGATACCAGTGGGCAGCTTCGGCTACGTTTTGGGCGACTCCCTCGCCTTTTTGATACATGAGGCCGAGGTTGTACTGTGCCCAGGCCAGTTCCCCGTCTGCTGCGCGCTGGCACCATGCAAACGCACCGGCGAAGTCACCCGCGTTGTAACATCTGAAGCTCAAATTTGCCTGGGCATACAGGTGGCCTTGCTCTGCCGCCGCACGCTCCCAGCGCGCAGCCTGCGCGTCGTCTTGCGGTACGCCCTTGCCCGTGTCATACAGGGTGCTCAAGATGTATTGCGATTCAGCATGCCCCTGGCCGGCGGCCTCGCTGAAGCTTGCAGCCGCCTCCGCGAATCGGCCCGCGTTGTATGCAGCCACGGCCTTCTGGTAGTCAGTATTTGAAGACGAATTTGCGGCGTCGCGCCTGCCCCGGGCAAAGATGCTGGAGCGAACCGAGTGCAGCGCCAATACGCCGCCGGAAGGGACATGCTGCAGTCCGGGCTTATCGTCCAAGGGCAGTCACCTGGCGCTCCACAAACTCCAACCGGTACTGAGCATCGGCAATGCGTTCGCGCAAACTCACTTCGAGTTCGCCCAGCAGGTCGCGATCTTCGTGCGCAGCAGCTTCGGCACCCGTGTACAGTTGCCCAATCTCGCTCTGAAGCATGGTCTCGAGTTCACGATCGAGCGCGGCAATGTCGCGCTCAGCATGTTGAATCTGCCGCACCAGCCGGATCAACGCCAGAGCGTCTCCCTCATAGGCGACTGGTTTATTGATCTCGAGATGGTCATCCAACAGGCGCTGCAACGTCTCGGAGTCGCCGCGGCTATAGGCCTCGTTGGCGCGCGTCATCAGCAACGTGAAGTGCTTTTGTTCGGCCTCGTCACTGGCAAAGTCAGGGTGGATGCGCTTGGCGACCTCGCGAAACAGCGTCTTGAGACTCGGCGACGGGTCAAACTCCTCCGGCTCCTGCTCGGCGCCAAAGGCGGCTTCGTGGGTTTCCTGCGCACGCTCACGCGCTGCCTGCGCCCTCCGGCGCGCGAAGTCCGAGTCGTAGAGATCGACTTCCCGCTCGCTAATCCGAGCCGCAATCTCGTCCAGCTCCGCGTAAAGAACCCCCACCTGCCGGAGATAGCGCATTTCAAATGCCTTCATGTGAGCGCGCGTCTGGGCAATGTCCGCTTCGCGGTCGGCGAGCGCGGCGCGGACTTGAGCAAGCTGCTCGCGCTTTTCGGCGATCGCTGCGGCGTCGGGACCGGGCTGAAGGACAATTTCGGAGGTCATAAGGCGAGTGACCGCGCAGCCTCTAGTTTAACCGGCCACCGAATTTGCCGGAGGGTGGGTCATCCAAGAATCGCGTTATCGATGAGCCGCGTCGCGCCGACATAGGCCGCAACCGCAAACAGCGTGCCGGGAGAAGCCAGAACGACCGGCAACAGCGTGGCCCAGTCGACTAACTCGATGTAATCGACACGCACGGCCGGCTCCGTTGCGAAGATTTTCTTCGCAGCAGCAAGCAGTGCTTCAGGCCGCCGTTCGCCTGCTGCAAACAAATCTTCCACCGTGCGCACCGCGCGGCTCAGCACCAGCGCCTGCTTTCGCTCTTCGGCGCTGAGATACACATTGCGCGAACTGAGTGCCAGGCCATCGGGCTCACGCACGATGGGGCACACGACGATCTCCGTCGCCATCTTCAAATCGGCGACCATGCGGTTGAGCACCGCAACCTGCGCCGCGTCCTTTTGCCCAAAGAAAGCGCGGTCGGCCTCAGCAGCAATGAACAGCTTGGCTACCACCGTTGCCACGCCGCGAAAATGTCCCGGCCTGGATGCGCCATCGAGGCGGCTGCTCAGCGCATCCACTTCGACAAAGGTGGAAGCGCCGGCGGGATACATTTCTTCGACAGACGGCGCGAAGACCACATGCGCGCCTTCGCGCTCAGCCAGCGCGCAATCGGCCTCAAAGCTGCGCGGATACTTGGCGAAATCCTCGTTGGGCGCAAATTGGGTTGGATTCACAAAGAGGCTCACAGCAACCTGATCGCAAGCCGCCGAGGCCGCGCGTATCAACGAAGCATGGCCCGCATGCAAGGCGCCCATGGTCGGCACCAGTCCGATCGTTCGCCCCTGCGCACGCTCGACCCGCGACCAAGCCCGCAGCTCAACAACGGTTCGAACGATCTGCATCACGCGCTCTTTTTCGACTCCGCTTCGTCAGCCAGGTGAAGTCCTGATTGCGCAGCGCTGGGCAGGTGATAGCTTTCCTCGTCGCTGGGAAAGGCGCGATGCTCCACATCTTCGCGATAATGCTCGACCGCGCCGCGAATCAACCCCGCCGCATCCGCATACCGCCGCACAAATTTTGCCGGAGGGCCAAAGGTCAGGTTCAGCAGATCGTGGAAGACAAGAATCTGCCCATCGCAATCCGGCCCCGCGCCAATGCCAATGGTAGGCACGGAAACCTCCGCCGTAATCGCCGCCGCAACTTCGCGCGGCACGCCTTCCAGCACGATCGCGCCCGCGCCAGCCTCAGCCAGCGCCAACGCATCGGCCTTGATCTGCAGCACAGTCTCCGCGGTCTTGCGCCTGCACCCGATAGCCGCCCATGCGATGCAGGCTTTGCGGCGTCAGCCCAAGATGCCCAACCACGGGAATCTCAGCGTCGACCAGCGCGCGCACCAGTTCCACCCGCGCGCCTTCAATCTTCACGGCCTCAGCGCCCGCCTCTTTCACAAAGCGCATCGCGTTGGCCACGCCGTCTTCAATGCTGCCGTGATAGCTGCCGAACGGCATGTCGGCAACCACCAGCGCCCGCCGCACCGCGCGCCGCACGGCCCGCGTGTGGTGCAGCATCTCGTCCACGGTGACGGCGAGTGTGTTGTCGTGGCCCAGCACCACCATGGCCAGCGAATCGCCGACCAGGATCAGGTCGATCCCGGCCTCATCCACCAGGCGCGAGGTCGCGTAGTCATACGCGGTGAGCGCAGAGATAGGTTTGCCCTGGCGCTTCATCTCGGCCAGTGCAGGCATGGTCACTTTTGTGATGGGAGTACCGTTCGGCGAGGAACCGCCAGTGAACGCTGTGAGGCTCATTTGTGTCTCCAGTGCCGCTCCGTATGGTCAGGATGCGACCTCGAACAACCCGAGTATACGCCCGAGTCTTCTATTCGATGCAAACCGCCGTCCCACGCTGCGGGTTTCTCGCGGACCGCGATCCAGCTTGCCCCGCCCATCCCCCGCGCTGCACACTGGATGGACTCATGTTGTCGCCCGAATTTCCAGTCATCCCGACCGGCATCAGTGCGGCTGCCGCGCTTCTTCTCGCGACGGGCGGCGTCGCCAACGCCATCCTCAATCCCGCCTCGCAGATGTTTGGCGCAACCCTTACCGCGCCGCGCTCCCCCGGCCAGATTGCCCTCACCTTCGACGATGGCCCCAACCCCGTGTGGACCCCGCGCCTTCTTGAGATCCTCGCCCGCACCAACATTCACGCGACCTTTTTCCTCATTGGCAGCTTCGCCGACGAGGAGCCGAACCTGGTCCGCGAGATCGTCGCCGCCGGCCATACCATCGGCAACCACTCGTGGACGCATCCGAATCTCGCCCTCACCTCGGCCGGCAAAGTGGAAGAGGAGCTCACCCGCACCAAGCGCAAGCTCGAGTACATCTCCGGCGTCCCCATCCGCTTTTTCCGGCCGCCCTTCGGCGCGCGTCGCCCAGTGGTGTTGCGCATCGCGCGATCGCTCGACATGATTCCCGTGACCTGGACCGCGATCACCAACGATTGGTCTGACCCGTCAGCCGACTCAATCGCCGCGCATTTGATCGAGAAGATTGATCGTACGCAGAAGGCCGGTTGGGCCAGCAATGTTGTATTGCACGACGGTGGCCACCGCGAGCGCGCCGCCTACCGCGAGCCCTCCATCCAGGCCGCCGCGCAACTCATCGAGCGCTACGCCGCCACTCACACCTTCGTCACCCTCGACGCCTGGGGCGAAAGCAAGAGCGCTTCTTAGTTCGGAGGGAGCAGGTGATTTTGAGAAGGGCATCGCGGGCTAAGGAAAAACCCATTGTTGGCCTGGGAAATGAGTCAGGGCACGACTTCAGTCGTGCCGCAAAGCGCCCCTATGAATGAGGGGCTTTAGCCCCTGCCGGCGATTGAGCCAACCTGAACTGGATCGATTCCTATCACTTGATCTGTTTGGCTCGACCACCATCTCGATATTCGCCGATCACTTCGATCAGTCCAACAATATTCCGGTTGAATTCGTCCAGATCCTCTGCAGGAATCCAATACTCCTGATGTACGCGCGCACCGGCAGTTTGCACAGGAAACTTCGAGATGTATCCAGATTTGATTTGGAACTTTACGACATAGCCGATGCCGCCATCGCGCGTATTCCAGTCACGCGCAATCTGCGTCGCGTATTCCTCATTTAAGACCGGGTAAAAGATCGGCTGCTCGGGAAGCCGCGGGGGAAATGCGCGATAACCGGCCTCGGCAATCAGCCTGAGTTCAATTTCACCGGTGGGGCGGTACAGCGTGACTGTCTCACCGCTCATTCTCGCTCCTCGGGAATCGGTATTTAGGCCATCCCTACCCCGCAACCACCGCTGCTATCGCATTCCTAGCCGCGGCAATTGTCGTCTCCACCTCTGCGTTGCCATGCACCGCACTCAGGAAAGCCGCCTCAAACTGCGAGGGCGGCAGCCACACACCCTGCTCCAGCATGGCCCGATGGAAGCGCCCGAACGCCGCCGTATCCGATAGCGCCGCCTCCGCATAATTCGTCACCGGTCCCGCCGTAAAGAACCACGTCCACATCGCGCCCACGCGATTCAAAGTCATCGGCACACCGGCCTTCTTCGCCTCCTCCGCCACACCGTCGGCCACAGCCTTCGCCGTCGCCTCCAGTTGCGGATAGACCTTCGCGGCATGCTCCTGCAGGTAGCTAATCGTCGCCGCACCCGCCGCCATGGCCAGCGGATTCCCGCTCAGCGTTCCTGCCTGATACACCGGCCCCAGCGGCGCCAGCAGGTCCATCAACGCGCGCTTGCCGCCAAACACACCCACCGGCAGGCCTCCGCCCACAATCTTGCCCAGCGTGACAAGATCTGGATCAAGCGCATACAGTTCGCACGCCCCGCCCAGCGCCACGCGAAACCCGGTCATCACCTCATCCACAATCAGCAGCGCGCCTTCGCGTTGCGTGATCGCCCGCAGCCCTGCCAGGTATCCATCCGCCGGCAGAATGCACCCCGCATTCCCCACCACAGGCTCAAGAATCACCGCCGCAATCGCCTGCGGAAACGCCGCAAACGCCGCCTCAACCGCCGCCAGATCGTTGTAGGGCAGCGCCAAAGTCAAATGCGCAATCTCATCCGGCACCCCCGCCGACCCTGGGATCCCCAGCGTGGCCACGCCCGACCCTGCCTTCACCAGCAGGCCATCGGCGTGCCCGTGATAGCATCCCTCAAACTTGACGATGATTTTGCGCCCCGTCGCCGCGCGCGCCAGCCGAATCGCCGACATGGTCGCCTCGGTTCCCGAGCTCACAAAGCGCATCTTTTCGATGGCGGGATAACACGCAATCACCCGCTCCGCTAAATCGGCCTCGGCTCCAGTCGATGCTCCATAGCTCGCCGACCGCCGCGCCGCAACCTCGATCGCCTCCACCACCGGCGGAAACGCGTGCCCCAGAATCATTGGGCCCCACGAGCCGAAGTAGTCGATATAGCGGTTGCCGTCCGCATCCACCAGCCACGCGCCCTCGGCATGATCGATAAACGGCGGCTCGCCCCCCACGGCGCGAAATGCACGCACTGGCGAATTCACGCCGCCCGGGAAATACTTCTCAGCCCGCTCCTGCAGTTGTCTCGATTTGCTATGCGATTCCATGGTGCGTTCAGTATAGAAGGGCAACACATCGCCCGTTGGTGACGGACGTCAACCGCTTCGCCGCTTCATTCGCAGGCCGCCAATCAGCAGGCAAATGGCCAGCCCCAGCAAAAATCCGCGCGTCCATTCAAACAGCGGCGCATAGTCGCTGATTGCCTCCGGCCTGAAGAAGCGCACAACCACGCCCAGCAGCAGGCCCGCCGCAAGGGTCGCATTGCCCATCTGCAAAAAGCGCCGGGCCTTCACACTCATCGGTTGATTCATGATGCTCTCCTCAAACGTTCAGCCGATACCAGATCATCATCGCCACCTTCACCAGTGCGATGGTCGCAAGCGTAGCGAGCAGATCCCAGTTAATGATGTGGTCGTGGAAGATGCGGTACTCGAGCAGGCCGGCGCCGAGCAGCACCCCCGCCATCATGCCCACCAGGCTTGAGCGCCGCCGGTGCTCAAGAAACCGCTCGTCGACAAATTTGCCCAGGAAGGGAATCTTGCTTAAAAACGATGCCGTCATGAACCGCTCTCCAATGTGAAAATTTGATCCGTCGAAATGCCGAAAACCCGCGCGAACATCAGCGCCAGCTCCAGGCTTGGCACATAGCGATTGCGCTCGATCGAGTTAATGCTCTGCCGCGAAACCCCCACCGCCTGCGCGAGCTGCTCCTGCGTCCACCCCTGCGCCGAACGCAGTTCTTTGACCCGGTTTGTAATGCCCTGTGCCATGTCAAGCTGACTTTCCAATCCAGAGTAAAGCAAGCTTTCCACTCTGTCAAGCTGGCTTGTCATTTCCCGGTACATCAGGCGCTCGGCGGGACGAATCGGGCCATGCAGAAACAGAGAAAGTTATCCTCGGATCGTCCTGCTAGAATCGACATTTCCGGCCATTCGCGCCCTTATTCCATCCTAGAAAGCCCTCACCGTGCCCAGCGAAACCAAAGCGCCCGAAGCCAAAGCAAAACCTCTCACCTATGCCGATGCAGGCGTCGACATCGGGAGCGGCGACCGCGCCAAAGAGCGCATCAAATACCTCGCGCAGAAGACCTTCAACCGCAACGTCCTGGGCGGCATTGGCGGGTTCGGCGCTCTCTTCCGCCTCGACCTGCAGCGCTTCAAAAATCCCATCCTGGTCAGCTCGGCCGACGGGGTGGGCACCAAGCTCAAGGTCGCCTTCGAGCTGGGCACGCACCACACCGTGGGCGCAGACCTGGTCAACCACTGCGTCAACGACATTGCCGTGCAGGGTGCAACGCCGCTCTTCTTTCTGGATTACTTCGCCAGCGGACGCCTCGATCCGGAAGTGACTGAATCCGTCATCACCGGCATGGCTGAAGCCTGCCGCGCCAACGGCTGCGCGCTCATTGGCGGAGAGACGGCGCAAATGCCCGGTTTCTACGCCGATGGCGAATACGACCTGGCCGGCTTTATCGTCGGCTGCGTCGACCGGGAGAAAATGATTACCGGCACAGGCATCAAGGCCGGCGATGTGTTGATCGGTCTGCCCTCCACCGGCCTCCATACAAATGGATATTCACTGGCCCGCAAGCTGTTTTTTGAAGTGGCCGGCTACAAGCCGAATCAGTACGTCACCGCGATCAAGGAGAAGGCCGGCACCGCGCTGATGAAAACCCATCGCAGCTATCTGCACGTGATCCAGAAGCTGCAAACCGCCGGCCTCACCACCGGCATGGCGCACATCACGGGCGGCGGCATCACTGAAAATCTGCCGCGCATTTTGCCGAAGGGAACCGCAGCGCAGATCGAGATCGGCTCCTGGCCCGTGCTGCCGATTTTTGAGCATCTGCGCACCCTCGGCCAGGTCTCAGAGCAGGAGATGATGCGCACCTTCAACATGGGCGTCGGGTTGATCGCCGCGATCCCCGCCGCGAAGTTTGCGCGCGCCAAAGCCCTTCTCGATCGCGCCGAAGAGAAGTTTTTCGTCATCGGCCGCGTGGTTAAAGGGGAAACGCGGGTGCAGTACACGTAGTTAGCGGTGTTAGCGGTGTTAGTCGTTAGCGGTGTTCGCGGACCGCATAGGACGGGGTGCCCCATCCATCCACGACCTCATCGCGGATGGGTGGGATAACCACGAACCCATGCTCTGAGAGCAAGGAAAGAGTCAGGGCATGACTTCAAGTCGTGCCGAATCGGCTCCATTCAAGGATGAAGGGCTTCAGCCCCTGAGGGATGTTTCGTTGGATAGCTCGACTTCAAGCCCGCTCCGCCTCGGCATCCTTCTCTCCGGACGCGGCTCCAACTTCCTCGCCATCGCGAACGCAATATACACAGACAAACTCCCCGGCGTCGAGATCGCCATCGTCATCTCGAACACTGCAGAGGCTGAGGGCATCCAGAAGGCCTACGCCATGGGAATGCCAATCGCCGTATTCGCCTCCAAAGGAGTCAAACGCGAGCAACATGACTTCAATGTTGCAACGTGTCTTGCACTGCACGAAGTCGACCTCGTCATCCTCGCCGGCTACATGCGCCTGCTTTCGCCGCAGTTCATCGCTGCGTTTCCCAATCGCATCCTCAACATCCATCCTTCGCTGCTTCCAGCCTTCCCCGGCCTCGACGCTCAGACCCAGGCCTTCGACTACGGAGTGAAGATTGCAGGCTGCACCGTGCACTTCGTCGATGAGCACCTCGACCACGGCGTCATTGTCCTGCAGCGCGCGATTCCCGTGCTCGAAACCGACGACGCGCATTCCCTCGCCGAGCGCATCCTCGCCGAGGAGCACATCGCCTACCCCGAAGCCATCGCCCGCGTCGCTGGTGGCGCCTACGAAATCCGCGGCCGCCGCTACGTCAAGCGCGAACCAATTTAGGGGGGGACGTGGACACTGAAAACCCGGACTTCGAGACAAATGAAATTACACAGACCTGTCCCTCCGAACTTCGTGGGACGATTCCCAGAAAAGTGCGGATGAGTTCGACCGATGCGTCGTATCTTCTGGGTGTCGTAATCGTATGTCTCGGCTTGGGAAGCATCGCGGTGGGGTATGAGTGCGCGAGCACAATTCACCAAATGCGACAGCGCACCGTTCTGCAACAAGAAGGCCACACTTCAGTCGGAAAAGTTCGGGAGACGCGAGGTGGCCACGGGAACTCAACTGTTACCTATACATTTGACGTCGGAAAAATGACCTATGTGGGCAATGCTGAAATGCCTGATTACCGCCTGATACTCCGCGAATCAGATCAAATAGTGATTCGGTACCTACCGTCTGATCCGAGAGTGAATCACCCGGCGGATTGGAATTCTTCCGCTCTGGCGACGATTGTCCCTGAGACATTCGCACTCTTCTTCACCACAATGGGAGCCGTGGCTCTGGTTGTTTTGCTCCGAGATCGAAAGTTAGCGCGCGAGGGAAAGCCGGGTCAAGGGGTAGTGATTGATTGCCGTCCCGATAAATCGGAGTTTCGCCTCTTCTACGAATTCCGTACAGAAGACGGCGTGGCGATGAATGGCTCCTGCAATTGCCCCGAGGAATGTGGGAATGGCGGGCGAGTTTGGATTCTCTACCTCCCGAATAAACCGCAGAGGAATCACAGCTACCCAACGAGATATTTCTCGGTGGTTGATTCCGAGTAGTCTGCCCCATGGGCGTCGAAATCCGCGCCCGCCAACACAAGCGCACCGTCCCGAGCAGCCCGCCCATTAACCCCGCCAACTCCGCTCCAAATCGCCCCTCCCGCTCTACCCTGAAGATCCTGTCAACCCCCTCCGCTCCAAAATACTTTGCAACCTACTGATTCGAAACGGAAAATTCTTTCGCGCAATTTGCATATTATTTCTGGCGTTTCTCTAACCTTGGACTCAGCCTGAAATTTCGGCCCTTCGCTGTTCGCTTTCATCGCCCGCCTGCCGGGCCAATCCACTGCCAGCTTGCCAACTCGCCAACACGCGCAGCGTGCTGACTCGCCGCGCTTGTCGCGGACCCGCGTGCCCGCACAACTGCACCAACTCAAGGAGAAACATATGAACGTCTTCACCAATATCTGGAACCACCCGCGCACCTCCGCCGCCGGCGTGCTCATCGGCATCCTCTCTGTCTCCGGCGTCCTCAGCCAGCAGGGAATTACTCTCGGCTCGGCCGGCAAAGGCACCGTCGTTACCCTGATCGGCGCCATCGCCTCCGCACTGCTCGGCCTGCTGGCGCGCGACCCCGATCCGGCTCCAGCAAGCTCGACAACCTCGACCGCCAAGCTCGGCGCGCTGCTTCTCTGCTCCCTCCTGATCGCCGGAACCCTGCCCATGACCGGCTGTTCCGGCACAACCGTTGCCCAGGACATCGTGAACTGGACCCCGGCCCTGCAAACCGCCGTCACTACCGTCGATTCCACGGCCGCTCTGCTTGCACCCGGCGATGCGCCCCTCTTTATCGCCGCCACCGCGGGCTTCGACGCTGCTTCAAACCTGCTCGTCGCCCAGGCCAAGGCCTACCTCGCCAATCCATCGGCGAGCCTGCTTGCCCAGTTGCAGTCCCAGATCGTTGCCTTCCAACAGCAGGTCAACGCCTCGCTTCTGCAGGCTGCGCGCATCGTCAACCAGGCCAGCCAGGCACACGCCCTCGCGGCGATCAATGCCGTCGCCACGATTGTGAATTCAGTCTTTGCGCTGGTTCAGTCGATCTCCAGCCGGGTCGCCGTCGCAACCATGGCCGCCAGCTCCACCATCAAGCTGGCCCAGGTCGAGCCCTACCTCGACAATCGCGCCGCCGCAGCTCTAGTCGCGAACCATTACGACGAGCCACTCGCCCTGGCGCGCATCCAGGTCGCCGAAACCGAGCGCAACGCAACCCAGTCCGGCTTTTAGGCTCAGAAAAGGGGAGGGTATCGAAAAATACTCCCCCCTCCCCGCGAGGGTGCACATGGTCGGAAGTAACCATTCGAGAAGCGCTGTCCCACATCCCTCCGCAGTCTCATCGCGGTCCGGCAGTCAATGCCCTATCGCCGTCCGCTGTTCACGGCGCACTGCGCACTGTCCACTGTCGTGCGTTACGAATCCCGCGCCTCGCCCAGAATCAGCTTGATCGTCATCTCCTTGCGGCCGCGCAGGATCGTCACCGTCATCGTGTCGCCGGCCTGCTTCCTGTCCATAATCTCGCTGATGTCCTGCGGATCGGTGACTTCCCGCCCATCCATCGCCACAATCAGGTCGCCGCCCAGCATGATGGGCGTGTTGCCCACGTAGGCCTTCTGTGTTCCTCCATGCAGGCCGGCTCGTTCCGCCGCGCCACCCGGAACCACAGTTTGAATCAACACGCCGTGATCCGCATCCAGGCCCATCTGCGAAGCCAGGTCGGGCCCAATCGCGTACGACACAATGCCAAGCGACGGCCGCTTCACGCGCCCAAACTTGGTCAGGTCCGCCAGCACTGCCTTGGCCGTATTCACTGGGATCGCAAACCCGATGCCCGAACTCTGATCTGCGCCGTTGGAGGCGATCATCGTGTTAATCCCGATCACCTCGCCGCGCGAGTTCAGCAGCGGCCCACCCGAGTTGCCGGGATTGATGGCCGCGTCCGTTTGAATGGCATCCTCAATCGGCGCGCCCTCTGATCCGCGAATCGATCGGATCGAACTGATAATTCCGCGCGTCATGGTTCCGCTCAACCCGAAGGGATTGCCAATGGCATACACCTTCTGCCCCACGGCCAAATCCGACGAGTCAGACAGCGTGACCGGCTGCAGGTTCGGCGCGTCAATCTGCAACAGGGCCAGATCGTGCACACGATCGGTGCCCACAACCTTGGCCGCGTAGCGCCGCTTATTGCTCAGCATCACCTCGATGCCGCGATTCGCGCCCTCAACCACGTGGTAGTTGGTCAGCACGTGGCCGGCCTTGTCGAGTACAAACCCGGAACCCTGCCCCTGCTGCGGCACCGTTCCATAAAAGAAATTGAACACCAGCGTGGTCGACGTTATGTTGACCACCGAGGGCAATACCCGCTTGTACACAGCAATGTTGTTTTGCTCTTCAGAGTCAAACGAGGGCGCAGCCTCTGCTTCCTGCAACTCAAGAGGCGAATTCGACCCATGCCCACCAAAAATTGAGGAATGCCCCAGCGAAGAGTGGGCCAGCCCAACCGGCAGATGCGTGGTCACAAACCAAAACCCGCCGACCAGCAGAATGACAAGAATCAAAGGGCGAATCTTCATAGCTTTTCTTGAAAACCTTCCTGACATACGTACGGCATCAACGCGGCGAAGTTCCATACCGAGCCTGCGTCGCGCTAACCCTATTCTAGAGACAAGTTCCCTTGGGATTTGTTGCGCGCCTGGGTCAGCCGCTCCCACAGAGCCGCGACCTCGGCTCTTAATTGGTCAAGATCGCCATTGTTTTCTAGCAGATAATCCGCGCGTGCCGCTTTCTCGGCGTCAGTCATCTGAATGCCAAGCCTGCGCCGCGCATCGGCCTCAAGCGGCGGCCGCTCCTCGTATTTTGGATTCAGCCGGCTCACATACCGCGCAATCTTCAACTCGTCGGGAGCCACAATCACAATCACGCGATCGAACCGCCGCCGCCAATCCGAAAGCACGCTCTCGTGCTCGCCCCGCGCCCGCGCATCGCGCTCCACTTCAAAGATCAGCGCCGACTCGACAACGGCAATCGCTGCGGGATTGCGCTTGAAGATCTCATTCATCCACCGCCGCTGCGCCTCGATCACCGCCGGATGCACAATCGCATTCAGCTCATTCAGCCGGCCTTCTTTGAAAGCCATCGCCGCCAGCCGCGCCCGGTTCAGCCGCCCATCCGCGCCAACAACTTCAGCGCCGAAGGCGCTCACAATCTGGTCGTAGACCGCGTGGCCCGGCTCCATCAGCGTGCGCCCCAACGCGTCCGCCTCGATCACCTCCGCGCCCAGCTCGCGCAGAAAGCCCGCAACCGTGCTCTTCCCGCTGCCGAGACCGCCCGTGAGTCCAACTCTCAACATGCTTTGGATACGTCCAAACTCATCCGTCATCTCGAATGCGAAAAACTAGAATAACGACAGACCCTGCGAAGGCGATGCCCCATAGGATTGTCGTCAACTCTGGCGCTTTCGTACCGCGCTCCCACGAGCTCGCGAACAAATATCCAAAACAGGCGCAGGCAACCAGCTTGGCGATGAGCGCGAGACCCCTCTTCCTTTCAGATCTCTCTTCTTCGTCTACCACGCAATTGTCCTTTCCTCACAGCCCTCGCCGCATCTTCGCCGCCCGCACTGTGTTCGCCATCAGCATCGCAATCGTCAACGGCCCCACGCCGCCCGGGACCGGCGTATACGCGCCCGCAACCTTGAACGCCTCAGGATGCACATCGCCCACAATCGTCGACCCGCGCTTCTTGAAACCCTCTTCGCGCTTCGCATTCCCCGCAAAATACTTGTCGAACTCGGCCTGCGTCGTCACGCGGTTGATCCCGACATCGATCACCGTTGCACCTGGCTTGACCATGTCGGCCGTCACGAATCCTGGACGCCCGATCGCCGCCACCAGAATGTCCGCCTGCCGCGTCACCGCTCCGAGGTCGCGCGTCTTCGAGTGGCAGATGGTCACCGTCGCATTCTGGTGTAGCAGCAGCAGCGCCGCCGGCTTGCCCACAATGTCGCTGCGTCCCACAACTACTGCGTTTGCGCCCGCCATCGCAATCTCGCTGCGCTTTAAAATCTCAATCACGCCCGCCGGCGTGCACGGAGCCAGCGCCGGGCGCCCCGCCATTAGCTTGCCCGCATTCACGGGATGAAACCCGTCCACATCCTTGGCTGGCGCGACAGCATCGAGCAGCGCCTTGGTGTCCACCTGCTCCGGCAGCGGCAACTGGATCAGGATCCCGTCCACGTCGTCGCGGTCGTTCAGGCTCTCCACCAGATCCATCATGTCTTCGGTCGTGACGCTCGCGGGCGGCGTAATCAGATCGCTATACAGTCCCAGCTCCGCGCACGTCTGCACCTTGCTGCGGACATAGATCTCAGAAGCCGGCACATGCCCCACCAGCACCGCGGCCAGTCCGGGCCGGATATCGAGTTTGGCCAGCGCCCGCACCTCTTCCGCAACCTCAGCCTTGATCGCCGCGGCAATCGCCGCCCCATCCAGAACCTTCGCCATCCATCGCTCCAAACACTTATCGTAAAGCCTCGCCGGTCCCCACTGTGCCACGCACGCCTCACAGCCCGCGTGCCCCCCCAGGAGTGCTACCCTTCGTTCGAATTCTGACCACCCAGAGGATTAGGCAAGAACTTCGCAGGATCGGGATACCGTCCGCTCGCGGCCCCTCCATAAAATGGAGATGTCAGCAGAGATGATCGAAGACGCAGGGACTCAATCAAGCTAGTCCCCGAAGGAGAAACAATGCAGAAGCGCACATTAGGCAAGAGCGGCCTTGAAGTATCAGCCCTGGGCCTGGGATGCATGGGGCTCAGCTACGGCTATGGTCCGGCTACGGAGAAGGAACAGGCGATCCAGCTCATCCGAGCCGCCTATGACGGTGGCGTTACCTTCTTCGACACAGCCGAGGCGTACGGTCCTTACCTGAACGAAGAACTGCTTGGCGAGGCCCTCGCTCCCTTTCGAGACAAAGTTGTCATCGCCACCAAGTTTGGATTTGTTGACGGTAAACCAAGTGCGGGATTGAACAGCAGACCGGAGAACATCCGCAGCATGGCCGAAGCAGCCTTGAAGCGGCTGAAGACCGACGTGATCGATCTTCTCTATCAGCATCGCGTTGACCCGAATGTCCCGGTCGAAGAAGTCGCCGGCACCGTGAAGGATCTCATCGCGCAAGGCAAGGTCAAGCATTTTGGCATGTCGGAGGCCGGCGCCGAAAGCATTCGACGCGCCCATGCGGTGCAACCCGTCACCGCTCTGCAGAGCGAGTATTCGCTCTGGTGGCGCGAGCCGGAGAAAGAGATTCTGCCCACACTCGAAGAACTGGGAATCGGCTTCGTCCCCTTCAGCCCACTCGGCAAGGGCTTCCTGACTGGAGCCATCAACGCAAATACCACTTTCGACAAAACGGATTTCCGCAACGTCGTGCCGCGTTTCGATGAAGAGAACCGCAAGGCCAACCAGGCGCTCGTCGATGTGCTCAGCAAGATCGCCGCACAAAAGGGCGTAACCAACGCGCAGATTGCCCTCGCCTGGCTGCTCGCGCAGAAGCCGTGGATCGTGCCCATCCCCGGAACCACCAAGCTGCACCGGCTTCAGGAGAACCTCGGCGCTGCCGCTGTGGAGTTGAGCGCCGGCGATCTTGCGGAAATTGAGAGCGCGGTGGCCGGCATTCAGGTGCAGGGCGCTCGCTACCCCGCGCAACTGGCAAGCCTTGTCAATCGCTAGTACCGGCTGGGATCCGCAAAAAAGCTTGCCGGCGACGGCTTGCGATCCTCGAGTGCACAAGGAACGGCGTGCAATCGAGGAGGGAAAGCAAGGATGAGTAAACAATCCATGACCGTTTTGGTGATTGGCGCGACCGGCAGCATTGGGAGGCTGGTTGTTGAAGAGGCCCTGGCGAAGGGATACGCGGTGCGGGCCCTCGTGCGCAGCACCGAGAAGGCACGCCACCTCCCTGCGAAAGCTGAGGCGGTGATCGGCGACTTGACCCGCCCCGAAACGCTCGAAGCCGCGGTCACGGGCGTTGACGCAATCGTCTTCACACACGGGTCGGACGGTGCCGGAAAGGTTGGCGCAGAGACGGTCGATTACGGAGGCGTGCGCAATATCCTCTTGGCGCTTGGCTCGCGCAAGGTGCGTATCGCGCTGATGACGGCCATTGGAGTGACGAACCGGACCGGCTCCTACAATCGCTCCACCGAGTCTCACGACTGGAAGCGGCGGGCCGAACGGCTGGTGCGCGCAAGCGGATGTCCGTACACAATCGTCCGTCCGGGATGGTTCGACTACAACAAGCCCGACGAACATCACCTGGTCTTCCTGCAAGGAGATACGCGCCAGGCAGGCAACTCCAGCGACGGCGTCATTGCCCGACGCCAGATCGCTGAAGTTCTGGTCAGCAGTCTGACGTCGGAAGAAGCAGCGCGAAAAACCTTCGAGTTGGTGGCAAGCAAGGGGCCGGCGCAGAAAGATCTCAACGTTCTCTTCGCGGCGCTTGATCCGGACTCTGACGGCGGTTTGGACGGCGTACGCGACATGCCCAACCAACCACTCGAAGACGAGCCGAAGCGTGTGCAAGACGATCTGCACGCTGTGTCGGCGAACAATCGCGAGGCGCAGCCTGCAGCGGGAAGGAAGCACACCAAATGAAGACATGCCGATGGCCGTTCATCCTTGCGCTTCTGATCGCAGTCGCTCCCCTTGCCCTCGCCCAGAATGTGAAGCTGGCGAAGATAGCGCTTGGCATGAGCGAGGCCGAGGTGAAGACCGCGCTCAATGCAGATGCACCCTTCTACTTCAACCAGGCTTCCGACTCTCCTGAGATGCACTATCTGATTGCAGCAACTCCGATGGAGTCGTACGCGTTCACGCTGATTGGCGGCAAAGTCGCGGCTTTTTCGGTGACGCATTTCTTGCCTCCAGGGCAGTTGCCGTTTTTGCCGCCGGGGCAGGCGCCGACGGTGTCTATTCTGCGCGGTCTCATTACGAAGCAAACCTGGACACCCGCCGAGATCAACAAGGGCGACGCATGGTGGTTCAGTGACGCGTTGGGGGCGCCGTTGTCCCATGCATTGCAATGTCGACCAGAGACAGGCACAGCATGGTTGCCTTTCGGTCCGGTGCCAGGGACAAAGACGGGTGAGTCCCCGGCGAAATCAACTGAGGGCCTGATGAAGCCCTCGTCATCTGCCTATCCATCAAATTGCGGGGTAAGCATTCATCTTGATCTGACGCCTGCAGAGAGTGAAGACTCCATCGTCACTTCCGTGCGCTACCAGGTTCTCGACATCAAGGCGATGAATGCATTTCTCGCAAAAAATGCAAAGCACTAGAGTCTTGCAGCGACATACAATCCCAGTCAAAGTTAGGGCGAGGAATCAAAATGACAGATGTGATCGTAGTCATCGGGGCCGGTTCGATCGGGCAGGCAATCGTGCGGCGAGTCGCCGCGGGCAAACATGTTTTGTTGGCGGACATTCGTCAGGAGAACGCAGACGCCGCAGCCAAGGTTCTTTTCGATGCCGGATTCAACGTCAGCACCGCGACGGTCGATGTTTCCTCGCGCGCCTCGGTCCATGCTCTTGTTGAAACAGCTACCAAGCTCGGCGAAGTCTTCGGCGTCATCCATGCCGCGGGCGTTTCGCCTTCCCAAGCCTCGCCGGAGACGATCCTCAAGGTCGACCTCTACGGCACCGCCCTCGTGCTCGAGGAGTTCGGCAATGTCATCGCGCGCGGAGGCTCCGGCATCGTCATCGCCTCGCAATCCGGCCATCGCCTGGGCCCGCTCTCGACGGAACAAAACGCGTTGCTTGCGACCACTTCTGCCGATGAGCTTCTCAGCCTTCCCATGCTTCAGCTCGATCAGATCAAGGATTCGCTGCACGCCTACCAGATCTCGAAGCGCGGCAACTCCCTGCGTGTGATGGCCGAGGCAGTCCGTTGGGGAAAGCGCGGCGCGCGCGTCAACACCATCAGCCCCGGCATCATCATCACGCCTCTCGCGAACGATGAGCTAAAAGGGCCGCGCGGGCCAGGTTATCGCCGCATGCTCGAAGTCTCGGCAGCGGGACGGGCCGGCACACCAGACGAGGTGGGGACAGTTGGCGCGCTCCTCATGGGATCGGAAGGCGCCTTCATCACTGGCAGCGACTTTCTTATGGATGGCGGAGTCACTGCGGCTTATTGGTTCGGCGATCTCGCCCCGAAATGACCGATCGACACGCGAACCAACTTCTTACTTCGAAACCCGGCCGGTAAGAACCAGGTCAATCGCGACGTCCTTGTCGGCTTTCCAGAACATGAAGCTAGGATCCTTCAGGCCCCATTGGATGTAGGGCACGGTCCAATGCGCCTTCACCGTTGCGCCCGGCCCTTCAAGATGGACCACCACTGGGACAGTGATCGAATGGGGAGTACCGAGCAAGGTAAAGATCCCCGTCACCTGGATCGTCGAGTCTCCGGCCCCAGCGATTGCGCCCGTGTACGACTTCGGCTCAAACGAAACCGTCGCGTGCTGCTCGACCAGCAGAATGTCGTTGTGCATCTTTTTGTCGCGACTATCATTGCCGGTCTTGCCGCTGCCGGCGGCGACGATCACCGAGCCCGCCATAGCAGGCGAGCTGGGGTCGAACCCAATTGACCCGGATTGGACGTGAAAGGTTCCGTTCACGATTTCGTGGGTTGTTTTGAGGGTCATCTTGACCTCGCTGCCGTCGGGATTGACGACAAACGTCTGGTGTTGAGCAAGCGCGGCAGGAATGGCGAGAACGGCGAGAGCGAAGAGGGCGAATGCTTTCATTTCACTTTCCATGCGTTGAGAGAGGGTTGTCGCGTGCCTAGGCTTTAGCCGGCAACGGTACGGGAGCAACAGCGGCATGCTGAGCGACGCGTGTGAGCCTCGCCGTTACGCGCATCACACCGGGCCAAACCCGTAAGCAAAACGGCAGCACGGCGCGCGCGATCGGGTTGTTCAAGCCATCCGCGGCAATCTCGGCAAGGCGCATCTGGGCCCGCAGTCCCGCTCCAAGCTTGGCCTGAAAGTCCGGCGCCGGCTCGCCGGCAATAAAGGCAGCGGCTGCACAGCGGGCCGTATGCAGAGCAATGGATATGCCGTCGCCGGTGAATGACGGAATCACCGCTGCCTGATCCCCAATGCAGTAGAGACCACTCTCAGTCGTGCGCCGGATAAAACCGTAGGGAATATGCGTGATGGCGATTGGCTTGGCCAGCAGCGGCTCAGCGCCGGCAAGCCTCATGGCGAGATGGGGGCAGTCCTGCTGCATCTTGGCAAGGAATTTCTCCCAGCGATTGCCCGCGCGTGCCAGGTAGCGTTGTTGAACAACCCAGCAGAGATTCGCGATGCCTCCTTGAACCGGCTGAATCCCGCCATAGCCTCCGGGATAGAGCATCAGCTCAGAGGCATGCTCAAGATCAGCGGCCTGCGCAGGAGCAAGCCGGTAGTACATTTTGAAGGCGACCCACCGCTGCGGATCTTTGGGACGCGTATAGCCGCGTAAATCGTGCTTGCCTGTGGCGAGAAAGGCCGCGGGAGCTTCAAAAACGGTACCGTCGTCGAGCACTGCTTGCCATGTGCCGGCTGGGTTGCGGCTGAGTTCCTGAACACTGCGTCCTCGCTCAACGCGGACCCCGGATGAGATGGCCTCAGCGATGAGCGCCGTATCCAGCGCCTTGCGCGTGAGCGAGGCCGCGGGAAAGGGCAACGGAGCCTCCGCGGCGCGCCGGGCAGCTGCCAGACGAACCAAATCGATCCGCGCGGCGCCGAGGGCCGACACGTCAATGCCAAGCGCGCGCAGGTCTTCAAGGGCCTCACCGCTCAGAAACTCTCCGCAGACTTTATGGCGTGGTGTAGGCTCGCGTTCGATCAGCGTGACGTTTCGTCCCTTGCGGCGGAGTGCAATGGCAGCGGCGCAGCCCGCGACTCCGCCGCCGATGACAAGACACTCGCTCTGCTTTCCGATTCGATCGTCATTGGGCGTTCTATTCACTTGGATTGGGACCGCTCCTAACGGGCATTCCGTTCGCTTACGTTGCGATGAAGAATAAGTGCATATTCGAGACTCATTCGAATGGGGTTTCGACGGAATTGAATCCTGAGCGTGAGCCGAGGCCTCCACTCCGCGCCCCAGGTACGCCACGAGTTTCATGGAACGAAAGTTCAGGCCTGAGATCCATTGCGGCGGGTTGTGAGTTCGCGCCAGTTGAGGCCCAGGTCCACGATGAGAAGCGAAGCCAGCGTGAAGGCGATTACGCCAACCGCCGACAAAGAATCGCCGAGGTGGCTCCAGTAACGGGGCCATAGATTGAGCACTCGGCTTGAAACGAAGGTGAATGTCACTGCGTAGGAGCGAGCCATCCACTGGCGATGTTGGACAATGTGACGGTTGCGCGCGGTGAGAAACGCCGCGGTAGTGCAGACGACCCAGGCGGCGGCCTGGCCAGTGGTTCCAGGGAAGCCCGGACGGCCGAAGGCAAGAGCAACTCCAGTCGCGGCGCCGACGAAGACGCAAACGACATAGATGCGGCCAAGAATGCGATGAAGTCTGAGATGACGCTGACGGAATCGCGAGGAGAACTGGATTGGGCCGCTGACAAGCGCGATCACTCCGCAGAGTGAATGAGGGATGAGAAGCCCGCGGTCCGCGATCACTTGCAGACGGTAGGCGTGGTACATGGGATAGTCGATAAACAGAAACCACTCGGACGTGATGAAGACAAAGAGCGCGGTGAGACCGAGAGAAAGCCAGAGAAGAGCCTTCATCCTGGAACGAGTTGGGCTTGGCGATCGGGTTGGGCTTACCTCGAGCGGCGCAGAAATTAGCATCATTCGTTTCTTGATTCTATTGGACGGGATAGAAGTACCCCGCGGAAGCGACGCGTTCCGAAATCCCTGATTTGAAGAGCGTGCCTGGAGGTTTATCTCGTCGGAGTGAACGTCACTTCGACCGTCCCACGCACAATCGTCCTGGCCGCCAAGGCTCTACCGTCACCGCCTCGCGCGGCACCTGAGCCGCCGCCAGCAGTCGCCCCCAATCCTCCTGCCGGAAGGCCCGCCGGAACGAGACTGGCCCATCGTGTCGCACAAATCGGTGCGACCTGGCCAAGGTCGCGATCCCTCCAAAGATCCGGCCGCTGAATGCCGATCGGGCCAGGTCATTGATGAACCAACCAACCCGCGCGGTCGTCTCCATCCAGCGCAGCAGCGCCACGATCTGCTCATCTTCCAGGTGATGCGCCATCAGCGAGCTCACCACGAGATCCACGGGCGCGTCTGGTTGAAATTGCAGAGCATCGCCAGTCACCCAGGTAATGCCCAACTCCTTCGGCGTAAATTCCAGTGCGGCACGCGTCGCATACGGGTTCAGATCGATTCCGGTGAGCCGGACGGCAGCCCTTCGTCGCCGAGCCCAGCCCGCAATCTGCCGCAGCAGGTCGCCGCCGCCGCTTCCAACATCGACAATGTGCACCGGCTCATGCATTCCGGTCGGCAACCGCTCCAACCATGCCAACGTCGGGCGATAGCCCAGGAACCAGCGATTGATCTGCTCGAGGCTGAGCAGGCAGCTACGGAAGTCCGCGTAGCTGCAATCGCCGTCCATCCATTCCGGAAGCTCTCGTGGAGAGGCCCTCCGTTTGAAGCCCGTTTCAGCGCTCAACTTCATTGATCTCTAGAATATCGGCCCGCACCGCGAGCATATTCCATCCCACACCCAACTCGACCATCCGGGGCGTTAAAGTGATCGATGAAAAAGAGGTTCCGGGGCGAAACAATTGTAAGTGGGATATGGTAGGCACGACTGGATTCGAACCAGCGACCTCTTCCGTGTCAAGGAAGCGCTCTAACCAACTGAGCTACGCGCCTGCGTGTAATGCAGCAACCAGTTTATCAGCATCGACGCAGCTGAGAAAAGTCAAGTCTGTGCTGGTACTAAACCATGCTGTACCATCGTTCACTGAAGAGGATCGTGCCTTCCCGGCGACGCCCTTATGCACGTTGAGCCTGCCACGTCCGATGCACCAGATGCGCCAGTCACCACGCCATTGAACCCTTTTCGCGCGGCGCCCAACCTGCTCACCCTGCTGCGCATTTGCCTCGCTCCGTTTCTCATTGCGGCCATTCTCGAAGATCATTACGGAGTCGCCCTCGCTCTGTTCGTAACCGCAGGCCTGACCGACGCCCTCGATGGCGCACTCGCCCGCATCCTCGAGCAGCGCACCCGTCTCGGCCAGTATCTCGACCCGGTCGCGGACAAGCTGTTGCTCAGCACCCTTTTTCTTGTCCTCACGCATAAAGGGCTGATTCCTGCGCGGGTTACGGTGCTCGTCTTTGGCCGCGATGTGGGGATTCTGGTGGTCGCGGCGATACTCTACGCCGCCGTCGGCCGCCGTGAATTCCAGCCCAGTGTCTTCGGCAAGGTAAATACCGTCATCCAGGTGGCCGCCGTCGCCGCGGTCCTGCTCTGGCAGCTGCTCAATGTCCCCTGGGTGGGAAATATTCGCGATATCGCCCTCGACCTCACGATGGCGTTCACCGTCGTTTCGGGCTTCCACTATGCCTGGATCGCTTCTCGCCGCGTAGGCGCTTCAGGCCCCAACGGGCACGGAGTCAAATAGCTCTCCGGCTGCGCCTCAGGCCTCATCCGCAGGCTGTTGCTCTGACTCGACGGTCTCTTCAATCTCCATATCGCGAAATTCTTCGGAGTCAAAGACCTCGCCGCACTCCAGGCACTCGACGAACTCGGTGTCCTCGTGCCGGGAAACGATACGGACCCTTGGGTGTTTACAGATGGTGGCCATCGTTATGGGATCGTTGGATTAACTGCTCTTTCCGCCAGATTGTAGCGGTCTTTTGCTTAAATGCAAACAGCCTTTTGGTGAATCTTTGTTCCCTAACCCCTTATCAATACGACATTCGACACGACGATTGCCGGTTTGCTTGAGTATCGGACCCAAATGGTCGTATACTGAATACGGACCGAAGAAGTCGGATATCTTATGCTTAAGCTGACCAAAAAAGCGGACTACGGACTGATGGCGCTCAAGTATCTCGCCGAACATCCTGAGACCCCTGCGCTCAGCGCCAAAGATGTCGCCGACGCCTACGGAATACCGGCCCAGCTTTTGGCCAAGATTCTGCAGCTTTTAACCAAGAATGGACTTCTGCGTTCCCATGCCGGCATGAATGGCGGCTACGCTCTTGCTCGCGACGCGCGCCAGATCTCAGCCTACGAGGTCATTCACGCCATCGATGGACCGTTTTTTATTACCTCCTGCACCAGGGGAGCAAAATCGTGCGATCTTACGCCGAGCTGCACCATCAAAGAACCACTGGCCCGGGTGAATGACACCATCGCCGGAGTTCTGAAAAGCATCAGCATTCAGGATCTGGCGGAACAGGAACAACCCGCATCGCGGGCCCGGGACGCACAGAAGTTGGTTTCGTTAACGATCTAACAGCGGGGTCAGCGCTACTGGCGGAGCTGGTAGGGGCAGGACGGAAACACCGCTAACACGCGAGGCGCGGCCAACGCCGCTAACTCCGCTTTTTCGAAGTAATGGAGATCAAAAGAAGATGAGCGCGATTACCAGCAACGTTGAAGTCCCCGCCGGCGTAACCCTGCCGATTTATATGGATAATCACGCGACCAGTCCGCTCGATCCCCGCGTGCTGGAAGCGATGCTGCCCTATTTCACCAGCAAGTTTGGCAACGCTGCCAGCCGCAACCACTCCTTTGGCTGGGAAGCCGAGCAGGCTGTCGAGACCGCGCGCGAGCAGATCGCCAAGCTTATCGGCGCGACGGCGAAGGAGATCATCTTCACCTCGGGCGCGACCGAGTCGAACAACCTGGCCATCAAGGGCATCGCCGAAATGTACCGCGAGCGCGGCAACCACATCATCACCCAGGTCACCGAGCACAAGGCCGTTCTCGACACCTGCAAGCGCCTCGAGAAGTACGGCTATCGCGTCACCTATCTCCCTGTGAAGGCAGATGGGTTGATCGACATGGAAGACCTGAAGCGCGCCATGGATGACAAGACCATCCTGGTCACGATCATGGCCGCGAACAACGAAATCGGCGTGCTTCAGCCAATTCGCGAGATCGGCAAGCTCTGCCATGAGAAAGGCGTCATCTTCCACACCGATGCGGTGCAGATTGTCGGCAAGGTGCCGTTCAACGTGATCGCCGACAATGTCGATGTCGCTTCGCTCTCCGGGCACAAGATCTACGGACCCAAGGGCGTGGGCGCTCTTTATGTGCGCCGTCGCAACCCGCGCGTGCAGATTGCCGCGCAGATTGACGGTGGCGGCCACGAGCGCGGCATGCGGTCGGGCACGTTGAATGTCCCCGGCATTGTAGGACTCGGCAAAGCCTGCGCGATTGCCCAGGAGGAGATGGATTCAGAAGGCGCCTATCTTCGCGGCCTGCGCGATCGCCTGAGGGCTAAGCTTGAGTCGGAGCTTGATTATGTGCAGGTCAACGGTTCGTGGGAGCATCGTCTTCCCGGCAACCTCAACATGAGCTTCGTCTACGTGGAAGGCGAATCGCTCCTGATGGGCATCAATGACGTTGCCGTTTCCAGCGGATCGGCATGCACCTCGGCGACGCTGGAGCCATCGTATGTATTGAAGGCTCTCGGCCTCGGCGACGACGTAGCCCACAGCAGCATCCGATTCGGTCTGGGCCGCTTCAACACCCAGGCAGAAGTGGACTACGTAGCCGACAAGGTCATCGACATTGTGAAGAAGCTGCGCGAACTGTCGCCGCTCTACGAGATGGTCAAGGAAGGCATCGACCTCACCAAGATTCAATGGGCAGCCCATTAACCACCTGCGGTGGGGCAGACGCCGCTTGCGCGGCAGAGATTCAATGAGCAGACCATTAGGGTTTGCCCACGTAGAACGTTGCACTGTGAACTACGAACTGGGAACTAAGAACTGTTTTACCGCGGCTTCCCCGCGAAGGAGACGAGAATGGCATACAGCGAACAGGTAATCGACCACTACAACAATCCGCGCAACGTGGGCACCCTCGATAAGAGCTCGACCGAAGTCGGCACCGGCCTGGTTGGCGCGCCGGAGTGCGGCGACGTCATGCGTCTTCAGATCCGCGTCAACCCCGAGACCCAGGTCATTGAAGAAGCCAAGTTCAAGACCTTCGGCTGCGGATCGGCAATCGCCAGCTCGTCGCTCGCGACCGAGTGGATCAAGGGCCGCAAGGTCGAAGAGGCCCTGGCCATCAAGAACACTGACATCGTGAAGGAGCTTTCGCTTCCTCCCGTGAAGATTCACTGCTCGGTCCTCGCAGAAGACGCGATCCGCGCAGCCATCGGCGATTGGAAGAAGAAGAACGGCGTCGCGGAAACTGTCGCCACCGAAGTCGCAGCGCACTAACCACCTGCGGTGCGGCAGACGCCGCGTGCGCGGCACAGGTTTTGAAAGGGCACGTCTTTAGACGTGCCGCTGCGGAACCTTTGATGACTTGGGCTTCAGCCCCCGGCGTTACGAACAAGAAGGCAAGCATGTCGAACATCGTCACCATCGAGACCAAACCCGCTGAAGGCGCTTCCGCGGCGCAGCCGCAGTCGCAACCGGTCGCTCCCAAGGCGCCGAGGCAAGGACTGCAGGTTACGCCGAAGGCCGTCGCGCGCATTCGCGTAGCGATGGCCAAAGAAGGCGTGTCGCCTGAAGAGGGAGGCCTGCGCCTCGGCGTCATGGGCGGCGGCTGCTCGGGTCTTTCCTATTCCATCAAATTCGACAGCCATCCGCGCGAGCGTGACCGCATCTATGAGTTCGATGGAGTCCGCGTCTTCGTTGATCCCAAGTCCTTCGTCTATCTGCACGGCATGACTCTTGATTACGAGGAGACTTTGATGCGGCAGGGCTTTAATTTCATTAATCCGAATTCGTCCCGCTCCTGCGGCTGCGGTTCGTCCTTCTCATAAATTCGGATTTGCACGAGTAAAAATATGCTCAAAGTTCTCGATTCCGCAGTGCCTGTCGCCTGCTGGTCATGCTCCATCGGCCACAACGACTCGACGCTTTTCTGTCCGCACTGCAGCAAGATTCAGCCTCCTCCCGGTGGCGATTACTTTTCCGTCTTCGGCCTGGAACCGCATCTGCAGATCGATCTGGCGGCACTTGAGACCGAGTTTCATCGCTTGAGCCGCAAGCTGCATCCCGATCGCTTTGCCCGCGCGCAGGAGAACGAAAAAGAGTGGAGCCTCGCCGACACCGCGCTGCTCAACGACGCGTATCGCACCCTCAAAGACCCGCTGCGCCGCACCGAATATCTGCTCAAGCTTGAGGGCGCGGAGATTGGCGAAGAGCATAGCGGCCGCGACGAAGCCGGCAAGGGACGCAAAGATCCCTCGCGCGTTCCTGCCGATTTGCTCGAAGAGGTTTTCGATCTCAACATGCAGCTCGATGAGATGCGCATGGCCCGTGGGACCGGCGAAGAAGACCCTGAACTCAAGGCCAGCCTGACGGAGGCCAAGAAAAAGTTCGACGGCCTGTTGCAGGAAGTCGATACCGACCTCCGTGCGGAATGGAGAGTTTGGGACGAAGGCGACGAAGCAGCGCGCGCCATCGAGCAGAAGAAAATGATTGCGCTTCTCGATCGCCGCCGCTATCTCAGCAATCTCGTTCGCGACGTAACCGAAGCATTAGGAGCTTGAGTCAACGCATGGCGGAAGGACGCGTAGTCGGCATCGATCTCGGGACCACCAACTCCCTGGTCGCTTACATGGAAGGCGATGCGCCGGTGGTGATTCCCGGCGTCGATGGCTCCAATCTGGTTCCATCCGTGGTCGCTCTTGACCCGCCCGCGCCGGATGGCGGCCGCCCCAGCGTCACCGTCGGCAACACCGCGCGCAAAGCGCTGATCGAGACGCCTGAGCGCGTCATCTACTCCGTCAAGCGCCTCATGGGCCGCGGCCTCGCTGAAATTCAGGACGAGCTCAAGCTCTTCCCGTTCCGCCTCGCCGACGACGTTGAAGCGGGTGAAGTACCGCGTATCCAACTGGGCGAGATGCGTTTCACTCCGCCTGAGATTTCGGCCTACATTCTTCGCCAACTCAAGCGCAATGCCGAGCGATTCTTCGGCGCGCCGGTCACGCAGGCCGTGATCACGGTGCCTGCCTATTTCAACGACGCGCAGCGCCAGGCCACGAAAGACGCGGGCCGCATGGCCGGGCTCGATGTGCTGCGGCTGGTCAATGAGCCCACGGCTGCCGCGCTGGCCTACGGTCTCGATCGCGCCAACGAAGGCACCATCGCCGTCTATGATCTTGGCGGCGGCACGTTCGACATCTCGATCCTCAAGCTGCGCGACGGCATCTTCGAAGTGCAATCCACCAATGGCGACACGCACCTCGGCGGCGACGACATCGACAATCTTCTCCTCGCCATCGCGCTCGACGAGATCTACTCCGAGCACGGCGTTGACCTGCGCACGCATCCCGGAGCCGTGCAGGCTCTGCGCAAAGCCGCCATCGACGCCAAGATTGCGCTCTCCACCGAACCAGTCGCGCGCTTCGACATCGAACTGCCCAACGGCGATCGCTATCAGCGCGAAATTCCACGCGCGGTTTTCGAAGTGCTCATCGAGCCGGTCCTCGAGCGGACTGCCGGCCCGTGCAAGCAGGCACTTGCCGATGCAGGAATCACGCCTGAACAGATTGATGAAGTGGTCCTGGTCGGCGGATCGACGCGCATTCCCGCCGTGCGTCAGCTTGTCGATGATTTATTCCATCTCGCCGCGCGCGGGAAAAAGCCGCATATCGAGCTCAATCCCGATGAAGTCGTCGCTCTGGGCGCAGCAGTGCAGGCTGACATTCTGGCCGGCGCGTCCAAATCGACCGAAGAAATGCTGCTGCTCGACGTCACGCCGCTTTCGCTTGGCATCGAAGCGCTTGGTGGAACCGTTGCCCGCATCATCCAGCGCAACTCCACCATTCCCGCCTCGGCCACTGAGCACTTCACCACCGGTGTCGATGGCCAGACCAACGTAGCTATCCATGTCGTTCAAGGAGAGAGGGAACTCGCCGCCGACTGCCGGTCTCTGGCCCGTTTTGATCTCAAAGGCATTCCACCCATGAGCGCCGGACTGCCGCGCATCGAAGTCAAGTTCCTCATCGACGCCGATGGCATTCTCAAAGTCTCCGCACGCGAACAGCGCAGCGGCCAGGCAGCCACCATCGAAGTGAAGCCGACCTACGGGCTCACCGACGAGCAGGTCGAGACCATGATTCTCGACTCGTTCGATCACGCTGAAGAGGACTTCGCTAAGCGCCAGCTCATTGAACAGCGCAATGAGGCAGACACCATCCTCGCCGCCGTCGATCGCGCTCCGCAAAACCCCGCGTGGCGTCAGTTGACCGGCGAAGAACAGGCCGCCATTGCTGCCGCACGCGATCATCTCGCCGCGGTCCGTCAGGGCGACGATCTCGCCGTGCTGCGCGAAGCGACCCTCGCGCTCGATCGCACCACGCACCGGTTTGCTGAGCTGATGATGGACGCAGCGGTGACCACCGCTATTCGCGGTAAAACAATGGACGCTGCCGGAAATGAGATGGGCGAGGAAGTAACAGCTCCTCACCCCATGGCGACTGCAGAATTTAAATGAACGGGTTTCGCGCAACAAAGAAGGGCAGAACCTTATGAACGAAGCAACTAAAAAAGAAATCCCGCCAGACAAGCTCGTACGCGTCACGTTTATGCCTGAAGGCAAGACGGCCGAGTTTGAGTTCGGCACCATGCCCTACGACCATCACGGCAAGCCCATGTCTTTCCTCGACGTCGCGGAGAACTTCAACATCTTTCTCGACCACGCCTGCGGTGGTGTCTGCGCCTGCACCACGTGTCATCTCTGGATCAAAGACCAGCAGGGAATCAGCGAAGCCGACGACGACGAGATTGATCGCCTGGATATGGCTGCCGATCAGCAACTCGATTCGCGTCTCGGCTGCCAGGCCGTCATCACCAAGCCCGGCAACTACGTCGTCGAAATCCCCAAGTGGAACCGTAACTATGTCTCCGAAGGCAAGCCTCTGACGCTGGCCGAAGGGAAATAATCGAGGAAAAATGCCCCGCGAAATTACATGGTCTGACGCCGAAGAGATCGGCATTCAGTTGCAGGAGAAGTTCCCCGACCTTGATCCCCTCACGGTCCGCTTCACTGACCTGCACCGCTACGTGACGGAACTGCCCGGCTTTGCCGACGATCCGGCTAAGTCGAACGAAGGCCGCCTTGAAGCGATTCAAATGGCCTGGCACGAAGAGTTCGAAGACGCCAAGGGCTGATGGCGCTCAGCGCAGCTCGTCCCGATCTGGCCGCTCGCTCCAGCCGAAAGCGCCTTCAAAGTGGACGAACTCATTGCCTGCGCCCGGCTGCATGTACACGCTCAGCACATCAAAGCGCGTCGGCGGCGCCTGGGTCATTCCAAGGTTTCGCAAGTAGGCGCGGCCCAGCTTGCGAAGGATCCTGCGCTTGTTCGAGTCGACCGCGGCTTCGGCGGGCTTCATGTCATGGGCGGTCCGCGTCTTGACTTCAACGAAGCACAGCTGCGGCCCTTTCCACGCCACAATGTCGATGTCGCCCACCTCATCGCCCGACGACCACCGCCCCGCCACCACGACGTACCCATTGCGTCTTAAATAGAAGATCGCCGCCGTCTCGCCCTCTATGCCGACGACAAGATGCGCGGGGAGTGCGTTCGTGCACCCACGCCACCGCGCGAGGCCGGCAAGCCCCGCAAAGCCCCGCTCGGTCCAATCAATTCGTTTTTGTTCGAGCCATCCCATGCCAGGCTATTCTCGGCCCGGCATGAGAGATTGCGCTGTCTAGGCCGTCACAGCCTCAAGTGACGCGGCATGCAGATGTTCCTTTTCAACCTGCGTGAGCGCCTCTTCGAGGATGTCGAGTGCAACAGTGGCCTCGTTTTCGCTGACGATCAGCGGCGGACACAGCCGCAGCGAAGTCTCGCCGCAGCCCAGGATCATCAGCCCCTTCTCGAACGCCAGAGTCTCCACGCGGTTGCGAAGCGCAGTCGCCGGCTCGCGCGTTGCCTTGTCCTTCACCAGCTCGATGCCAATCATCAGCCCGCGCCCGCGCACATCGCCGACCAGTGGATGCGACGCAACCCATCCACGCAGCCGCTCGAGCATCTTGCCGCCCACATGCGCAGCATTCGCGATGCCTTCGCGCTCCAGCACGTCCATCGTGGCCAGTGCCGCGGCGAGCGAGATGGGATTGCCGCCAAACGTCGACGCGTGCGAGCCCGGAACCCAGTCCATGATCTCCGCGCGCGTCATGCAAATGCCCAGCGGCATTCCAGAGGCAATGCCCTTGGCCATGCACACCATGTCCGGCTCGACGCCGGAGTGCTCAATCGCCCACCACTTGCCGGTGCGCCCCGCGCCCGACTGCACCTCATCCGCGACCAGCAGAATTCCGTGCCGGTTGCAGATGGCGCGCAGCTCATGCAGAAAGTTATCCGGCGCCACCACGTAGCCGCCCTCGCCCTGAATCGGCTCGACAAAGATTGCCGCGACTTCTTCAGGCGCCACAGTCGTCTTGAAGAGCTTCTCTTCGATGAACCGCGCGCACCCCATGCTGAACGCTTCTTCTTCCTGCGGTCCGCCCGAGCATCCGCGATACGCATACGGATACCGAATATGGGTCACCCCGGGCACCAGAGGCGAGAAACGCCGCTTCTGTTGCGGCTTCGATCCCGTCAACGAAAGCGCGCCCATCGTCCGCCCATGGAAGGCCCCGAAGAACGAAATCACCTGCTGCCGACCGGTGTGGTAACGCGCCAGCTTGAGCGCGCACTCAATCGCCTCAGCACCTGAGTTGCCGTAGAAGAACTTATGCGGGCCCGGCATGGGCGCCACAGCCGAGAGCCGCTCAGCCAGGTCCGTCAGGGGCAGATTGTAAAAATCCGTACCCGAGATATGAATCAGCTCGGCCGCCTGCTTCTGAATCGCGGCCACTACTTCAGGGTGGCAATGGCCGGTCGAATTCACGGCAATGCCCGCGGCAAAATCAAGAAACTCGTTGCCGTCGACATCGGTCACGCGGCATCCGCGCCCGCTCTTGGCCACCAGCGGATACGACCGCGTATAGCTGGGCGAAATCAGGCGATCATCTTCGGCTACGGCCGCCTTGGCCTTGGGGCCGGGAAGGGTCGTCACCAGCTTCGGCCCAAATTGTGCGTGCAACTCTTGCTTGATCATGATCAATCTCCTCGTCAATCTCGTGTGCGTGACCACTGAATAAGGCTCGGCCACAGACCCCCATGACGGGGATCATCTTGATTTCACAGGTTCTTGCGTGAACCCGAACAGGCAGGCGCGAGGGGCCTTCGGCGGAGCGGAACTAGTCGCCGCCGAAGAGACTAGGTCGTGTGCGGGTGGGCAGCACGCGCAAGTGGCGTCGCGGGCAGATCGAGCGATCGCGCTGCCGCGACCACCGTCGACCCGCCGGTGCCATCAAATGATTGCTTGAACGCGTGTGCATGGAATCTCCGCTGCGCTGAGGATAGCACGCATCCTGAAGAATTCCACGCCGGTGTGGGTTTCTGAGGTAACCGGTTGCGGTTACGAGGGCTTTTTCGTAAATGCGTCCGCTGGCACGAGAGCGACAGGGCTCTCCCCGTCCAGGGTGACCGCACCGTGTTCAAAGGTCTTCAGCGCCTCGTCGTCCGACGCCATAGCCATCCAGCAGGCCGCGCCCTTTTTCAGAATGCTGCACGCCGTCTCGACCGTGTATTTCAACTCAGGATGCCCCTTGACTGTTCCCTGGGCTTTCTCGATCCACATGCTGTGGGTCCCGAGCATATACGCGCCGTAAACCGGATCGGAGATGTCGAAGGAGTTCTTCAGCCCTTCAGAAGCCCCTTCGGCGAATCCCGGCAAGTCCTTGTCGGTCAGTTGTTGGCCAAAGCAGTCGAAGGGAAGCGCCACGACGACCACCACTGAAGCTGGATCCCCGTGCTTCGCCGTCAGCACAATCTGCGCGCAGGCAATGCCCTTTTTCTCATCCTCACTGGTCGCCGTCTTCGAGACTTCCTGCTGCACAGCCGGCAGAGAGGGCGCTGCATCGACCACCGACCAGTCCGCCGGGACGCTGTAGGAGAAGCCCAAAGGGCTCGAATGGGTTTGCGTTGCAGCCGGAGCAGCCTGGGTCTGGCACCACAGCAGCGTAGAACCAAAGCTGGCAATCGCGAAAAGAAGCAGAGCTCTCATTTGGCCGCAAGTCTATCACAGCCATGGTTCTTGAAAATGTGCCCGATCAAGCCAGCTCCAACGTTTACTTCAGCAAGAAGGCCGACACCACCAAGCCTATCCCGGCCAGCGAAAACACGATGCCGATGTACCAGTAAAGCCTCATCTTTGTCAGCAGAGTCACCGACGTGACCACCAGCCCGATCTCGAGCAAGGCCTCTGAAAGATCAAAGCGATTTGCCTTCCTTTCAGCGTGGCGAACATCCTTCTCGAGATCCCTCGCCTTCTCTTCTGCGTCGGCGAGTTCTTTTGCCCATTTCTGCTGATGATCGGCGTAACCCTTGGCGAGCTTCTTGGCGGCTTCCTTGTCCTCGATCGTCATCACGCTCAACAGGTCGGCCGTCAGCGCCGTGTCGTTGGAAAGGATCTTCTTGTCCTGGTAGTAATTCCACTGGTCGGTTGCCTTGTTCTGATTGAGCACGGCCTCTGTGTGCGTGCGATGCCCGAGCACGGTGGTCACGGCGACCAACACCGCAACCACACTCATGGTGAAGGCAACCGGGCGCATGGCCGATTCGCTTCCGTGCTCCGCGTGTTCCTTCAGCTCTTCAACTTCATTCGGTTCCATAAGCCGCGCACCTCAAAGTAATTATTTGCGTTTCCAACGCACGCCGTCTTTGGAGTCTTCGATGATCACGCCCTTGGCCGCGAGCTCGTTTCGGATCTGATCCGCGCGCGCAAAATTGCGTTGCTTCTTGGCCAGCGTGCGTTCGGCGACCAGCGCGTCAATGGCTTCATCACTCAGCCCCTGCCGCTCCAGCAATTCGGGAGCGACATCGCTCATCCGCCCTTCAGCCTCAGCCCATGCCAGCGCCTTGCGCGTGGGCTCCGCATCATGATCTTCGATCACGTCAAACACGGCGTCAAAGCTCTTCAACACCGGCAAAATTGCATCGCGATCCCCGGCAAACAACTGCCCCTGATCCATGGCGGTATTCGATAGCCGAATCAGGTCGAAGATGGGCGCGCGCGCTTCGGCGGTATTCAGATCGTTGGCCAGCGCGGCCATGTAATCCGTCTGCGCCTTCTTTGCCGCTTCCTGAATCGCCGGATTCTCGCCTGTGGCAAGCGTCGATGCGACCAGCCGTTGATGAAAGGTCCGCAGCCGCTCGATCGCGTTGGTCGCCTCCACCAACCCATCGTAAGTAAAGTTCAACTGGTGGCGATAGGGAACCGAAATCAATGCCAGCCGGATCGCCGAAGCCTTATACCCCTTCAGCAGCAGATCGCGCAGCGTATGAAAATTCCCCTCGCTCTTCGACATCTTGCGTCCATCCGCGAGCAGAAACCGCACATGCATCCAGTGCCGCGCCAACTGCTTGTGCGTGGCGCTTTCACTCTGCGCGATTTCATTCTCATGGTGAGGAAACATCAGATCTTCGCCGCCGGCGTGCAGATCGAAGCTGTCGCCCAGATATTCCATCGCCATGGCCGAGCACTCAATGTGCCACCCCGGCCGGCCGCGCCCGATGGGCGTCTCCCACGAAGTCTCGCCCGGCTTGGCCGCCTTCCACAGCGCAAAATCGCGAGCCGAGTCCTTCTCGTACTCATCCACATCCACGCGTGCGCCGTCTTCCATGCCCGACAAATCTTTTTTGCTCAACTTGCCATACTCAGGGAACGAAGCCAGCCGGAAATACCACGAGCCATCTTCCGCCTTGTATGCAGCGCCCACCTCAGCCAGCCGCTCGATCAGTGCGACCATCTTTGGGATATGCTCCGTAGCCCGCGCAAGCTGTTCCGGCCGCTCCACGCGCAGCCAGTCCAAATCTTCGAGAAAGGCCCGCTCATATTTGGCCGTGTACGTGCCGATCGGCACGCCGGCCTGCGCCGCATTGCGGATGATCTTGTCGTCCACATCGGTAATGTTCATGACGTGGCGGACCTTGGTCCCGATCAGCTTCAAATACCGCCGCAGAACATCCACTTCAAGAAACGTTCTGAAGTTCCCGATATGCCCGTAGTCGTAGACCGTGGGGCCGCACGCATACATGCGCAGCGTCTCGCCGTCGGAGGGGGTGAGTTCTTCGACTTTTCCCGTCAGGGTATTAAACAGGTGGAGGGGCATGGTTCGGATTGATGTGCGGAGACTGCGCCAATCGGTTGAAGATAAGTACCTTTCGATTGTAACAATCGTGGGATGCATGGCCGGCCTCCCGTCTGATTCAATAGGGGCATGACAAAGCCCACACTCGTGGTTCTCGCTGCTGGAATGGGAAGCCGCTACGGCGGCCTCAAACAGATTGACCCCGTCGGCCCCTCCGGCGAAACCATCATGGATTACTCCATCTATGACGCCCTGCGCGCGGGTTTTGGAAAGCTCGTCTTCATCATCCGCAAAGACATCGAGGCGCCCTTCCGCGAGGTCATCGGCTCGCGCTTCGAGAAGCGCATCCCCGTTGAATACGCCTTCCAGGAACTCACCGACCTTCCCGCCCCCTTCACGCTGCCCGAAGGCCGCACCAAGCCGTGGGGCACCACGCAGGCCATTCTCGCCGCAAGCAACATTGTCAAAGAGCCCTTCGCCGTCATCAATGCCGACGACTTCTATGGCGCCGAAAGCTACCGCGTGCTCGCCGCGCACTTGCAAGCCGGCGGCGACGACTACGCCATGGTCGGCTTCATCCTGCGCAATACCCTCTCTGACTTTGGCGGCGTTGCCCGCGGCATCAGCCGGGCCGATGACGACGGCTATCTCAAGCAGGTCGTCGAGCACACCGACATCCGCCGCGATGGCGACAGGGTCATCAATACCGATTCCTCCGGAAAGATCACTGAGCTGACCGGCGACGAACTGGTCTCGATGAACTTCTGGGGATTCACGCCCGCAGTCTTCGCCCAACTGCAGGAGCGCTTCATCGCCTTTCTTCAGAAGAGCGGAGGCGAGGTGAAGGCCGAGTGCTATCTTCCCAACGCGGTCAACGAACTGGTCCTCGCCGGCCAGGCACGCGTCCGCGTCCTGCGTTCAAGCGATCCGTGGTTCGGCGTCACGTTTCGTGAGGACCGCCCGGCGGTGGTCGACAGCATCGCCCGTCTCGTCGCCGATGGATCGTATCCCTCAAGTCTCTGGGCATGACCGAGCCCCTGGGCATGAGCGACCAGCAACGCGTCGACGACGCTGCCCGGCAGTTTCAAGTTGCCGGCAAGCTCGTCGCAGCCACCCCGTTCGGCGCGGGACACATTCATGACTCCTACCGCGCCGTGTTTGAAGATGCGGGTGTCGTAAACAGAATCCTGCTGCAGCGCATCAACCACAGCGTCTTCCGCGATCCAGCCGCGCTGAGTGAAAACATCGAGCGCGTCACAGCCCATCTTGCCTTGAAGGTCGCGCCAGAACCAGAAAAAAAACGCCGCGTGCTCTCGCTCTTGCCGACGGGCGATGGGCAGTTCCTCTACGTCGATGACGCTGGAAATTTCTGGCGCGCGTTCCCCTTTATCGAGCGCACCCATACCTTCGACGCCGTCACCACCCCCGACCAGGCGTTTCAGGCCGGCAAAGCCTTTGGACAATTTCAGAGCCTGCTTGTGGACTTACCGCCGCCGCGCCTCCACGACACCATCCCCGGCTTTCACGCGACGCCCTTGCGCTTCCAGGCTCTCGAGCAGGCCCTTGAAGCAGACGTCGCGAACCGCGCAGCCGAGGCACGGTCCGAGATCGAATTCGCTCTTGCCCATCGGTCTCTCGCCGACGCGCTTCTGCGCGCCAATCTCCCCGAGCGCGTCACGCACAACGACACCAAGATCAACAACGTTCTCTTCGACGACGAAACCGGCGAAGGCATCTGCGTCATCGATCTCGACACGGTCATGCCCGGCCTCGCGCCCTACGACTTCGGCGACCTCGTCCGCACCTCGACCTGCCGCGCGCCCGAAGATGAGCGCGATCTCTCCCGCGTGGCTCTTGAGTTTCCGCTCTTCGCAGGTCTCGCACGGGGCTATCTCTCGTCAGCCCGCACGTTTCTCACCGAGTCTGAGGAAAAGAATCTAGTACTGGCCGGCAAGCTCATCACCTTCGAGCAGGGAATTCGCTTCTTAACCGACCACCTCGCCGGCGATCACTACTTCAAGACTCATCGCGAAAACCACAATCTCGACCGCACCCGCGCTCAGTTCAAATTGCTTGAATCGATCGAGCAGCAGGAGGAGACGCTCTGCCGCTTCATCGATTCGATTGAAGGATGAGCAAAGCCTTCGAATACATTTCCAGCCCCGTATAAACTCATCAGGATGGGAAGACAGACCCGCTTTCATATGCTCCCGGAGGATTGCCGGCAATTCGTGCGTTTCTTGCAAGAACGCGACCCGGTAATCGTCACGAACCGACATTCTTGAGAATCTGCTGAACTTCAAGAGATCGGCCGACCGTGGGAGGAGGGTGGGGATTATTGTCTATGGAACCGGGCGATTCTCCCTGAACTAAGGCGACGTTCGACCGGAGAATATTTCAATATTGATTTCTCAGAGCCAGTCATTGAATTCAGCTATGCCTGGTCTCCAATTATTGAACTTTGGAACGGTCAACCCTCGCTGATACAGGGACGAGTCTGGGCAAGCTTCGACAAGGAAAGCAAACCGTTCGAGAGATGGTACAACTCCGCTGTGCGATGGATTCGAAAGAATTTCATCCGTGATCTGGGGGTGGGGCTCGATCGGGATTCGATAGGGCCCGAGGCATACGAATGGTTTAGAGGCGGAGGCTTGCTTCTGCCGGGTTTCCGGCCGCCTGTTACAGATGCTTGGCTAGCTTGGGTGAGCGTTCAGAATCAGCATCGAGACAATCTGACTTCCACCTGACCTGCCATCTTTCCGACACCGCCTCATTTACTTCAGTCTCTCCTTCCTTCCATCCGCTATCATTCCGACAATCCACGGGCAACTTTTTCAGGACCTCCCAGTGACCATCTCCTTCCCGTCCGACTCCTCGCAAAAGGCGCAACTCCGCAAGACCATGGGCTTCTGGGATGTCTGCTCTTCAACATCGCCACCGTCCTCGGCCCGCGCTGGATCGCCGCCGCCGGCCACAACGGCACCTCCTCCATCAGCCTCTGGGCCCTCGCCGCCGTGTTCTTCTTCGTCCCCGGCGCGCTGGTCATCAACGAGCTCTCGTCGCGTTTCCCTGAAGAAGGCGGCCTCTACGCCTGGTCGCGCGAGGCCTTCGGCCCTTTTCACGGCTTCATCGCCGGCTGGACCTACTGGATCTACACCGTCTTCTATTTCCCCGGACTTCTGCTGGCCAGCGCTTCAATGGCCGCCTACATCATGGGCGGCAAAGGCGCAGGCCCTCGCCCAGGACCGCACCTTTCTGCTCATCTGTTTCGCTGTCGCTGCTTGTCGTCGCCGTGGTGCTCAACATCATCGGCCTCAACATCGGCAAGTGGCTGCAGAACGCGGGCGGCGTGGGCACTTACGTTCCCCTCGTCATGCTGGTTGTGGTCGCGGCCATCGTGGTTGCCCGGCAGGGCTCAGCCACGCACTTCACGCTGCACAACATGATGCCGACGTGGAACTGGGACACGGTCAACTTCTGGTCGCAGATCGCCTTCGCCTTCACCGGACTCGAACTCGTCTCCGCCATGAGTGAAGAGGTGCGCGACCCGCGCACGCAACCTGCCCCGCGCGAGTCTTCGGCGCCGGCGCGCTGATCGCCCTCATGTACATCGTCGGCACATTCGGCATCCTCGCCCTCGTGCCCGCCGAGACCATCGATCCGCAGAGCGGCGTCTTTAACGCCATCACCATCGGCTCCGTCGCACTGAAACTCGGCTTTCTCGGCATCCTCGCCGCGATGCTCGTCACTGTTGGCAACGCAGGCGGCGTGGGCAGCACCGTCGCCGGCATCGCGCGCGTGCCCTTCGTGGTCGGCATCGATCGCTACCTGCCCGCGGCCTTCGGCAAAATCCATCCCCGCTGGAAGACGCCCTACATCTCGATCCTCGTGCAGGCCATTGTCTCCGGCGCCATCCTTCTCGGCAGCCAGATCAACGATACCACACGCGGCGCCTACCAATTCCTGATCGACGCGGCCATCATTCTCTACTTCATTCCGTTTCTGTATATGTTTGCCGCGGTCATCAAGCTGGCTTACCGGCGCGACCGCAAAGCCGATTCCCGCGCCATCCTGGTTCCCGGCGGCATGACGGGCGTCTGGATCTGCGGCGGCCTGGGGTTCGCCGTTGTCCTTGTCGGCATTGTCGTTTCCTTCGTTCCGCCGGGCGACACCGCAAGCACCATGGTCTTTGAGCTCAAACTGGTCGGCGGCACAGTCGCCTCGATCCTGCTCGGGCTCGTCCTCTATTGGCGCGGAGCCCGATCCAAATCGACCTAACGCGCGGCCTTGACCGCTGAGGCTTTGAGCAGCCCGAGTTGCAGCAGGCTCTCGGCAGTCGCGACCACCGACTCCTGCGCCGATCGCGGCTTCCACCCGAGCACCCTCGTCGCCTTCTCGCTCGACGCATCTTTATGCTTGCCCAGCTCAGGGACAATCTGCCGCACCGTGGGATCGAAGACCGCGGCCAGCCGCAACACCCAGTTCGGCAGCAGGTTCATGGGAACGCGTTTTGCAACCGCGCCCAGGCTCGCCCTCAGCATCATGCCGATCTCCTGAATCGAAACGAAGTGCCCGGTCACGGCCAGAAAGCGCTCGCCCTTGGCATCCGGATGGGTCATGGCCCGCAGGTGCAGATCGGCCACGTCGCGCACATCGACCACTCCAAAGTAGAGCTGCGGGCAGCCCGGCATCGCGCCATCCATCAGCATCTTCACAATCTGGATGGAGGTCGAGATATCCGCGCCCAGCACAGGCCCGAAGACAGCCACGGGATTGACCACGGCAAGCTCAAGCGCACCGCCCTCCTTGGCCATGAAGTCCCAGGCCGCGCGCTCGGCCAGTGTCTTCGACTTTGTATAGGGAGTGACGCCGGGACCGTCAGGGTTGGTCCAGTCCTTCTCCGTGAAGACTCGGTCAGCCTCCACGCCATAGCCAATAGCCGCAAACGACGAGGTCAGCACCACACGCTTCACGCCCGCATCGCGCGATGCCCGCAAAACCCGGAGCGCCCCTTCACGCGCAGGAACAATCAGCTCGTTCTCGTCTTGCGGAACGCGCAGCGGAAACGGGGACGCCACATGCAGCACAAAGTCGCAGCCGGCGACCGCTTCGTTCCATCCTGTGTCGGACATCAGATCTGCCGTGGCAAACGACAGCGCCTCACGGGCGTCGACCCCGCCCGCCTTGAGCATCGCGCGCACCTCAGGCTCACGCTCCAGCGACCGCACCGTGGTCCGCACCCGATAACCGGCCTGCAACAGTTGCAGAATGCAATGCACGCCGATGAATCCCGAGCCACCGGTGACCAAGACGAGTTCATTTCCCATGGGTTCTCCTGCTCGCGAATTGATTGAGGCCGGACGGTCCGATCATACAAGTGCTGCCCGGCACGAAGATCAATGCATCTGAATTAGATGAGGTCTGGGCCGCTCTCGCGCTAAAAGGACCAGCAATGCCGCTCGCGGTGCGATAGGTTAATGACAGCACTCTCGACAATCCGGCCCCGGAACAGAACCATCCGAATCCAACCCTTGAAGGGACTGAATGGCGAAAAAGGTCGCTTTGCATCACCGGACGCAGTACCGGTACGAGAAGCCTGTCTCGCTCGGCCCGCAGGTCATCCAACTGCGTCCCACGCCGCATTGCCAGACGCCAATTCTCAGCTATGACCTGGAGATAACGCCGGCGGATCGCATTCTCAACTGGCAGCTCGATCCGCATTCGAATTATCTGGCCCGCGCAATTTTTCCTTCTAAGACCCGTGAATTTGCAGTTGACGTAAAACTTGTTGCCGATCTCACGCCCATCAATCCGTTTGCCTTTCTTCTTAAGCCCGGGTTTGAAAATTTTCCATTCACCTATTCGCCGCAGTTGGCCCGCGATCTGCAGCCCTATCTCCAGGCAGAGCCGGCAGGACCGCTGCTGCAGGCATTTCTTGACCAGATCCCGCGTGATTCCCAGGGGACCATCAGCTTTCTTCTCAGCCTGAGCAGCCGCGTTGCGGCCCAGATCGGCTATCGCACCCGCATGGAGCATGGCGTTCAGACCTGGGAAGAAACGTTGTCGCTCCACACCGGCTCGTGCCGCGATTCCGCATGGCTTCTCGTCGAGGTCTGCCGGCATCTCGGCATTGCCGCGCGCTTTGTCTCCGGCTACCTCATCCAGCTCGCGCCGGACGAGCCCTCATCGGATCCTTCCGCGCCGGCTGAGGACCATGCCGCCTTTCACGCATGGACGGAGGTTTTTCTTCCCGGCGCCGGATGGCTCGGCCTTGACCCGACCTCCGGGCTCGTCGCAACAGAAGGCCACATTCCGCTGGTCTGCACCCCAACCGCCGCGCAGGCTGCTCCCATCGGTGGCACCGTTGAGCCGGCTCAGGTTGAACTTGCTTTTGAGCTCTCGGTGTCGCGGCTTGATCGCGCGCCAAGCATCGCTCGACCTTACAGCGACGCAGAATGGGCTGCGGTTCAGCAGCTTGCGCACTCGATTGACGAGAGCCTTCGCGATCAGGATGTCCGCCTGACCATGGGCGGCGAGCCTACCTTCGTCGGCATTGATGACGTCGAGAGCGCACAGTGGAACCTCGAGGCGCTCGGCCCGCTCAAGCGCACCCGCGGCCTGGCGCTGATTCGTTGCCTCCGCGAGAAGACCGCGCCCGGCGGCCTGCTTCAGTTTGCCCAGGGCAAATGGTATCCGGGAGAAGCATTGCCGCGCTGGGCCTTTCACTGTCTCTCGCGTCTCGATGGCGTGCCGGTGTGGGAAAACATCGCCCTCATCGCGACGGAAGATCAGGCGCATGTTTTCCACCCAAACGATGCGCTCGTGTTTCTGCAGGCCCTTTCGCGCCGCCTGCAGGTAAGCGCCGAAAGCATCTTGCCTGCCTTCAATCCGAGATCCGGAACCAGCGACGAGACGCCCGACGAACCCGTTGGCTATCTCATCCCGCTACGGCGGCGCCAGTTTGAAGGCCATCTTTTCTGGTCGAGTCAGCTTTGGTTCGAGCGGCCCGAACGGCTGGAGCTGGCGCCAGGCGACTCGCCCATCGGCTATCGCATTCCGGTGGAGGCAATGCCGTGGGTCGCTCCCGATGAAGTCGCTTATGAATATGAAGCCGAGCCTTTCGCCGATCGTGTCAAGCTGCCCGCGCGTGGCCGGTTCCCGCATCTGTTCGCGCAAATGCCGGTCCCCGATCCGCTGCCGCGCTTCTCGCGCACTGCGGAGTCTGCCACGCAGCTAATTCGGCCCGCATTGTGTGTCGAGGTCCGCGAAGGCCGCCTGCATGTCTTTCTTCCCTACGCGTCGGTGGCGGCGGATTTTCTCGAACTGGTCACGGCGCTCGAAGAGACTTGCGTCCATCTGCACATGCCCATTTGGATCGAGGGCTATCCAGCGCCCTTCGATCCGCGGTTGCGCGCCTTCAGTCTCACGCCCGACCCTGGCGTTCTTGAAGTCAATCTCCCCCCGACTTCAAACTGGGACGAGCTTGAACGACTCAACGCAATCCTGTTTGAAGAAGCGCAGCGGAATCGGCTCACTGCCCTGAAGTTCGGCTACGATGGGTCGCGCGGAGCAACCGGGGGTGGATCGCACATCGTTCTCGGGGGCGCCACGGTTCCCGACAGCCCAATCCTGCGCCGTCCCGATCTGTTGCGCAGCATGCTCGCGTTCTGGCAGAACCATCCCTCGCTCTCGTTTCTTTTCTCGGGTCTCTATGTTGGGCCCACCAGTCAATACCCGCGCGTGGATGAAGCCCGCGCCGACGCTCTCTATGAGCTTGAAGTCGCGTTCAACCAGCTTGCTGCAGGCTGTGAGCCCGCAACCCTCGATGGACTGTTCCGCAATTTGCTGGTTGACATCACCGGCAACACGCACCGCGCCGAGTTCTGCATTGACAAGCTCTACCCGCCGCAAGGCGCGGGCCTGCGCGCTGGGCTTCTTGAACTGCGCGCCTTTGAGATGGCGCCCCACTTCCGCATGGGCCTCGTCGAAATGCTGCTGGTCCGCGCACTGGTATGCACATTCTGGAAACAGCCCTTTCACGGTTCGCTGATTCGCTGGGGCACCACGCTTCACGACCGCTTCATGCTGCCACACTTCGTCCAGCAGGATTTTGCTGAGGTGCTTGCCTTCCTGGACGCCGCGGGATTCACCTTCGACGACGCCTGGTTCGTTCCGCACTTCGAGTTCCGCTTCCCACGTTATCGGAACCATGGGGTCAGAAGGAGTTGAGGTCGAGCTGCGCTCCGCCCTCGAGCCCTGGAATGTCCTGGCAGAAGACAGCATCTCCGGCAGCACCGTGCGCAGCGTCGACTCATCGCTCGAGCGGATTCAGATCAAACTGTCAGGCCAGACGGCTAAGTCGCGCTATGTGGTCGCATGCAATGGCCGGCGCGTTCCGCTCCATCCCACCGGCACTTCCGGTGAGTCCATTGCAGGGATTCGCTTCCGCGCTCGCAAACTCAATGCCGCCTTGCATCCCACCATCCCCGTGCACTCACCGCTCACCTTCGACCTCATCGACACCTGGCGCAACGCATCCGTCGCACGCTGCACCTACCACGCCGGACGCCCCGGCGGTGAACTCTACCCGAGCCGGGCCGCCGATGCGGAGGAGGCTGCCGCGCGCCGCCGGGAGCGCTTCATCGTTAGCACCCCGCCAGCCGGCCCAATCTCCGCGCCGGCGTCGGAAAGCAACCCCGTGTTCCCCATGACTCTCGATATGCGCTGGCCTTCTCCGGGTGAAATTGCAGAAAAAACCCGTAAGATTGAGCCAGGGGCAAAGCCATGATCGCGGACCTCTATCAGTCCACCCTTCGTTACGGCGCGACTTACGAGGAGTCGTCGAGCAACGGGGTCACGCCTCGGCCGCATTGGGCGCACCTGATGGAGTGGCTGCGCACCATCGGCCCCGAGGAACTTGGGGCACGATGGGCGCGCGCCGAGCGGCGCATCCGCGAGAACGGCATCACCTACAACATCTACGGTGATCCGCTGGGCGCCAACCGTCCCTGGCAAATCGACATCGTGCCCCTCCTCATTCCCGCCGAAGAGTGGCGCTATATCGAGGCCGGCGTCATTCAGCGGGCACAGTTACTGAGCCTGTTGCTCGAGGACCTCTATGGCCCGCAGCAACTACTGCGTCAGGGACGCTTTCCCGCCGCGCTGCTTTATGCCAATCCTGCATTTCTCCGTCCGATGGTCGGCGTAAACGTTCCCGCACACAGCTATCTGCATATGCTTGCGGTCGACCTGGCCCGTTCGCCCGACGGCCAATGGTGGGTGCTTTCCGATCGAACCCAGGCGCCCTCGGGCAGCGGCTACGCGCTCGAGAACCGCACCATCGTCTCTGACCTGCTGCCTGAGCTCTTTCGAGCCTCCAACGTTTTGCGTCTTGCGCCCTTTTTCCGTGCCCAGCGCGAGGCGCTCACCAGCCTGGCCGGCCGCGACAATCCGCGTATCGTGCTGCTCACGCCCGGACCGCACAACGAGACGTACTTTGAGCACTCGTACCTCGCCAAATATCTTGGCTTCACCCTCGTCGAAGGCCGCGATCTCACCGTGCGCAATCGCCGCGTCTATCTCAAGACCGTGGAGGGCCTCGAGCATGTTGACGTCATCCTGCGCCGCGTGGACGACAGCTTCTGCGATCCGCTGGAGCTGCGCAGCGATTCGCTCCTTGGCGTCTCCGGGCTTGTCAACGCAGTCGTGGCCGGCAATGTAAAAATCGCCAACGCGCTGGGCAGCGGGCTCATCGAGTCGGCCGCGATCATGCCGTTTCTGCCTGGGCTCGCGCGTCACTTGCTCGGCGAAGACATCAAGCTGCCTTCTGTCGCCACCTGGTGGTGCGGCCAATCGAATGCGCTTTCGTGGGTGCTACGGAATCTCGAGTCGGTCGTGGTCAAGCCGGCGTTCCCTTCTCAGGGAATGGAACCGGTCTTTGGCTCCGAACTGCCTAAGCAGGAGCGGGAGAAATTCATCGAGCGTGTGCAGGCCAAGCCGCATGAATATGTCGCGCAGGAGCAGGTTGCCCTCTCCACCGCTCCGGTCTGGGAAAAAGGCAATCTCACCTCGCGCAGCGTGGTCCTGCGCACCTACGTGCTCAACACCGGCTCCGGCTGGGTTGCTATTCCGGGCGGCCTTGTGCGCGTGTCTGACTCGGCTGGATCCGTCGTCTCGATGCAGCGCGGCGGCCACAGCAAGGATGCATGGATCCTCTCCGATACCCCTGTCGACACATTCAGCCTGCTGCGCCCGCGCCACGAGCCCATCGAGATTCGGCGCATTCCCCGGGTGGTGCCCAGCAGCGTGGCCGACAACACCTACTGGCTCGGCCGCTACGTGGAGCGCGCTGAAAACATGGCGCGCATCCTGCGTTCCATGGTGCCTGGCGTGCATCGCGCTGAAGAGTCCGAGTTGGCCAGCCTCATTCGCCTCTACGCGTGCCTCGGCCCGCGGTACGCGAAACTCCCGCGCAGCCGTCGTGAACCTTCGACCTTCCCAGCCCTCGAGAAGGAACTGGTCGCCATGCTCACTGAGGCGCAGCGGCCAGACACGCTGCCCAGCACACTGACTGAGATCTCCCGCATCGGTGGCAATGTCCGCGAGCGCCTCTCCGGCGACATGATGCTGCTCATCGGCCAGCTCCGCCATTGCATGGACGGCGAGCCGATTCTGCAGTTGCTCGATTACCAGGCGAAGCTGACTGGCTGTCTCGAATTGCTCTCCGCCTTTTCTGGCATGGAGCGCGAGAACATCAATCGCGGCGCGGGCTGGCTGTTCATGAGTCTCGGGCGCCGTGTCGAACGCGCCATTTATCTGACCCGGGCGCTACGCAAGATCACGCGGCCGCTCGCCACTGAAGACTGGTCGTTCCTCGAGCGGCTGCTTGAAGTGGCGGACAGCTCGATGACCTACCGCACGCGTTACTACACCACGCTGCATCCGCTGGCCGTGCTTGACGTGCTGCTTGCCGACGAAACCAATCCGCGCTCGCTCGACTTTCAGCTCGAACATATCGCTGACCTCTATTCCAAGCTGCCGCGCCACGTCCCTGCCGATCTGGAGTCAATGCGCGAGGCCGTGGCGCGCGTGCATGCCATCAACCTGCGCGCCATTCACTATCCTTCCCACGCCGATGCGCCGGCAAAGCCCGGGCACAAGGGAAAGCCGCAATCAGACGCGCTGACGCAGTTGGATCGCCTGCTCGAGGAACTCGAGATGATGCTTCCGGCGTGGTCCAACGATGTGTCGAACCGCTATTTCAGCCACGTGCGCACCCAGCCGATCACGGTAGGAGAATGACCCAGAGCGATGATCTATAACATCACTCACCGCACCACGTATCGCTACCGGTCTCCGGTTTCGGTGGGAGAACACGTCGCCTGTCTCAAGCCGCGGTCGTTCGCGCAGAGTCATCTGCTGCACAATGAATTTCATATTCACCCCGCGCCCAAAGCCGTAACCGAGCGCGTCGACTACTTCGGCAATCTGCAGCTCTTCTTCACCGTGCAGGAGCCGCACAAGGAGCTGATCGTCGAGTCGAAGAGCAAAGTGGCCATCAGCCTTGAGCCGCCGGTGGGGTCGCAGCCCCAGCCGCCGTGGGAGGAGTCAACGCGCATTCTCGCCCACGACTGCTCCCCCGAGGGTCTGAATGCTTACCAGTTTCAGTTTGAGTCGCCGCGCATTCGTTTGCGCCCGGAGTTTGCCGAGTATGCGCGGCAGTCGTTCACGCCCGATCGGCCCATGCGCGAGGCATTGCTCGATCTGACCAGCCGGATCCACAGCGATTTTCGCTTCGATTCGAAGGTGACGACCGTCCGCACCACGGTCGAAGAAGTATTCAAAAAGCGGCGCGGCGTTTGCCAGGATTTTGCCCACGTGCAGATCGCCTGCCTGCGCTCCATCAATGTCGCGGCTCGCTACGTGAGCGGCTATCTGCGCACCTATCCGCCTCCGGGCAGGCCGCGTCTGGTGGGCGCCGACGCCTCCCATGCGTGGGCGTCGGCATATTGTCGTGGAGTGGGCTGGCTCGACATGGACCCGACCAACAATGTCGCGCCGACGGACGGGCATGTGACCCTTGCCTGGGGTCGCGACTACGGCGACGTGAGCCCGTTGCGCGGTCTGATTCTCGGCGGCGGATCGCATACCCTCGACGTCGCTGTCGACATGGAACCGGTGGAGTGAGCTCGGCAAACCAGGCTGAACTCGACTGGCGAAGCGGGGCTTTAGCGGCCGGGCTTACCTGCTATCGCAACGAAGAGTTCTTCGAAGCACACGAGCATTGGGAAGCCGCTTGGCTAGCACAAGATGATCCGCTGAAGAGCTTTCTACAAGCTGTCATTCAGGTAACCGCCGCTTGCCATCACATGCAGCACAGCAATCCGGCTGGAGCCGTCTCATTGCTGACCCGATCATTGCGGCGGCTCGAATCGTGCCCAGCGCACTACGGCGGCCTCGACGTGCTCCAACTTCGAAGCGGCATCAAGCTCATGCTCTTCAATCCCTTGAAGCAGAGCCTTCTGCTAATGCGCTCTCGCCCCCGCGCATCCATCCCATCGAATCAGGAGGCTCGGCCTCCCGACTCCAAGAATGATGGGTGCCTCATCCATCCACAGCCTCATCGTGGATGGGTGGGATACCACGAACCCATCCACAATCCTCTTCGAACAGAAGCCCTGGGGACCTGTTTACGCCAGCGCCGCATTCAAGTTGTCGATGGCTTCGTCAATCTCCTGCGGGCTCTTGAAACCCACCGTCACAGCATCCACCCCGCGTTGCGGAACGCGAACTTCATCGCCGCCGCGCGGTCTTCATGCTTGGTGAACGTCCCGTTGCCCACCAGCTTCATGCTGATCACGCCCATGCCTTCCTGCTTCACCTGCTGCACATGCTTCACCACTTCGGGCACGTCGCCCGGACCGCCGGTGGCGTAATTCTCCGCGTCCATGCTCGCGCCGTTGTGGTTCATGCGGATCATCGCGATCTCAAGCCACTTGTTGCCCGGCACCTGGCGCAGTGCAGGCAGCCCATGCACCGAGGCGTCCCGCTTGCGGATGGTCCCCTTCTCCTGCGCCTCTTGAATGCCGTCCTGCCAGCGCGCCGTTTCCGACACCCAGTTCGAGGTGTGCTGAAAATGCAGCAGCATCACGTCGAAGTAATCGGTCTTCGAGATGCGCCGCATCTCATCAAATCGCATCGTGCGGATCGACGCCTTCGTCGGTCGTCACCTTGGTCATCAACTGGTAGCTGTCGCGCGGGTACGCCCTTCAGCGCCTCGCCCAGCATGGCTGGCGTCATGTAGGCCTCGGCCGTCTCGAAGAAGCGAATACCCCGGTCGTACGCATAGTGCACCAGCTTGGTGAACCGCTCTTGTCCCAGCTCCGCCTGAATCTGCCCGTTGTGGCTGCCGGTGCCAAAGGCCAGGCGAGTCACCTTCAATCCCGAGCGCCCCAGAATCACTGTGTCCGTCGCGGATTGCTTTGCCTGAACAGGAAGAGTGCCGACAGTGGCCAGCGTGCCCGCCGCAACGCTGGTCTTGAGGAAGTCGCGCCTTGAATAACCGCTCATGAAAACCCCCGCTCTTCGGCTCGGGTGAGCCATGTGCAGGAATGGTAGCACGCCTCTCGCGAAGCGCATCGTCAACAGGGCCGAAGCTCTCTCTTTGACGCCGGCCGCCCCGGCAAAGGTATAAAGGACGAGCAAAGATTCGGCGTGGTACGGCGAGTCGCCGTGAGGAGATCCCTTGAAGAATCATCCAATGCCCTGCATCGTCACTGCCCTGGTCCTTTTCGCAGTCACGCTCCCCCTCGCGGCCCAGGTTGAAGGCGAGCACATCAAGGAGTCCAGCGCGCACCCGGTCGCCGCCATCCAGGACACGGAAACACCCGCGCAGCGCGACGCGCGCATGGCCTGGTGGCGCGAAGCCCGCTTCGGCATGTTCATCCATTGGGGCCTCTACTCCATCCCCGCCGGCACATGGGACGGCAAGCGAATCCCCAGCATCGGCGAATGGATCATGAATACGGCCTCGATCCCTGTCGCCGACTACAAGGCGCTCGCCCCCCAGTTCAATCCCACCGCCTTCAGCGCCCACGACATCGTCGCGCTGGCCAAATCCGCCGGCATGAAGTACATCGTCATCACCTCGAAGCATCACGACGGCTTCGCCATGTTCAACTCGCCGGCCAACAGATTCAACATCGTGGCCGGCACACCGTTCCACCGCGACCCGCTGCGAGAGCTCGCCGACGAGTGCCGCAAGCAGGGCCTCAAGCTCGGCTTCTACTACTCGCAGGACCAGGACTGGACCGCGCCCGGCGGCGCAGCCTACAAGACCGACCATCACGACCGGCCCAATCATCACTGGGATCCCGCGCAGGACGGCAACTTCGCCGAGTATCTGCACACCAAGGCCATCCCGCAGCTCAAGGAGCTGCTGACCAACTACGGCGAGTTTCCAGCCGTGATCTGGTTCGACACGCCCACCGACGACATGACGCCCGAGCTCGCCGGCGAGATTGTCGCCCTGATGAACCAGCATCCCAATCTCATCTGGAACAACCGGCTCGGCGGCGGTTACAAGGGCGACACCGAGACGCCCGAGCAATACATCCCGGCGAAAGGATATCCCGGCCGCGACTGGGAAGCCTGCATGACCATGAACGACACCTGGGGCTACAAGTCGTATGACCTGAATTTCAAGTCGACCGAGACGCCTACTGCGCAACCTCATCGATATCGCCAGCAAAGGCGGCAACTACCTGCTCAACATTGGGCCCGACTCAAAAGGCAACGTTCCTCCGGCCGAAGTCGAGCGGCTGCAAGCAGGTCGGCGAATGGCTCGCCGTCAATGGCGAGGCGATTTACGGCACCTCAGCAACTCTCTTCGGCGACGAGGCAGGCAGTTTCAGTGCGACTGAAAAGGACGAGGAGGGCAAAGCCAAATTCATTCCCAAGTGGGAGTGGCGATCGACCACCAAACCGAACCGGATTTATGTGGAGCTCTTCGCGTGGCCCACGGGCGGCTTTCATCTGAATCATGTGCCGCGCACGGTGACCGGCGCTTACCTGCTTGCCGATCCGGCGCACACCGCGTTGAAAGTGAAGCAGACCGGCGAAAGTGTGGACGTGCAACTTCCAGCACAAGGCTTGGATAAGGTTGCGACGGTGCTGGTTTTGATAACTCGGTAGATACTCGAACAAACGGCGAAACTGAGGGAGCCGCTTCAGTGCTTCTTGAAGTACTGCACCGCGCGCTCGTGCTGCTTGGCCTTCTCCAGCGTTGAAAACGTGCCCAGGTTTTTGCGCTTGCCCGCTTCGTCCTTCTTGCGGGAATAGAGCCGATATTCCCCTGACTTCAGTTTCCGAATCATGCACTCCTCCTCGCTTTCTCGCTGGCAAACACGCAAAAAAGCACCTACTATAGGTGCTATTCCCCCTGAGATTGGTTGCTCCTCAAAAGCAACGCCCTCATCGAGTTCAGAATCTGACAGACCCAAGGGAGCAATAACATGGCGCGTCCATCGTGGTCCGGCCAACTGCGGATCTCACTTGTTTCATTTGGAATCAATTTGATTCCTGCGACCGAATCCAAGAGCGAGATTCGCTTCCACCAAATCGACCGGAATACCGGCGAGCGCGTTCGCCATCAGAAGGTTTCTGCAGGAGACGAAGAGCCGGTGGAGAAAGGCGACATCGTCAAGGGCTACGAGTACAGCAAGGGTCAATACATTCAGCTCGAGCCGGCCGAAATCGAGAACCTGCGCATCCCCTCAAAGCACACCGTTGAGCTCGATCAATTTGTCCATGTCGACGAGATCGATCCGGCGTATTTCGAAAAGCCGTATTTCGTGCTTCCCGAGAATGCTGCGCAGGCTGAAGCGTTCGCCGTGGTCCGCGAGGCTCTCAAGGAAACGAAGCAGATCGGCCTAGGAAAGATCGCCATGAGCGGCCGCGAGCGGCTCGTCGCCATCACTGCGCCCACTGATCCCAATCTGCTGGGCATGATGGCCTACACCCTCCGCTTCGCGTCTGAATTGCGCAACGCCGCCGAATACTTTGAAGGCATGAAGGAGCCGAAGATTGTCGGCGATGAGCTGGCGCTGGCCAAAGAGTTGATTAAAAGAAAGGCAACCGCGTTTGAGCCGGAGAAGTTCACCGACACCTACGAAACCGCACTCCGCGAGCTGATCGATTCCAAGCTGAAACATGTTGACCTGCCCAGGGAGCAGGAGCGCGAACAGCGTAGCGGCAAGGTGATCAACCTGATGGATGCACTGCGGCAGAGCGTGGGCGAGCAAGCCGGCAAGAAGAAACCGGTGGTGCGCGCAGACGGCAAGCCTGCGAAAGAGAAGACCGCCAAAGAAGGACTGCGGCTCGTCAATGCCGCTGCGTCCACTGCGCGCGGAGGCGCAAAGCGCCGCAAGTCAGCTTAAGTTGCAGCCATGATCAAGCGAGCAACACCCGCGGCCGCTGCCCCCAAGGAATCAACGAAGCGGCAGCTGGAGAAGTATCGCGCCAAGCGTGATTTCAAAATCACGCCCGAGCCCAGCGGGGATGCCAAGAAAAAAGGCCGCGCAGCCAAAGAGCACAAGCTCGAGTTTGTCATTCAGAAGCACGCGGCCAGTCATCTCCATTATGACTTCAGGCTCGAGCTGGACGGTGTGCTCAAAAGCTGGGCGGTCACCAAGGGGCCGAGCTACTTTACCGGCGACAAGCGGCTCGCGGTCCAGGTTGAAGATCATCCGCTGGAGTACGGCGGGTTCGAAGGAATTATTCCCAAGGGACAGTATGGCGGCGGCACCGTGATGCTGTGGGACCGCGGTACCTGGGAGCCAGTGGGCGATCCGGCGGAGGGTCTCCGCAAAGGCGACCTCAAATTCATCCTGCATGGCAAAAAACTGCATGGGCGCTGGGTTCTGGTGCGCATGGGCGGCAAATACGCGAATGAGTCCAAGCCAAACTGGCTGCTGATTAAAGAGCACGACGGGGAAGAGCGCCCTGCTGACGCGACGCCCATTACTGAAGAAGAGCCGAACAGCGTGGCCAGCGGCCGCGACATGGAAGCCATTGCCCGGGCACGCGATGCAGTCTGGAATTCGAATGCCGACCCGCCCGCTAACGGTTTGAAGCGAAGCCGACCAGAGCCCGCCGAAACGAAGACATCTGCCAGGGCCGCCGCAAAACATCCCGAACCATCCAACATTTCCAACCAAAAATCCCTTCAAAAAATCAGCGCGCGCCTCGAGACTTTACCCAAAGAGCCGCTGCCCACTTTTGTGCCGCCGCAGCTTGCCGCGATGGGCGATGTTCCGCCCAGCGGGAAGGGCTGGGTACACGAGATCAAGCTCGACGGCTACCGCACCCAGGCGCGCGTGCAGGTGGGAGGCCGCGCAGCGGTGCGGCTTCTGACGCGCACTGGCCTGGACTGGACGCATCGCATGCGATCGATCGCCGCTGCAGTCGCAAATCTGCCCGTCAGCAACGCGATCTTAGACGGCGAGGTGGTGGTGCTCACCGACGATGGCAAGTCGAGCTTCGCCGATTTGCAAGCCGCGTTCCAGGAAGGCGCGCGCAATCCGCTCACCTATTTCATCTTCGATCTGCTCCATCTCGATGGGCACAACCTGCGCGCTCTCCCGCTTCTCGACCGGAAAGAGATCCTCGCCACCTTGCTTGCCCGTATGCCTGCGGACGGCGCGATCCGCATCAGCGAACACATGGAGGGCGAGGCAAAAGCCGTCTTTGAGGGCGCGTGCCGGCTTGGTCTTGAAGGCATCATCTCCAAGCTGGCGCAGGGTAAATACGTCTCGGGGCGCAGCACCAGTTGGCTGAAACTCAAGTGTTATCGCGAGCAGGAGTTTGTCATTGGCGGGTTCACGCTGCCGTCGAATGGGAGTCGCGGCGTGGGCGCGCTGCTGCTGGGTGTCTACAAACATGGGAAGCTCGAATACGCCGGGCGCACCGGAACGGGCTTTACACAGAAGACACATCGCACGATGCGCGATCGGCTTGAGGATATTCAGAGCGACGCGTCGCCCTTTGCGCGTGTGCCGACAGAGTTTGCCCGCGGTGTCCACTGGGTCAAGCCGCAGCTTGTGGCGCAGGTCTCTTTCTCCAATTGGACCGCGGACAACCTGGTGCGCCAGGCGGCCTTCAAAGGATTGCGTGAGGACAAACCGGCCAGGCAAGTGAAGCGGGAGGAGGAGCAAGTGCCCGAAAAGCGCGAGAAGGCAAAAGCCTCGACTGCGCCCAAGCCGATCGAACAAAAGTCGTCGCGTGGCAAGCCGGCAACGACAAAGCCGGCGGACGCGCTGCCCATCCGCCTCACCCATCCAGACAAAGTGCTCGACACCGAATCGGGTCTCACCAAGGACGCTCTCGCACGCTACTACGCAGCGATTGCCGAACACATGCTGCCGCACATTGCCGGACGGCCTGTCTCGCTGGTGCGCTGCATGAATGGAACCGGCAAGCCCTGCTTCTTTCAGAAGCACGTCAATGACACCCTGCCGCCGGACGTAGAGAGTGTCGAGGTCGTCGATAAGAAATCGGGCAAGCCCGAGCCATACGTCACGCTGTCGACGGCGCACACGCTCATGGAGATGGCGCAGTTGAGCGTGCTGGAATTTCATGCCTGGGGGTCGAAGAACAATTCACTCGAAAAGCCGGATCGAATTGTGATCGATCTTGACCCCGACGCGGCCATCGACTGGAAGACGCTGACCGCAGCCGCGCTCGAAGTGCGGGAGCGGCTGCAGTCGGCCGGCCTCGAGTCGTTCCTCAAGACAACCGGCGGCAAGGGCCTGCATGTGGTGGCTCCGATTCGTCCCGAGCACGAGTGGCCGGCGATCAAGGAGTTCGCTTATCGCCTAGTGCTCGCCATGGAAGCGGACAATCGCAATCTCTTCCTCACCAAGATGACCAAGGCGGCCCGCAAGGGCAAAATCTATCTGGATTATCTGCGCAACGAGCGCGGCGCCACTTCGATTGCGCCGTTTTCACCGCGGGCACGGGAAGGGATGGCGGTTGCGCTGCCGCTGAGTTGGACTGAGCTCAAGCTGAAGGAACGCCCAGTCTTCCGTGTCGCCGATTTCGTCGAGTGGAAGAGCCGCCTGCGCCGCGATCCGTGGGAGGCAATGTCAAAGGCGACCGCGCGGCTGAAATTATAGGTAGAAACGGAACCTGAATCGAAATCCGTGAAGAAAATACAATGGTCGGGACGGGCAGATTTGAACTGCCGAAGGATCGGCTTTGCCTCGCTCCCCTCGCAGGCTTGACTGGTGCGCCTTCGCTGGCGCTACTGCGTAGGTTGGGGCGCTTCGCGGCCGGCAGCCCGAAACTGATTTGTGCTGGCGGGTTGAGTTGAAATTGCGAAGATAAATGGTCGGGACGGGCAGATTTGAACTGCCGAAGGCTCGGCTTTGCCTCGCACCCCTCGCAGGCTTGACTGGTGCGCCTTCGCTGGCGCTACGGCGCTAGGTTGGGGCGCTTCGTGGCCGGCAGCCGGGAACTGATTTGTGCTGGCGGGTTGAGTTGAAATTGCGAAGATAAATGGTCGGGACGGGCAGATTTGAACTGCCGACCCCTCGCACCCCAAGCGAGTGCTCTACCAGGCTGAGCCACGTCCCGACACAGTCGAGCCGGCTCGCAGGGAGCCGGCTCAGGGGTCCAAATTAGTTTACACCAGCCAGGCCGCCGAAGCGATGCCGCACGGACGCTCCACTCGCGCCTTGTGTCGTTTCATGCCCCAGATCAATCGAAACCACCGACACGATATCATCGGGACTGCGCTCCGAGGCCGGTTGGCCTGGGAAAACAGCCAACAAGGATGGTTCTCCGATGCCTACCTCTGATTCCGATGCTCTTGTGGTGTATGGCGCCACGGGCGATCTTGCCCACAAGATGATCTTCCCCGCACTCTACGCAATGGTGAAGCATGGCACCCTCAAGGTTCCCGTCATCGGCGTGGCCTTTCCCAAGTGGAGCCTGGAGCGTCTGCACAGGCGCGTGACCCACAGCATCAAGCAAGCGGGCGGCATCGATAACAAGCAGGCATTTCGCCATCTTCTCTCGCTTGCTCCAATATGTGAGCGGCGATTACAACGACAGCAGCACCTACGAGGCGATCAAGCAGGCGCTTGGGAAAGCGCGTCGCCCCGCACATTATCTGGCCATCCCGCCGTCGCTTTTTGCCACCGTAATCAAGGGGCTGGGCGCGTCAGGGCTGGCCGAGAATGCGCGGGTGATTGTCGAGAAGCCCTTTGGCCGCGATCTTGCCTCGGCTCGTGCGTTGAATCGCGTCGCGACGGTCGGTGTTTCCTGAAGATTCAATCTTCCGCATCGATCACTTCCTGGGCAAGGAGGCGATCATGAATATTCTTTACTTCCGCTTCGCCAATTCATTCCTTGAGCCGATCTGGAACCGCAATTTCGTTTCCAGCGTGCAGATCACCTTGGCTGAAAGCTTCGGCGTGGGGACGCGCGGCGCATTTTACGAGTCCGCCGGCTGCTTGCGCGACGTGATCCAGAATCATCTCTTTCAAATTGTCGCGCTTCTTGCCATGGAGCCGCCGGCGGGCCGGCATTTCGCAGAAGTGCAAACCGAGAAGGCAACTGTATTCAAGGCGATGCGCGCTTTGAAGCCGGAAGATATGGTGCGCGGCCAATACGCAGGCTACCGGGAGGAAAAGGACGTGGCGAAAAACTCCGACGTCGAAACCTATTGCGCGCTTCGGTTATTCATCGACTCATGGCGTTGGGATGGAGTGCCATGGTATCTGCGCTCGGGCAAGTTTTTGCCCGATACGGCGACCGAGGTGCTTATCGAGTTGAAGGCGCCGCCGCAAAAGCTCTTTGCGGACGCAGCCGTCGCTCCGGGGCGCGGGAACTATTTTCGCTTTCGGATTTCTCCCAACGCCGAGATCGGTCTCGCCGCTCGCGTGAAACATGCCGGCGAGGAGTTTGTCGGCGAACAGAAAGAGCTTTATCTGCTCGAACAGCAGCCCGGCGAAGAGTCTCCCTACGAACGCCTGTTGGGCGATGCGATGAAGGGTGACGGGGGCCTGTTTACGCGCGAGGACGCGGTGGAAGCGGCATGGGCAGTCGTCGACGGGGTTCTGAAGCACCGTCCCCGCGTTCGGCCGTACAAGCCCGGCACATGGGGACCGAAACAGGCCGACGCCCTGATCAAAGCCGACGGCGGCTGGCACAATCCGAGCAGTTCGTAGCCGGAAGGTCATATCCTCAAGACGCACAGTTCCTCGGAAAACCCGAAACAGCACCTCGTCTCTATCCATATTCATTCGCAAGAGACGCAGACCCGCGCATATACTTTGCGTCAAGGCCCATCCATCAGACGAGAGATAGGGGACCGGAATGACTGCGACTTCGAGATCGATAGGCGGCTCGGCGTTTCTCCTGGCGCTCTGTGCATTTGCCTATGGCGGCTTGTGCATTTACTCGGCGAGGCGCGATGTGACCCTCGCCAAAACTGAGGTCGCGACCAGCGGGCAAGCCCGACTCCATCCTCAAGGGAAGAACTCTGACATCTTTGACTCGTTGCGCTGCGACTATACCTTCATGGTCGACGGCCGTTTCTACGACGGGTATGGGATCTGCCCCGCACAGAAAGATCATTCGGTGAAGGGCGCCGTTGAGAACCTTGCCGGCCTTCTCCAGAATCAACAAGTGACGGTTTATTACGATCCGGCCGATCCAACAACAAACAGCATGATCGAGTTCGGCGCCAGGACTGACTACGACAACGGGAAGGCGAATCTGTCGATTTTGGTCGGGGTCATTTCTCTCATCGTGGTTGGTGTTGCCTATGTTGTTGGCGGAAAAAAGGCGTCTGAAGAAGTCGCAGCCGATTCTGGCGAGACCGTCCGTCGCTCGGATGAGACCGGATCTGAGCCTTAGTGCCCCCACAGACCTGGAAGAAGACCAGCCATTCCGTAGCTCAATGCGCGCTGGATTCGGTACACTAGCGGGCACCATGAAGACTGCTGCTGATCGCCTTCGCTCTGCCTTCCGAACCTCGCTGAACGCTGCATTCGTCTATCTCGTTCTTGGCCTCGCTGCGGCCAGTACTGCACAGGCGCAGCCTTCAGGCCATCTGCGCATCTACGCGATCGACGTCGAGGGCGGCCAGTCCACGCTGCTGGTTGCTCCCTCGGGCGCGTCGCTGCTTGTCGACACCGGCTGGCCCAGCGTCAACGGCACGTCTGCCGACCCCTATCAAAAAGGTCTGCATGCGGACGGGATGCCCGATCAGGATGGCCGAGATGTGAGCCGCATTGAAGCGGCAATGAAGGACGCCGGCATCACGCAGATCGACCACGTGCTGATCACGCACTTTCATGTGGATCATGTTGGGGGGGTGCCTAACCTCGTGGCGCATGTGAAGGTGGGCGAGTTTCTCGATCACGGACCGAACCGCGAAGACTCCGATATCACGCGGCACGATTATGCGGCGTACCTTGAAGCGATCAAGGGGCACCCGCGGCGCATCGTGCATCCCGGCGACACGATTGACATTCCCGAGCTGCACGTTGTGGTCCTGACAGCCGATGGAGAACATATCTCCGCTGTCCCCGGTGTGACACCGAAGCCGAACCCCCGCTGCGCAACGGAGCCGAAGTGGGACCTGGATACGACGGAGAATCCGCGATCGACGGGAATCCTTCTGACGTTTGGAAAATTTCGCTTTCTCGACCTTGGGGACTTGACCAAGGCCAAAGAGATCCCGCTGGTTTGTCCCGACAATCTGATTGGCACGGTCGATCTCTATCTCGTGAATCACCACGGATTCAATCTTTCCAACGCCCGGGCGTTTGTGGATGCGATTCATCCCCGCGTGGCAATCATGGATAACGGCGCGCACAAGGCGGGCAGTCCCGAGGCATGGCAAACAGTGCACGAGAGCCCCGGGCTTGAGGATCTGTGGATGCTGCACACCGCGGAGGGATCCGATGCAGCGCACAACAGCGACGAATCGTTGATTGCGAATCTCAAAGGCGGGACGGACGGCGCGTATCTGAAAGTTGTCGCGTCCGTGGATGGCGGTTTCAGCGTGCAGAATCAACGGACCGGCAAAACAAAGTTGTATCCGGCGCATTGATTGGGTTTGATGAGATTATCGACCCCTCTCTCCAGGTGATCAAAATGAAGGAAGTTTCGAATCGGCTTGCGCCGCTTGCAATGGGATCGGACGAATTCAGGAAGACTGGGTATCAGCTCGTCGATCGGATTGCCGACTTTCTTGAGTCGATGCCGGCACGCCCCGTGAATCCTGCCGAGTCGCCGGTCACTGTCCGCGATGCTCTGCGAGCAGATCGCCCCTTGCCTCAGGGAGGGGAGAGCGCGGGCGTTCTGCTCCAGCGCACCGCCGACCTGCTCTTCGATCACTCGCTGCTCAACGGGCATTCACGTTTTTGGGGATACATCACTTCATCGGCGGCGCCAATCGGCGCACTGGCTGACCTGCTGGCGGCGTCGGTAAATCCAAATGTCGGCGCATGGGCGCTGTCGCCGATCGCCAGCGAGATCGAAGGCCAGACTCTTCGCTGGATCGCCGAGATGCTGCAATATCCGGTGGACAGCGGTGGACTCTTCGTCAGCGGCGGAAATATGGCCAATCTGCTTTGCCTGATTGCGGCGCGGCGAGCGAAAGTCGGTCCGGACGTGCGCGAAGCGGGCCTCGGAGCAAGGCCCTTGCGCATGTACTGTTCGCGCGAGACGCATACCTGGATTCAGAAGGCTGCGGACATTTTAGGGATGGGCACGAACTCGATACGCTGGATTGCAACCAACAACGACCTTCAAATCGACCCAGCGGCGTTGCGCAAGCAGATTGCCGAAGACCTGCGGGCAGGCGATCAGCCGTTTCTAGTAGTCGGGACCGCAGGCACGGTGAGCACGGGCGCAATCGACCCACTGGCAGAACTCGCCGCCATTTGCCGCGACCACGACCTTTGGTTTCATGTCGATGGTGCGTATGGTGCAATGGCCGCGGTCATTCCCGATACGCCGCCCGAGCTCGATGGCCTGGGAGAGGCAGACTCGTTAGCTGTCGATCCTCATAAGTGGCTCTACGCACCGCTTGAGGCAGGCTGCGCGTTTGTGCGCCGGAAGATTGATCTTGAAAACGCGTTCTCGTGGCATCCGCCTTACTATCATTTCGGAACCGAGGCGACCAACTACTTCGACCTGGGACCGCAGAATTCGCGGGGCTTTCGCGCTTTGAAAGTGTGGCTTTCGCTGCAGCAGGTCGGCCGCAACGGATACGCGCAGATGATCTCCGATGACATATCGCTTTCGCGCAAGCTCTTGGAGCAAGTCAAACTGTATCCCGAGTTGGAGCCGCTCACTCAGTCACTGAGCATCGCCACTTTTCGGTTTGTGCCGGTTGACCTTGATCGAAGCGACCCGGCCTCTCAGGCTTATCTCGACAAATTGAATCGAGCACTGCTCGACCGCCTGCAAAATTCGGGCGAAGTCTATCTCTCGAATGCAGTCATCAACGGGACGTTCGCGCTGCGAACCTGCATCGTGAATTTCCGGACCTCGTTGCACGATATCGAAGCGTTGCCGCTCCTCGTTGTCCGTGAAGGCAAAGATCTCGATTCACAGCTTCGGAAAGAGCTGGTTCGCCCAGCTTCTCTGCCCCATGAATGACGAACCGCGTGGGCGCCCCAACCCAGACTCTGATTGAACGGGGGCCGAACGCAATCATGCCCTCCGGTTCAACCGGAGGGCATGAGGTGTGAGGCCGTTGAATCTGTTACTTCCTGCCGCGGGGCGCTTCATGTCCGTGCGCATCATGCATTGCCTCGCCATGGAAGGGCGCGCGTTGCGGCGCCGGATGCTCGCCGCGGGCCGGGTAGGGGCCGTGATAACCCTTCCGGTAGTCAAGATGATGGTCGACGTGGCCATAGAAGTGGTCGGGGCCGTGGAACCACGGTCCTGCGCCGATGAAGATGCCACCCGAAAACCACTCCGGGCCATAGTACCCATCGGGAGCGCAGTTGTACGGGGGGACTTCGTAGTAGCCATACGGGCAATCAGGGGGCGGGCCAATCTCGACCGCAACCTGCGCGCGCGCATGGGTGCTCGCGGCGAAAAAGAGCCCGGCAACCAGCGCAGTCATGATTCCAAGGTGCTTCAATTTATTTTTCATTTCGTACCTCTAGACCGGTTGGATGGCGGCGGCCGCTGTTTCCGTTGCAATCTTCAGCGAGAATTCCTCTGAATGCTGCACATTGCCCGTTGAATCAATCGATTACGCGGGTTCGGCTATGCGGTTCTTCGATCAATCTTCGCGCCCGGTGTCGCGATTTAGGCGCTTCGCGTCGCCGGTTTCTTTGCTTTCGTCCACGCCCGTCGAATCCGCCGGATCGATGGTGCCCAGAGAATCGTTAACCATCTCTTCTGATTCCACGGTCTCGTCTTCGATCGACTTGTTGCCGGGGCGCTGCTCTGTTGACTGGGCCATTCGTATCTCCTTATGGGGTTAGATGCGCATGAAGAGCCGATGGCGATTTCGCCCGCCTGAACGGTGACAGTGAATAAAGAACTCAACAAAAATCGCGAGAACGCAGCCCCAAAGCGGGTATCCTGAACGCAAAGCGGCGACACTTCATCCCCCCTCCGGCTGCCGCAATCCCGAAGCGAGTTCAAAACATGCGCGCACGATGGGCTTTCCGCAACGTCTTCCCGGCTCTGATCGTTTCATTTCTGACCTTGGTTCCCGCAGCACAGGGCGCTGACGACACGCCGCGCTTCTACGGTGAGTGGAAGGCGATCGTCCCCTACAACGGACAGACGATCACCCTGCTCGCCGTGCATGACGCGAAGGGATTTACCGGCTGGGTCGTCACGCCCAGCGGCAGCACGCCTACGGGCACCGGAACCTTCACGGCCGCGAACGGCCACTACACCACCAGCTCCCCGCCCCCGAACAACGCTGGCGTTTATCACTTCGTCACCAAGGATGCGGTGGTGTGCACCAACGCGGCGGGCCAGACGGTGACGTGGACGCGGACCACCATGCCCGTGCCCAGGGCCGTGCCCGCTCCGGCACCAGCTCCCGCCCCCGCTCCCGTCCCTCCTCAGGGTCCAGCCCCTGGAACCAGGGCCAATGCCGCACCTTCAGGGTTCGTGCCCGACCCGCACGAGTCCGCGCTGATCAATGCTGCGGGCGAAGCCAATAGCCGCAAGGACTACAAAACCGCCTGGGCCGACTTTATGCAGGCGGCGCAGCAGGGAGACTCCTCCGGCGAAGCGGGCGTGGGGGCGATGCTCTTCTTTAAAACAAATCCGCCGGGCACCGGCTACTATGCCCAGGCCGAAAAGTGGCTTCTCGCTTCAGCAAACCATGGCAATGTCCACGGCATGGACATCCTGGCGCAGTTCTATTACCGCGGCGGCGTCAACATTGCCGGCGGCATCAACCCCGGCGTCAATCACGCGCAAATCCCGCCGGCCCTGCAGGCTCAAGCCGACGTTCAATTCGCCAAGGCACGCTCGTGGTTTGAAAAGTCAGCAGCCAGGGGCGACGGCTATGCCATGGGCAATCTTGCCACCATGCTCGATGCGGGCGTTGGAGGTCCGCGCGACCCAGCACGCGCGCAACAGGTGCGCGCGCAAATGAATGCCGCCAACTCTGACGCCGACTACGTGAAGAAACAAAACACCGATATCGCCGGCAGCGCCATGAAGGTGTCGTGGATGTCAGGGCATTATGCAGACGCGATCAAGGCCGCGCAGGCGGGCGCTGCCAAAGGCGATGCCAACGCCGAAGCGCTGCTGGGGCGAGCCTATTACGAGGGCCTGGGGGTGCCGCAGAACCGCACCGAGGCCAAGAAGTGGCTCACGCTCGCTGTGAATCAGAATCAGCCCGACGCCATGTTTTTTCTCGGCTTGATGGAGGAATACGGCCGCGGCAT
>CAWBSV010000007.1:0-40985 GCA_963791505.1 uncultured Acidobacteriaceae bacterium
CCATCGTTGCCTGGGCGCAGTCCAGCAGAAAGCCCGGCCTTTGGGAAGCAACCACCACCATGACATTTCAGCAGTCTCCCATGCCCCCGGGCATGCAGGCGCCTCCCGGATCTCCCTTCTCCGGCGCGCCGCGCACCACGCAGGTTTGCGTGACGCAGGCCATGATTGACAAGTACGGCGGACCGCTGCCGCAGAATCGCGGCCAATGCCAGGTCTCCAAAGTGAACATGACACCGACTGGAATGACTGCTACCTTGACCTGCTCCGGCCAGGCGAGCGGAACAGGAACCGTCGAGACCACGTTCACCGACACGAACTCGGTCCACAGCAAAGTACACTTCACCGGAACGCTGCAGATGGGACCGCAATCGAGACCAATCGAATGGACCAGCGAAACTACCTCGGCCTACAAAGGACCTGACTGCGGCAGCGTTCAGCCGATCACAATTCCCAGCGACAAGTAGAAACTCGACACTTGCATCGATTCAAGTGCAGAGCGGAGTCTTCGGCCGCAGTTATCCCGGAGACTTCGCTCCTGTCTCTCAAGATTCCCTCGTATTCCCTTTTCCCATTTACCCCGCAAAAGCTTGCAGGGGCAACTCTCCCCGGAAAACAAACTGACTCAATTCTCACGCCTTAAGACCTCCAGGTTTTGGTGTGCAAATTGCTATCGGAAGCTCGGTTCCATCTGAAAACTCCCCAAGACTCGACGATCCCAGTTGGCGCCGCTCTTAGTTTGTTCCGCTTGTAACTCTGCTCCCAGGGATGTAACCCCGCGGACCCGCCCGGGCTGCGAGGGCACCCACAATTAGAAACTTCAATCCCTAACTCGCCTGCGAGCCGGTCACTCCGTCTTGCGTACGAAATTCAAAAAAACAGAACGGTTAACTTAGGAGAATTGCGCATGGTCCAAAAAGCACTCGCACGCAGGCAAACCCTCATCAAGTGGGCGCTTGGGCTGCTTCTTGTCTCTATGTCAGTTTGCCCCGCATTTGCCAGTACCTTGACCTACACTTTTACAGGAAACGGCTCCGGATCGGTCATCGGCCTGCTCGGGTCTGATTTTTCCAACGCTGACTTCACCCTCACCTTCTGGGAAAATCCCGCGGATGTCGTCAACGCCGGCTCTGGATATTACCGCCTCAACGATGTCACCGGCCTCTTCCAGGAAGGCTGGTATCTGCTGCCAATCAGCAACGTCACCATTGTTGTGAATTCGAACGCCTCGGGCGGCGACTTCGGGAGCATCAACTTCTTCAACGGCGCTTTCAATGATGGGCTCGGATTCGATAACAGTTCCGCGCTCGTCGGCTACTCCCTTGCCAGCAGCATCGGCCCGGTGTGGGGAAGCGCCGGCAATCTAACGCCCACTTTAGGCGGGGGCACATTCTCGGCCGGCTGGTTCGACGAAATCAAATTTACCAACGAGAACTCACTCAGCTTCGACGTCTCCGGCGCAGCCGTTCCCGAGCCTGCGACGTTGATGCTGCTCTTCACCGGATTTGCACTTGTCGCGATTTTTCTGCGCCGCAGGAGTTTGGCGCGATCAACAAACCGGCTTCGTTAACCGGCAGCATCGCTGGGTGGTGAACCAATGGGGCGACCCGCTGGCAGTTGACAGCGGCGCCCCATTGTTCTTTCCGGCATCTCATCCTCCATCGGCGAAAGAGACAGAACAGCAGCTGACGATAGAATGGCGATCATGGGAGGGACGCAAGCCTGACCGAGAACCCCATTCCGCCCAACGCCATGCAAGCAACTCTCAGCGATTATCTCGCTGCCGAGCGCACTTTGCTCGCGTGGATTCGAACTGGCCTGGCCATGATGGGTTTCGGCTTTGTCGTCGCCCGTTTCGGGCTCTTCCTCCAGCAGCTTGAGGTGGTCAGAAACGCGCAGCCTACACACTCCTACGGCCTGTCCCTCTGGTTCGGCACCGCTCTGATTGCCGCCGGCGTGTGTGTCAGCTCTCTCGCGGGGTGGCGCCATCTTCGAGCTCGTGCGGCAACTGCAGAACCACGAGGCCCCCCGTTCGCACACCGGAACGCTGGCCGTCGGGCTCGCCTTCTTTCTCGGATTGGTAGGGATCGCGATGGCCATTTACCTCATCACCATCCGAGTCTCAGGCCACTCGTAACCAATCAACCCCAGGAGATCGACGATGGCGCCCAAAAGCAACACTGGTCTGATCGAGCTCGAGACCCACCACAGCGTCGACGAAACTGTCGACAAGCTCAAAGCAATTCTTGATGCGAAAGGCGTCACCCTGTTCGCTCTGATCGACCATAGCGGCGAAGCGGAAAAGGTCGGCATGAAGATGCCGCCGACAAAACTGCTTGTCTTTGGATCGCCTAAGGCGGGAACGCCGCTGATGCTCGCCGCTCCCAGCATCGCCATCGATCTCCCCCTCAAGATTCTCGTCCGGGAAGATGCAAACGGCAAAGTCTGGATCGCCTGGAACAGCCCGGAATATCTCCGCGACCGCCACAATCTCCCTGAAGAACTTCTCAAAAACATCGCCGTGGTGGAAGTTCTGGCCAACAAGGCCGCCGAGTGAATTTAGAAGAAACTCCCTCTCGCCGGATGGTATCTTTTGTGATACCATCATTGGGTGGTCGAGATCCGCGAGTACGTCGATCGACTGGGGCGCAACCCATTCACCAGGTGGTTTGACAAACTGAATGACGAAGCCCAGGCGCGCATCGTGGTCTCGCTCGACCGCGTGGAACGTGGCAACGTTTCGACAGTCAAGGCTGTGGGCGAAGGTGTCGCGGAGCTTCGCTTGGATTTCGGTCCCGGTTACCGTGTCTATTTTGGAAAGGACGGCGACCGGCTGATTATCCTCCTGGGCGGAGGGACGAAGAAGAGACAGCAGGCTGACATCGCGATGGCAAAAGCTTTGTGGAGGGAATATAAACAGCGGAAACGGGAGGAATGATGGCACTCACCAAGAACTTCAACGAGACCGTCAAAACGAAGCTGCAAAAGAGCGAGGCATTTCGTCGGGCCCTGTTAAAGGAGGCCGTCGATTGCATGATTTCCGGTGATATCGAAACCGGGAAGTCTGTTCTGCGCAAATACATCAACGGCACCGTCGGTTTTGTGCAGCTCGGCGCCGACCTCGGTCGGTCACCCAAAGTACTCATGCGCATGCTCAGCGTCACGGGAAACCCTCAGGCGAAGAGCCTGTTCGAGATGGTCGCGCACCTGCAAAAATTAGAAGGGACCGTGCTTAGAGTAGTGAGCCGTGCGGCAGCCTGATCCTGAATTTCAAATCGCCGCAGCGACTTCTATCCTTCCACTGTCCGCTTCAACTGCCCGCACGCCGCATAAATATCCCAACCCCGCGGACGCCGTAGATACGTCGGAATATCAGCCGCCGCCAGCGTCTTCCTGAACGTCTCCACCGCTCCCGGCCCAGGCATCGAGAACGCAATCCCCGGCCCCGGATTCCACGCGATCAGGTTCACCTTCGCGGGAAGCCCTGTCCGCCGCACCAGCCGCGCCACTTCGCGGGCGTGCTCCGGCTGATCGGTCACGCCACCCAGCAGAACATATTCGAATGTCACCCGCTCGCGCGGCCGCAACTGCACGCCCCGTACCGCATCCATGACCGCTTCAATCGGCCACTTGCGGTTGATGGGCATGATCTCGGCGCGCACCTGGTCGTTGGGCGCATTCAAGCTGATGGCCAGTTTGGGACGCACCCCGGCCGGCTCCTGCGCGAACCGCTCAATTCCCGGCACAATCCCTGACGTCGACACGGTCATCCGCTGCGGGCTCAGCCCAACCTCCTCCACCAGCAACCGAACCGCGCCCATGAAGTTGTCGTAGTTCAGGAAAGGCTCGCCCATTCCCATGAACACCAGGTTCACCCGGTCGCGCCCAACTTCGACCCCATGACGATCCAGAACCGCAACCACCTGCCCCGCAATCTCACCCGCGGTCAGATTGCGCTGCAACCCCAGCTTCGCCGTCAGGCAGAACTGGCAATTGACCGCGCACCCCACCTGGCTCGAGACACAGATCGTCGCCCGGTTCCAACGTTTCCCGTCCTCCGTTGCCGACCCAACCCCGGAATCCGTCCCATCCCCTGCCTCGCCATCGTCCCCCTCCGGCATCCACACGGTCTCGACCGTATGCGCCTCCGGCCCCGGGCACTGGACAAGATACCGCTCCGTCCCATCCACCGATTGAAAGACCTGGGCGATCCGCGGCCGGGCTATTTCGAAGCCCTCGGCAACAAGTTTCAGGCGCAGAGTTTTAGATAAAGTAGTAACTTCAGAAATCCCCTCAATCCATTGCCGATAAAGCGCTTCAGCAATCTGCCTTCCCCGCCAGACGGGCTCGCCGATCGACGTCATCACGTCTTCGAGTGCTCCGGCGTCCAGGCCAAACAGCGCCTTTCTGCTCACGTTTATGCTTTGGGCTGCATCCAACCGAACGAGTTGACTAGAATCGAGGGTCACGGCTGGGCCCAGCATAGTTCATTTGCTCGTTTTCTTCCTACATCGCAACATCGCACTCCAAAAAGCATGATCCAGAATCACCTCCGTACCCGGCCATGGCGCCTCACGGAACGCCTTGTTGCCCTACAATCGAGGTTGATTTCATGACAATGACGACCGAGCGAAACCTCCGCCGTACCGTATTGCCGAATGGCCTGATCGTGCTCACCGAGCGCATGGAGCATCTCCGCTCCGTAGCCATGGGCGTCTGGATCAAGTCCGGCTCCCGCTGCGAACCCGCCGAAACCAACGGCATCTCCCACTTTGTCGAGCACATGCTCTTCAAAGGCACCCGCTCCCGCTCCGCCCAGATGATCGCCCGCGAAATGGACTCGATCGGCGGCAACCTTGACGCCTTTACCGGCAAAGAAACCATCTGCTTCAACGTCAAATCGCTCGCCGACCACGTCCCCATCGCTCTCGACGTGCTGTCGGACCTGGTCCTGAACCCCATCTTCGCCACGCCCGACATCGAACGCGAACGGGGCGTCATCCTTGAAGAGATCAAGATCGACGAGGACAATCCCGACGTGCTCGTCCACGAGCTCTTCACACAAAGCTTCTGGAAGGGTCACCCGCTGGGCTGGCCCATTCTGGGCACTACCAAGACTGTGCGAAGGCTCGACCAGGACAAGCTCTTCGAGTACCACAACGACCGCTTCCACGGCGGCAACATCGTCTTCTCAGCGGCAGGCAACCTCGACCACGATCGCTTCACCGAAGCGGTCGCCGCCAAGTTCTCAAAGTTGACCGGCGGCGAAACGCTCCACGAACTGTCGGCACCCGAAGCCAGCGCCGGCATCGTTCTGCGCAACAAGCGGTCCCTTGAGCAGGTGCAAATCTGTCTCGGCGTCCCGGCCCCGCCCATCACCGACGAAAACCGCTATGCAACCCTGATTCTGAACACGGTCCTCGGCGGCGGCATGAGTTCCCGTCTCTTCCAGACCATTCGCGAAGAACGCGGCATGGCCTACTCTGTCTATTCCGATCTCAGCCCCTATCGCGATACCGGAACGCTCTGCGTCTACGCCGGAACCTCAGCCAACAAGGCTCTCGAAACGGTGGACCTGGTTCTCGCTGAATTCCGCAAGATGAAAGACGAGCCACTCACTGCCGAAGAGTTAACCCGCGTGAAGGACCAGGTAAAGGGCAATATTCTGCTCGGCCTCGAGAGCTCCAGCGCCCGCATGGCGAACCTCGCTCGCCAGGAGATGTACTTCAAGCAGTTCTACAGCGTCGACGAAGTTATCGCCCGCATCGAAGAAGTGAGATCCGATGAGGTTCAGACCATGGCCCAGCGTCTCTTCGACCCCGAGCGCATCGCCGTCACGCTTCTCGGCCGCCTCGACGGCATCAAACTCGACCGCTCAAGGCTCGTCTGCTGAGCCAGTTCGTAGTTCACAGTTCGTAGTTCACAGTTCGCAGTTGCCGTCCGCAGTCAGGCCAGGCCAACTGTGAACTAAGAACTACGAACTGTGAACTGTCTCAAACGTTCCATTTCCCTTCCGCGTCTGTAACGTTGTAGCATTTTCTCGAACGGGCGAAGTGGATTTCGCCGGTTCCACGAGGGGCTCGACCCATGAATTGTACGCAGGTTTTTCGTCGCGCCCGCCGCGGCACACAGATTTCTGAGACCGAGAACACCGGAAAGCGGCCCAACGGCTTCACTTTGATGGAATTGCTCATCGTCATGGCCATCATCGCCATCCTGATGCTGATCGCCATCCCGACCGTGGGCAGCCTGAAGAAGAAGGCCAACGATCTCTCCGCCATCAACTCCGTCCAGACCATCACCAAGGCCGAGCTCCAGTACTCCGACACCTATCCGGCCACGGGATTCGCCTGCTCGCTGACCGCACTCGGCGGCGACCCGAACTCCGGCGCGCCTTCAGCCACCAGCGCACAAATCCTGCAGGGCGATCTCACCTCCGGCTACAAGTCGGGCTATATCTTTACCGTCACCTGCAAAGACAAGGTGACGGTGAATGGCGTCGATCGTTTTAACAGCTACACCATCACCGCCGTCCCGCAGACCGTCGGCAAAACCGGCGATCGCGCCTTCTGCAGCGACCAGTCGAACATCATCAAGTACGACCCAGCCGGCGGCACCAACTGCACACAACCCTTAGGTCAATGAGCCAGACCCAATGAGCCTGCGCTCGCTCGCGCAACAAAATGTGACGCGCGTCTTGAAAGGGCACGGCTTCAGCCGTGCCACCAAGGCCATACAGAGATGGCGGGCTTCAGCCCCTGCGGGACGCTTTTCTCGGGCCCTTCGCGCATTCACTTTTTCGGCAATGATTGTGCCGGTCGCTCTCTCCGCCCAAAGCCCCGCTCCCTCCGTCCATGACCTCGCCCAGCGCGTCGACCATCGCTACAACACGCTTCACTCCCTCAAGGCAGGCTTCGTCGAGACCTACGCGGGCCTCGGCATTCATCGCACTGAATCGGGCACACTCAACCTGCTCAAGCCCGGCCGTATGCGCTGGGACTACACCACGCCGCCCGGCAAGGTCTTTCTGCTCGATGGCAAGTTCGCATGGTTCTATTCACCCGGCGACCCGCAGGTGCAGCGCATCCCGTCGAAACAGCTCGACGATCTGCGCTCGCCGCTCCGCTTTCTCCTCGGCCACACCGAGTTGGAGAAGGAGCTAGTGAACCTGAAAGCCACGTCTGCACCCGACGGCGCATTTCTACTCGCAGGAGTGCCCAAGGGCCAGGAGAACCGCGTCAGCCGGATCGCTCTCACCATCGCCCCCGACGGCACCATCACTGCAATTGAGATTGAGGAAACGGATGGCGCCACCACGCACTTCACATTTAGCCATGAACTGACGAACCCCGAGATCCCCGCCGCGGAGTTTCACTTCACTCCACCCGCCGGCATCCCCATCATCGATTCAACGCCGCCTGTCTAGGCGCGGAGAACTTCGGCCTCAAACGAGAACCATCCCGGAATCCCTGGATGCACCAACATCGAAGGTCATCGTTCGATCACATCCGGCCAGATGGCATGTCCGTTCGATCAAACAATCAGAGAAATCCGCGTTGGACTCTTCGTACCTGCGAAGCGCTTGTGTGACTGCATGCTCGTTTTCCAGGACAAGCTCCTGAGACGCAAGGAGGTTCGAGATAAGCAGGACGATCTCAGCTTTCGGCTTGCGGAAAGAGCGGTCCAGCACCCAGAAGCATTCCGCCAGGGTCACACTTGAAATGAATCCAGGCTCAAGCGGGGACAGGCTGGCAAGCAATGCCGCCGCCTTGGCGCCCTGGTCGGGATCATCCTGCAAAATGAAACGAAGCAGGACATTTGTGTCGAGTCCGATCACGCGGCGCCGCTCTTGCCACGGCGGGCATATCGAGCATATTCCCTCATAATCCGCGCATCGTCCTCCGCTAAATGCTTTCCGACCGATTCATTCATCTCCTCGAGAGTGACCGGCTTTTCCGGGGCTTTGAACATGCCAAGAAGGTTCATCACCGAACCCGTCTTCGGCTTCAGGACGTACTCGCCCCTCTCGTTTTTGATGAATGAGATCTTGTCCCCCGTCTTCAAACCAAGATCTTCCCGAACTTCAATCGGAATCGTGATTTGCCCTTTTGAAGTAAGCGACGCAGTTGCCATGGAAGACCTCCACCTCAAGTCTAACAGAATTCCTTACCATCAGTAAGGAATTCGCAGACCTAGCGTCAGGGCCATGCGCCGCGCACGGGATCAGTTCCCGTAGCTGTAGAACCCACGCCCCGACTTCCGTCCCAGCCATCCCGCATCCACCATCCGCACCAGCAGCGGGCACGGGCGGTACTTGGGATCGCCATAGCCCTCCTGCAGCACGCGCATGATATCGACGCACACATCCAGCCCGATAAAATCCGCCAGCGTCAGCGGCCCCATGGGATGCGCCATCCCCAGTTTGAAGACCTGATCGACCGCCTCGGCCGTCGCCACGCCCTCCATCACCGCAAAGGCAGCCTCATTGATCAGCGGCATCAGCACGCGGTTCGACACAAAGCCAGGAGCGTCATTCACCTCAATCGGCGTCTTGCCCAGCTTCACCGCCAGCGCCTGCACCGTGACAAAGACCTCATTGCTGGTCGCCAGCCCGCGCACAATCTCCACCAGCGCCATCACCGGCACCGGGTTGAAGAAGTGCATCCCGATCACCTGCGCCGGCCGCCGCGTCTGCGCCGCAAGCTTGGTAATTGAAATGGATGAGGTGTTGGTCGCCAGAACTGCCGACTCCGGAAGGATCTGGTCGAGCGCGTGAAAGATCTCAGCCTTCACTTCAAACCGCTCCGACGCCGCCTCAACCGCAAAGTCCGCGCCGCCCAGTTGACTGCGGTCCGTGCTTGTCGTAATGCGCGCCAAGCGTCGGCTCGATCTCCGCCTCTGTCAGCTTGCCCTTGCTCGCCTCGCGTCCAAGATTGGTCGCGGATCTGCCCCAGCGCCCGGTCGAGAAATCGCTGCTCCACATCGCACAGCAGCACCTCAAAACCAGCGCGCGCAAAAACGTGTGCGATGCCGGAACCCATGGTCCCGGCACCCACAACCCCAACCTTTACGATTTCAGCCATGCCCTCAACGCTCCTGAATGCAAGAGGGAGTGTAGCAGGCCGAAGGTTCGAGGCGACTTAATTCCCGTTCCAGCCCTGCGGCGTCAACGCGAGCCGCTCCGTCAGCATCAAGCGCAGCACCGTGCCCGAGTCCAGCGTAGCCTGCGGGATGATTGACCAGCAGATGAACCGTCACCGCGCCCGCGCCGATCAGCCCGCCGGCCAACGCGCCGGGGCCGCCGGCAACAACGGCGCCGACCACCACGCCAGCGCCAACCGCGCCGCCATATTCGATCCCGTCGCGCTTGAGCCGCGAATCGGCGCGAATGGTGCCCTCCCCCACAACGCGTGCACGGGCGCCCATCGCCGCTTCCACCTGCGCATGAATCCTGAAGCGCGACCCATCGGCCATGATCACCGTCTCCGGCTCCAGGCGCATGGTTCCGTATCCACCTGCATGCCCATGTGAAACCTGCACAATCTGTCCATCAATCTCCGCGCCTGCCGGAATGACTACCCGCCCATCCTGCATCACGTCTGAAGAAACGCGGGTGCGGAACGGCTCGCCCCTCTGGCTGTCCGATGTCGACAGGCGATCGAGAAGCCGAACCCGAATCATGGTTCCCTCGCCCACTTCACCGGGGCGCAGCGGATGCGGATGCACAATGTCCCCGTCGGGATCGTTCGCGTAGCCGCGCGAAATCATGCTGCTCCGGACCGCCCTGAAATTCCTGGTGCGGTGCAATCCGCACGATGCCGTTGTCCGTGCCGTCCATCGGGAAATTCGCGGCCGGGTCGACAGAGGTCGCCTGTGGCTGCACAAAGGCGGGCGGCGGATAAGCCGGCTGAGCGTACTGCGTCGGAGCGGGCGGCGTGTACGCCGGAGGTGCAGGCTGCGTGGCATAATGCCCAGCCGGCGGCTTGGCCTCGGGAGTCTCGTTGGTGAGGATCTGGTCGTCCGCCGGAGGGCTGCGAGACACCCTGGTACGTACCACCCTGCTGCGCTCCCACTGCCGATGTGATCGCAACGGAAAATGCCAGAAACAGGACAGGTCGATTTATCCGATTCACCATATATTCGCAAACTCCTTTAAGCGGGGATCTCCCCTGAGTGCACGACCTGAAAACTTAGACCCCATCAGGCCCGAAGAGTTTCGTGCAATCAAGCAAGACACAAGACTTTGCACTTCACTCAAGTTAAGACTAGCGCGGCCCGCCATTGGCTCCTACTGTGTGCATTGCTCATGTGCCTTTCGCAGCAAGAATCAGCAAAGATAACCCGCTCAGTCGCATACGCCGGCCGAGCCGCTCGTCGCGGGGTGTGACCGCCACTACAGAAAGCGGAGCCCACCCGTTTGCTAGAATCCGAAGGGACACGCAATCGATTTTCTTACTGCAGAACTTGAGAGGAGATCCACTCGTGCAGGAGCTTCTGAACACCATTCAAAGCGCCGCCGGAGAAGACCTTGCCGTGGATCGCCGTCCCAAACTGAATGACCGGCTGCAGCACCGCATCCTGAGGAGCAATATGACCGAGATTGTTGCCATTCGTGCCCGCGAAGTTCTTGACTCGCGCGGAAATCCCACCGTGGAAGCGGACGTGATTCTGGAAAGCGGCGCCCTTGGACGCGCCATTGTGCCCTCCGGCGCTTCGACCGGCGAACACGAAGCCGTGGAGCTGCGCGACGGCGACAAGAGCCATTACATGGGCAAGGGCGTGCTGCAGGCCGTTGAGAACGTGGAGACCGTCATCGCGCCTGAACTCGAAGGCCTGGACGCCTCGAATCAGCGCCTGATCGATCAGACCATGATCGCCCTCGACGGCACGCCGAACAAGAGCAAGCTGGGCGCGAACGCCATCCTCGCCGTCTCCCTGGCGGCCGCGCGCGCCGTTGCGCACGACCCTCGAGATTCCTCTCTATCGCTATCTTGGCGGCGTCAACGCCTGCATTCTGCCCACGCCCATGCTCAACGTGCTCAACGGCGGCGCGCATGCCGACTCCAACGTCGACTTTCAGGAATTCATGATCATGCCCGTCGGCGCGGAGCGCTTCTCCGATGCGCTGCGCTGGGCCGCGGAGACCTTCCACACCCTCAAGGGCGTGCTCAAGAAGAAGGGCTACAACACCGCCGTCGGCGACGAGGGCGGATTTGCGCCTTCGCTCAAGTCCAACACCGAAGCCGTCGAGCTGATCCTCGAAGCCATCGAAGCGGCCGGCTACAAGCCCGGCGAGCAGATCTGCCATCGCGCTCGATCCCGCGTCCAGCGAGTTCTACGACAAGGAAAAGAAGCGGTACGTCTTCAAGAAGAGCGACAAGCGCGAACTGTCCAGCGAAGAGATGGTTGCACTTCTGGGACAACTGGAGCCGCCAATATCCCATCGTCTCGCTCGAAGACGGTCTCGCGGAAGACGACTGGGCCGGTTGGCGCCTGCTGACCGACAAGCTGGGCGGCCGCATTCAGCTTGTCGGCGACGATCTGTTCGTCACCAACGTCAAGCGCCTGCAGCGCGGCATTGAAGAAGGCGTGGCCAATTCGATCCTCATCAAGGTCAACCAGATCGGCACCCTGACAGAGACCCTCGAAGCCATCGACCTTGGCCGCCGCTACGGCTACACCTCGGTCATGTCGCACCGCTCCGGCGAGTCCGAAGACACGTTCATCGCCGACCTCGCCGTAGCCACCGGCGTCGGCCAGATCAAGACCGGATCGGTCAGCCGCACCGATCGCATCGCCAAGTACAACCAGCTTCTCCGCATCGAAGAGGAGCTCGGCTCCGGCGCGGTCTACCTCGGCCTGGAGAGCATCAACTACAACTAGGCCGAATCTGCATTGAAGAAACGACCAGGGGAGAAATCAATCGATTTCTCCCCTTTGTTCTCGCGCAAACCATTCGCGAGAATCGCTTACAAATCTGTCGCCCAATCCACAGTGGCCCCAAGCTCCTTCACCAGCTTGAACGCCGCATCGTGGGTCACGAGTCGAGCACCGGTCGCAATCGCATGGGCGGCAATCAGCAGGTCCATGTTTTCCAAGATTCGACCAGACGCCTCAAGCTTTGCTCGCAGAGTTCCGTAAGCATCCGCTTCCTCAAGGCCCCAAGGCAGCGCACGAATCTTCAAGAGAAACCCCTCAATCGCCGCCTGTCTCTCAGTAGAAATGGGCCGCTTCGCAAGCCCATACCGAATTTCAGCAACCGTGATCGATGAAATGCAGGCCGTCTCGCCACTGCGCAGCCGGGCCAGCTTCAACCGCGCGGCGCGTGACTTTCCCTTCACGATGTAGCTCACGGTATTCGTGTCCAGCAAGTACGTGACGCTCAAATCTCTTTCCTGACCTGCGGCATCCCCTGCGCGCGCTCGCTGAGGAAATCATCCGGGATTCCCGCCGAGTCAAGGGCCGAGAACACATCGTCCCAATCACCCGGCCCCTGCGACAAAATCAAATCCCCACTCTGCGGATCGCGGCGCACATACACTTCGGGCGTCGAGAATCGGAATTCCGCTGGAATCCGCACCGCCTGGCTCCTGCCGCTCATAAAGACCTTTGCCTTTCCCGTGGAATTCATCGGCGGGCTCCTTGCTATATATCATGATATATACCAAGAAAAATATCAAGCCGCAGGCCGCGTGATTGCTGTTACCTCATCCTTCCTGAATACGCTTGATCGCGTCTGTGAGGATTGGCACAAATCGACCCAACACACCGGTTTATCCTTGAAGAGTCAACTCCTTCATCCGAGGTCTTCTTCGTGCCCACCAAGCGTCCTCTCGTTCTCACCATCCTCGACGGATGGGGCTTACCGCGCCGAAACCGCCAGACAACGCCATCGCCCTGGCCCGCAAGCCCACCTACGACAAGCTGCTGCGCGAGTATCCCAACACCCTCATCCGCGCCTCGGAGCACTTCGTCGGCCTGCCCGACGGCCAGATGGGCAACAGCGAAGTCGGCCACCTCAACATCGGCGCGGGCCGCATCGTGCAGATGGACATCACGCGCATCGACGCCATGATCGCCGACGGATCGAATTCTCGAAAGATCCCGCCATCGTCCAGCGCCATGCAGCGCGCCCGCGAAGGCGGCCGCCAGCTTGCATCTCTTCGGCCTGGTCTCCGACGGCGGCGTCCACTCGCACCAGGAACATCTCTACGCCCTGCTGCGCACCGCCCGCGAATACGGACTGACGCGCGTCTTCGTCCACGCCTTCATGGACGGCCGCGACACCGGCCCCAACTCCGGCGCCGGCTTCATCGCCGCGCTTGAGCAGAAGATGCGCGAGTACGGCGTCGGCAAAATTGCCACCATCAACGGCCGCTACTACGCCATGGATCGCGACAAGCGCTGGGAGCGCGAACGCAAGGCCTTCGACGCGATGGTCAACGGCAAGGCCGAGGGCGGCGCCTATCCCGACCCCGTTGCGCGCATCAAGGAGAGCTACAACAACGGCATCACCGACGAGTTCCTGATTCCCTTTGTGGTTGTCGACGCCGCCGGCAAGCCGGTCGGCCAGATTCGCGATGAGGATGTCTGCATCAACTTCAACTTCCGCGCCGACCGCGCCCGCCAGATCACCCGCGTCCTGGCTCGCGAGAGCGGCCTCAACAGCCAGGGTGGCCGCAACCTCGATGGCTGGGAGTCGCTCGACGAAACCATCCCCCGGTCAGCAATTCCGAAGAACCTCCACTACCTCTGCATGACGCAGTACGACAAGCTCTACGAGCTGCCCCTCGTCATTCAGCCCGAGTCGATGGACAACATACTCGCTAACGTTCTCGGCGCGCACCAACTGCGCAACCTGCGCGTCGCGGAGACTGAGAAGTTCGCACACGTCACCTACTTCTTCAATGGCGGCATCGAAGTCCCCTTCCCCGGCGAAGAGCGCACGCTGATCCCTTCGCTCAAGGTCGCGACCTACGATCTGGCTCCCGAGATGCGCGCCGAAGGCATCGGCGACACCATCGTCAAGGCCATCAACGACACGGCGTTTGACCTCGTCGTCGCCAACTTCGCCAACGCCGACATGGTCGGCCACTCGGGACAGCTCGAGCCCACCATCCGCGCTTGCGAAGCCATTGACGCGCAACTGACCCGCATCTACAAAGCCATCCGCGAACGCAATGGGGCGTGGCTCATCACCGCCGACCACGGCAACGCGGAGCTAATGAAGGATCCCGTCACCGGCGGCCCGCACACCGCGCACACCACCAACCCGGTGCCGATGGTGTACATCGCCGAAGATGCGCCGCACTATCGCCTGCGCAGCGACGGCTCCCTGCGCGATATCTCGCCGACCCTGCTCAACATTCTGGATCTTGGCCTGCCCAAGCAGATGACCGGCGGCGACATGCGTATCCCCATCGCGAAGTGAGTTAACTGGAGCTTGCTCCAAGAATGCTGGGTGCCTCATCCATCCACAGCTTCATCGTGGATGGGTGGGATCAACGAAAAGCCTCCCTATCCGGGAGGCTCTCGCGATCAAATTGTTTTTATCACCTGCTACCGCGGCCGCAGACTCTTAATCGCATCCGGCAAATGTTCTTCAATCACCTTCGCCCGCTCCGCCGCAATCCCGCCCAGGTAAGTCGGAGCCGGCGTCGCCGTCAGCACCAGCACAAACGCAATCACGCTGAAGCAAAGCCCCGCGAACCCTGCAGAGATCAGCATCTCGTACATGTCGCCCATGTCGAGGCCGAAGATATTGAGGGCTACATGCTCCAGCGGCTTGATATGGTGCACAACCGCCAGCGCGAAGAGAAAAAACAGAACCGCAGTCGAAGTAAGTGCCGCCAACGAAACGTCAAGCCCGCGATGAAATCTCTGCCGGGCTCGGCAATGCTGGCATTCCACGAAGTGCTGCTCGTAGTCTTTGCGCATCTCCGGCGAAATTCCGGAGATGTCATAACGCCAGCTAGCCAGAATGGCGCCTACGACCCGGTCTGTGCATCGTGTACTTGCCATAGGGGCACTTGCCATAGAAGGAACAACTCTCGCTGCAAACGTTGCGCTCAACCGCTCAAGAAGCTGCGCGGCTCTTGAGATCAGGCTCGAAACTCAGGCTCAAACGTCAAAGCCCGGCCATTCACGAACTTGGATGCTTGGCACGCATCCCCGGTTTCAAACGCGTTCGCCTGATCGACTCACGCGGAATCTGTCTGCCCGCTCGAGCCGGCCTCAACTGCCTGCGCAGAGCCAAACCCGTTGAACTCCATTGTAATCGAACCGCACTAAAACGATATTGGCAACAGAGCTTCATTTTGCGATGCCAGCAAAAGGCGGTTGGCCAGCAGGCTCGCTCGGCCGTTGAGCGCGCGCTCGGCCGTCACCCGCGCGAGCTCGGGAAGATTATTGCTTTCAGAAAGATGAGCAAGAATTACATAAACCGCCTGCCCGTCATAGCCGTTCTCAAGATAGTCGGACGCAGCTTCGTTCGATAAGTGACCAACCCGCGACAGCACGCGTTGCTTCACCTGCCATGGATAAGGCCCGTCCCGCAGCATCTCCAGATCATGGTTTGACTCGAGAAGCAGCAGATCAAGCCCCTTGAGCTGCGCCTTCACATTGGGCGGCATGTAGCCCAGATCGGTCGCAAAGCCCATCCGGATCCCCTCCGCGCGAAACACAAAACCCACCGGATCGGCCGCGTCATGCGGAATGGTGAAGGGACTGACGCCAATATCCCCAATCTCAAAAGGCTGCCCCGCCTGAAAGTATTCGACCGACGGCAGCCATGTGGGCTCCTCTTTGCGCGACGGAATGCGTTTAGTCGGTGCCTCTTCCTCGACAGCCGATGCGGCAACGGGCGACTCGACAGCCGCCTCCGCGCACTCGCCCTCCAACTCCCCTACCTCCAACTCCTCGGCCTCTGAATCAAAGTCCGTCTCAACCGCGACCGCTCCCGCGGCGACCGCCTGCGCCTCGGCCTGGCGCTCAGCAGCCTGCTTGCGGCACTGCTCTACCCACTGCGCGTAGGTCATCTGCCGTCGCGGCGTCAGCCAGCGCATCCACGCCCGATGCGTGCCTTCGGTAAAGTAAACCGGGATCCCGAGCTTCCGCGCCGCCACCGCAAGGCCGTTGATGTGATCCAGGTGTTCGTGGGTCACGATGATCGCGTCCAGCGTTGCTGGATCCTCACCCACCGCGCGCATGCGCCGGAACATCTCGCGGCAGCTCAGCCCCGCATCCACAAGAATCCGCGTGCGTCCACCTGTGACAACCGTACAGTTGCCCTTGGACCCCGACGCCAGAACTGTGAAGCGCACCATCTTTTGAGGATAAACCCGCAGCCTGTGCATCGCCGGGCAGCAAGTTTACCGTTCAGGAACCGGTCCGGAATCCGACTCGGACTCGCCGGTGTTGTCCCGTTTCCGGACTCTGCCCCGTTTATCGCGGCCTTTTCGCGATGAGCGGGTATCAATCAAGCCAGTTGAAACCCATGCAGTCGTTTTGCGGCCTCTTCGTCGAATGTCAAGGTTGCCGAGCAACCCCGCCAGATGCCGAGTGAGCCGATCAACGCATCTTCGAATGTTCCCACCCCATTTCGGAGCGCAACCACAGCGGTATAGACTTCCTGCTCGTTCTGCACTTCGAGCGTATCCGCCGCTAATAGCATTTCGATATCGTTCGCGATCTCCTGCCGGGAGCGCTTGAAGAGGCTTTTGAGAACCCAAACAACTTCAAGAAGGCTCACCAGGCTGACGAAACCTGGCTCTTGTTCGGTCAAGCGCCGCTCGATAATCTCCGTCGCTCGGCGGGATTGCGGTGGATCATCTTGCGTCAGGTAGCGCAACAGGACGTTCGTATCGAGACCGATCATTTCTTTCGCCGAAATCTTGCGGTTGCGCCCTTTGCAATCGCTCGATCGATTTCTTCAAGAGACACAGAGTGGGCCGGCTTGGGAATCATGCCCTTCAGCCGGGCCGTTGAAATCTTGGGCAGAATGATCACGCCGTCCGGGTGAAAAAAGAACTTGAACCGGTCCCCCGGCTTGATTTGCAGGCGATCCCGCACCGCTTTGGGGATCGTTGCCTGCCCCTTGCTACTCAATGTAGCTTGCATGAGGGCACCTCTCTTTACATTTTACCAGAAGTAAAGATCCGAGATGCCGCTTTTCATGCCTTCGATTCCGCCGCCCGCCGCAACGCCTCCCGCGCCAGCAACCGCGTCGAGTCCAGCGTCGGCAACGGCGAGTTCCCATCGTTCAGAATCAACGGCAGCTCTGTACAGCCAAGCACCACTGCATCGCAACCGCCGTCTTTCAATCGCTCGATAATCTTCCCCAACACAAGCAGCGATTCAGGATTGACCACCCCACGCACCAGCTCGTCCATGATGATCCGGTTGATCTCGAGCCGATCGGCCCCGCCCGGCCGCAACCACTCCAGTCCCCGCGCCTCCAACTTCTCCGGATACACCGCGCTCTCCACCAGCCAGCGCGTCCCCGTAATGCCCACCCGCCGAAACCCGCGTCGCGCCGCCTCCTCCGCAACCACTTCGGCAATGTGCAGCCATGGCAACGGCAGACGGTCATCAATGAAATGCAGTGACTGATGAATCGTGTTGTCCGGGCAGATCAGAAAATCCGCGCCGCTCGCCGCCAGCCGGTTCGCCGACTCGAGCATCAGCCCGCCCACCCCACGCCAGTCGCCCTCCTCAATGCATCGCATGTAATCGCCGAACGACAGCGAATGGACCGATACCTCGGGATGACCGTATTCGCCAAAAAGCGCCGCCCCCTCGAGACAGATCGTCTTGTAGCAGAGCGCCGCTCCCTCCGCGGAGCAGGCAACGATTCCAACATGCTGAGCCATCCCCCGATTCTACAAATCCGCTCCTCGCCCCGCGCAAACTTGGCCTGCGCACCGCGTTCTCATTTATTCTGGACCTGCACGCGCAAGTTCCCTTCCCGCCCAATCGCGCGCCAGGAGGCAAGACCCATGCGATTCAGCTCGCTGTGCGGCCCCGCCCTTGTGGCCTCAGCTCTGGCTGGATTCCTGGCCTACGCGCTGCTCGAGTCGCGCCCGACGCCTGTCCTGGCCGCCGAAAAAGCGGCCGCCGACAAGGCAGCAGCCACCGCGCCCGCCTGGGATCGCCAGGCCGCCGAGCGCTATCTCGACAGCCGCGAAGTCTGGTGGCAATCCTGGGATCGCACCCAGAAAGATCACGGCACCTATTGCATCTCCTGCCATACGCAGGCGACCTACGCGCTGGCCCGCCCCGCGCTGCGCCACGATCTCGGCGAAACCGCTCCGCCCGCTGCCGAGCAGGCCATGATCGACAGCATTGAGAAGCGCGTCAAGATTTGGAAAGACGTGCAGCCCTTCTATCTCGATGAAAAATACGGCGCCGGCAAAGAGATCGAGTCGCGCAACGCCGAGTCGGTGCTCAACGCCGTCATCCTCTCCAACTACGACGCGCGCAAGGGACACTTGAGCGACACCACCCGCCTCGCCTTCGATCACGCCTGGGCCTTGCAATCCAAGACCGGTCCCGACGCCGGCGCGTGGGTCTGGCAGAACTTCAGCTACACGCCCTGGGAGTCGCCCGAATCGCAATATCACTGGGCTGCTCTGCTCGCCGTCGCCATCGGTAAGGCGCCTGACGACTACCGCGACGATCCGAAGATTGCCGCCGAGCCTCGCCCTCCTCACCAGCTACCTCAGCAGCCACTACGAGGCGCAGCCGTTGCTCAACAAAGAAGTCGCGTACTGGGCCACGGCCTGGTTCCCTTCCGTCCTTACAGCAACACAAAAGCAAAAGTTAATCGCGGACCTCGACGCACGCCAGCGCCCCGACGGCGGCTGGAGCCTCACCGACCTCGGCACCTGGCAGCGCCGCGACAGCACCCCGCTCGAGACGCGCCCCGACGGCTACGCCACCGGCCTGACCGTCCTGATCCTCGAAGAGACATCGCCGCCGGCGCAGCCCGATCCCCACGTCGCAAACGGCCTCGCCTGGCTCATCGCCAATCAGGACAAGACCACCGGCGCATGGCCAGCCTGGTCGCTCAACAAGAACCGCGACCTGCAGACCGACGTCGGCAAGTTCATGAGCGACGCCGCCACCAGCTACGCCGTCCTCGCCCTCGACGCGCGCAACTAGCCGGCTGAGGTATCCTCTCGGATCAGAGGAGGATCTTAGCTTTCAATGACTGATCTTTTCTTCCCTCAGGCGTTGAATCAGGGACAGGCGGCCACTCTCACCGATGTGCTGCGATACATAGCCATTGTGGGTGGTGGATGTGCAATCCTTGGCATGTTTGGATATTCCTTGACGTGGCTTTGCTTCCGATTGATCCTTGCGACCCCCCGTCCCTTTCGGTTCGTGAACAAAGCATCACTGACAGTTGGGTTCGCCTTCGCTGCGCTCATCCCGCTCTATCTGGTCCCAAATTTCTTCTGCGGGCCATCGAATCTCGCCGCAATCGTCGGAATTGCATTGGGCGCTATGGCCTTGGTCATAGCCATGGGAACCGCTCTTCGCCTTGCCCTCGACGCGCGCCGTTGACCCGTCGAAGCATGCTCGTGTCGTATCTCCAAAATTCATAGCGACAACCGCTGTCGTTCTGAGCGAACGGGGCCCCAAACGTACTTCAGTTTGGGGGTGGTGAGTCGAAGAATCTGCGGTCGTCTTTCGTGCTCATTCAAAATTCAGAGACGTCAGTTGGACACGAGTTTTGTAACAAGGTTCTTGCGCAGCCCCACTTCATCCTGCCAAACCCGTCATGAAGGCGTATAAGCAACAAATCGCAACAGCAAGAAACCATCCTATTAAGAGCGCCCAATCGAACGCCGTCGGTCCTTGCTTTCGCCACCCTTTTGATAAAGAAACCACCATCCAAATAAAGAGAGCCACCGACAATAAGGTCGCAGCAATAAACCAGACATTCAATGAGTAGGTAATGACATGGGCTATCCCTAATCTTCGCTCTGCCAAATATAGCTCGTGACTACTACCGAGACTAATCAGCAAAATAAGCAGCACGAAGTTCACGATCAACAACGCTCGGGTAAGTCTACGCATTTAGTGGCACCCACAATGGATCTACGGCCGCTCCCGTGAAGTTTCGCCTTCGCCCCCGACTACAAATTCGCCGGAATCTCAATCGACACCAGCGTCCCCCGCCCCGGATTGCTCACCACCTTAAACCGCGCCTGGTCGCCGTACAGCACCTCAAGCCGCTCCTGCACGTTCTTCATCCCAATCCCCGCGCCCGTCCGCCGCAGCATCGACGCCGGCCTTATTCCCCATGCCCACGCCGTCATCGGCCACTTCAATCAGCACGCGATCGCCTTCTAGCCGGCTGCGCAGCGTGACCGTGCCTCCGTGGATGCGCGGCTCCAGCCCATGCTTGATGCTGTTCTCAATCAGCGGCTGCAGCAGGATGCTCGGCACCAGCACATCCAGCGTTCGCCGGATCGATCTCTTTCTCCACCCGCAGCTTGTCCGCCCCAAACCGCACCACTTCAATATCGAGATAATCGTCGGTAAACTTCAGCTCTTCGCTCAGCGGCACATACGTGTCGTGATCCTTCAGCAGCGCGCGCAGAATATTGGCCAGCTTCACCGTCATCTCGCGCGCCATCTCCGGCTTCATCCGCACCAGCGACGCAATCGAGTTCAGCGTATTGAACAGAAAGTGCGGATTGATCTGCCGCTGCAGCGCATCGAGCCGCGCTTCGAGCAGCAGCCGCTTCTGCTCTTCGAGCCTCATCTCGATGCGCAGCGCGTTCCACACCTTCATCGCGATGCCCACAACGATCGGCGCGCTGATCCACACCAGCACCTGGATCCACCATGGCTGGCCAGCAGCGCAAACAGCCGGTGCGGAAACATCGCGCGCCAGCCAGTCGCGCATCGATCTCCATCACCGCAATGAGAACCAGCAGCAGAATCTGCCGATCGATGCGCGGCTGGCGCAGGTTGCGCCGCACCCAGCGATAGAGGCTCAAGTCGATGAAGGGCGTGAACGACCAGATCTTCCTTCGCGCTCGACGAACTGCCCAAGGAAACCCGCCGCCAGCCCCAGCGCCGCATTGAACGGCAGCGCCAGGTACTCGTGGTGATAGACGGCCGGCGCAGACAGCACAATGCCGCCCAGCATCGCCCAACCCGGCCCCAATCAGCAGCCCCAGCAGAATCACCGTCTCAAACGAAATGTCCGCGGCCAGAAAGTTGGGCACCGCCAGCCGCACCCACACTCCCAGCGTGAGCGGCACCAGAAAGAACGCCAGCAGTGCCAGCGTCTGCCGCGGACTGCGCTCGCTCGGCAAAAAACAGCCGCCTGAAGCTGCCGGCGCGCGCCAGGATGCTGGCCACCGAAGCGACCACTCCCAGCTTCACCAGCAGCGTAATGAGAATCAGCTTGTCGGTCATTGCTTCGTGGTCCCAGCTCTCCGTCACCCCACTGTATCCTGCCCGAGCGACCCATCCATGCCCAGCATTGGGCCCGAAGTTCTCTGCGTTGAACGCTGACTTGCTGACTCGCTAACCCGCAAAGCGGCGCTGACTCGCGGAATCGGGCCCCCACCCTAGGGTTCTTAAATCCCTCACGCCGCTGCATCGTGTGACATCCGTCGCAGCCTGGCATTCCTTACCAAGTAGAATGAAACCATGGCATTCGTAAGCGTAAAAAAGGTCGCCGAAGCCGATTTCCCCACGCGCTGGGGAGCCTTCCGCATCCTTGGCTTTGAAGGCACACCCGCACCCGCCCAGCCCGGCTGCGAGCCAGCGGAGATCGAAGGCCTGGTCGCTCTCGTCATGGGCGACATACACGCGGCGCCCCCCGTCATGCGCATCCACTCCCAGTGCCTGACTGGAGATGTTTTTGGATCCCTGCGCTGCGATTGCCGCCTGCAACTCGAGCTCGCTCTCAGCACCATCGCCAAAGAGGGCGCGGGCATTCTTCTCTACGAGCAGCAGGAAGGCCGCGGCATCGGGCTGATGGCCAAACTCAAAGCCTATGAACTGCAGGACGCCGGCATGGATACAGTCGAAGCCAACGTAGAGCTCGGCTTTGCCGCCGACTGCCGCGCCTACGAGATGCCCGCCGAAGTGCTCAAGCTCCTCGGCGTATCAAGCGTCCGCCTGATCACGAATAATCCAGACAAAGTAGCCGCCCTCGAAGCCGCCGGCATCAAGGTCGTCGAGCGCATCTCCGCCGAAGTCGAGCCGCAGGACACCTTCGCCGCCTACCTGAAAACGAAGCACGAAAAGATGGGCCACATCCTCGAGTCGTCGCTCTAGCGATCTGAGTTGTTCATTCGTGATGCAAACATACAAGAAGCGCTGTCATCCTGAGCGAAAGGGGCCCCAAACGTAGTTCAGTTTGGGGGTGGTGAGTCGAAGGATCTGCGGTTGCGTTTCGTACGGTCTCCCGGGCCAGGAGTATCCTGGATGCGCCATGATCCATCGAAGTTTGCCCAAGCGAGCACTGATTGCCCTCTCGTTGTTCTGCTTTTCGACCCTCGGTCCGACGCTGATCGCTCAACTCGATTCTCATATCTACACCGTCGCAGCCGCAAAACAGGACGCAGCTCGCATAGGCTCTAATCGGATCCTTGTGTCAGGTCATTTCTGGTGCGGCAAGGAAGGTTCGATGATTTTTGACAGCGGATACAAAGCAACGCTTGGACTGCAATACTCCGCCGAATTCAACTCGAAACACTCGTTTCAGGGACTTCTTGGCGAAGCGCGGAAGTCCGACGCGGTAACGATCACGGGTAGACTGCATCCCAATGCGGACCGAGGCCTCGTGTTGATCGTTGATGACATCCAATTCGTGCAGAAGCCGCGGTAGAGAATCTGGCGACCTCGTTACGTCATCACTTCCGGCCGAATCTCCCGCGACCCGCTGTAAATCAGCCGTTTCAGCACCTTGCGCAACCGCCAAAGCACGCCTACCAGAAGAAACAGGCTCGCATCCCACAAGGCGAGGGCAAGATTCACCACCCAGGCGGGCGCTTCGCCAGCCCGCACCAGTTGGAACGGCAGAAAATTCCAGCTAGTGATGTGCACATAATCCCATGCATCCTGCGTCATCGGCTTGTTGACCAGCCCCCACGCCCCCATCTTGCCCAGCGCGAAGGCCACAATGTTTTCAAAGCGCAATCCGATCACGAACGTCGGATGCCCTAACGTCTCCATCTGGTAGAGCTCGAGTGGCATCCAGAACGCGAGCGAAGCCATCTGCACCAGCAGGCTCGCGCCCATCAGCGTCAGCCCCAAGCCCCAGGTCCAATGCCGCATCTGCCTGTGAAAGCGAAGCAGCAACGGCACCGCCAGCAAAGCCGCCAGTTCCACCGTGGTCGACACATACCGATCGCCCCACGCATCGTCGCCCGCCCACGCAAAATAGCGCGCGTAAAAGCTCAGATAGCCAAGCAGCAGCAGCGCCATGGTCACCGTGTAAGCCTTGACCGTGGCGCTGAATCGCGGCCACGCCACCAGCGCCAGGGTGAGCATCAGGATCAAGAGCGGATCGAAAAGAAAGATCGATTTCTCGGGCGAGAACAGGGCTCCAAAAAAACCCGTCTCAAACGGCGTGGTCCATGGATAACTCGCCGGCAACCCCGGCACCCGCGCCTTCGTCTCCGCAGTCACCAGACCGATGTAGGTGTTGGTGAACGAGCCAAAACGATAGAACTGATAGAGACGGTCGAGCAGGAAAAAAAACAGATACACCGGCAACGCGCCGGCAATGTATTGGCGGCAGCGGCGCTTGAACTCCGCGCGCCCCACATTCTCAAACCACAGCACCAGCAGGATGAAGAGCCCGCCCGCCAGCAGGTCCATCCCCGTGGTGATCCGCGTCAGCAGGTTCAACCCGAAGGCCGCCGAGCCGATCAGCAGCGCCCGCGTTTTCCCTGTGCGCAGCCACTTCAACTGATACAGCAACCCCGTCAGCGTCAGCAGAAAAATGTAATTGTTCTCCTGCAGGTTCTGTGTGTAATGCAGGTGCGTCGTCATCAACAGCAACGCAAGCGTCCCGGCGATGGAATACTTCGTCCCGAAATTCAGATGGCGCAGAAACCGGAAGCAAACCAACGCCGTCATGATGTTCAGAAACATGCTCACCGTGTAGCTGACAAAAATCGTCCGCACCCCAGGGTCGTTGCCGTTGTAGTTGGCGAACGCCGGCAGTTCCTCAAGGTACGTGCCCACCACATCGGCAGGAAGCAACAAAAGAGACTGCCCGATCCCGAACCAGCTCTGGATGCTTCCGTTGCGCCCGTGCACGCCGAATTCTGGATACTCGTTGGGATAGACGGGTGGCGTCGAGGTCCACCAGGAGTGAGCCGTCTGCAGGCGATGCGCGGTGTCTGAGGTGCCCGTATCGCCCGACTGCGCCGCAAACGCGATCAACCCCGCGGCAAACGCGAGCAGGAACACCGGATTACGCAATAAACGACGCATGGGGGATATCCCAAAATCTCGAGGTGTCATTCTGAGCGAACGGGGCCCCAAACGTTCTCCAGTTTGGGGGTGGTGAGTCGAAGAATCTGCGTTTGCTTTAGCTCTAAGCCTTAGGCAAAATAGGATTTATGTCAATCCCCCAGATGGGGTCAGCCGCGCCTCGGACCCTTCCTCAGCCCCGCAGTGCCTTGAGCACCTTGGCCGTGGTCACCACCTGGCCGACATGCCGCTGCGTGTGGTCCGCCACATGAATCATCGCCCCGCCGATCGAAGTAGGAAGCTGCTTGCGCCCCACGCCGCGAAAGGTGTTCAGGTCCGCCGTCGCCAGCACGCGTACGCGCGCAGCCGCATCGGTGAACGCAATCTCGACGTCGGCCAGCAGCATGGCCAGCGTTTCATCGCCGAGCTTCTCGCTCCTGAGCGCAGCCAGTTGCTCGTCCGAAAGCTGCTTCCCTTCCGCGTAGCTGAGGATGCGATCCGTCGAGCGAGCAATGTGGCGCAGATGAAAGGCAATGGACGTGATCCCCAGTGGCTGCGCATGGATCTGCTCATCCTTCAGGTCCGCGGTCCACTTGGTCAGGTCGTCCAGCGCCAGGTCAAGCGCATGCAGCACAGCGCGGCCGGCGGCGGGAACGTCCGCATACGTGCCGCGCAGCCAGGGTTCAACGTAGGGAGTGGTGGCGGGAGTACTCATTAAGAGGGTCCTCGATATTCGCGCGGTCTTGGAATGAAAGAATTGGAGTCGGCGGAGTTGTCTCCAGCAAAAGCCCGCTTGATGCCAGCAGAATTGCGCTCCCGCCACCGACCAAGAATTACCCAGCGCTCTTCACCCGAACCACCGTAATCTTCTCAAACCCCTCTTCAAACACCGGCGGCTTCAACTTCTCGGCCATCTTCCGCATCACGTCCTCGCTCACCGAGCGCTCCCGCTGCGCATTTCTTGCCAGGCAAACCTCAAGCGGAACATCAAAGAAAACCGCCTGCACCTCGTAGCCAAAGCTCTTCGCCATCTTGATCCATTGCCGCCGTTCATGGATTGAAAGATTCGTCGCGTCCACATAATTCCACGGCATCCGCGCAATCAACCGCGCCCGCAGCAGTGAACGCAGCGTCGAGAAGACCAGCCCCTGGTAGCGCTGCTCCTCCACATCGTCGAACAAAATGTTTCGCAGCAGATCGCTCGACAACGGCGTCACCCCGCGGCGGCGAAACCAGGTGGTCTTGCCCGACCCAGGCATGCCGATAGCCAGCACCACGTAGCCCTTGGGAGCCTGCGGCGAGCGGCCGGCCGCGGTTGGCTCCGGCGGAGGAACGGACGGTGTCTCGGGCTGCGTCTCCAGCTCATAGCGGCCAGCCCCGGGCGCGTCCGGCAAGGATTGCGGCCAGGCCTGCTTGGGTGGCCGATCCTGCCGTGCCTGACGATCGGGACGCGGCTGACGCGGAGTCTCCTGCGCCGCCGCCGGAGCAGCCTGCCGTGCCGGCGCTTCGTCGGGATAAAAAGGAACCAGCGGAGCCGGTTGATTCGAAGGAATTTCCTGCCCGATTTTGCCAGTGGATTCCGAAGTGTTCGGTGCGCGTCTTGAACGTCGTCTCATACAGCCTTTAACCCTTGCATATTCCTACCCGAATACCATACTTGCCGCCGCCACCGCAATCAGAGTGCCATCCGTCACAGCCGATCCCGTACCCGAACCGGCACACTTGCCAAGACGGGATTTCGTCGCTCGCAAGCAAATGAGTCCAGTTTTCACAACGGCGCCCCCATCCAGAGTGTTACGATCATGGGTTTGGTGGAATTGCCGGCAGCGCCTACAGAAAGCACCATCCAGACCCGCATTTTGACGACTTCAACCACAGCCCCACCCATGAACAAGGAGAAGAACGCACATGGCAGTTAAGGTTGGTATCAACGGCTTCGGCCGCATTGGCCGCAACGTTTTGCGCGCCGCCCTCGGCAATCCCGAAATCGATTTCGTCGCCGTCAACGACTTGACCAGCCCGGCCACCCTGGCCCACCTGCTCAAGTACGACTCGGTCCTGGGCAACCTGAAAAACGAGGTCACTTCGGGTGAGGATTTCGTCGCCGTCGATGGCAAAAAGATCAAGGTCTGGGCCGAGCGCGACCCCGCCAAGCTACCCTGGGCCGATGTAGGCGCGCAGATCGTCATTGAGTCGACGGGCCACTTTACCGATGCCACCAAGGCCAAAGCCCACCTCGGCCCGACCGTGAAAAAGGTCATCATCTCCGCTCCCGCCACCAACGAAGACATCACCATCGTGCTCGGCGTCAACGAAGGCAAGTACGACCCCGCCAAGGACAACGTCATCTCCAACGCGAGCTGCACCACCAACTGCCTCGCGCCCATCGTCAAGGTGCTCCTCAAGGAGTTCGGCATCGTCTCGGGCATCATGACAACGATCCATAGCTATACCAACGATCAGGTCATTCTGGACTTCCCGCACAAGGATCTGCGCCGCGCCCGCGCCGCCGCCCTGAGCATGATTCCCAGCTCCACCGGCGCCGCCAAGGCCCTCAAGCTGGTCATCCCTGAAACCGCCGGCAAGCTCGACGGCTTCTCCCTCCGCGTGCCCACCCCCAACGTCTCCATCGTCGACCTGACCTTCATCAGCGAGAAGACAACAGACGTCAAGTCGGTCAACGCGGCTCTCAAAGCAGCTAGCGAAGGCGAACTGAAGGGCATCCTCGGTTACGACGAGAATGAGCTGGTCAGCTCCGACTTCAAGGGCAACCGCTCTCCTCCATCGTCGACGCGCCGCTCACCAAGGTCATCGGCAACAGCGTCAAGGTCCTGAGCTGGTACGACAACGAGTGGGGCTACTCCAACCGCGTCGTCGATTTGATCGGCTTCCTCGTGAAAAAGGGACTGTAAGGGCAGTTCGTAGTTCTTAGTTCACAGTTCTTAGTTGCAGGTTCCCAGGCATGCTCGCCTGCGAACTGAGAACTGTGAACTTATCTGAATTCACCTCAGGGTCTCCATGCGGCAAAACATTCCCGGCACCTCTCCCTACGAGCCCATCATCGGCTTCTCCCGCGCGGTCCGCGTGGGAAACGTCGTTCATCTCGCCGGCACTGGCCCCGTCGGCGCCGACGATGAAGACGCGGCCGGCCAGACCCGCCGCATCTTCGCCATTGCCGAAGAAACCCTCGCCAAAGCCGGCGCCAAGTTCGAGCACGTCGTCCGCACCCGCATGTTTCTCGCCCACGCCGAAGACTGGGAAGCCGTCGGCCGCGTCCACGGCGAGTTCTTCGGCGCGATCCGGCCCGCCGCCACCATGGTGTCGTCGCCGCCCTGCTCAACCCCGCCTGGCGCGTCGAAATCGAAATGGACGCCGTGATCCCGAACCCCTCAGTCCCGGGTTCCTCAGTCCCTTAGTCCCTTAGTCCCTAGAAAGGTTTTTTCCAATGGCAAAGCTCTCCATCCGCGACATCGACCTCAAGAACAAGCGCGTCTTCATCCGCGTCGACTTCAACGTGCCCCTCACCGAAGACGGCCAGGAGATCACCGACGACACGCGCATCGTCGCCACTCTGCCCACCATCGAGTACGCGCTCAAGCATCACGCCAAGGTGATCCTGGCCTCGCACCTCGGCCGCCCCAAGGGCAAGCCGAATCCCAAATATTCGCTCCGCCCGGTCGTCGACCGCCTGCGCGAGCTTCTCGACAAGAAGGAAAACAACTACAACATCAACGTCGCCTTCGCGCCTGACTGCGTCGGCGAAATCGCCAGCGAAATGGCGCGCCAGCTCGAATCCGGCCAGGTTCTGCTTCTCGAAAACCTCCGCTACCACGCCGAAGAAGAAGCCAACGACCCCGCCTTCTCCAAGGCCCTCGCCTCGCTCGCCGAGGTCTACGTCAACGACGCCTTCGGCTCCGCCCATCGCGCCCACGCCTCCACGGAAGGCATCACGCATTTTCTCAAGCCCGCCGTCGCAGGCCTGCTGATGGAGAAGGAAATTACTTATCTCGGCAAAGCTCTTGAAGCGCCCGAGAAGCCTTTCGTCGCCATCATCGGCGGCTCCAAGATCAGCGGCAAAATCGACGTCATCGACAACCTGCTCGACAAGGTCGACACGCTGGTGATCGTCGGCGGCATGGCCTACACCTTCCAGCGCGCGCTCGGCGTCACCACCGGCAAGTCGCTCGTTGAAGAGGACAAAATCGACATGGCCAAAGCCGCCCTCGACAAGGCGAAGGCCAAGGGCGTCGAACTTCTGCTCCCCGTCGACAACATCCTCGCCGACAGCTTCGCGCCCGACGCCAAGACCCAGCCGTGGGACACCTCGGTCAACTTCCCCGCCGACTGGCAAGGCCTCGACATCGGCCCCAAGTCAATTCTGGCCATCGAGAAGGTCGTCAAAGGCGCCAAGACCATCGTGTGGAACGGCCCCGCCGGCGTCTTCGAGTTTCCCCGCTTCGCCATCGGCACCAACGCCATCGCCAAAGCCGTTGCCGCCAACAAGGGAGCCATCTCCATCATCGGCGGCGGCGACTCGGTGAGCGCCATCAACCAGGCCGGCGTTGCCGACCAGATCACGCACATCTCGACGGGCGGCGGCGCCAGCCTCGAATTCCTCGAAGGCAAAAAGCTCCCCGGCGTCGAAGCGCTCACGGACAAGTAATCAGATCCCGGAGCGAATCCGTTGTCGATATCGCTTCCGGTTTCCTGTTATTCGCAGCGAGCCCCTTGCGTCGTTGGTAACAAAGCCTCGAAGAGAAGGGCCGATGGATGGGCCTCTTTTCCCGCTAAAATTGCTGATGTGGAGATTTCGTACGACCCACGCAAGAGCGAACGCAATCTACGTGAGCGCGGGCTTGGCTTTGACGAAGCTGTTGGATTTGATTTCGGTTCCGCCTATTATTTCAGCGAAGTGCGCAAAGGCGAAAATCGGTTGGTAGCCGTGGGATACTTGAAGAGCGGGCTACACATCCTGTGTTTTCTCCAACGGCACAGGGGATCCGAATCATAAGCTTTCGTAAGGCGAATGGCAGGGAGGCACGCAAGTATGGCAAATCCAAAGCCATTAACGAATCATCACGGTGAAGTCCGCGAACTGACCGAAGAGGATTTGGCCAGAGCCGTCCCATTCTCCGCACTTCCAGCCGAATTGCAGGCCTCTCTTTCTGAGCCCGGGAGAGTCGCCGCGCCGGATGCAGACACAACCTCCAGAGAACCAGCCGCCTGATTCTCACCTGTGTCGGCGGCAGCGCCAGCCTCGAATTCCTCAAAAGCTCCCCGGCGTCGAAGCGCTCACCAACAAGTAGCACTCAAAAGGATCGGTCAACCGCATTCGAAAAATCGCATCCGGTAAATCTGCTGGATGCGATTTTTTCCATGCGGTAGTGTATCCTTTCTCGTCTCAGCCAAAGTTCATTCCAAAAGGGGATCGTGCCTTGACCACCATCCTGCGCAATAACGAAGACCTCTCCAATTTGCCTCGCCACGCCGGACGATACGCTCTGATCGGCTTTGCGGCAATCCTCATTCTCATGCTGCTGTTCGGTACGTTCTTCACCATCCCATCGGGATACTGCGGCGTGCTCACCACCTTTGGGGCTGCCAGCCAGAGCGTGCTCCTGCCCGGCCTGCATACGAAGCTGCCCTTTGTGCAGGACGTCATCAAAATGAACATTCAGGTGCAAAAAAACGAGCAGGCTGAGGACGCTGCCAGCCTGGATCTTCAGCAGGTCAGAACCACCGTGGCCACTAACTGGAACGTCGACGAGAGCTCCGCCTCGTGGATCTTCCAGAACATCGGCCTGGAGTCGGCGCTGAATGAACGCATCTTTCAGCCCGTCGTCTCCAACGCGGTCAAGGCCGTCGTGGCTCACTTCAACGCCGAAGAGCTGGTCACCAAGCGCGACACCGTCCGCACCCAGATCGAAGACCTCATCCGCACCAACCTCAAGCCGTACCACGTCAATGTTGACGTCTCCGGCATCAGCATCACCGACTTCAAATTCTCTTCCGATTACGCGACCGCTATTGAACAGAAGCAGGTGGCCCAGCAACGCGCTCAACAGTCCGAATATGAATTGCAGCAGGCCAAGGTGGAAGCCGAGCGCCAGATCGCGCAGGCGCAGGGGCAGGCGGAGGCACAGAAACTGATCCAGCAAACGCTCACGCCCCAATTGATCCAACAACAGGCCATTCAAAAATGGGATGGAAAGCTGCCCGGCGTCGTTGGCGGAAATGGTGTCCTTCCCATGATTGGTAACGTTGCCGAGGGACATTAGGACAATTCTTTTCGACCAGACGCCCTACCGGCACGATTGGCTCAGAAGGCCTTCGATGCGTCGCCCAGCCAACAGATTATTCCCCAATTGCAGCCTGTTCCATTCAGTGCTATTCTTCCGTCAATCAAGAGGCAATCGGCTGAGCGGTTGCCTGACGGGCTCCCGTACATTTCTCTGCGTACACATTTGCACGTCGCCGCGGTGAAAGCTGTTCCTCCCAGCTCCGCCTGGCCAACCATCACTCGTTCTGGATCCCCACTCCCTTCCCTCCCCTGAAACCGGGCATGCTTCCGCGCTAAGAGACAAGCGCGTGCGGCCTCACCTCGGGAGGCATCATGAAGAACATTCTTCGCCTGATTGCAGTCGGCCTCATTCTCGCGGCTTCCACCGCCGCACGCGCCGACTCCTATACCTTCGACTTCGTCGCCGCCAATGGCAGCTTCAATGCAGTCATCACGCTCGTCACCAGCAACACACCCGGGCCAACTCCAGGCTCCTTCGACCTTGTCAGCGGAACCATCGCCATCACCTCGGCGAGCCTCACGCCACCGGCATTCTTTTCCGGAGACGGCGCCCTCGTCACCACGCCCGGCTACGGAGACAATTTCCTAACCCCCGGAGCCACAGGCCTCACCCCCTTTATCGATGGATTCGGCCTCAACTTTGCCCTCGCCGATGCTCCGGCAAATCACAACGCCGTGCAGGTGTATTCCGACTACTTCGCAACCGTCTTCACCGGCGCGGGCACCAATGACTACGGCCTCAGTGAAAACACCTTTCCCGGCTTCGATGGCGTCGGAGAGTTGATCCTCACTCCAGAGCCATCGTCTCTCGTGCTCCTCGGCGCGGGGATCGTGTTTCTCGCGCTGGGAATTTTGCTGCGGAAGTCCCAACCATAGCGGTGGTCAGCGATCAGGGTCCGTCAACGGCGCAAGAAAGTGCGCCTCCTCAACCGCATCCGCTAATCTGAACTCTTGCGGATCTTTTATAGTCTTCTTTTCATCCTGAACCTCGCTGCAGCGGCCGCTCAGACGACGCCCCCGTCGTCCCCGCCCGATCTCCAGATCGCCGGCCCCATTGGCGCCGACCTCTTCGCGCGTTCAGGCTCCACGGGGATGGTCTTCGTTGTTGTCCGTGGCAACCAGGTCTTCTTCCGCGGCTACGGTGAGACGGCGCCCAACGCGCACCTTGTCCCAACCGATCAATCCATCGTCCGGCTCTGCTCCCTCACCAAGATCTTCACCACCGACCTGCTCGTAAAACTCGCTGCGGACAAAATTGTCCAGCTCGACGACCCGCTGCAGCGCTACGCCCCTCCGCACACCGTCGTCCCGACCCGCATCGTTGCCGGCCGCGGCGTGTCTGGGCCCGTCGCGCCCATAACGCTTGAAGAACTCGCCACCCACACCTCCGGCCTTCCCCGCGAACTGGGCAACGGCCCTCGCGGCACCGCGCACTTTACCTTTCCCGACTACGGCACCCGTTGGCGCTGGCTCCCCAACCAACGCCTTCAATTTACGCCTGGCACTGCGGCCCTCTATTCCAACATCGCGTATGACCTGTTGGGCGACGCGCTGCAGGCAGCAGGGCACAAGCCTCTGGCCACGCTCCTGTACGAACGCACGCTCGCCCCGCTCAAGATGTACCAGACCACGCTCTATCCCAGTGCGGCGCAATGCGACCGCCTGCTGAAGAGCGCGAACGACGAAGGCGCCTGTACGTCGACAGAACAGACAGCCGGCAGCTCCGGCCTCTACGCCACCGCTGCCGACATGGAGATCATGCTCAAATACCTGCTGCGCACAGGAGCCCCCGCAATCCCCGTGCAGGACCCGCAAGCTCAAGCCGATCAATTGCTGGTTGCCAGTCTCAAGGGAGAGAAGGGCCTCGATCACGCCGGCGTCCCAACCAGCATCGGCCTGGGCTGGCTGCGTCTTCTACCCGCCGACAATCCTTCCACGATCGTCGAGAAAACTGGTGGCGGCGCGGGCTACACCACTTACATCGCCATCAGCCAGGCGCGCCACACGGCGATCTTTCTCGCTGCGACCGATGGCCCCATCGACACGCACTTCAATCTCTTCAAGGGAGCAAACAACGCCCTGCTGACGCTCGCCGGCCTGCCTCCCCTGCCGCCCGAGTCGCCGCCGCCGGTTCGCAAAGCAGTGCGCAAGCATCGCAAGCCTGCGCACCGGTAGCCGCGATCGACTCTCTCATTTGGCCGTGTAGATCAACTTCCCGCTCCGAATCGTGTAGCGAACATCAGAAAATGACTGAATGTTCTGCGCCGGGTCAGCATTCAACACCACAAGATCAGCATCGAATCCCTTCGCGATGCGGCCGCTGTGAGTTGCGTAGCCAAAGCGTTGCGCCGGGTTGACGGTGAGCGAAGCAAGAATATCCGGGAAACTCATTCCGGCGCGAGACATCCACTTGAACTCTTCAGAAGTGTCGAACTTCTGAATGTATCCAACATCGGTGCCGAAGAGCACCTGTCCTCCGGCTCGAAAAAAAACGCCCAACTGGCCCGCCGCTTTGTTCATTCCCTTTTCGAGTTCCTCAGGGGATGTACCGCGGAATTCAACTTCCCACAGAGTCAGCGTAGGAGTGAGAGCCATGTGGGCCGACACCATGCGCCGCGCGAAAGCTTCACTCCAGGCATCATCCGCCGGTGTGGTGTGGGCCAGAATATCGACCCCGCTCTCAAGGGCCACTTCGATCCCTTTGTCATTGGAAACGTGCGCAAACACGGGCTTGCCTTCCTGATGCCCCTCGGCGGCAATCGCCTTCGCCAAGTCGAGCGGCATGGTCAGGATCTCGTTGCTTTCAACCGAATTGACAAAAATCTTCACCCCATCCGCACCGTCGTTCACCTGCTGCCTGACCCGCTCGACGGCTTGCGGAGCCGAGTCCACTTCAGGAATATCGACGTGATTTTCCCGTAGAAAATCTTTGACATAAACCGGCGTGCCGCCTTTGATCCAGAACGGCTCCCCGGTGGTGAGAATGCGCGGCCCATTCACCTCGCCGCTTGCAATGCGCTTGCGTATGAGATTGGTGTTCTTGAGTACCGATGCAATATCAAAGACGGTCGTGAATCCCCAGCGCGTGAGCATCTGCTGAAGCTGGGCCGTGATCTCATCGGAGGAGCGCGTTTCAGCATGCAGCAACCCCGGCAAAAGAATGTGCACATGGCTGTTCCAAAACCCGGCAGTAACAACCAAGCCCTTGCAATCGATCACGGTTGCGCCGTGCGACACTTTGACCGACGCAGCCGGTCCAACCTCGAGGATACGGCCGTCCCTCACAACGATTGTGCCGCTTTCAATCGCCGGTTCCGATGGGGATCGATAGATCTTTGCGCCGACCAGCGCCAGATCAGAGGCTCGGCTTTGAATGGTTGCAAAAAGAGTCAAAGCGAAAAAAAGCAGAAGTGCCAACCCACGTCGCATGCTCGAAGATTACGCCCCAGCAGCCAGATTTGTTCCAAATCAGGATTGAATGGTGATTTGCCTGAACGCGCCCTGCGCCTTCCCGCCTTAGGATAAAAGCGAGGGCCAGCGTCTGGGGCCCTGGAGAAGAAGGAATGCCCTACTACACCCGCGTCCTGTCCAAGCTCGACGACTTTCCCCTCTTTGAAGAACTGGCCGATCTGCTGCGCGGCGACCATCCAGACTGTCGTCTCTCCCTCGAAGAAGGAGTCGAAGAAGAATGGGAATCCCTTCTCCTCGCAACCAACGATCAGGTCGAAATCGCCGTCCTCGAGCGCAACCCCGTCTTCAATGGCTCCATAGGCCAGGATGAGATTGCCGACTTCCTCGAGGACCTGACTGACGCAAAGCCGGAGACAGGCGTCGCATGGCTCAAGGAGTTCCTCGGCGAAGTCAAAATGATCTACGCCTTCCAACATCTGCAGGGCGCGGAGACTGAAGAAGGTTCGGCCGCCCTGCACGCCCTGCGCTCCGCCCTCTGGGAGCGCGGCGACGCCATCCTCCAGGCCGACAACGAGGGCTTCACCAACGAAGAAGGCTTCCACATCGTCTGGCAGTTTTCCGACAGCGTCTCCGGCGCCTGGAACATGGCCGTTCTCAAAGACGGCACCTGGCAGCACTTCAAGATGGATCTCGGCGATCCTGACCATCGCGAAGCGTTCCTCGCCGGCGAAGTCCCCAATGACGCCGCCATGATTCAACTCTCAGGCTCGAAAGACTGACGCGATTCCACATTCCTTGCGAAGTCCCGCTAGTCCCTCAGTCCCTAGCCCCCTAACCCCTCAATCCCTTAGTCCCTTAGTCCCTTAGTCCCCCGTCCACTGTGCCATTCATCACGCAGCGCTCCCAAATCAATACCCTAAAATCGACCTGAGGATCCAACCACAATGGCACGGAAAGCCTGATTGCAGCCAACTGGAAGATGTACAAGACTCCCGCTGAAGCCAAGGCCTTTGTTGACGCCTTTTTGCCCCTCGTCGCCGGCCACACCCGCGACGAGATCGCCCTGTTTCCCTCGCCCGTCCTTCTGCCCACGGTCGATTCGCCGCCGCCAACGGCTCCAACGTCGCCGTCGGCGCGCAGAACATCCACTTCGCCGAAGAGGGCGCCTACACCGGCGAGACCTCCGTCGGCCAGCTGATGGCCGTCGGCGGCACGCACACCCTCATCGGCCACTCCGAGCGCCGCCAGTATTTCGCCGAGACCGACGAGATCGTCAACAAGAAGCTCCACACCGCGCTCAAGCACGGCGTCGTCCCCATCGTCTGCATCGGCGAAGTGCTTGCCGAGCGCGAAGGCGGCCTGACCGAGCAGGTTCTGCAAACCCAGATCGCCGGTGCATTCGCCGGCATCACCGCCGAGGCCGCCGCGCCCATCGTCATCGCCTATGAGCCGGTCTGGGCCATCGGCACCGGCAAAACCGCAACGCCCGAAATGGCCGCCGAAGCGCACCGCATCATTCGCGCTGAAGTCGCGAAGCTTCTCGGCGAGCAGGTTGCCGCAGCCATGCGCATTCTCTACGGCGGCAGCGTCAAGCCCGACAACGCCACCGCGCCTCATGAGCCAGGAAGAGATCGACGGCGCGCTCGTCGGCGGCGCCAGCCTCAAGCCCGACTCCTTCGCCGCCATCGTCAAGTACTGAAACAGAGAAACAGCGAGACAGAGAAACAGAGCTCGGCGAAATCAGGGCCAGTGAACGGTCCCCGTTCACGTTCCTCTTATCAGTCTCTGCTTCTCTGTTTCTCCGTCTCTCCGTTTCTCTGCCTCTCTGTTTCTCCGCCTTTCAAGCAACTTGCCTCGAGGAACACACCATCTGACTCCCGAGGAGGTTCAAGATGGCAGCCACCAAAAAGAAAAGCGCACGCAAATATTCCCCTTCCGCCAGCGCCGACGTCGAGCGCGAGATGAAGGCCATGAAGCAGGGCAAGCTCAAGTCAGGGCGTAGCGGCAAGAAAGTCACGAATCCCAAACAGGCAATCGCAATCGGCCTCTCTGAAGCCCGCAAAGAAGGCAAAAAAGTCCCCGCGAAAGCATCCTGAGCTCCAAACTCTGCGGGTGCCCCCGGTCTCGCTTCTGAGACCGGGGATTGACAGTCCCCCACAGCCGAGTGCCCCATCCATCCACGGCCCTATCGTGGATGGGTGGGAGACCACGAACCCAAGCGCCAGGCGGCCCCACCCCGAGTGGCAGTTAGCATAGGATATGCGGCCCGTTTCTCGTGACCGCTTGACCTTCCATGCCGCCTAAGAATCCTAGAAAACCGAAAGCCCCACCGCCCCCGCACCCTACCGCCTTCGAGCATGCATGGGAGACTCTCCGTCACCCCACCGAGCCGCCGCCCACCGTCTCGGCGCGCTGGCTTCTCTCCGCCGCCGTCGTCGCCATTCTCGCCGCCGCTCTCTGCGCCTGGGGCGTGCTTTGCCTTCTTTTCTGGCAGGGCAGTTGGCAGCTTCTCTACCACCCGGCTTCCGCTATCACCAAAACCCCCGCCACCGTCGGCGTCGCCTTCGACCCCATCGCCTTCGCCACCACCGACGCCGGTGAGCCGCGCCTCAAGGGCTGGTGGATCCCCGCCGCGGTCAACGCTCCCTTCAGCCGCATGACCGTGCTTTATCTCCACGGCCAGAACGGCAACCTCTCCGACACCGTCGATGCTCTCGCGCAACGACACAATGCTGGCGTGAACCTGCTGGCATTCGATTACCGCGGCTACGGGCAGAGCCGCTTCGAGCACCCCAGCGAAGCGCATCTGCGCGAAGACGCGGACTGGGCCCTCGCCTACCTCACCGGCACGCGCCACATAGCAGCCAATTCAATCGTGATCGATGGACAGAATCTCGGCGCAAACCTTGCGCTCGAAGTCGCCGCGGCTCATCCCGAGTTGGCCGGCGTAATTCTCGAAGAGCCTCTGCTCGATCCCGCCGGCGCAATCTTCAACGACCCGCGCGCCCGCATGGTCCCCGCCCGCGCGCTGGTCAGCGATCGCTACGATCTCAATGCGTCCGCAACCAGCCTCCGCATCCCGTCTCTCTGGATTCTCTCCACCGCACAAAATCGCAACTGGGGCCTCGACCGCGACCCGCTGCAACACGTCGCCTCAACAAAAGCCGTCGTCTGGCTTATCCCCGCCACGCACGAGCAAGAAGATTTCCAAATCGCCCTTCACCGCTGGCTCCAGGAGATCGCGCGCTAAGGGGAAAAAATTCGGCGGCCGCCGCAATCAATTACTGCAATTAATCTTCGGATACACAACCATCCGCGCCGAACCGCTTTGAAAAGTGCTCGAGCGAGTCTCCGGCTATGCGACGCCTTCCCTCATTGAGCCGTTGTCGATTGTTGCAGCGCTCGGGGCTGCACCTGCTTATAGCCCGCCGGAATCTCGAAGTGGGAAGGGTCGACCGGCGCCGTCGAGAAATTGGACGTGGTGATCTGTGTCTCCATCAAGATGGAACTCGTCGGCTGCGCCTGCCCTCCATTCTGGCCCTGATCCGGCGGCGGATCCTGTTGTTTCTTTTTGCCGAAACCGCCGAAACCTGGAATCCGGCTGGAGAGAGCGGAAGACAGCCCTTGCTTTGCCACGTCGCCGCCGCTTGGTCCTGCGGGAGGCGGGGGCAGAGGCGCTTCCGATGCCGCCGGAAGCGGCTGGCCATTCAACGTGGTGCCCATCCGCATCACCTGCATGATCGGAACGCCATCCAGTTTCTGCATCTCCTTGGCCATGTCCCCGAGAGCTACGCTGGCCCCGGGATTCTGCGCCAGCATCCGGCTGAAGTCGTAGCCCAGCCCCTGGCTCGCATCGGCCATCTTCTCCCCCATGCGCCGATAAAACTCCCGCACATGCTCGTAGCCGGGAATTGCCGGCACCATCCACATGTCGTTGGTGATGGCCATGGCGCCCGATTGCTGCGGTTGCTGGTCGGTAGCGGTGGTCGTGGCCGTCATGGTCATAGTGAGAATGGCTTCGTTGCTCTGCAAGCCGCTAATCTCCTTTTGCGCGCCGGTCTTGCGCACCTTGACATCGAAACTCATCTTCACGTTGGGATCCGCGGCCGGTTGAGCAGCGGCAGGCTGAGAGGGCTGCTGCTTCTCCATTTGCTCACGCGCATTCGCGATTTGCTGCTTGATCTGATCGAATGTCATCACGGTATAAGTCTTTCCGTGAACATCGATGTGCGTGATCGTCTCCTTGTCGAGATCGATAATCTCAATCGAGTCTGCCGACACATTGGCCAGCCGGTTGTCCTTCAGATAAATCGACGAGACGACGGGATCACCGGCATGACGCGCCTGCGAGCTGAGAAATCCGACGGATTTGACCATACTCAGCATCGAGCCGCCGGTCAGTTGCGTCGTTTGCTGGTAGGTGTAATCAGCCGCGTGCAGAGCGGCGGGAGCGGAGAGAGCAAGCAAGAGTGCGGTGCGCTTGACGAGAGGAAACATCGGTGAATTCTCCTGAAAGGAACGAACGGCAAAGAGGCGCCGGCCCGGGCCGGCCTGAAGTTTACCCGAAGAATCCTTCCAATGCCGAACAAAAAATGACCTCTCGCCCTCCTCCATCGATCGGTCATCCGCTTCCTGTCGGATCACTTAACAACCTTCAGCCGCCGCGAACCAGCGCCCCTTACACCTTGCAATTTGGCGAAAGATAGGGACAGAAACGTGGAGGGAACCTCCTCCATTCCTGAACCCGTCCGAAATCTGTCAAGCCCTCTCCGCAAAAATAATCTGCAACCCGCTCATTCCAAACGAAAAAATCTTCTCCTCGATTTGCATATTATTTCTCGCTAAAGCGCACACTGAGACTGTCCTTCAAATCAGTCCGCAATTAAGCCCCGCGCCCGCATTCATGCCGAAGAAGTGCCGGGCGTTCCTGTCCACGGTTCCTGTCTGTCGGGGATGCGCCGGTCAGCTCCCGGGTTTTGCCCCCCCATCCCCCTGTTTCCTCTTAACCGACTGAAAACACATGAGGCGAAATGGCACCCTGTGATCCGCAACACCTTATCGCTCGTCTTCGGACGGGCTCTCCGAGAGGCCGGGCCCCAAGGGAAAGTTCACCAACCAGGAGCCTCGAAAAGCATCCTCAAAAAAGCCTGTGCTGCCGTGCAACCCTGTCAAGCCACGATAATTCAGCGGGATACAGACACCCCTTGCACGCTAGCACAGGCTTTTGTGTCAGAATCCCCATAAATCCGACAGGTTGCTCGAAGAGGAAAAAGGATCCCGAAAAATCGCCTAAAAGCTGTGAACGATCCATAAGCATCTATCTGGCAACAATTTAGAGAGGGGGTGTTCACAGTTTCACGGGAATTTGGAAACCGGTAGCGTTTCCCTGTTTCTCTGGTTCTCTGTTTCTCTGTTTCCTAGCTCCGCGGCATGTCGCGGTGGACCGTCTTCACCATGTACCCAGCCTTCTTCAGCCGCTTGCGCAGCTCCTCGGCCATCATCACGCTGCGGTGCTGTCCGCCCGTACAGCCGAATGCAATCGTCAGGTAGCTCTTCCCTTCCGCAACGTAATGCGGAAGCAGATAGAGCATCATGTCCGTTACGCGATCGAGAAACTCCTCGGTCTGTTTGAACCCGCGAATGTACGCCGCAACCTTGGGATCGCGTCCCGTGCGTTTGCGGAATTCAGGAACAAAATGCGGGTTGGGAAGGAACCGCACATCGAAGACCATATCCGCATCCAGCGGCACGCCGTTCTTGAAGCCGAAGCTCAGGCACGAGACCAGCAGTTGCGTCGTCTTGTCCTTCTGGCTGAAGCGGTCAACAATGTGCGCACGCAGCTCGTGCACATTAAATTCCGATGTGTCGATCAGCGTGTCCGTCACGTTGCGGATGGGATCGAGAAGCTGCCGCTCCTCAACGATGGACCGCGACACAGTCTCAGAGCGGCGCAACGGATGCGGCCGACGCGTCTCCGAGTAGCGTCGCACCAGCACCGCATCCTGCGCGTCGAGAAACACCACGTGCGTCTCAATCATTTTGCGCACGCTCTTCAGAATGTCAGGCAGCCGATCGAGCGTCGATCCCTCGCGAACATCCACCACGATCGCGGCACGATCTACTTCGTTGGAGTTGCGCACAAGCTTGGCGAACTCAGACAGCATTTCGAGGGGAAGATTGTCGACCGCGTGATAGCCCAGATCTTCAAAGGCCTTCAACGCCGACGCCTTGCCCGCGCCCGAGATGCCGGTAACAATGACGAGCTCTTTCGGCGTCTTTGCGGGACGGCCGCCCGGGGCGATCTTGGCTTTTGGATCAGCCGGCTTGGGGGGAGTCATGAGCACATCGTACACCGGACCACGGTGCTCAAGCACCCGCTGCGAAGACCCAGTATCCCTGCGCCGCCAGAGCCGTTGCGCGCGACGGATCGAGCGCATACGAGAGCAGGTTGCCCTGCCCGAACTCGCACCCCATGCGGCACAGCGCATCGAGTTGATCGTTCCTCTCGATGCCCTGCGCAACCACCTGCACGTCGAGCGCCTGGTCCAGCCGCAACAACGCAGCCACCACCGCCTGCGAGCGATCGGAACGTGCCACAGCACTGGTCAGAGCTGGGAGACATCTTGACCATATCCACGGGCAGATCGACAAGGTAGTTCAGCGGCGCCAGCACGGTTCCGAAGTTGTCCACCGCGATGCGCACATTCAGCGCCGCCATGCGATCGAGCACGCCCACGGCAACGGTCAGATTTTCATTCAGCGTAGTCTCGGCAACTTCAAACATCAGTTGCTCTGGATTGACCATCTGCGTATCAAGAATTTC
>CAWBSV010000008.1:0-78073 GCA_963791505.1 uncultured Acidobacteriaceae bacterium
GAAGAAAATGCCGATTACTGGCGCCACTATTTTGGCGAGCAGTTACCGATTTTTCGCGTTTCCTACGCAGTCGATAATGACTATTTCCAACGCGCGTGCGAAACCGCCTCGGGGACACGCGAAGAGTTTCGGAAGTCGCTCGGACTGGAGCCAGGCCGGCCCATCATCCTTTTTGCGGCCAAGCTCATTCCACGCAAGCGGTGCGGTGATCTGGTCGATGCCTTTGTGCATCTGTCTCGTTCCAGCAAGCTGAAGCCTCTTCCTTATTTGCTGATTGTGGGAGCCGGCGAGGAGCAGGAGGAAGTTGAGCGCAAGGCGGCCGGCGCGCCACCGGGCGATGTGCGATTCCTCGGTTTCCAAAATCAGTCGGAGTTGCCCCGATTCTACGATCTGTGCGACGTATTCGTTCTGGCATCCGTCGACGAACCCTGGGGCCTTGCCGTTAATGAGGCGATGGCTGCGGGTCGAGCGATTATTGCCTCCGATCGGGTCGGCTGCCAGCGAGAGCTTGTGCATCCCGGCATCAACGGCCTGGTCGTCAAGGCCGGCGATGTGAACAGTCTCACCGCGAGCCTGGAGACGATCTTTGCCGATCCTTCACTTCCAGCCAGGATGGGCGCGGAGAGCAGGCGCATCATCAGCAATTTCACCTTCGAAAGGAATGTTGAAGGTCTCCGCGAGGCTCTGGCGGCGGTTGTGCCGGGATTCCCGGCGCATCGCACGGAGTAACGCCTGGGTCAACTCAAATTTCGTTCAGGGCGCTTCCTCTGCGCACCCGCTGGACCAACTCACCGATGACATCCCGCAGACCAAATACAAAATAACATTCAACGCACAGAAAGATCATGCCGGCCCCGGCGACAGCTCCCACCATCATGAGCGACCGCTGGCGCGCGAAGTCGATCAGCATGGCGCAGATCGGGAGTGAGATGCCCATTACGCCGGCAAGTTTCAACACAGGAACGAAGCTGATGGATGGGTGATGGCCGAATAGCTTCTTATTTTCGAAATAAATCAGAACCATCTGGCTCAGCTCAGAAACCAGCCACACGGTCATGAAGCCGTCCAAACCGAATTTCATGGTGAACGGAATACTGGCGCCAATCATGAGCAGGTTTCCAAAAAACACAATGATGGAGAGACGCTGGTGTGTGTTCGTTGAAAACTGAAAGAACTGCTTATGCTCGCGCATGCTCATGGCACCCGAAATGAGAGCCATCAGGCCATACGTATAAGAGCTGAACAGATTCGGCTTGTGCAACCAAATCTGCAGCAGGATGGGAGAAAACAGATAGGCGCCCATGTTTGCGATGGGGATTCCTGCAAAAACAATCTTCTCTGAAAAGTGAAAGATCTTGAGAAGCTTCGGCATGTCCCGATTCGCAAAGCTGAAGGTAATTTCAGGCGCGATGGCACTTGTAATCTTGTTGAGGGCCTGACGGGCTGTAGAGAGGATCGTGCGGCTGATACTGAACAGAACCACGACTTCAGGACCGAGAATCCATTGCAGCATGACGACCGGCGCCTGAAAAGTAAGAAACTGCTGCGCAAAGATCATCGCAAACATTCCGCTCGGCGCAAGTGTAGCCTTGGCGGTCTTCCACGTAGCGCCACGTAGCGAAAGCGGTAGATCGCCCATTCGGCTCTTCAGGTCAATGATCGACATCGCGGCGAGAACGACACCGACTACAAACTGGCCCAGTGCCAGGGTGGGAATGTCGACTTTTATCATGGCAAGCGCAACCCCGGCCAGCGATGCTCCAAGAGTGCGTGTGTTCATCCATATCAGGCCGCGGTGCGTCTCCTCAATTACCATGAACAGGGTGTTGTAGTATCCCGCCAGGATGTTCAACATCATCTGCAGCCCAAGGAAAAATGCCGTGACTGCGACCTGCATCGGTGTCAGCGTGGTCAGGTGTAGAAGCTTTCCCAGCGGCAGAACGAAAACCAGGGAACAGGCAGCGAGGCCGACGCCGATCATCCCCAGCAGAAGAGCGGCCGTGCTCCCCTGTAGCTCTCTATAGCCCGCGAGGTTGCCACGCATGCGCAGGATGGTGAGCTCATTGCTTGCGTAAGTCGTGATCCCAAAATTCAGTGTGGATAGATAACTCAAAGTGCCGGAGAGAACCAGCCATTCTCCGTATTCTTTGACGCCATAGGAATGCAGGAAAGCCGGCGGCAACAGCAGCTGGGTAATGACCATCACGCCGATGCTGGCTGCCAGTGCACCCAGCATCTTGAGGATTCTCTGGAACATCTTTTCCTAGTCCGCTGTGCGGTAACACCTGGGGTGGGCGATTGCTCTGTGTTCAGCCGGGCCGCGGTTCATTTCAGGGGCGCGATTGATGAGCGAGGAACTCGACGATCTCCAATGCTTTTTTCGCCGTCACATCGTAATTGAATAGGTCATCAAAGCATTTGCGGCTGCGGAGGCGGAGTGCGCCAATTTCATCCTGAGACAGCTCGGCCCAGCGGAGTAACGCGTTTCTTGTACCTTCCATCGTATCTTCACACACCAAACCGGCCCAATAATTGACAACTTCCCGCCAGATGTTGACCTTGTCAGAGAGGATGACGGGCACGCTGCAGACCAGTGCTTCTGCAACCACAATTCCAAAATTCTCCTGATGCGAGGGAAGAACAAACACTTCAGATGCGGAGAGCGCACCCCACTTCATTTTGTCCCGCAGCATTCCCGTCCAGGTGATTTTTCCTGCAAGCCCCAGACCGTCCGCCAAAGCTTCCAACTGCCCTTGCATTCCAATCTGATCGGGGCCGGCAATCACCAGGTGCCACGTTGGATCCTTGGCCAGCGATCGGGCGAAGGCCTCAATCAGAATGTCGGTTCCTTTCTTCGGATGAATCCGACCCATGGAGAGAGCCAGTCGTTTCCCGCGAAGATGCGGCCACTTGGTAAAGAATTCCTCAACCGCTTGAGCGGTATCGCAATCAGGGCCAAACGTTCCATAAGGGACGATCGTCTCGCGGACCTTGTATCTGGGGAAGGATTGGCGGGCAAGGATCTTCTCTTCCTCGCAGGTGAAAAGCAGCGTAGTCGCATTGGCGAGGATCCGCTGCAGGAAAAGGTGCCAGTAGATCGTCTTCTTGATGTGCTTCAAAGGAAAGCGGCGCTTGAAGTAGGGATCCAGCATGCCATGCGTAAAGACGGCATACGGGATTTTGGTATCTGCAAGCGCCTCGTAGGCTGCGAGCGTGTTGTATTGCCAAATGCAGTTAATGAAGACCACGTCATATTTCGATATATTCGCTTTGAACCACTTCACCGCGCCCCGCGTGTAGCCATACAGGCCCATTCCAGGACCCAGAGCAAAAACTTCGGCCGGAAAGTTGTACTTCTTCACGAGCTCCGGGGAGTCAAGGGTTGCAACAGAAACATTATGCCCACCCATGTGATAAATGTGACAGAGCTGCCTGAGCCCTTCGGCCGGTCCTCCACTGGCAGGATTGATCGATGGGATGACGTGGAGAATTTTCATGGTTGAGCCTCGGTCGACATCGGTAACGTTAGGATATCTTGTCCTCGCTGTGTCTTAAGTAGGTGGGACTGCTCGACGATCTCAGCCATTCGCGCTCAGAGCGTCGGGGCCATCGCCCTGCGTATTCGAGTCAACTGTGCGCGGCCGGATGACCCGGAACGGATTGCCGGCACAGATCATGCCTGCAGGAACATCCCGGAAAGCAACACTGCATGCCCCCAAGATCGCTCCGCGGCCAACCGTCACGCCGGGTCCGACAAATGCGTGCGCAGCAACCCAGGCCTCCGCCTCGATGCGAACCGTCTTTGCATAGAGATCGAAGGAGGGACGAGTGAACTCATGACTACCCGCGCATAAATAAACATGCTGCGATACGACTGCGTTGTCTTCAATCACAATGTCGCCGAGCGTATAGAGGGTCGCATGGTCGCCCACCCAGCTCCAGTCGCCGATCCGGAGCTTCCACGGATAAGTCACTGTGACGGAGGGGCGAATCAAGACTCCTTTTCCAATTTGAGCGCCGAAGAGACGCAGCAGAAATCTGCGCCATCCGTAAAAAATTTGAGGCGAGGGATGAAAGAGGATTGACTGAACCAGCCACCAAATTTGGACGAACCAGGCAGGACGCCCTCGGAAGTTCGGCGGTACCTTTGCTCGCGACAGGTCTTGAATTCGTCCCACCATACCAACTCTTTCGAGAACATTTCGACTGAAGCTATTCGCTGAGTTCTTATTGGAGACCGACTGCCTCGGGCCAGAGCTTTTCAATCGCATTCGCCACAATGGCGTTGCCTTTCGCGTTGAAATGGACGCCATGATCCAGACTAATCTCGTTTGCGGAATAGGCTTGCTCCGCGGAAGTCAGATCCAACATCGGAACATGATTCTTTGATGTCCATTCACGAAGAATTGTCTGAGAGTTTGCACTGGCCTGCGGGATATCTGCGCGAAAGGGCAGGTAAATCATCACCAGGCGAGCTCCGTGCGTTTCAACAAACGCATTGCCTTCTTCAAAAAATGCAAGATTCTGCTGAATTGTCGCGGCTGCGTTCGGGGCTACTGAGTCTCCCGCGTCCTGGCGGCTCCCCGAATGGAAAAGGCGACGCTTGAGGTAGCGCGACCAGAGCTCTCCGATGGCCAATGCTGGGCGAGTCTGCGGCAGATCGTCCCCGACCTCACTGATCGTTGAACGAGGTTGCTCAAGGTCGCCGTCATTCACAACCCACAAAACGATGTCGGAATTGAAGACCCCGCGTGAGCGCAGGTAAGAAAGTTCATTGCTGGGGGCCCAGGCGCCCGCCGATGCATTCAGCACCTCAACCGGGCGATGGACGATGGAAGGCAGGTCGCGGTGAAGAATTTCGGTGAAGAGCTGCTTCTGGTCAACGCGGCTCGTCCCATACGTGAGGGAGTCTCCAACGAACATCAGCCGCAATGTTCCTTGAGGGCGAATCGGCGCGAAATCATCCGACCGCATGGAATCACCATTAACGCGCGTGTATGCAAAGAAACGATAGATACTCTGGTTGGGTTTGAGAACGTAGGCGCACGCTGCGTCCGGCGTAATGAGAACAGGGTTCCCGAGTCCCAGCACGACCCGCAGGAGCACCTCCGCGAAGGCAAAACAGACAAAGACCAGAATTAGGACTCTCACGAGACGCCCGGTGAATAGACTGTGATTTTGCAGGCCCATTTCTGGTGGTTGATTTGCGCCGTTGAATGTCAAACCCTTCACTCACTTCCTTCTCCGATCCGGGTCCCAGCGGATCAACTTGCTCCGCATTCCTTGGACCTGCGAATCGGCCTTCCACCTGCACCTTAATCCGTGGTTACAGCCAGGTCTCCTGGCCGAGCGCTTTCCGGTGGCATTGGATTCGAAGGACCCATAACGGTGCGCTTTGCTCCCTGGACCGGAATCATCCGCAAAATAATCCCAATCAAGTAAGAGAGGAGCACGATCGCAATCGGAGTTCGAATACTGGATTGAAGCAAACCACCCAGGCTTACCTGCGAAAACGTCGTGCAGAATCCGCCGATTGCGACAATCCCCCAAGGACGGCGGATGTCGAACATGCTCTCATAGATGATGAAACTCACCGGAAACGCAATCAGCCCAACTGCGACTACCCCGATCCATCCAAATGCCCCAAAGCTATCGCTTACGGCGGTGATCATCGCCTCCGTATCCTGAATCTCATCTGGATTGATGCCGGTTACGCGTCCAGTGAACGCCGCGCTGTCGTAATCCGGCTTGTCCTTATAAAGAAAGCGCGGCAGGTTATGCAAGAGGTCAGTCTTCAAAGGCTCGAATCCGTAATGATAGCCATGCGCACAAGCGCTGATCATGTTGCTATCGGCGCGAATGGCAGAAAGCCGGCTGAGGACGAAGGTCCCGGGCCGATCGTAGTATTCCTCGCGCGTCGATTCCCCACTCTTTCCTCCCTGGCTCGCCTGGCGAACTACTGTCCAACTGGGAATGTTCACTGCAAGAAAGAAAGCCTCATAGATGCGGCCTCTGAAATCCTCCTGGCGAACATACTCGCGCGAGTAGATCTCGAGCGGAGAAATGAATAGCTGGAAGAGAATGATCCCCGCCAGCGCCGCAAGGTAGTGCCTGCGTTTGAAACGATAGCCGCTGACAAAACAAGTGAGGGCATAAACAACGGCGGGAAGGAGCATACGGCTTCTTGATGTCTCAATAAAGCCGAAGAAAACCACCGGCACCCAGGGAAGGATCGCTTTGATCCCCAGACTATGGCGTCCGTCGGTCTTTTTGATTCTGCCTTGCACCCCCATCACGATTGCAAGCAGAAGAAGCGATGAAAACGCGAGCCCAATGCTGTGTGCCTGCGATGTCTGCTCGCCTTCCAGCGCATCATAGTATTCGTAGACCGTCATCGAAATGACACCGATGACGAGCGAAATGATGTAAAGCAAATCGGACTGAGCCTCTGTGGTTGGCTCCAAGGGCTTGGGCAGCTTGATCCGCAGCCGTCCGTAGACAAACGTCCCCACGAGTACCGATAGATAAAAGACAAAATAGACCTGAATTGTGAGGTCGGGCGCCTCCAGATTCTTCTGTGCCGGCTCAAAGAAGAGAACTTTTGCGAATTGGGAGATCACGATGGTCGTGAGGGCGAATCCCGAGAACGCAATGCCACCGACGGAACTGATCCCGCCGAGAACGTTGAACGTCAGCCCGATGCAGATAAGGGTACCGGCCACCTCCATGGCAAATGGCACCGAGGTTCCGGTTGCAATCTGGGCAATGGCCAGAAAGAAAACCGTTCCGAAAATCACGGTCAACGAGAGCTTATATTGTTTCTGCATCGAGATTCATGTCTCACTTCAAAGGTCGGCAACTCACTCCCCCGGGGGCAGTCACGGAAAACGAGCCGACGGCCGGTTACTTGAGAACACTTGCTCCATAGAAGGCTCCATAGAGAGCAGTTGCGGCAACGCCGGCCGCGCCCGACGCCAATGCCGCCTTGAATGCATTGGTGGGAACGAACAGCACATCGTCTGAGACCAGGGCGATATCCTGCTGCTTGCCAAATTGAATCTTGCCCAGATCAACCATGATCTCCACATGCTGGCTGTCGGGTGTAGTGCGAATGATTCTGACCTTCGACAGCGCGGCACCGTACAGCGCACCACCCGACATCGCGACTGCGCGCATCACAGTGACCGGCGCATTACTGGAAAGCGGAAAGGCGGCCGGGGTCTTGACCTGGCCAAGAACATAAACGCTTCCTACTTTGGAGACAATCACCGTGTCCCCCGGCATGAGCGGGATATCGGTGAGATTGGCGGATCGTGCATTGGTTCCGAGGTCCACCACGATCGGTTCGTCATACCCTCTGCGTCGCACCGTGATCTCGTGGCTGGCGAGCGGCGTGAAGCCGCCGCACGCTGAGATTGCGTCCAGCAATCGTATGTGGCCGAATGCGGGTACCGGAGTGGGCCGCATCACTTCGCCAATCACGGTGATGGAGCGTGTGGGCGAATCAACCAGTTGAACGCTGACCTGGGGATCTGTGAGGAATCCACCGTCTTTCAACTCCTTGCCGATAAAGGCGCCGGCCTCGGAGGGTGTCAGACCAGCCAGCTTCACAGCGCCGAGATATGGCAGCACGATCTCGCCGCTGGCGCCAACCTTGACGCCCTGGAGCGCGCCGCTCCCCACTTGGAAGAACGTGCTGGGAGCTGTCTGAGCCGTTGTGGTCAATTCCGGCGCTCCATAGGTTGCAATCGAGATGGTATCGCCGGGTTCGATCCGCACATCGCCGTAGGCGGCATTTAATGCCGCATCGGGTGCGTTGGCGACCCTCGGCGGCGAAACAAGTGCTGGCCCCTGATACTGGGCGGAACAGAATGCAGCCATGCTCAAAGCGCAGACTGCGAGCAAAAAGAAACGAATCTTGCCTTTAAATTCACAATTCATCGTTCCTCCTTCACAAATGCAACGTTGCCACAGACTTAATTCTTGTAGTCATACGAGTAGTAGCCGAGGTATCCGTAGTATTCCGGCAGGCTTGAATCCACTCCGTTGAGCACGAATCCATAAACCTTCACACCTACATCGCGGAAGATCTCTCCTGCACGCGCAAGCATTGCGCGTGTGCAGAATCCCTGGCGGATGATCAGCACGAGTCCGTCGGCAAGGGATGCCACGATCAAAGGATCAGTCACGGAGAGCGCCGGCGGCGAATCGAAGATCACATACTCATAGCGGTCGCGCAGAACTTTAACAAACGTCTTCATCTGATCTGACGCCAGCAGGTCTGCCGGCAGCGGTGGGCAGATTCCCGACGCGATGACATCCAGGGTAGTCAAAGTCTTGTGGGTCTGAATCACACCATCCATCGTCTCGAGTCCGGTGAGAAACTCTGAAAGCCCCTTGCGATCGCTGAGACCGAGACGCCAGTAGACGCTGGGGCGCCGCATGTCAGTATCCACCAGCACCACGCGTTTGCCGCCCTGCGCCAACGCCGCGGCAAGATTCATCGACAGCGTCGACTTCCCTTCTCCAGGCTGGCAGCTCGTAACTGAGATGACTCGAGATTCGCGCGAAGTACTTGAAAGCTGAATCGACGTCCTGAAGACGCGCATCGATTCGGCGAAGGGCGAGCGGGCATCCCAGAGAATCTCCGGGCCGGCACTCGCCTCCGGCTGCGGGCCCTTCCCCTTCCAGCTGGTCTGAGGAACAATCGCAATCGCGGGAACGCCCAGCAGGTCCTGAATCTGCTTCGAATCCCGCATGCGTGTGTCCATTCGCTCCAGCAACAACGCGACGGCCAGGCCGCCGAAGAGTCCGAAGAGAAGACCTAACTCGCCCATGGTCCATGGCGACATGCTGGAGGGCGTGATGGGTAAGGAGGCTAGATCGACAACGCTGATGTCAGCCGAGTCGAGGCCCGCATCCACGGCCGCTTCGCGCAACCGGGCAAGGATGCTCTCATACATGTGCCGGTTCGATTCGTACTCCTCGGTCAACAGCTCGTAGCGAACAATGTCGTCGCGCTGGCCGTATAGCTCGCGCACGCGATTATCCAGCACACCCTTCGCTTGGTCTTCAGCGGCATGCGCGATCCCGTAGGCGTCCTTCGCCTTATTCAGAACCGCGTTTTCCTCGGTTTCAATCTCCTTGTCCAGGGCCTTGATCTGTCCGTTGAGTTGCTTCACGCTGGGATAATTCGGCCCGTAGATGGGACGCTGCCGCTCGAGTTCAGCAACTGCGTTGGCGCGTTGCACGCGAAGGTTCTCAAGCAGGCCCTGGGTTCCATCCATGCTCATGGCCATGGTGCCATCCTGGATGCGGTCCGGCGGCAGGGATTGCAGGATGCGGTAACGCGCTTCATCGACGACGCGCTGCTCGGTCGCGTCGGACGCTCCCTTTTCAAGGTTGGTAATCTCCTGCACGATCATGCTGTGTTGCGGATCAAGGGCAGAGATTCCCAGCTTCTTTTGCAGGTCGACCATCTTGTCCTGAGAATCCTGGACGAGATTACGAAGATATTCAATCTGGCTTGTCAGCCAATCGGTAACCTGTTGCGTGCTCTTGTAGTGCGCCGTGAAGTTGTTCTTGATGAACTCGGTTTCGAGCGAGTTGACAATGTCGGCCGACAACTGGGGCGACCAGCTAACGTAGGAGATGGTGATCATCTGCGTACGCGGGACGCGGGCGATGGTCAGGTGGCTCCGCAGGTTGTAGAGCACCGCATTGCGCACATAGGGGTCATCGAGGTTCCCGTGCGCGACTGGAGCCGCCACGCCAAAGGCCCCGAGCAGCCTGTTGCGGCGTCCGCCCAGAAAACGCGGATCGTCCTGAAGCTTGAGGGTCTGCGCAACCGTGATGAGCAGCTTTTCGCTTTGCAGGATTCGGCTGTCGCTCTCAATCACCACGTCAAGTGTGCTGCCGCCGCCGACGATCGAGGTAATTGACTGTTTGAGATCGGACGCTGAACCCGGCTGAATCTGGATCTCGCCGCTGGCCTTGTACATCTTTCCCCGATAGATGCCTGCCAGAGCGCCCAACAGCCCGATCCCCAGTGCGCACGTCAGGATCAGAATTCGTCGCTTTCTGACAATCAGCCAGAGGTCCGTGAGGACCAGATCTTCCTTATGGGGATTCAGGGATATGTTCGTGGCGTTCGTGGACTGTTCCAATCAAACCTCTCAAGTTTTGTTCTAGTCCGCCGGATCCGCTCGCAACCTGCAAGCCACACGCGACCGAACCGTCTCGAATACGCCGTCTAAGCCACTCACGCCGCGTCGTTGCGCGGCTCCCAATGCCCGCGCGAATCGGGCCGCCAAGCATGACCGGCCTTAGATTTCGGGAGGCATTTCACTGCGTTCAAACTGTTCATTCTGATGATAATTCAGCACGTTGGGTCGTCCCCGCGGACAAACAAAATAATTTGGCCCGGTGGAAGGACGGGGAAAGGACATGGGAGAGATTTCGATCTGTCGTGGGGAATCCAAATGAAGCGTAAGGCAAGGAGTTTTTTAACGAATTGCAAGCATAGCCGCGGTGAAAAAATCGCATTTTCCGTTTCTGATCGATTGTTGCGCAAATTGGTACATCAGGCGCAGCAGAGCTATTCCGGCCAAGCCTCAGATCGATAATAGAGACAGGCTCCTTGCCAAGGAGTTGCCCTTGCGCTTCACCCTACTATACCAGTTATCGACAGCCCGAGCAGGCAACGGACCGAGGGGCGGGCGCAAACGCGGCGTGGAAAACGGGGGCCGAATTTCGGTCACCTTTCTGGCGCGATAAATGGAGTTGTCAAGCGCCCTGAACGCGGCTGCGCTTGACGATTCACTGGATTAGAAATCTCCCTTTCGATCTTCTTCGCACCATGTTTTTCGCGGCGGGAAGTTAGGGCCTGCCTTATCCACAAAAAGCGATCCAAGTAACGTTGACCGTGCTCGAAAGTCTCCTTAGAGTCGGTAATCAAGCAATCACAATTCCCGGCATCGCAATAAGCCGGCGGCCGAGCAGCAAACGGCTATCCCCCACGCACCCGGAGTCTAGATGCTGAAATTGAAACGAATTCATATCCTGGGATTCAAGAGCTTCTGCGATCGGACTGAGTTGAATGTCCCCGGAGCCGGAATCGCGGTGGTGGTCGGGCCTAATGGTTGCGGCAAATCGAACATTCTCGATGGCGTGAGCTGGGTTCTCGGCGAGCAAAGCGCGAAGTCTCTGCGCGGCACCCACATGCAAGACGTGATCTTTGCCGGCACGCGCGAACGCAAGCCGTTAGGCATGGCCGAAGTCACGCTCACCCTCGTCGATCCTGAAGCGCATCAGGGCCCCATTCCCGTGGAACCGGAAGTGATGGTGGAACCCGATGGTCCAGAGGATTGGGACGAAGAAGAGATGCGCCGCCAACGCGCTGCTGAAGCCGAGGAGATTATTGCCGCCGAGCAGCCCGGCATCGTCTCAGAAGAAACCGAGTCAGATGCGTCGGGGGCAGCGGGCGCAGCCGAAGGACCGCAAGCTGTTGTGCTCAAGATTCGTCGCCGCAAATTTCACCGCACGCCACAAAAGGGTGAGATCGTCATCACGCGCCGCCTGTTCCGCACCGGCGAGAGCGAGTATCTGCTCAACGGAAAGCTCTGCCGCCTGCGCGATATTCAGGACATCTTCATGGGCACGGGCCTTGGACCCGAGAGCTACGCGATCATCGGCCAGGAGCGCATCGGCCAGTTGCTCAGCTCAAAGCCGCACGATCGGCGCGCCATCATTGAAGAGGCAGCCGGCATTACGCGCTTCAAAACCAAAAAGCGTCTAGCCGAACTTCGCCTTGAAAGCGCAAAGCAGAATTTGGCGCGGCTTGAAGACATCTTCGAGGAAGTCACCCGGCAGATGAACAGCCTAAAGCGCCAGGCGGCAAAAGCGGAGCGATTCGCTGCTGTGCGCGAAGAGCTGAGAACTCGCTTGCGCGTGGTGCTGGTCAGCCGCATGGCGACGATGGATGCGCAGCAGGCCGCGCTCGAGCAGGAGATCACCGCGCTCAAGGAGCAGATCGGGAACGGCGCGACACAGATTGAGCAACTGGAAACCAGCCAGCATCAGTTGACCGAGCATGGCTATGAGCTCGATCGCGAAGGGCAGGAGGCGCAGGGCCGCGCCAACGACGCGGCTCTTGAGCTGGAACGTGCCACGGCGCGCGAGCACGCCAACGTCGAGCGCGTAAGCGAGCTAGAAGTCCGCATCGGCGCCGCGGCCGCCGAACTCGATTCGACACGCGGTCAACTGGACGGCATCGCCGAAGAGCACGAGCAGCAGCGGAGCTTCCTTGAAACCGCGGCCAATGAATCACGGGCGTTTCGTGAGAAGGTGGAATCGCGTCAGCGTGAGGCGCGCGCAGCTGCCGAAGAGGTCTTCGCCGCCGAGAGGCAGATGGAGACCAACCGCCGCCACGCCATGCATCTGATGACGCAGGCCGGCAACGCGCGCAACCAGATCGCCCAGGGCGAGGAGAGCCTGGCGGCCCTCGAGCGCGAGGCGGAACGGCTCGAGAATGAAATGAACCAGGCACGCGGCGAGCGGGAACATCTGGTCGGCGAGAGCGGTCAGGCACGTTTTCGCTTCGAGTCCGCCTCGGAAACCCTCAAGCGCCTGCAGGAAGAGATTGCTGCCCTCAGTTTGACTTTGCAGAACAAGAAGGCTGAGGAGAACAGCAAGCGCGAACTCGCTAACCGACTGCGCAGCGAGCATGCGGCTGTAACCGGACGCTGCGATTCCCTGCAATCGCTCATTCGCAACCACAGCTACTCAACTGACTCCGTCCGCCTGCTTCTTAAGCCCGGCGCGATTGCTGCCGGCACGACCCCAATGGGCACGCTCGCCGACTTCATTGAAGTGAGCGGCGAATATGAGTCCGTCGTCGACGAATTCCTGCGCGAGGAGCTGAACTACGTTGTCGTCGATAGCTGGGTTGCTGCAGAGCAGGGAGTGAAGCTTCTCAAGTCCGGCATCGATGGACGCGCCACCTTCCTGATTCATCCGGAAGGCACGCCAACCGACCCTCCAGCAGATGGCGATGGAGAGCCGATTGAGGGCCAGGGCCTCACCCCGCTGAAGGACTCCATTCGAGTGCTGAATGGATTCGGACGATCTCTCGAGGCGATCGTGCCCAAGCTGCGCCACGGCTACCTCGTCGAAGACTCTGCAGAAGCAATGCGGCTGGCTTCGCGCCATGCGCACGCCTACTTCCTTACGCCGGATGGCGAGTCGTTCCACAACGCCACCGTGACCGGCGGCAAGCCTGCGAGTGAAGGCCCGCTGGCCCTGAAGCGCGAACTGCGCCAGGCGCAGAGTACTCTCACTGAACTCGATCAGAGCCTCGGCCAGGCGGAGCACGAGGCCTCTGTCCTGGCCTGGAGTATTGGAGAAATCACCGCGCAGCTCGAAGCCCGCAGTGAGGAGAGACGTACCGTCGAAACAGAAGCCGCCAATCAGGGCGCCGCTCTCAAGCAGATGGAGAATGAAGAGCAACGCATCGAGCGCCGGCTGCAGGAGTGGATGCTCCAGGCCGGCCGCAACAAGGAAGCGCGGGAGACGAAGCGCACCTCCATCGATCAGAAGCGCGAGGAAGCTGCACGTTTCGAGACCGAACACGCCGAGACCGAGAAAGCCCTTGATCAACTGCAGGCAGAGTTGAATTTGATGCGAACACGGCGCGAAGGACTTCAACAGGAGGCCGCGCAGGCAACCGCTGAACTGGCCGGACTTGAAGAACGCCGCCGCGGCGCCGAAGCCTCATTCCAGCGGATTGAGAGGCTGCACAACGACCTGCTTCGCCGCGTCATGACCATCGAACAGGCTCGCACCGGCGCCGAAGCCGAGCGCGAGCAGCGCATCCAGGAGAACGCAACCCTTGGCGCACGCCAGAAAGAACTTGCCGATCTGCGCGCGGAGGCGATCACCCGCGTTCAAGCCATTGCCAACGAGTCCCAGGCATTGCGGCAGCGCCTGGCCGGTCTTGAAACGCAACTGAAAACCGATCGCGCTGCTCTGGATCAGTTGCGCGAAGATCGTGCGCTTCGCGCCACCACGGTTGCCAAGCTACGCTCTGATTTGGAGCATCTTGAAGCCAGTTGCCTTACCGAAGTGAATGTGGAGGCGAGCGAACTGCGCGCGGACGTTACAATCGAGCGCCTTATCGATGAAGCGCTCGTCGCCGAAGAAGAAACCTGCCGCGCCCTCCGCGAAAGACTGGAGCAGATTGGTCCGGTCAACATGATGGCGCTCGATGAATACAAGGAAACGGCTGAACGTCATGGCTTCCTCGAGGTGCAACGCAAGGATCTGATCGACTCGATCGAAAATACGCAGGACGCCATCAAGGAGATTGACCGCGTCTCGCGTACCAAGTTCGACGAGGCGTTCGCACGCATCAACGAGAATTTTGGTCAGGTATTCTCCCGGCTTTTCCAGGGCGGGCAGGCGTTTCTCCGCCTTACCGACGCAGAAAACCAGGCCGAGAGCGGGTTGGACATTGTCGCATCGCCGCCTGGCAAGAAGCTGCAAAACGTGCTGCTGCTTTCCGGCGGCGAAAAGGCCCTGACAGCGCTATCGCTGCTGGTGGGCATCTTCCAGTTCCAGCCCAGTCCCTTCTGCGTGCTCGACGAAGTGGATGCGCCTCTGGATGAGACCAACGTCGGCCGCCTCGCTGATTTGCTGCACACACTGAGCCGCGAGACGCAATTCCTGCTCGTCACGCACTCCAAGCGCATGATGCAGGCCGCGGACATCATCTACGGCGTCACCATGCAGGAGCCGGGCGTGTCCAAGGTCGTCAGCGTACGGCTCGGCCACCATGAGCAGGAGCGAGCGACAGCCTAGAGCGCTTCAAGCGTTTCAGAGGGTAACCGCCGATTGTGCGGGACGGGCGGAGAGCGCAAAAAATCGCCCCCGAAGGATCTCTTCGCTTCGGAGGCGCTTGTCCTGGTACCACAAGTGAGAGAGAAATGACGGGGACCAGTAGCCGGCACTGGAGGTCGGTAGCACGCGGCTACTGGTGATCCCTGTACTAACGAAGCTAGCCGCGGCTTCCCCTTTCCACTGCTGCTTCGTGTCGCCCGGCTCAAAGAGGACCTGCTTACGAGCCCTCCGAACCCTGTTGACTCATGCAGTGTCGCCCAGATTCAGAAGCCATTCCGTGACGGCCGTCACACTCCGCAGGACATATTGCCCGCGTCTCAAATTCACGCAATCCGCGTCCCGTTTCATCCTCTTCGCGCATTGACAAACCCGGACCCGCACGGGAGAATCGAAGTTCAGTTTTTCTCAAGTGGAAGGCCCTCCTGTGACAGCTCTGCTCACTACGGATCTAGGCGAAATTCCTTTGCTTGGACGAGGCAAAGTGCGCGATCTCTATGCGGTCGGAGATGCCCTGCTGCTGGTCGCAACAGATCGTATCTCTGCCTTCGACCATGTGCTCGCCACCGGCATCCCCGGCAAGGGAAAGATCCTCACGCAGATCTCACTGTTCTGGTTCGACCTTCTACGCGAACTGGCGCCGAACCATCTGATTGCTTCTGACACGGCCGACTTCCCTGCCTCGCTTCATCCGTACGCGGACCAGCTTGAAGGGCGATCGATGCTCGTCCACCGCGCAGCCATGTTTCCTGTCGAGTGCGTTGCGCGCGGCTACCTGGCCGGTTCAGGCTGGAAGGAGTACCAGGCCAGCGCGACTGTCTGCGGCATCCCGCTTCCCGCCGGCTTGAAAGATGGCTCGCGCTTGCCCGAGCCCCTGTTCACTCCGGCGACCAAAAGCCAGGACGGCGCGCACGATGAGAACATTTCCTTTGCATCGATGGAGAAGGTCGTCCCCGTCGACGAGGCCGTCGAACTCCGCCGACTGACACTCGCAATCTATACCCGGGCTGCCCAACATGCAGATTCTTGCGGATTGATTCTGGCGGACACAAAATTTGAGTTTGGGAAAACCGATAAAGGGATTATCCTTGCCGATGAGGTTCTCACGCCGGACTCCTCGCGCTTTTGGGAAGGCGCGACCTGGAACCCCGGCGGTCCCCAACCTTCGTTCGACAAGCAGTTTGTTCGGGATTATCTGGAGTCGATCCACTGGAATAAACAGGCGCCCGCCCCCGGGTTGCCGGATGATGTTGTCGAACGCACACAAGGAAAGTATCTTGAAGCGTTCCGCCGGTTAACCGGTCGGACGCTTTCGCTGTAGAGCCTGGCATGTGAGGCCAACCGGAGTGCACCATGACGTGGGTTGACTGGGCTATCATCGCTCTCCTTGTGTTTTCAGTACTGGGTGGCTTGACGCAGGGATTTATTCGATCGATTTTTTCGCTTGCCGGTCTGTTGCTCGGCCTGCAACTCGCAGCCTGGAACTATCAGCGCGTTGCAGAGATGTTGAAGCCGACCATCCAGATCGAAGGGCTTGCCGATACCATTGGCTTTATCGTGATTACGGCCCTGGTGTTGGTACTTGCAGGACTTGTTGGAAGCATCGTGGCCAGGACGTTTCAAAAGTTGGGGCTCGGATGGCTGGATCGAATTGCGGGCGGTCTCTTCGGGCTGTTGCAGGGAGTGGTGCTGGTGACGCTTTTCATTCTCGTGACCGTCGCCTTCTTCCCTGGAGCGCATTTGCTGGTGGAGGCAAAGCTTCCTCGCATGTTTTTTGGGGCCTGCCATTTGAGCACGAGGGTGACCCCGGCCGACCTTGGAGACAAGGTGCGCGATGGACTGAGAGTGCTCCGGGACGAGACGCCCAGTTGGATGCATTCCTGATCGCCGCAGATTGAGAACGAAACAGAAGATCACCGCTGGTATTTGGTGATAGATTCGAAGAACGTAAGAGGTGAACGTGAAACGAGAACTGGATAGCCTGGTTACGCAGATGCATTCGAGCGGCATCGGCTACGATGACGCTGTACGCGAATTCAAAAAGCAGTATCTGCGCGAGGTCCTGATCGCGCACCGGGGCAACCAGTGCAAGGCGGCGGAAGAGTTGCGCATCCATCGGAACACGCTGAGCCGCGCCATGGCGGAACTGGGGTTGGACCTGGCGGAAGTCCGCGCAGGCCTCAAGCGTCCGCCGCGTAGCGAACGTCCTGTATTCAGTGCGGCGCGCTCCATCTACCGCCAAGGCTGAACTTACCTTCTGAGGACATGCTGACAACCCAAACAACGATCGGCCGGGGCATACCTTTGATCTGCGCTGCCGGACTGCTCTCCGCGTTGTTGTGCGCGTCGTCGGGGCTGGGGCAAACCAGCCCGCCGGACCCATCGTCTTCATCCGCGAAGGACACTCCAGCCGCTCGACCGGCCAGCGGCGCCGATCGCAAGCGCGCGACCAAGCTTTTTCTCGCGGCCAGCAAGCTCTTCCAGAAGGAGCAGTTCGAGCAAGCCCTGGACGACTACCAGCAGGCGGCGGCGCTCGATCCGGCCAATTCGAATTACACGCTGGCGGCGGAGTTAGCGCGCAGCCACGCCGTGACCGCGCTGATCCAGACCGCCGCACGCGATCGCATTCGCAGTGACGCTGCCGGCGAACGCGCCGCTCTTACGCGAGCGCTCGAACTCGATCCCAGAAACATTCAGGTCACAGAGCATCTGCGTGAGCTTGGCGATGACGCGCTGCGCGGACAGGCTTCTCCACTCTATACGGAGAATTCTTCCGCGACCGGCCCCCCCATCGACCTGCTGCCTCAAGACACTCTGCACAGCTTCCACATCCGTACCGACAAACGGCAGGCCATCCAGCAGGTCTTCAAGGCATATGGCCTTGAGGCCACGGTGGACGACAGCGTTCGCCCGGGCGTGGTGCGCATGGATGTGGACGATGCGACCTTCGCGCAGGCCATGCGCATCCTCAGTCTCCTGACAAATTCGTTTTATGTTCCGCTCGATGCGCATCGAGCCCTGGTGGCTCGAGACACTCCCGAGAATCGCACCCAGTTTGAACGCATGGTTGTGGAGACCATCTACCTGCCTGGGTTGACCTCGACAGAGATCACCGATGTTTCCACGCTGGCCAAGAATGTCTTCGAGGTGAGGCAGGCCGCGCCCGACGCCGGTGCCGGCACTCTGACTCTGCGGGCGCCGGAGAGAACGCTCGATGCGTTCAACGCGACCATTCGCGATCTGATCGACGGGCGCAACCAGGTGCTGCTTGAAGTGCGCCTTATCCAGATTGCACACACCAGCGACCGCAATACGGGCATTCAGCCTCCGCAGACCATGACCGCGTTCAACGTGTACGCGGAAGAGCAGTCGATCCTGAATGCGAATCAGGCGCTGGTGCAGCAGATCATTTCGTCCGGCCTCGCCGCCCCTGGAGACACGCTGGCCATCCTCGGCATCCTTCTCGCCTCCGGACAGGTCTCGAGCTCCATCTTTTCGAATGGCATTGCTCTGTTCGGCGGCGGACTCACTCAATCCGCCCTGTCGCCTGGTCCGGCCAAAGTGAACTTCAACCTGAACTCATCGGACTCGCGCGAGCTGGAGCTGATGCAACTGCGCCTGCAGGACGGCGAAGCAGGCACCATCAAATCCGGAACCCGCTATCCCATTCAGACTTCTTCGTTCTCAAGCCTTTCGGGGAGCGTTCCTTCCATTCCAGGACTCACCGGCGTTGGAAGTTCGAGCGCCTTGTCCTCGCTGCTCTCATCGCTGAGCGCCGTGCCCAATGTCCCGCAGGTGCAGTATCAGGACCTGGGCCTCACCCTCAAGGCAACGCCGGGCGTGATGCGCAACGATGATGTCGCATTGAACATCGACCTGAAGATCGATGCGCTGGCCGGCAGCTCGATTAACGGCAACCCGATCCTCGACAATCGCGCCTATTCGGGCGTAGTCACGCTCAAAAAAGGGGAAGGTGTCGTCGTGGTCAGCCAGCTCAGCAAAGCGCAGAGCCGGGCCATCAGCGGCGTTCCGGGCCTGAGCGAAATTCCCGGGCTCAACAACATCACCGACATCGATCGGCAGAAGAATTACTCGACCCTGCTGATTATCATGACGCCGCACGTGATTCGCGGAACGCAAGCCGCCGGGCACACGCCGATGATCCGGGTTGAGAAAGGCACACCGGGCCGCTGAATGTGTCATCGACTCCGGTGGATGACGGCCAAAGTGAAAGCCCCCGAATGCATCGCCCATCTGGACGCACGCATTCGGGGGTTCAATCTTTGCTTAAAGTTTTGGGTCCAACCTCTTATTGCCCAATGCCATCGAGCTTCGCCTGATAGGCGACGATTTGCTTGATGATGTCGTAAGGAACTCCGCCCAGCGGAACCTGGCGGCCATTCACTTCAAGCGTCGGCGTCTGCATGATGTTCAGTTCCTTGGCCAGCTTGACCGATGCATCCACCTGGGCTGTGACGGCCGGGGTGGTGGCGCAGGCTGACACCTTGGCCGGATCAAGCCCCGCCTTGGTCACCGCGCTATTCAACGTCAGGGTCGCGCCGTCTGGAGTAGCCAGGCCATCCTGCCCGTCAAACACGGCTCCAGCAAACTGGAAGAAGGCATTGCTGCCCCCCAGTTTGGTCACGCACACGCCGTAAGCCGCCGCGGGCGCCGCGGCTGTGTGCTGGGGCAGAGGGTAGTTCTGGAAGACGATGCGCGCTTTGGGAAAGTCGGTCGCAAGCTTCTCCATGTTGGCCTGCGCCTCTTTGCAATGCGGGCACTGGAAATCGGCAAACTCGACGATCTCAAAATCCTTTGAGGCGGAGCCGCGATAGGGGCCATCGGCCTTCTGCTGCAGGATGCTCCGATATTCCGCGTAAGGATGATCGCCGAAGGGAATGATCTCGTCGCCGGCAATGATGTGCTTTTGGTCCTGCAGCACAAAAAACTGGATCCCAGAGGGCTTTTGCTTGCCGGTCTTATCGGCCACATAGATGACGACCTTGCTGATGCCTTCAACCGGGGTCTTCTGGATGGCCCAGACTTCCCAGAGGCGATTGTCGTCGTAGCCCCAGCTATTTTGCAGGAATGCGTTGACGACTTCCTTGGTGGGCGTGGTCGCTGTGAAATTTGCAGGGTCGATCTTGGGCAGCACCGGCGCGGCCGTGGCTGCGGGCGCAGTAGGCTCCTGGGCTGGCGCAGGCGGAACCTCCTGCTGCGCGGCGGCCCGAAGCACGGGAAGGGACAACACGATCAGCGCGGCAAGGCTGACGAGACCGGCGCTGCGAAAACGATTGGACAAACGGATCAAGCTGATTCTCCTTATTGCGCGGGAAGTCTCCCGCCCTTCGAGTTTATACCTGAACTTTGACGGCAATGGGAAATCGACGGCCCATGCCAAACGACTTGGAAGTGACCTTCAGAACGGGAGCGGCCTGTTGGCGCTTGTACTCCGAGCGCTCGATCAGCCGCACAACCTGTTGGACCAGTCCGAGGGGAAATCCGTTTGCAGCCGCGATCTGCTCGGGCGTCTCATAGCGCTCGACATAGGCTTCCACAATGGGGTCCAGCACCTCGTACGGGGGCAGCGAGTCCGTATCCTTTTGATCTGGGCGCAATTCGGCCGACGGTGGTTTCTCAAGAATTGCCGGAGGAATGACTTCGCCGGCGCGATTCAGCCAGCGACAGATTGCGTAGACGCGCGTTTTGACCAGGTCTCCGATCACCGCGAGTGCTCCGACCATATCTCCATAGAGAGTGCAGTAGCCGACGGCCATCTCCGACTTGTTGCCGGTGGTCAGAACGAGCGAACCAAACTTGTTGGAGAGAGACATCAGCAGCGTGCCGCGAATGCGCGACTGAATGTTCTCTTCCGTCGTATCCGGCTTTGTCCCCTCGAACAGCGGGCCGAGCGCGCGCGTGTACTCCTCAAAGAGATCATTGATGGTGATCAGTTCGTAACGAATGCCAAGGTTCGCGGCCAGGCGGCGGCTATCGTCGATCGAGCCCTGCGAAGAATAGGGGCTCGGCATGCCGATACAAAGCACGTTCTCCGCGCCCAGCGCGTCTTTCGCGACTGCCGCAACCAGAGCAGAGTCAATGCCGCCGCTCAGCGCGATCAGCGCCTTGCGAAATCCGCATTTGCGCACATAATCGCGCGTGCCCAGCACCAGCGCCTGGTACGCCGCCTCAGTATCGTCGTCGTCCGGCGCGGGAAGGCTGGCCGCCGCGAATGGGTCGAGAACCACAAGATCCTCTTCGAATGAGGCTGCCTGGGCGATCAGTTCCCCTTCGGGGTTCAGTCCGAGGGAAGACCCGTCAAAGATCAGGCTGTCGTTGCCGCCGACCTGATTGCACATCAAAATCGGAATGCCATCACGACGCGCGATGGCCGCAAGCATCTCACGGCGGATGGCGCGCTTCCCATGCCAGAAAGGAGACGACGAGAGGTTCACATGAAGATCGGGATGCTGCAACATCAGCTCTTCCATCGGATCGACCTTGTAGAGCCGGTGATGCCAGAAGCCTTTATCGTTCCAGGCGTCCTCGCAGATGCTGATCGCGAGCCGTTTGCCGTCGAGCTCAATGACCTTTTGCTGCTTCGACGGCGAGAAATAGCGCTGCTCGTCAAAGACATCGTAGAAAGGCAGCAGCCTCTTGTGCTGTTCGAGCAAAAGCTTGCCTTTGTCCAGTAAGACCGCCGCGTTCACCGCCGGCTTGCCGGTCTCGGCGTCATGCGGCAACGCCACCCCGGCGACGACTGCGGTCGACAAACCGGCCGTGGCCGCGGCCAGTTGATCCACGGCCAAACGACAACGGGCAAGAAAGCTTGGCTTTTGCAGAAAGTCGGCTGGCGGGTAACCGCAGATCACAAGCTCAGAAAAAACAGTCAGCCGCGCTCCGTGTGCGGCGGCGCGATGGCTTGCGGCAATGATTTTCTCCAGATTCCCGGTGAAATCTCCAACCGTGGGATTGATCTGGGCGAGCGCGATCTTCACTCTTCCAGTTTAATCCTTCAAAAACAAAATGGCCCGCCCCGGAGGGCGAACCACTCTTGCTTGCTGCACTTAGGGGCTTAGGAGCCGGTTCCGGAGAGGACCACACCCACTGTCCGTGCAATGATCTTCAGATCGAGCCACAGGCTCCAGTTCTCGATATAGGTGACATCGAGAGAAATATAGCTGTCAAAGGACGGATCCTGCCGGCCTTGCACTTGCCACAAGCCGGTCACACCAGGCAGCACATCGAGGCGGCGCAGGTGGCTCAGCTTGTATTCCTGGACCTCGCTTGCCAGCGGCGGCCGCGGGCCCACAATGCTCATATCGCCGCGCAATACATTGAGAAACTGTGGCAATTCGTCGAGCGAATACTTGCGCAGAAAGCGGCCCAGCTTGGTGATGCGAGGATCGTTGGAGATCTTGAACAGCACGCCATCGCGCTCATTCATGTGCATCATCTCAGCCCGGCGTTTTTCCGCATCCCGAACCATGGTGCGGAACTTAAAGCACTTGAAGACGCGGCCCTTTTTGCCGATGCGCTCCGAGGTGTACAGGATGGGGCCATGCGAATCGAGCTTCACCGCAATGGCGACCGCCAGAATCAGCGGAGAGAAAACGATCATCGCCAGAATTGAGAAGACAATATCGAGACTGCGCTTGAAGAGCAGACCGATCTCTGGAACATGTCCCCGATGAAGCGGGATGGTCGGGAACTGGCCGATGTATTCGATGGGGCTGTTCCATGCCAGGCCGTCATACATGTCCGGAACCACGCGCAGATCCACGCCGTGAATGCGCGCCTGGTCGAGGACTTCCTGAACAATTCCCCGCTCGCAGGGCGAGGTAAAGAAAATCTCATCGACAAATTGCTTGCGCGCATGCTGGAAGAGAGTCTCGAGTGTCCCTACAACATCGCCAGATGTCGAAGTAAACCGCGAGTTCACGCCTGGGGAATCGATGAATCCTTTGAAGGTATACCCGAGATGCCGAATGCTCTCCAGGTGGTGACGGAGGGCATGCGCCTCAGGGCCGGTCCCCACAATCAGCACGTTCCGGGTACCCAAACCGCGCTCGAAGCGACGATAAATGAACATCCTGTAACAGAGGCGACGCAGGCTGAGGCTGATGGTGACCAGGGCAACCGTGATGAGGACAATGCTACGCGGAATGTCTTCGGCATGAATCATGTACAGTGTGCCGGTGAGCAGTAGTCCTGAAGTGAGGCATGCCTGAACGCTCAGCCGTTGTTCGTGGAGGATGCTTGTCAGACGGATGGGCGTGTAGAGATGCAGACGCCGGCTGGTCATGATCAAGGTGATCGTGAAGCCGCACAGAAGGCCGAGAAGAATGCTCATCGATCGGCCGTAGATTAGGGTCCCGTGCCAGAATCCCTGCGCGCCTGCGACTGGTCCGGTATGAAACGCATAAAGTGTTGCAAGAACTGCCGCGCCCAAAATAGTGACTCCGTCAAGGGTCATCCAAAGCTTGGCTGTTCCCCTTGAATGGCGCGTAGGGCTTGCCGTTGTACCCTGCACCCAGTCGGGCGAGGTTGTAACAGAAGCTGAGACTCGCTGCCAGAATTCCGATGTCGCCATATGTGTTCCGCAGACCTCAGGCGTAAACGCCGGGGAGAGTATGTTCCGCAGACCTCAGGCGTAAGAACGCCCTGAAGAAGGTGGGAGAAGCTTCCCACTTAAGAACAATGAAAGGTTCCGAAAGTTGCGCGCAACGACGTGTAAGACCCTCTTTAGGACGATTACTTGTGGGCTCGGGTTGCCTATCAATCCGCAATCCTTGTCGTTGTCTGCAGTGTGCATCCCGGCTTTGTTGGGCCAGGAATGGGTCGCAGTTACCGCGTTCATTTCGTGGGCGCCACCGAACGGGGTGGAACTGGGTGGCAACCATTAGCTGACATCTAACAGGGTGTGCCGCGCACGGATCGAACGTTTCCGAATGCGGAGAATCAACAGCAATTAGTAGCTAATACCGGGGAAAAGCGCCCGTTGAACTAACTTGTCAGGGGCAAAACCAATGACAACAAACCGATTATAGCAGATTCGCGTTTTCCTCGGCATTACTTCGGTTTGAACCTGCCTGACCTGAGGATCCCTCTCGAAAGGTTACCAAACGCCTTGGATACCTAACCTTATGCCGCAGCCACCCGGCAAAATCAAGCAAATTCTCGCGATTGAAATGTTACTGGATGATAAATAGTTACCCCTTAGGCAACACATACGCATCCAGCGTAAGAAATTGCTGCACATGCGGATCAGGCGACGCTAGAAAGTCCTTCAGCGGTCCAAAAAACGCGGCATTGCCTTCATGCAGAAAAAGCACGCTATCCGCCAGCCTCTCAGCAAAGCGCATGTCGTGCGTGACCACAATGCTGGTGAAGCCGAGCTGCATTTTAAGCCGCTGGATCAGGTCGCCCATGCGGCGCGCAATAATCGGGTCGACCATCGTGGTCGGCTCGTCATACAACACGACCTCAGGCTGAGCTCCCAGGGCGCGCGCAATCGCTACGGCCCGCTTTCGGCCTGTGGACAGGCTGGCGGGAAACGAATCCGCGACGTCTTCGGCTCCGACCATTTTGATCAGCCGGTCAACAATCTGCTCTACCTGGTCGTCGACCAAGCCTCCGCGTTCACGAAGAGGAAAAGCTACATTTTCCCGGACGCTCATGGAGTCAAACAGCGCCCCGTTCTGGAAGACCATGGTGACGCGCTTGCGAACCTCCTGCATCTGGTTTTCGCTCATCCCCGTGATCTCTTGCCCTTCGACGCGAATCAGTCCACCGTCCGGCTTGAGGAATCCCATTAACAGCCGCAGGGCTACCGACTTGCCCACACCGCTGCGGCCCAGAATGCACAATGTCTGCCCGCGATGCACGAAGAAGTTAACGTCCTTCAAAACCGCGCGTCCATTGAACGAGATCGCAACATCATGAAAGCTGATGATCGGGTCGGCGGTCTCGGAGAGGACAAGCGGCTGGTCGTTCTTCTCGCCAGTCGTGAACTCATTCAGTTCGTCGCTGAACTCGGTATTGGGGACCATATCGGCCATGAGCGTGCAACCAGATTACGCGAAACGGCCGCGAAGAAAAGAGCCGGCGCCCTCCAAATCGGCCGGCGTGTTGATGTTGGCCAGCCATCGCGCTGTCGGAGCCCCCTCTGGATCGACGACCTGACCAGAAACGGCCAGCATCTCCATCGGGAGTACCGCCATGGGTCTCCCTTGCGCTTCTGCTGCTGATTCAAACGCGCGAAAACAGCCTCGCTCCCCCGCCTGAAGGCTGTTCGTGAGCCATGGCAGGACCGTGCGATGGAGAACCGCGGGAAAAGTCTGCCGGAATCCACTCACCGAAACCAGCGTCACTTCCCTGCCCGTTGACCTTGCGTTGCGCAGCATGCAGTCAACCAATGGCGCCGGCACAAACGGCATGTCAACGGGAAGAAAGACACTCCACTCCGCTGGGGTCTGTGCAAGCGCGGCGCAGACGCCGCTCAGCGGCCCTTGATCGGGCGACGCGTCGTGAATGACCGGTACATCCACATCCAAATCGGATCGTGCGCCGGCGATGGCGACCTCTAGCCCCGCCGCGCGAAGAATGCTGACTGCCCTCTTGACCAGGGTTTGACCGCCAAGCCTGGCCAGCGCCTTGTCTGTGCCCATGCGGATTGACTCGCCGCCCGCGAGGACGAAGCCCATCGCCTGCTCCGGGTCGAACGCCGGTCTCAACTGCCGGCCTCCTCCAGAAAACGAATCAGGGATTCAATGCCGAGCTCGAAGTTGCGGATGTGGAACTTTTCATTGGGGGCGTGGATGTTGTCATCGGGCAAGCCAAAGCCCATCATCACGCTGGGCAGCTTAAGGTGGCGCGCGAAGTCGCCCACGATGGGGATCGATCCGCCCGACCGGATGAACACTGTGTCCTTGCCCCAGACCTCTTTCAGTGCCTTGGTCGCGGCGCGAATGTACGGATTGTCGACTGGAATCAAACATGCGTCGCCGGAGTGAATCAGCCGCACATCGGCCGTCACGCCGGCGGGAACGATGCTCTCGACGTAGCTCTTGTACAACGCAAACGCCTTGGTCGGCGTCATGTCGGGCACCAGCCGCATGGACACTTTAGCCGTTGCCTTGGCGGGAATCACCGTCTTTGCGCCGGCACCAATAAATCCTCCGGGAATGCCATGCACATCGAGCGTGGGCCGAGCCCATGTCCGCTCCAGAACCGAGAAACCTTCTTCGCCGACCAGTTGCTTCGATCCGACTTCGGTCTCGCGATAATGCTCCTCGTCAAAGGGCAGGCTGCGCCAGGCAGCAAGTTCTTCGTTGCTCGGCGGAACGACGTCGTCGTAGAACCCTGGAATCAGGATGTGCCCGTGCTCGTCTTTTAACTTGGCGAGAATCTGCGCCAGCGCGAAGAAGGGATTGGGCGCCACGCCACCATACATGCCGGAGTGGAGATCGGTGCGCGCGCCGCGCACTTCGAGCTCGGTATAGATCATGCCGCGCAAGCCTACGCACAGAGTCGGCAACCCCGGCGCAAACAACTCCGTGTCGCTGACCAGCGCGAAATCGGCCTTCAACTCCGGCGGCTTCGACGCGACGTACTTCGCGATTCCCTCGCCGCCAACTTCTTCTTCGCCTTCAAAGATCACGCGCACATTCAACGGCAAAGAACCCGAAGATGCAAGCAGCGATTCGAGCGCCTTGACCTGCGCCACCACCTGGCCCTTGTCGTCGACCGCGCCGCGCGCATAAAGATTGCCGTTGCGCTCGGTTGGCTCGAAGGGCGGCGACAGCCACTCGTCCAGCGGATCGGGAGGCTGCACATCGTAGTGGCCATAGATCAGCACCGTCGGCTTGCCCGGAGCGTGCAGCCAGTCCGCATACACCAGGGGATGTCCTTCCGTTTCGATCAGCTTCCCATTTTGCATCCCGATCCGCTTCAGATCGCTCAGCAGCGTCTCTGCTGCTTTGCGGCAGTCCTGTTTGTGCTCCGGCAAGGTCGAAACGGATGGAATGCGCAGCAGCGCCTTCAGGTCATCGAGAAATCGTGCTTGATTCTCGCGGGCAAAACCGATTGCAGTGGTTGTCACGGGTGCGGCTCCCTGGTCCAGAAATGTGCAAAGGAAAGTATAGGGGCTGGTGCCGTCGACCGCAGCATCAGCTTCGGTCGGCTCTCCCAGGTCTCAGAATCGAGACCTGGGGCACCCAGATTTCTCTTCCTAGTACCTAGCGACAGATGGGTCGACTTCCGAGGACCATGCATCGATCCCGCCGCGCATCGACTGCACCTGTTCGAACCCTTGATTCCGCAGCCAGACCGTAACATTCATCGAACGCATGCCGTGATGGCACATCACCACCAGCCGCTCGTCGGGATCGAACTCCTGGTGGGCGCGCGCCGGAACATCGCCCATCGGCATCAGTACAGTCCCGTCTATGTGCGCCGTTTGAAACTCCCATGGCTCGCGCACATCGATGAGGCGCGCGTGGCCTTCTTTCAGCAAACTTGCCGCTTCCGCGGCTGAAACCTCGTAGTCCAGCATGGTTCCAGTTTAAGTCCTCAACCGAGAATGCCAGACCCGGTATCCTAGAGAGAGATGCCCCCGATTCTCAACGCACAATCCGTCACCAAACAGTTTGGCGCTGTTCCACTGTTTCGCAATATTTCCCTCACCGTCGAAGACGGCGACCGCATTGGCCTCATCGGGCCCAACGGTGCGGGAAAATCGACGCTGCTTGCGCTGCTTGCCGGGCAGATCGAACCCGACTCCGGCGAAGTGGCCGTGCGCAAGCGCGCCCGAGCCGCCTATGTGCCCCAGGACTCGCGCTTCGCCCCGGGGATCACGATTCGCCAGGTGCTTGAGCAATCGCTCGCTGCTGCGCACGTCAACGAAGCCGAGCGCGAGGGCCGCCTTCGGGAACTCACAGGCCGTGCCGGTTTTAGCAACCTCGATGCCGAAGCCGCATCGCTCTCCGGTGGATGGCGAAAACGCCTGGCCATTACCGAGGCTATGGTCGTTGAGCCCGAAGTCCTTCTTCTCGACGAGCCAACGAATCATCTCGATCTTGCGGGCATTGAATGGCTCGAGGAATTACTGACGCATTCTCCGTTCGCCGCCGTCACGGTGAGCCACGACCGTTATTTTCTTGAGTCCACCTCGAGCCAGATCGTGGAGTTGAATCGGATTTTTGCGGACGGGCTGTTCCGTGTCAAAGGAACATTCAGCCGCTTTCTTGAAGAGAAGCAAGCCTATCTTGAGTCGCAGACCAAGCAGCAGGAGAGTCTGCGCAATCGCGTGCGCACTGAGATTGAATGGCTGCGACGCGGCCCCAAGGCACGCACGACGAAGTCAAAGGCGCGCATCGATTCGGCGAACGCCATGATCGGCCAGCTTGCGCAGATGGACTCAAGGACCACCGTCAACACCGCCGGTATTGATTTCGAAGCCAGCCAGCGCAAGACCAAGCGCCTGGTCGAATTTGAAGGCGTGGCCTGCGATATTCCCGGCATCGAAGGCGGCCCGCCGCGGCGCCTGTTCTCCGACCTGAACTTCATTCTCACCGCCGGCGCAAAAGTCGGACTCGTGGGCCCCAATGGCAGCGGCAAGACAACCATGCTGCGCCTGCTGCGCGGAGAACTCGAGCCCGCAGCGGGATCGATCCGACGCGCAGAGGCGCTCCGGCTCGTCTACTTCAGCCAGATGCGTGAGCTCGACGAGAACCTGACTCTGCGCCGGGCACTTGCGCCTGAAGGCGACGGGCTCAACTACCAGGGCCGCATCGTGCACGTCGCAAGCTGGGCAGCGCGCTTCCTCTTTACCAGCGAGCAACTCAACCAGCCGGTGCGCAATCTCTCTGGCGGCGAACGCGCTCGGGTCTTAATCGCCAAACTAATGCTCGAGCCCGCGGATGTTCTGCTGCTCGATGAGCCCACCAACGACCTCGACATTCCCACGCTCGAGATCCTCGAAGAGAACCTGCTCGAGTTCCCGGGCGCCCTGGTGCTCGTCACCCACGATCGCTACCTCCTCAATCGCGTTTCATCCACGGTTCTCGGCCTCGATGGAAAAGGCCACACCGGCCGGTTCGCCGACTTTGCGCAGTGGGAAGACTGGCTCGAGCAGCAGGATCGGGTCGAAGAGTCAGGCGGCGATTCGCGCAAAGAGTCACGCCGCGCCGACGGTTCAAGTGCGGGAAGACAACAGGGGACGCCATCGCCCGCCTCGTCCGGCGCAAAGAAGAAGCTGTCTTATCTGGAAGCCCGCGACTTCGCGACCATCGAACACCGCGTTGAGCTCTCGGATGCGCGCCTCGCCGCCGCGCGCGAACGCCTTGAGCTTCCTGAGATCGCGACGGATGCGGCAGCCCTGCAACTGGCCCTTGCTGAAGTCGACGCGGCCCAGCACGAGAACGATGAACTGTACGCGCGATGGGCAGAGCTGACGGAAAAGGCGGGGTGAAGCGGTTCGATCAAGAAGCTAACCGGCTCCCGAAGAACCCGGATAGCGTTTGATCTCAGCGTGGGTCGGGAGACCCACGCTACAGCCGGCCCGGAGGCCGGCGCTACCTGATGCTTGCGGCACGACTCTGTCCTTCGGCTCAAACAACTGGACGATTGAAGACTACCGCTCGCCCCAGCTTAGCTTGCTGCGCAGGGCCTCGAAAAAACCGCTCTCCGTCATGCGCACCAGCTTCACGGTGTCCTTCGAGCGACTGCACCGTACCTCATCGCCGCGTAACAGCTCCACCGCTTGTTGGCCATCGACGGTTAGCAGAGCCTGGTTGGGAACACCCTCGACGCGCACATTCAGCAACGCGTCGCCGCGCACGACAATGGGACGCAGCGTCAAAAGATGCGGGCAGATCGGCGTCACCACCAGCGCATCCACATCCGGTGTAAGAATGGGGCCATTCGCCGCCAGCGTATAGGCTGTCGAGCCGGTCGGCGTGGAGACGATCACCCCGTCCGCGCGAAACCGGGCCACCTTGCGTCCGTCGAGCTCTACGGCAAAGTCGCCCATACGTGCGATGTCGCCCTTCGAAACCACCACTTCATTGAGCGCTTCGTAGCTCGAGACCAACGCGCCCTGCCGCCATATCTCGGAGTGCAACATGGCGCGCTCATCAAGCTGATGGCAACCATCGCACCAGCTTTCGAGCGTTGTATAGAGATCAGCCAGCCGCACTTCGGTGAGAAAGCCGAGAAAGCCAAGATTCACACTGAGAATCGGCGTCCCCGTCGCAGCGAAGATGCGCGCCACGGAGAGCAGCGTGCCATCGCCACCGAGCACGATCACCAGCGACGGTTTCAAGCTCGGCAGGTCGTTGCGGTCATGCGAGGGAGCATCCGCTGTGTACTTGCCCGCTTCCAGATCCAGAATCGGCTCGTACGCATGCCGGCGCAGCCATGCGATCAGTTCAGGCAGAAGGCGGCTCAGCTCCTTCTTGCGCGGTTTGCAGATGACAGCGACGCGATTCATGCGGTCCCAGTGTACCCGAACCCCTCGATGCGGCCTCAGCCGCGGCGTGCATACAACAGAAACTCGCGATTGCCTTCCGCCCCGGTTATGGGCGATTCAATTGTCTCCACAACCCTCCAGCCCAGCTTCCTTACGCACGAGGCAACGCGCTCAATGGCCAGAGCGTGGGCTTTCTGGTCGCGGACAATGCCGCCCTTGCCGATGTGCTCGCGGCCTGCTTCAAATTGCGGCTTCACAAGAATGACTGCTTCCACCAGGCCGGGCGCGGCAGCAAATACCGGCCCCAGCAACAACGTTGCTGAGATGAACGAAACATCCATGACGAGAAGGGTCAGTTCCGAATCACCGCCGGCGGAGGCCAGCGCTCCAGCCCCAAGCAGGCGCGCATTGGTGCGCTCCACCAGCCGCACACGCTCGTCTGTACGGAGCTTCATCGCAATCTGGCCGAATCCGGTATCGATCGCGGTCACATGCGCGGCGCCGTTCTGCAACAGGCAGTCTGTGAAGCCGCCCGTCGACGCGCCCACATCGAGACAGGCACGGGCGGTGACGGCGATCTGCCAGTGGCTCAAGGCCGCTGCCAACTTCAACCCGCCACGGCTGACGTAGGGCAGGTCGTCGCCGAGCAACCGAATGGCGGCATCGAGCGCAACGCTCGTTCCCGGCTTCTCTATTTTTTGCTCATTCACTAAGACGCGACCGGCGAGAATCATGGCGCTGGCGCGCTCCCGACTGGGGACAAGCCCGCGCTCGACAAGCAGCAGGTCGATGCGAATCTTTGAGGAGGTTGTCATACTGCCGGCCTCTACTGCTCTCAATCTGGGCGGCGTGTCTAGGGCAGGGTGCGGCAGTTGGCGACGCTGTAACCCGCTCCGTACGTAGAAACCATCAGCGCCGGGGGCAGATAGCAAGGCTGGCCATATCCAGGCACGCGGCTCTGGGTGTTGTTGTTGCCGCTGTTGCCATTCTGGGTGGCAACGCGCACATCCACAATGTTGCCCTGCACCAGCACCGTGGTATCCACAATGTCGAGATCGGTGCGCAAGATCGTCAGGAACGGACTGTCCGGTGAAGCCGCGTAGACTTTGCCCTCAGTGGAGTTCTGCGTGGAAACCACCGTACGCGGATGGCCATTGACGGGCAGCGTCTTCTCCAGCGTGTGGCTGGAGAGGTTGACAACGCTGACCGTGCCATCGGTCTGGTTCGCCGTATAAGCGCGGCTGCCGTCGGCAAGCACCGTGACGCTGGCCGGATTGGTGCCAACTGGAATGGTGAAGGTCGTGCCAAACGTCTGGCTGTCGTTGCCGTACTCATCCATGCTGACATCAATCACGCTGACTGAGTTGCCATCGTAGTTGGAGACAACGAGCTGATTCGTAGCTGCGTTGTACTCCGCGTACACAGGGCCGGCGTGCGCCATTCCTGGCGCCGGGCTTACCGGCAGGCTCGGGTGGCAGGTGACCGTCTGCCCGTTCTGATTCAAGAATGGCGTGCAGGAGTCGAGCGTATTGTTTTGGCTGTTGATGACCGTGATCGTATCGTCGCCACGATTCAGCACGAAGAATCGCCGGTTATCGGAACTCTGAACGCCGAAGACCGGGCACTTGCCCAGCGGAATTGTCGAAGACACCGTGAAGGTCGCCGTTTCAATCCCGTCTGCTTCACCGGTCGGTGCGGTTGTGGGCGACACATTGCAGGCTGTCCCGCCGGCAACCGCGCCCTGGCTGATGGCGTAATCGCGCTGCCCCTGCAGGCTTGGTCCCACCAGCGACACAGGGGTCGGCGCCACGGGGATGGCAAGCTTGAATGCTTCCGGGAATCCGGTAAAGACATCAATCGCGTTGCCGTTCAGATCGGCCACCCACAATCCGATCGACGGCGAAAACATATTCACCGGCACCGCTGTTGACGGAAACGTGGTGTAGGTAACCTGCTTGGCCTGCAGAGAGCTCGCCACTGGAAAATCGCTCAGCGTTCCATCACTGTTGATCGTGTAACCGCTGGTGCCGCCCTCGTCGAGCGTAAACACATTCGGACCCACGCCGATGGGCGCATACGCCAACACCGTGTCGCCGGAATAATCGATGATCGTCGCAATACCCGGGGTGGTCGGCGAGGGAGCCGAAACCACCACAACATTCGCCGTGACCTGGGCCGCGGGCCCGGTTGTATTCACCGGCGTGACCACTGGACGATAATTTGTGCCACAGCCGGATGCCAGGGCCATAGCCGATAAAACCACGCCCGCCTGAACCACACGCGCGCGCGCCTGGCCTGAATTTAGGTCAAAAAGCCTCATGCACTCTCTCTTGCTTACTGGTTGATTGTAAATCAGGCAACTGGGGTTAGACGCGGTCGGACGCGCCAGGGTATCCCGGCGGCCAAGCCTTGACGGCTCTTGTCTTTCCAGTTCGTCGATGTGATGGGTTCGGCGCTCAGGCTAGCGGCCAACCACCTGAACGATTCCGACGTCCGCGGCCGTCCATGCCGGGCTCCCGTCATGAGTAAACTTGCCCATCTTGTCATTCCATCGAAGCTGCGTGACTGACCCGGCGCCTTTTTCGTAGGCATAGGTCTTGCCGTCGTCTGAAAACAAAGTGAAGCTCGTATCGGCGCCTGGATAGACCTTGACCTGCTCAATTGCCTGCGTGTCGTGAGTGCTTTCAACTGCCGCTCCCAGCGGCAAAATGGAACCCGCACGGACAAAGACGGGGATTGTCTCAATGGGCGCTTCGACGCTGATGGTCTGTCCGCCATGAATGCGCTCGTCGGTCCAGTAGTTATACCAGTCCGTTCCAGCGGGCAGGTAAACCTGTCGGCTCGTCGCGCCCTGCTCCGTGACCGGAGCAATCAACAGCGCCGGCCCGAACATGTACTCGTCGCGAAGATCGGCAACTTTGGGATCGCTGGGAAAATCCAGCGGCAGCGCCCGCATCAACGGAGCTCCGGTTTTCCATGTCTGATATCCCAGCGAATAGATGTAGGGCATCAACTGATAGCGCAGCCGCAGATACTTCTCGAGGATCGGCTCGGCCTGCTTGCCGTAGGACCATACCTCGTTGGCAAGCCGGCTGCCATGCGAGCGCATGATGGGCAAAAACGTCGCGTATTCAAACCACCGCGTATAGAGCTCGGGATAATCGTCATAGCCGCCCACGTTGTCGCGTGCGTCCGATGGATCAAGGAGTGGCGGATGCGCCGGATGATGGACCGCGGGAAGATACTGCCAACCACCGGTGTCGTTGGACCAGTACGTCAGGCCCGACGCCGCAAAGTCGAGGCCGGTCGGAATCTGACGACGAAAGGTATCCCAGGTGGGATAAATGTCCGAGGACCAGAAGATCGTTCCGTTGCGCTGTGCCCCCAAATACGCATCGCGCGAAAGAATCAGCGCTCTCTGCTCCGGCTTGTCTTTCCTGAATCCGTCATAGAGAGCCGCGGTGTGGAAGAGCGGATACACGTTATAGAACTGCGTGCCGGGTCCAATGTGGAAGTACGCGCCATTGGGCGGCAGATCGGGCTCCGTCTCATCGGCCCACAGCGAATCAAATCCCTTGCTCAGAATGTTGTCGCGAATCGTCTTCCAGTACCACGCCGCCGCTTCAGGATTGGTGGTGTCAATGTCCGATCCCGCGCGATCGTAGGGCTGGCCATCGATCGGCGTTCCGTCGGCGAGATGAATGAACCAGCCCTTCGCGCGCAGACTCTGCATAGAAGCGATCGTCTGGAACAAACCGCGGCCACACGCTGATCATGGTCTCGAATCCCATAGCATGAAGCTGCTTGTTCATCGCTGCCGGATCGGGCCAGAGCTTCGGGTCCATATCCATCTGGCCCATCTTCGTGTAATAAAACCAGTCCACCACCAGGACATCGGCGGGCAGATGCCGATCGCGATAGCCCTTCGCCACCGCCATCACTTCATCCTGGCTTGCGTACCGCTGCTTGCACTGGATGTACCCATACGCCGCCTTGGGCAGCATCGGCGTCGGCCCCGTCAGCAACCGATAGCCCGCATACATTTCGTCCGCGGTGTCGCCCGCAATCACGAAAAACGAAACCCGATCGCCGACCTCGGAGATCCAGCGCGTCTGCTCGTTGAATCCCGGCTCAATCGTGGTCTTCGACGGGTTATCCCATAACAGCGCATAGCCCTTGTTGGTCACCAGAAACGGCACGCAGAAACTTGGAGCAGCCGGCGCCGTGTAGTCGGCCCAGCAACGCACCGGGTGCCCGCGGTGATCGAGAAAGCCCTCGTGATTCTGTCCCAGCCCGTAGTAGTGCTCATCGTCGGGAGAAACAAACGTCGCGCCCACAATATAAAACGGCGGATCCGTCGCCTGCGGTCGTGCTCCAAACGCCGCCGTGCCGTCTTTATGATTGGGCACCGCCTGCGACCAGTCCGTCATCTCCAGAAGCTGCTTCCCGTCCGCGGTCTTGATCGTGATATGCGCACCCGGCGTCGAGCCGTTGAAGTATTTTGCGATGTCCCGCTCCGACTGGAGCGGCGGCTTCGCTGGCGGCAAATCTTTCTCAACCGTCGCCACCATCCTTGCGGACTGATACACGTTTGCCTGGGCCGTCTCCGACCCACTCCATCCCGTATGCGGCTGGCGTTCCAATTACCCCATAGCCGGGCCCGCGTAGTGCGGCATCGTGCTGCAGGCTCAGGGTCACGCGCAGAATGTTCGGCGCATAGGGCTCCAGCACGATCGTCTCGCCCTTGCGGTCGATCTCCAGCCGCCCGATTCGAAGACTGGGCCGAAACAAAGGGTAGACAGAAGAACCAATGCTGCAACAACTGCAAGGCGAGCGGACCAACCCCTCATGTGAAGCTCCAAATCAATTTCATTGATTTCATTGCGACCCTGAGTCTAAACCGGAAGACCGCGCTTGTCAGAGCAAACCCTCATCGCACGATACGATGAAGCGTGCGCAAAAAAGCTCTTGACGTGGCAATCGAAGACCATACTACTGCTCGTCATGCCCTTCACGGCCGCGGCAGTCATTCTCGAAGCGCATTGGTGGGCCACGCAGATTCTCGCCGTTTCGATCTGGACCTTAGGCTTGAGCGTGTTGCTCGGCATCGTAGTCCTCAAGCTCCGCGCAGCAAACATCGGAGCGGCGACCGCCGGCGCCGTGATCACCGCAAGCCTGATGTTCTCGACCCTCACCTTCCCCTACCGGCCATGGTATCACCGCGCTGCTCCCTGTCCTCGCCGTATCTCTTCTCGCTCATTTCGCCACGCGCATCGGTCGCCGCAAGAAGGAGCAGCTTGGAACCGCCGAGCCGCGGCGCGGACGCGCCGCCTCGCAGGTCGCGGCCAACCTCGGTCTCGCCTCGCTTGTCTCGTTCCCGATCTTCCAATCGTGGCTTTTGGATTCGCCTTTTTTTGCCCGCGCTGCGCTCGGCTCCGTGCCGTATTTCGCCATCTCGCTCGCCGCGATGGGTGAAGCAGCCGCCGACACCGTCTCCTCCGAGATCGGCCAGGTCTTCGGGGGACGCCCGCGCATGATCACGACCTTACGCCTCGCCGAACCAGGCATCGACGGCGGCATCACCTTCGCCGGAACGGGAGCCGGCCTGCTCGCCGCCGGCCTCGTCTCGGGCATTGGCGTATTTGCGCTGCAGGGCAACCTGGCAATGTTCTGGATCAGTGCCGCCGGCGCCGTCTTCGGCCTCTTCTTCGACAGCGTGCTCGGCGCAACCCTCGAGCGCCGCGGCTGGCTCAACAACGATGCGGTCAATTTTCTCTCAACCGCGAGCGCCGCCACGTTTGCGCTTGTCATCCTCGCATTCCGGTTCTGAGCCAACCTGCATCAAGACGGCCTGCGTCAAGACAGCTTGCGCCGCATGACTCTCAATGCAAATGCAGACGCCAGAGCGTGTAGCTGAGAATTTCATGCGACACCCGCTCGCCCTCGAGAGTCGGCCCTTCAACTCCCTGCGGCCGCGGCGACGTCAACACATTCAGCCCATCTGCCGCACAGATCGCATGAATCCTGAAAAGGTGCGTTGGGTCGCTGACGATGACCAGCCGGCTTAAATGATTGGCCCGCGCGATCACCACAATGCGGCTGGTCGAGTCCTCGGTGTTGCGGCTCTCCGTCTCGGGAATGATCGCCTCTTCCGGGACCCCCATGCCAATCAAGTACTCGCGCCCCACTCCGCCCTCTGAAAATTGATCGCCGCCATCGCCACCCAGCGTGATGATCAGCGGCGCGATGCCGCGTTGATAGAGAGACAGCGCATGATCGAGCCGGGCGCGGTACACCGGGGAAGGACGCCCGTCGTACTCCGCGGCTCCAAAAACCGCGATCGCGTCCGACGGCGCAGCCTGATCCTGCGTGGCATATTGTTCAATTTGCAGATAAACCCAGCGGCACCAGATGGCAGATCCCGCGGCAAGCACAAGCAGCAAACCCAGAACAATGAAGACAGCAATTCTGCGCGATCCAGACTTGCCCGGCTTGCGTGCTCCCCGGCGCTCCATGCGCACCTTCTTGCTCTAGCGTTGCAGAACCATCACGATTTCATGCGTCGGGATGGCGCCTTCACGCAGAATTTCCCAGCGCCCCGGCCCCAGGGACAGATCCACAATCGTGGTTGGCTGCGCATGTCCCGTTGGTCCCCCGTCAATAATCAACGGGATCCGATCGCCGATCTGGTCGCGCACACTGGCGGCATGCGTACACTCCGGGGAGCCCTGAAGGTTCGCCGAGGTGGCGGTAATCGGCAGGCCAAACCGCTCTACCACCGCGCGCGGAATCGCCGCGTCGGGCACGCGAATCGCCACATTGCCCGTGTTCGCGGTTGAGCGCAGCGGCAACTTCGTCCCCGCCTTGACAATCACCGTCAGCGGCCCCGGCCAGAAGCGGTCCGCCAGCTTATCGAGTTGCGTGTCCGTCTCACGCGCCAGCGTGTAGGCCTGCGCGAGCCCCGAGATCAGGAGCGAAAGAGGCTTGTGCTTTTGCCGCGTCTTGATCTGGTAAATCTGCTCGACCGCGCGCAGGTTCACCGGATCGACAGCAAGACCATAGAAAGTGTCGGTGGGCAGGGCGACGACTGCGCCCTTTCGCAGACAGGAGACGATGTAGTCAATCCGGTCAGGCTGGGGTTCATCGGGATGGACGCGCAAGATCTCCGCGGACAAGTAGGCCTACCTCAGTTCCCGTAATACTTGAGACCACAAAGACGGACGCTATCACAGCACTAGCTGCGGTGCAAGTTCGTCAGTCACTTCCAGTGCATTCGCAATCCCGCCGAAAGAATAGAATCGCGATAGCGACAAACGGTTCGCTCCAGATGCCTGTCCGCATTGTACAGAGTAAGCAAAATGCGCGCCTCAAGACTTTGAGGCGCGCGCTGGCAAAGCCGCCGCGCGGGCCCCTGCCCGAGGGAAATGGGCTTGCCGGCATTGAGGGCCCCAACCTGCTCGCCGAAGCCATCCGCTCGGGCCTGCGCATCGAATGCGTCTTCGCCGCCGAGGGCAGCGAATCCTTGCTCGAAGAGATGGCCATTGCCCCCGAGATCGAAGTTCTGCTCGTCCCTTCGGAGTTCCTGCGCGACGCCCTCGCCACGGAGACACCCCAACTCATCGCTGCGCTTGTTGAGCCGCCCGACTGGACCTGGGCGCACATCCTCGGCACACATCAAAAGGATGCGCCCCTGATCCTTCTCCTTGCCGGCCTGCAGGACCCCGGCAATCTCGGCACCATTCTTCGCTCGGCTGAAGCCTTCGGCGCCAATGGCATCATTGGGCTCCCGGGCACAGTGAGCGCCTGGAATCCCAAAGCAGTCCGCGCCTCCGCCGGCAGCGTCTTTCGCGTCCCTTTCATCGAGGCCGACACAGCAGACTGCTTTCTTCGTCTCCGCGAGGCCAAGGTACGCATCCTCTCAACCGCTCTGCGCGGCGCAACGCCCATCGCTCAGTCCGAACTGACCGAGCCCACCGCCTTTCTCATCGGCAACGAGGGAAACGGCGTTCCCGAAGACATCGCGGCACAGGCTCAAGGCGCAGTCACGATTCCCTGTCCCGGCCCCGTCGAAAGCCTCAACGCCGCTGTCGCCGCGAGCGTGCTCCTTTACGAAGCCTCTCGCCAGCGCCAGAGACATGAGTACCCGCCCAGCCTCTTCGGGAGCAATCCATGAGCCTCTTTGACGGCGAACCCGAAGGCCCGACCGGCCCACCACGCACCGCGCCGCTCGCCGAGCGCATGCGCCCCCGCACCCTCGCCGAATACAGCGGCCAGGAGCACCTGCTTGGCCCCGGCAAACCACTCCGCGTGCAGATCGAGCGCGACGATTCCTCGTCCATGATTCTCTGGGGCCCTCCCGGTGTCGGCAAAACCACCCTTGCCAAAATCATCGCCGAGACAACCAAGGCCAGCTTCATTGAGTTCTCGGCCGTCATGAGCGGCATCAAGGAAATCAAGCAGGTGATGGCCACCGCCGCGCAGGCGGCCCAGATGCATTCACGCACCATCCTGTTTGTCGACGAGATTCATCGCTTCAACAAGGCCCAGCAGGATGCATTTCTTCCCTACGTCGAGCGCGGCGTCATCCGCCTCATCGGCGCCACCACGGAGAACCCATCGTTCGAAATCATCTCGGCGCTTCTCTCCCGCTGTCGCGTTTACGTCCTGCAGCCCCTCAGTGAAGACCGCATCGCCGAGCTCCTCCGCCGCGCCCTCGAAGACAAAGAACGCGGCCTCGGCAACCTCAACCTCACCGCCGACGACGATGCCCTGGCTCTGATCGCCAGCTACTCAAGCGGCGATTGCCGCAGCGCCTACAACACTCTCGAAGTCGCCGCCCAGCTCGCACAAGCCGGGGCAGCCACAAATCACATCACCCGCGCCGTCGCTGTCGACGCCGTCCAGCAACGCGTTCTCCTGTACGACAAGTCCGGCGAAGAGCACTACAACCTCATCTCCGCCCTCCATAAGAGCGTCCGTAACTCCGACCCCGACGCCTCGCTCTACTGGCTTGCCCGCATGTTCGCCGCGGGCGAGGATCCTCTCTATCTAGCGCGTCGGGTCGTCCGCATGGCCGTCGAAGACATCGGCCTCGCCGCGCCCGAAGCCCTCAACCTCTGCTTGTCAGCAAAGCAGGCGATGGAGTTCCTCGGCTCGCCCGAAGGCGACCTGGCCCTCGCTGAAGCCGTCGTTTATCTCGCCCTCGCCCCGAAATCCAACTCCGTCTATAGCGCCTGGGGCGCGGTCAGCGCAGAGATTGAAAACACCCGCCAGGAGCCCGTGCCACTCCACCTGCGCAACGCCCCCACCCGTCTGATGAAGGAACTTGAATACGGCAAGGGCTACCAGTACGCGCACGACGAAGAAGGACGCGTCGCCGATATGGACTGTCTCCCCGACTCGCTCCGCGGCCGCACCTATTTCCAACCCACCCAGGAGGGACGCGAAAAGCAACTCGCCGCCCGCATGGAGGAGATTCGGCGCATCAAAGCCACCAAGGGAAACGGACATTAAAATTCCACGACCGCTTATCTCGTCCTGAGGATGTCGGAGAAGAAGGACGCGCGCTGCACGCGGTTCAGGAGCGCCCCCACTTTCAGGGCCGCTTTCAACCGCTTTGTTATCCTCGCGATTATGGCCGTGCAGAAATCCGCCGCAAACAGAAAATCGGGGCAGCAATGAAGCTCACATTCATTTGGCAGAGCTCCGGACTCGCTGAAACGGATTGGATCGCGAACGTCTTCGCTCCTTTCGCAGGCGAGCAGGTGATGGACGGCGAACATCGAATCGTTCGCGATAACGCCCTCGTGATCGATTCCTATCTTCATTCCCAGGAACCCGCGTATTACGCGCAATTTCGCGGCAAGAATGCCTGGCTCCTGCATCTCTCTGACGAAACCTACGAGGGCGGTTACGATCTGTATTCGAACTTTCGCGGAGTGTTTCGGAACTATTGGTCAGGGGTATTCGATGCGCGGCGCGTGTTCCAGTTACCGCTTGGTTACTCGAACGGTCTCGTTCCTGATGCAGACGGCCCCATCATTGACCAACGAAAATACCTCTGGAGCTTCCTCGGTGAAGCAAGCAAGAGTTCTCGCCCTGAAATGATGCGCGCCTTCACGCCTCTCCAGCCTCAATTCTGTCTGAACACCAATCTGCCCGGCCAGAAGCCCATCAGCCGACCCGAGTATCAAAACATTCTGCTTGATTCAATCTTCGTGCCCTGTCCCATGGGCAACGTCAGCCTCGAATCGTTTCGCATCTACGAGTCACTCGAATGTGGATCAATCCCTATTCTCGAGAAACGCCCAGGAGCCGATTACTTCAAACATCTTCTCGGCGATCATCCGATCCCTGTCTTCACGACCTGGGCGGAAGCGGCCCAAGCCGTCGCGTCGCTCCGCAGCGATCCCAATGCGATTCAGGCTCTCAATCGGCAATGCCAAGACTGGTGGGCAGACTACAAGCAGACCCTGCGCGCGCGCGTCTGCGGATTCATCGCGAACACAGCAAGCGGCCAGGCCGACACCGCAGTCCGCTGGCCCTACTCCATCCCGGGCTGGCAGAAGGCAGAACTGCTCCGCTATCAAACCCCGGCGACCATCGCGCGTCGTGTTAAATTGCAGCTGAGCCGTCTTGTCCGCGAAGGAAAACTGCGCAAAACCAAGGGTGTCTAGCGCTTGCTGTTGACGATCCGCAGTCTATTTGATCTCACACCGCACGGGCTCGCGAACGGCGTCGCCACGGACTCTCCGGCCATCGCCTTCGATTCCCTTACGTTTATTGGGACGCGGCTGTGGCTGTCACCCCGTGGGGAATTTTATTGAGGGCGTCGATCACGATTCCCGGAGTAAGCGCCTCCGGCAAAAGTTGGGGCTGCGCCTGGTTTGGGATGTAGAGTGCGTAAGCGGGCACGCCGCTCCGCCCCAGCGATGCAAGCGTCTGCGTAATTGCGTCATCTTCGCGCGTCCAGTCGGCTCGCATCAGAACGACGTTGGCGTTTTTGAACGCCTGCTGCACTTCGGGCTGGTTTAGGGCCACACGCTCATTCACCTGACAGCTCAGGCACCAGCTCGCCGTAAAGTCCACAAACACAGGGCGCCCCGCTGCCTGATTACTTGCAACGGCATCGGCGGACCATGCCTGCCAACCCTGCGCAGTTTGAGGAGCGGTCGTCGATGCGGAAGCGAGAACCAGCTTCTTCGGCCCAAACACATCAAGACCAATCACGCAGAGCAGAACCACGCCCGCCACAAGCGTTGCCCACCTCTGAGCCGGCCACCGGCCCAAAAACCATCCGGCGATGGCAAGCAGAACAAACCCCGCCAGCAGGGCTGCCAGCAAGTTCGCGCCGTAGGCCTGCGCCACCACCCACGCCAGCCAGATCACGGTTCCGAAGATCGGCACTGAAACAGCTTGCCGCAGAACTTCCATCCACGCGCCGGGTCTCGGCAGCAATCGTGCCCACGCCGGCTGCAGTGTCAGGGCAACATAGGGAGCGGCGAGTCCAAGCGCAAGCGCGGTAAACACGGCGAAGCTCACCAGCGACGACTGCTCGAGCGCATAGCCGACGGCCGCGCCCATGAACGGCGCGGTGCACGGCGTCGCGACGACCACCGCCAGCACACCGGTGAAGAAGCTGCCCGCATAGCCCTGCTTCTGTGCGAGCGAACCACCAGCGCTGGTCAGTGTCAGCCCGATCTCGAACTGGCCTGCGAGCGAGAGCCCAAGAAAGAACAGCAATCCAGCCATCAGGGCCAGCACCACCGGCGACTGAAACTGAAATCCCCAGCCGATGCGCGACCCGGCCGCACGCAAAATCAGCAGCGCGCCCACCAGCGCCCAGAATGAGGCCAAAATGCCCAAGGTATACACAAATCCATGCGCCCGCAGCTTGCGCAAGTCGTCATGCCCTGACTGCACCAGCGAGAGCCCCTTGAGAAACAGCACCGGAAACACGCACGGCATCAGGTTCAGCAGCAGGCCGCCCAGAAACGCCAACCCCGCGCTGCGCAACAAATCCGCGAAGGTAAAGGGATGCCGGACCACCGGCCCAGGAGCCGCGGCTTGTGTCGCAATGGAAATTGCGGGAGTAACTGCAGATGTCTGATCCGCAGCCGCGATGACGGGCGCGGGCGCGCCAACAGGCGGCGCGGCCGCAGCCGGAGAACCCGCCGCTCCCGGGGTGGCCGTGATCGCATAGTTTCTGCCGCCTGACAACTCCAGAACCCCTTTGAGGCTAGCGGGTTGCGTCTTGAGATTCGCGTCTCTCTTTAAGTCGAGAACCAGCCCCGTCGCCGTCGAAATCACTGTCTGCGCCGCGGGGTTATCGATCACTTCCTGGTCCTCAGGAAAGAACGCCGCCTCCGTCTCGCGGCGCCCCGTTGTCACAGCCAGGCGAAACCCATTCGCCTCCCGTGAAAACGTCGCATTGAAGCCAGCCGGCGGAGCCTTGGGAAGCCGGCTCGCCGCTTCCTTGAAGAGACCCGCATCGGGGCCCGGAGAGGATGGATGATCAGAAACCGCCCGGCTGATCTCCAGCTCGGCCTTACCGGGTAGGCACCGGTCGCTGCACACCAGCCAATCCACCTTGGCGTGCAGAACCGCAGGTCCGGTCTTCGACGTCGACGCCACATCGAGGGTCAGTGGAAACAGCACCTCATCCTCGTAGCCAAAATCCATGAGCGGCCCGAGCGGCAGCCGCTTCGGGGCTGGAAAATCAAGCTGTCCCGCGGTAATTCCGTCTGGCAGTGTCCATCGAATGTGAGGCGGCTCGCCGGCGTCGCCCGCATTCTTCCAATAAACGTGCCACCCGGGCTCGATCTTGAAGAAGATTCCAGCTTGTGCCGGTTTTCCCGCCGTCAATGCCTGCGGCAGCACCTTGAGCTCGACATGCACATGCGGCGCGTCCGCGACATCAGACACCGCGCCCGCCGGCGCAATTGCACCCAGCAGGAACGGAAAAACGAACATGAGATTCGCAACGCGCATGAATGAAGTACGAACGCTCCACCAGATTGGACTCAGGGAATCGAACAACCGTTACAACAATTGCAACCTACGGCCGCCTATGAAGCTCCGGCCGCGCGGCGTGCTCGCGAAAGATGCAGTCATCCTGAACGCATTTGACACCCGCCGCGCGCGCCCGGGCAATCGCCTCGTCGTGAACCACCTCATCCTGCAGCCACAGGTAGGGGATGCCGAGTCGGATCACATCGTCCACAATGGGCGGCACAAACTCCGACGCACGAAACACGTCAACGAGGTCAATTCCCTTGCCTGTTTGCGCAATCGCGGCAGCCTGCGCGGCATCCAGGCTCGCATAGCATTCGAGGCCAATCACCTCACTTAACGCAGGATTCACCGGCAGCACGCGGTAGCCGTTCTCAAACAGATACTTCCCGATGTTGTGGCTGGCGCGCCAGGTTTTGTCGCTCATGCCGACAACTGCAATCGTCCGCGCTGTGCGCAGCATTTCGTCAATCAAGGCTGGGTCATTCCTCATGGCTACTCATCCCGTAATCAGCGGCGGTCTCCTGTTCACTGTCCACTGCACACTGTCCGCTGTTCCTATACATCCAGATCGTCATCCCCGCCCGCGTCGCCCGCTGTTCCGCGCCGCTTGGCCAGCAGATACCCGCGAAGAAACGGTTCAAGATAGCCATCCAGGACTTTATCGACATCCCCAACTTCAACTTTGGTCCGGTGATCCTTGGCAATCCGATACGGCTGCAACACATAACTGCGAATCTGCGAACCAAAATTGATCTCGAGCTTCGAGTCTTCAAGCTTCTTGCTGATGGCCTTCTTTTTTTCGAGCTCGTATTCATAGAGGCGCGAGCGCATCATCTTCATCGCCTTCTCGCGATTCTTATGCTGTGACCGCTCGTTCTGGCATTGCACGACGATATTGGTCGGCAAATGCGTCATGCGCACGGCGGAGTCGGTTGTATTCACGTGCTGGCCGCCCTTGCCGCCGGAGCGATACGTATCGATGCGCAGATCTTCAAGCTTCAAATCCACATGGATCGTCTCGTCGATTTCCGGCGAAACATATACCGACGCAAACGAGGTGTGTCTCCGCTTCGCCGAGTCAAAGGGCGAGATGCGCACCAGCCGATGCACGCCGCTTTCGCCGGCCAACTGCCCAAACGCATACTCGCCATTGATGGTGAACGTCGCCGACTTGATGCCGGCCTCTTCGCCATCCTGGTAGTCGTTCATCTCTGTCTTGAATCCCTGTTGCTCGGCCCAGCGCAGATACATGCGCATCAGCATCTCGGCCCAGTCCTGGCTTTCCGTCCCGCCAGCTCCGGGATGCACGGTCACGATGGCGTTGAGAGGGTCGGCCTCGCCATTCAGCATGGTGCGCGCTTCGAGCTCCTCGGCAAACGCGCTCAGAGCCTTGATATCGCGTTCCAGATCGGCAAGCACGTCTTCGCCTTCGCGCGCCAGCTCGAAGTAGGCCTCAATATCGCCCGTGCGGCGCACCAGCTCGTCATCATCGGCGACAAGCTTCTCAAGGCGCTTGCGATCGCGCATCAAGGGCTTACTCGCGTCCGGGTTATTCCACATTCCCGGATCGGCAAGCTTGGTTTCGATGTCGGCTAATTCCCTGCGGATGCGGGCCGGGTCAAAGATACTCCCGCAGGTCGCGTACTTGATCGCGCACAGGAGCATATGCGAATTCGAGGTCGTTCAACGCCATATGTTTGCTCTTATGACCTGACTTTGTCTTGAAGTGCAAGGCGCAGGCTTTTGCGAATGGACCAGCCTACAACCCCGATACTCAGTATGGCACACGCCCACGCGAACACATCGCCGTGCGCGGTGTAGAAGGTCACGTCATCGCGGAAGCCATACACTGCCGGCAACGCATCGACAACATGGCGCGGAATGCTCTGGCGCACCACGCCATAGGGATCGATCACCGAGGTCACGCCATTATTCGTGTCGCGCAAGATCCAGCGACGATTCTCAACCGCCCGCATGCGCGCCATATGCAGGTGCTGCCATGGCGCGCTGGTATCGCCATACCAGCCGTCGTCGCTGATGTTCACCAGCACTTCGGCGCCCAGTTGCGCAAATTGCCGCACCTCATCCGCGAAGACCGACTCATAGCAGATGAAAACGCCATAGCGATGCCCATTCAGCCGGAAGACCTTTCGCTCCTCGCCCGGTGTGAAGCGCGAAACCCGCCCCGTCAGCTTGTGCGCGAAAAACAAAATGCGCGCAAACGGAACGTACTCGCCAAACGGAACCAGGTGAATCTTGTCGTAGCGCCCCACGCGATTTCCATCGGCACTCAAAACTTCCGCCGACACATGATCGATCCATGCGTTCTGTTCGACCGAGAAATCCATCCCCACATCGCCAACCACAAGCGGCGCCTGCTCGGCATGCGCTATCTGCGCCATCGCCTGCTGGAAACGCGGTTCGCCTTCAGCGAATGGCGCGGGCGATTCAGGCCAAACGACAAGATCGGGATGCGTGGGATAGGGCGGGCAAACAATCTCTCCATTGGCCGCGCCCGTCTCCGGAATTCCCGCGATGTATGTCTTGCATTGCTCGTTGCCGAGTTGGATGAACTGGGCAATATGTTGCTCCCACTCGCCCGGGCCATACCAATCGTTGTCCTTACCCACGTCCAGATTCGGTTGAATCAACACCGCCGTCGCGGAGGGCGCGGGCTTAGCCGGCGTCACAAAAACTCCAGCAGTCCCCGCCGCCATCAAAACAACGCCTGCAACGCCCCACCAGCGTCGGCCCTCGCATGGCTTGATCGTCAGCCCTCCGGCAATCAGCGCGCTCACGCCAACCAGCAGAAAGCTGATTCCGTAGACCCCAGTCCAGGGAGCAAGTTGATTCACAAGCTGGTTGTCGACCTGCGAATACCCCAGTTGATCCCAGGGAACGGAAGTGATGCGCGCGGCAGCCAGTTCGAGCGCCACCCAGAGAAACGGCGCGGCTGCCAGAGCTTTGCGCGGACTGCCCGTCGCCTGCCGGACCAGCATCAGCGCCCAGCCAAACACCGCGAAGTAAAGCCCCAACACCAGGCTGAAGCCAATCAGCAACAGCACCGGCGCAACGGCCGGCATGTCACCATACTTCATCATTGTGTCGCGGATCCAGTAGCAATTCCCCATGTACCAAAGGAAGCCGCACAGATAGGACGTCAGAAATGCTCGCCTAAGCGGGCGAGGGTGGTCGACCGCGGTGGGCCAGAGCAACGCCGCAACAAGCGGGACCAACCCAAACCACGCAAAAACTGTGCGCCACAACGGCAGCGGTCCAGCCAGCGGAAATGGCAACTCCAGCAGGGCCGCTGAAAGCACAGCGGAGCCCCAACCCATCCATCGCCTCAAGTTCCAATTTGCGCGCTGCATACAGGGCAGAGTGTAAAGCATGGGGCCACGCGCCATGCGACACGAGAAGAGCCGGCCTCGATCGAGCCTGAACTGACCAATTCAACCCGCCGGCTGGGTCCAGAAACGCGCTACAATTCGACATATGCTCGTTGCTCTCTTTTTCATGAAAGTCCTCGAAGTGATGTTTTTTGTCGGCCTCGCGGGGTCGACCATTGTCGTCCTGATCAGCTTCATCGAGGACGGAAAAGAGCTCTTCGGCGAAGACGAAGATTGACTGAAAAGCCCCTGCTTTCCTGCGCTTCCCTAAATCGATTGACTCCGGTTTAATTCGGACATACACTCACCGCAGGGCGGGCGTTGATTCCCCTGCTTGAATCTGATAGCCGGCAGATTCCCCGGCCCTCTCAAGATGGCATCTAACCGAACGACCGTCGCCCCACCATCCGACCGCGTACGCCTGATTGTGGCGTCTTCGGTCATGCTTACCTTCATCTCCTTCTGGCGTGCTGCCTCCATCGTTCTTTGCGATCTGGGGTCGTCGGCGTTTTATGCCGGGGGCATTGCCGAGGAGGCAGTCGGTCGTGCGGCGCCCTGGTTCATTCTCGGCATCATGCTCTTCAGCTTCGCCGTACGCGCGGTTTATGTGGAGAGCTGTTCCATGTTCACCCGCGGCGGCGTTTATCGCGTGGTGAAGGAGGCGCTGGGAGGCACCTTTGCCAAACTCTCCGTCTCCGCCCTCATGTTCGACTACATCCTCACCGGCCCCATCTCCGGCGTCTCTGCCGGCCAGTACATTACCGGCCTGATGAACGAGCTGATGAACGTGGCCAATAACAGCCACTGGCTGCCCCCCGCCCTGCTCAACACCGACGGTAGCCCTCTCCAGTTCAACATGGACTACACGTCGGCCATCTTTGCCGCGATCGTCACAATTTATTACTGGTGGCAAAACATCAAGGGCATTGAAGAGTCGAGCGAGAAGGCACTGCAGGTCATGCAGGTCACCACCGTCATGGTGGTCATTCTTCTCGTCTGGGGTATCTACTCGGTCTTTGTCCGCGGGGCACACCTGCCACCCCCGCCCACGGTGGCAAATCTCAAATTCAGCGACGACGCCCTCGGATTTCTAAGAGGCACAAAGCTTGTTCCCCTGCTGGGGCTCTTCGGAATCCTCATGGCGTTCGGGCATTCGGTTCTCGCCATGAGCGGCGAAGAGAGCCTGGCCCAGGTCAATCGCGAAATCGAGCACCCCAAGCTCAAGAACCTCAAGCGCGCGGCAATTGTGATCGCCATCTACAGCCTGGTCTTCACCGGCGGTGCAACGCTGCTCGCCTCCATGCTGATCCCCACGTGGGAACGGACTCACATCTTCCAGGACAACCTGATTGCCGGCCTGGCGATGTTCATGGTCGGCCCCATGTTCTGGCGCATCGCGTTCCGCATCTTTGTTGTGCTGGTCGGTTTCCTCATCCTTTCCGGCGCAATCAACACCTCAATGATCGGATCGACGGGCGTCCTCATGCGCGTTGCCGAGGATGGCGTTCTCACCGATTGGTTTCGCAAGCCGCACAGAAAATTCGGAACCAGCTACCGAATCGTGAACCTCGTTTTCATCCTGCAGATGTTTACGATCATCGTGTCGCGCGGCAACGTCATCACCCTCGGTGAAGCGTATGCCTTTGGCGTCATCTGGTCGTTTACGTTCAACAGCCTGGCGATGCTCGTCCTTCGCTGGAAGTACCACGGCGAGCGCGGCTGGAAGGTTCCGCCCAATCTGCGCATCGGCAAAACTGAGATTCCCATCGGGCTGTTCTCGGTGTTTCTTGTTCTTCTCAGCACCGCCATCGTGAACCTGTTCACCAAGTCCGTGGCAACCGTGAGCGGCATCATCTTCGCGGCCGCATTCTTCGTCATCTTCACGATCTCTGAGCGGCAGAACCTGCGCAAGCATGCCATCACCGCGCGCCAGATGAAGGACCACTTTCAGCTCGAACATCAGGACACCATCAGCAGCGAGTCGGCGCAGATTCGTCCCGGCGGCGTCATGGTGACCATGCGCGATCCGAGCAACCCATTCGCCCTCAAATGGACCCTCTCACGCACCATCACTGAAGAGCAGGATGTTGTCGTCATCAGCGTGCGCATGATGGGTGCAGGAGGCCCTGAGTATCTCAGCCCTGAGGACCAGAGCTTTAGCGAGCACGAGCAAATGATCTTTACCAAGGCGGTCTCGGTTGCGGAAAGCTTTGGCAAGAAGGTCTCGCTGCTCGTCGTGCCCGCCGGAGATATTTTTGCGGCACTGGCGCAGGGAGCGAACTCACTCGAAATGGACTCCGTCGTGTCCGGCGTCTCAAGCAAGATGAGCGCTGAAGATCAGGCCTTCCATATGGGCCAGGCCTGGGAAGCGTTGCCGGAACCCAAGCGTCAGTTCAACTTCTATATCGTCGATCCCCAGGGAGGCGTCAAGGTCTTCTACATCGGGCCGCACGCGCCTACTCTCAGCCCGGATGACGTCCAACTTGTCCATCGCCTCTGGCTCAACATGCGCCGCGATCCCTCGGTCCAGGATCTGCACCACAGCGACATCATCACCTACGCGCTGACCCGCCTGGCAGGCCAATATGCACGCGAGAAGCAGGAGATCCTGCGCGACCTGCGCAATTATCGCGCCATCGGCATTCCCGCTACGATGCGCTTAGGAGCCCAGGATCTGTCTGCGATCCCACAGCCTCCGGGAGTGCCGGCGCCGCCCCCCAAGCCGCCTCGCTCGCTCTGACTTAGGCCAGCACCGATCCTTAGACCATCTCTGACTTGCCTCTGGCCATCTCCATTGCGCATCAATCTATCTCGCGTCTGATCTCTGACTATCAAGCACCAATCGACAAGTCAAGTTGCCGCAGTAACATCACCTTGAACTTACTTGCGCAACCAACTCTCGCCGGGTACTCTCTTCTGCCCGGAATTGCGCATTTTTTGTTTGTAAAAGAGGCAACAGTTGCGTATTGTGTTGCAGAGACCAATTCAAAGTGGAGCCGCACCCAAGCGTCATATTCGCTTGAGCAACTTAGCGGCCATCAATAGGAGGAAATGTGGGAGTTGCCGAAATTCTCTCTCAGATCGATCGCGAGATAGCCCAGTTACAACAAGCGCGCGCCTTACTTGCAGGCCAGGCTTCCCCTTCCAAGACAAGGAAAGTTACAAAGCCTACACCCAAGAAAAAAACAAGAAAGAAGCGGAACCTGACCCCGGAGGGCCGCAAGCGCATCGCTGAAGCCGTCAAGCGCCGCTGGGCCGAGCAGAAGAAGGCCGCGGGCAAGTAGAGCGGCTCCTGATAATTGACTTGAGGTCGGGGCAAGCGGGATGACGAAATATCCTATCCTGGGCCCTGACCTTCTAGTCGAAGGAGAGCGAGTCCCCAGGCGACCATTCCGCCACCTTGATACCCGGTTCAACCAGGGCTGCAAGCTGTGCCGGTGTGCCAGTCAACGGCGGAAATGTGCCGAAATGCAGGGGGAGCACCGTCTTCGCACCAAGTAACCTGACGGCGTGTGAAGCCTCCCGCGGGCCCATCGTGAAGTATCCGCCGATTGGGAGCATCGCGATCTGCGGGTGATACAACTCCCCGATCAGCTTCATATCTCCAAACACCGCGGTATCTCCGGCATGATACAGAACCGGGCCTCCTTTGATCGTCAAGATGTAACCTGCCGCGACACCGACATAGTGCGTTCCATCTTGGTCGCTTGCGCCGGATGAGTGCTTTGCTTCCACCATGGTCGCCGCCACGTCCCCAAGCTGCGTAGTGCCGCCAAGGTTCATGCCGCTGGTTTGCTTCATGCCCTTCTTCGCAACGTAGTCGGCAAGCTCATAGATGGCTACAACCGTGGAGTCGTGGGCTGCCGCAACCTCCACAACATCCGCGATATGGTCTTCATGCCCATGGGTCAGCAGAATGTAGTCGATTTTTCCCTGCAGTTTGAAGTTCTTTGGATATTTTGGATTGTGAGTGATAAATGGATCAATCAGGATTCGGGTGCCCGCTCCTGTATCAATCAGAACGGTTGCATGTCCCAGCCAGGTCACTTGAGTTGCTTTCGCTGAACCCATTCTTCCCTCCTGCTCTGTTTGGATGGCGGTCAGCGGGTCATGATGACTTCAGACACGCTGTCTTTGGCAAGAAATTGACGGTGTCCGGACCAGCCCGTGAATAATTTTTCGATGCTTCGATTCGTGAATGCGCGTTGAATCGGATAGCTCTGCGCCAACTGCACCAAGACATCATCTTTGGGCGTCAGATGGAAGCGGCAATGGACCGTCTCTTCGCCCTGGGTGCGGGTATGAAAGAACGCAAGCACCTGGGCGCCCGGATTCATCGCGTCCGACAGATGCGTGACCACAGGCTTCACCAGGGGTTCGGGTAGATAATCGAGAGCCGTCCATAATAGGACAACATCAAACGTGCGCCCGCCAAAATTCAGCGCCTGCTTGAGGTAAGCGTCGGCATCCCAGATTGGTTTGCCGTCTTCGTCCATCCCGGTCGTCCACTTTCCGTTGCATGCATCACTGACCAGATCGGCCTGAAAAACGCTGTGGCCAAGCTCGGTCAGGTAATTGATGTTTGTTGGGGACGTGGAACCGGTGTCGATGACGCGCAGCCCCGGTTCGGCCTCAAGCCGCTTGCGCACGGCCGCCCATCCGCCCGAATGGCGCGGCACTTTGGGGCCACTGTGGCCCGCATCGTTCGAGCCATGTCCACTCCCCTGTTTTCGATCAAACAAACGGCCAAGCACTCTGATATCCCCTTGCGGCACAACAGAAGACAACTATACCGCAGGCGGGAACGCGCGGTTCTTCAGGCGGTCACCGGTTGGGCGAAGCTTGTTCCTTCCGAGCCTTTGGTGGCACCCTGGGTCAGGTCCACCTTGCCGCGAAACACTGCGTTGTCTTCAATCGCAAGGCGCATCGCCCGAATGTCGCCGTTCATTGAGCATCCGGAGCGCAATTCAACGCGCCCGCTGGCAATCACGTTGCCCTGAACCTGGCCCATGATCAATACGTCCTTGGCCGTCAGGTCCGCCGCAACACTGGCGTTCGGGCCAATCGTCAAGCGGCTCTCTGAGAGGTTCACGGTCCCTTCCACGCGCCCGTCCACAATCAGATCTTCGCTTCCCTTCACTTCGCCGCAAATCACGACGCTCTTGCCGATGCGCGCGGGAGAATTTTCACCAGCCATAAACTCGGTTCCTCCGTGGGCAAAAGATGCCCCTGCCCGAACTATACGCAACACGCCCACTGAGCATCAATGCACCAAGGTGTCATGGAGCGTAAGACCGAAGTTCGGCCCCTGACGACTTCGCGTTGTTGCGCATCCCCCGTTAAACTGGAAGCTGTGCGCAGCCTCCCTCTGCTTGTCCTGCTGTTTTGCTCGCCGGGCATCCACCCCGTGGCATCTGATAGCCAGACCGCGAGCGGGTCGCCTTCGGCTGCCGACGCGCAGGTACCGGTCCAGCAGGCACCCATCCAGCAGGAATCGGTTCAGCAGGCTTTGGTCCAGCGGGCTCTGGCCGCCGAGATGCGCGGCGCGCAGTCCCATGATCATCCCATGCGCTTTCTGCTGCGCAAGACAAGCCCTCGCCTCACCACGACCAAGGACATCCTGGAAACAAAAGACGGCCTGGTGGCACGTCTGGTGTCCATCAACGACAAGCCTCTTACCCCCGAAGATGTTCAGAAAGAAGAAGCTCGCCTGACTGCCTTGCTCAACGATCCCAGCCTGCAGCAGCACCGGCGGCAGAGCGAAGATCAGGATACCGCGCGCGCTCTTAAAGTGCTGCGCGCGCTGCCCCAGGCATTTCTCTTCGAATACGAAGGCACAGGCTCTTCGGCAGCGGTGGAGAAATTTCGCTTCCACCCCAACCCGAACTTCTCGCCGCCTGATCTTGAATCCCAGGTGCTCACGCAAATGAGCGGCGAACTGTGGGTCGATCCTGCCCGCGAACGCGTGACTCATCTGGACGGACACCTGCTCCAGGATGTCGATTTCGGATGGGGAATTCTTGGCCGTCTGAACAAGGGCGGATGGATCTCGATCGACCAGGCGGATGTGGGAGAAAATCAGTGGCGGATCGTCCACTTTCAGATGACCATGTCGGGGCGCGTTCTATTCAAGAACAGGAGCTTCGATACCACCGAAGACCAGAGCCGCTTTGTCCCGCTGACCACTGGACTCGATTATCGCAAGGCGATTGAGATTCTTCGCTCCGCGCCGGCCATTCCCTCCCGGGGCCGCTGAATCCCTGTTTCCCTCATCGCTGTTTCTTGTTGCAAAACAAACGGCCTTGCCCATGGGCAAGGCCGTGTTGGTTTGTAGCGCGCCCTACTTGACTTTGGCGAAGATGATGACCAGCGTGAACAGCGTGAGGGACTCGATGAACGCGAGACCCAGGACCAGCAGCAACTGAATGCCTGCGCGCGCACCGGGGTTGCGTGCAAGAGCTTCAGTGGCCGATGCAGTGGCGCGGCCCTGGCCGAGGCCGCAAAGGCCCGCGGCGAGTGCCATGCCGATGCCCGCGCCAATGGGCACGAGGTTGACGGCCGTACCGCCATCCGCGAAGGCCGGGACGGCGAAACACAACACCGCCAGAGCCATAAACACAAATTGAAGTTTCCGCATGTTTCTCCTGCTTCCTTAAGATTTGACCGCCAGTGGGTGGTTGAGGCTCACCGTGCTGGCCCCCTCACGCTTGCGGCCGTTCGTTGATCCGGAGCGGAAGCGCCCTCCGGCGAATTTTTTTCTCGTTTTGGACGAGAGAATTGGGATCATCAATGTTCGTGCGAGACCGCCTGTGAAAGGTAGATCATCGCCAGCAGCATGAACACGTACGCCTGGATCACGGACACCGCGGCGTGCAATCCCAGAAATACCGCGGGAATGGCCAGCGGGAAGAGCGAGAAAAATACAAGCGTGACCAGATCGCTGGCGAACATGTTCGCGTAAAGACGAATGGTGAGCGACATGATGCGCGCAAAGTGCGAGATGATCTCGATGGGGAAAAGCAGCCACGCGATCCACCAGATGGGGCCGGCGAAGTGCTTCATGTAGCCAACGAATCCCTGCTCCTTGAACCCGTAGAAGTGGTAATAGACAAAGGTCAGCAGGGCGATTCCGAGGGGAACAAAGGGCGCGCTGGTCGGCGTCACAACTCCGGGAATCAAGCCAAGCAGATTATTCAAAATGACGAAAAGGAAGATGCAGGTCACGAAAGCCTGGAAACGCTCGTAACCATGGCCGATGATCTGATCCGCCTGATCGCCGACAAACTCATGGATGACTTCGGCGACCTGCTGCGCCGGGTTGGGTTTTTCGACCGAGAGCGTCGCACGCACCAGAACGAAGAATGCAATCAGGCCTGCAACAACCAGCAGCTCGAGCGAGAGCGCCGTGTTCATCGACGAAACTCGATTCGCAGCTTCATCGGCGCCAAGACCAATCGCGCGATAAGCAGCAGTCTCGACTCCGCCCAGTATTTGATTGAGCAAGTGCGTCAGAAAAAACGAGTCAGGCATGAAGAATATCCGTCTTTCTCAAAATACGATTCAAAGCAGCGGCCCCGAAGTCACGCTTTCAGAAGCCTTAGCGCTTCCCAGGCCGTGGCGATCACCGCCAGCCCCAGACCGCAAAGAAGAACCACAACCGAGCCCTGGAAACACTTTAGGCTACCATAGATGACCCCGGCGAAGATGCCGAGGCGCAGCAGGAAGAACGTGACGACAAGCACCGCGCTTCCGGGCGTTTTCTGCTGGTCCATTTTGGCGTTGATGAGGCGAATCAGCCGTTGCCACTCGTAGATGCTCGCCGCCGAAATCAGAGTACCCGCGACCATCATGCCGGCGTTCCGCCAGCCCGAGGCAAGCAGAAGAATCAACGCAACCACCAGCCCGAGCACCAGCGTGTCCCGGACCGCCCGCTTGAGCAGCTTCGCCAGGTCAAGATCGGTCATTTCGACCAGCGGATGCGTCTCGTCGCTCACGGCTCAATCTCAGAACTTTTTTTGGATTTGTCCGCGGAAGACTCCCCGCCCGACGCCATCACCAGCCGGACGACATAGACGAGCCCCGAGATGCCGCCGAAGATCATGCCGGCAAGGCCAATCCACTCCTGGTGCAGTTTACTGTCGAGCCACGCGCCGGCAAGCCAGCCGATAAAAGCAGCGGAGGGAAGCAGAATGGCGATCTGCATCAGCTTCTCCGCCTGCACCAGCGTGCCGAGTCCGCCTGTGTCTCGTTTGCGCGGCGAGTTGTCAGGGACGGGAGGATTGAAGGCCATCGCAGCTCCTCAACAGCATACAGCGCTAAGCGATCAGCGGGTATACTTCCCTTTTGGGCCAAGGCCCGCAAAGTGGAAGGAATCAACGTGTTCGATTCGGAGTTTGAGCGCAATCTGTTCGAGCTGCGCAAGACCAAAATCCAGGAAATTGAGAAGCTCGGGCAGGCTGCCTACCCCAACCAGTTCCCTGCCTCGCACACCATCCCCGCGGTGCGCGCACAAGTGGGGCGAGGCGCAGGCTGAGGAGCTCGAGGCGGATCGCGTCACCGTCGCCGTTGCCGGGCCGCATCATGGCCATTCGCGCGCAGGGCAAGGCCGGCTTCGCCACGCTGCAGCAGAACGGCGAGCGGCTGCAGATTTACGTCCGCCTCGATGCGGTGGGCGAGCAGGGATTCGCGCTCTACAAGCTGCTCGATATGGGCGACCACATCGGCGTCACGCGGCTATCTCTTCCGCACCCGCACCGGCGAGCTCACGATCCACGTGGAGCGGCTGACCTTCCTCGCCAAGGCCATGCTCGCGCTGCCGGAGAAGTTTCACGGCCTGGCCGATGTGGAACTGCGCTACCGCCAGCGCTATGTCGACCTGTTCAGCGAATCTCGAAGCCGCGAAGTGTTCGTCAAGCGCGCCAAGACGCTCAAGGCGCTGCGGAAGTTTTTCGACGAGCGCGGCTACCTTGAAGTGGAAACGCCGATGATGCAGCAGATCGCCGGCGGCGCGGCGGCGCGGCCCTTCAAGACGCATCACAACGCGCTCGACCAGGATCTGTTTCTGCGCATCGCGCCCGAGCTTTATCTCAAGCGGCTCGTCGTCGGCGGCCTCGATCGCGTCTACGAGATCAATCGCAACTTCCGCAACGAGGGCGTCAGCACGCAGCACAATCCCGAGTTCACCATGCTCGAGTTCTATCAGGCGTACGCGAATTACCACGACCTGATGCAGATCACCGAGGAGCTGGTCGCGTTTGTGGCGCAGCGAAGTGAACGGGACGACGGTGACCGAGTTCAACGGCGTCGAGATTGATCTGGCAAAGTGGACGCGGCTGACGATGCGCGAGGCCATTCAGCACTACTGGCCTCAGGAAGCGGGAGCCAAACCCGCTGACACTGCCTTCGAATCGGCTATCGTGCTGCAGGCGCGTTTGCATGCTGCGGTGGATTCGCTTTCGTCGGCACAAAGCCAGCTCGCGGAGACAGAACCCGGAGCGCGCCGCGGCCCTCAAAACAATCCACGGCGCCCTCACCGCGGTTTACTACGACTCCATGAAGGGCGCACCGCTCGGCAAGCTCGTGTACAACGTTTTCGAAGCCAGTCGCCGAGCCGTTCCTCATCCAGCCCACCATCATCTATGACTACCCGACCGTGGTCTCGCCGCTCTCGAAGGCCAAGCCCGACGACCCTGAACACGTGGAGCGCTTCGAATTTTTCGCCGGCGGCTTCGAACTGGGCAACGCCTTCAGCGAGCTCAACGATCCCATCGAGCAGGAGAAGCGCTTCAAGCAGCAACTCGCCGAGCGCGACCGTGGCGACGACGAAGCCCACCAGATGGACGAGGACTACGTGCGCGCGCTCGCCTACGGTCTGCCTCCGACTGGCGGCGAAGGCTTGGGCGTCGATCGCCTCGTCATGCTGCTCACCGGATCGAGATCCATCCGCGATGTGATTCTGTTTCCGCTGATGAGGAACAGGGATCAGGGTTCAGGGGGCAGGGATCAGGAGTCCGAAAAAGCTTGAACATCCTTTTCGTTGGCGACATTTTTGGAAGTGCCGGGCGCAGGATTGTCCGCGAGCACATCGGGCACGTGCGTAAGGCACATGATGTGGAATTGACCGTCATCAACGCCGAAAATGCTGCCGGCGGGTTTGGCGTGACGCCGCAGATTGCCGAAGAGCTTTTTGACCTTGGCGCGGACGTGCTCACCACCGGCAACCATGTCTGGGACAAGCGCGAGCTGATCGACTACATTGCATCGGAGCCGGCCGACGGCCATACGCGCGGGCGCCGCGTGCTGCGCCCAGCGAATCTGCAGCCCGGCCTGCCCGGCTTCGGCGTCTATGAAGGAACAACGGCGTCCGGCGTCGGATTACGCGGTCATCGACCTGATGGGCCGCGTCTTCATGAATGGCACCAACGACCCCTTCCAGGCCGTGAATGACATCCTTGCCGGCATCAAGGCAAAGGTCATCCTGGTCGATATGCACGCCGAGGCCACCAGCGAAAAGGTTGCCATGGGCTGGCATCTCGACGGGCGCGTGACCGCTGTGCTGGGCACGCATACGCATATCCCTACGGCCGACGAGCGCGTGCTGCCCGGCGGCACCGCCTATCAGACGGATGTGGGCATGAGCGGGCCCTTACGACAGCATCATCGGCGTCGAGATGGATCTGGTGCTGCACAAATTCCTCACCGGGATGCCGGGCAAGTTCGAAGCCGCCAAAGGTAATCCGAAGATGTGCGCGGCGCTCGTCGCCTGCGATCCGGTCTCGGGACGCGCCACATCCATCCAGCGCATCATGCTCGGCGATTAGACGCGGCCGGTTTTACTTGCGGAGGTTTCGCTTCCTGCGTGGCGAGCGCGCCCGTCTTGTCGACGACTGGCGGAAAGTGCAGCACCTTGACCTGTGCCAGATCCGCCGGGCATGTGCGTTGCCTTGAGCAACTTTCCCTTTGGGTCAAAGGTCATCACCCATTGCATCGGCTTCGGCGTCGCCGCCACATCGGTAAACGAAAGCACTGCGCCGCCGGCCACAGGCACCTTCAGCCGGGCCTCAGGAGCCATTGGATATTTGTCGCTCTCCGGCACGCCAGGCATCAGGGCCGGCTGCGGGTGTGCCCCGGCCAGCGCCGCGTAGCACAGAGCCGTCCCCAACCAGTCAGGAGGCCTTTCTCGGGATGGTCTTCGGCGCGAATGTGGTTGAAGGCCGAAACGGTCAGCGCGTTAATGGGCGCGGGTGAGAACAGCGAGTAGCCGCGCAAGTTGGATGGGAATGATGCGCACGCGGCCCTCATCGCCGCGTGGGACCGATGCGGAGAACATGGTCACGTCGCCCGTCCCGTTGTTGCGCTTGAAACGCAGAAAGAGATGATTCGGAAGCGCGGGGCAGACCACCTGGTCATAACTCCACGTGCCCTGGTTGAACTCGATGCCCACAAATCCCGCGTGCTCGCTGATCGAAGACTCTGCCCCTGCCGCCTCTTCCCGATCCCGCTCGGTCATCTGATCGAGGGGGCGAAAGGTAACCGAACCCGCCAGCGCCGGATCTTCAGGATTCACCGAGAAGAGCATGGTGCGGACAAACGGATGGATCACTTTTTCCCGCGGCGCCGGCAGAGGTTGATCAATGTGACCGTCTGTGCCGCAAGGGGCGCGCAGAGGATGCAGGCAAGTGCAGGCGCGAGGGGGATGTAACGAGATTCTGAAGCGCTCCATGCTGGCCTTAGACTACCACCGCTCCAGTCCAGAGGTGGAGGGAGCGGAGGCTTCAGCCTCCTCAGAAGAGCCCTTTTGATGCAAGGTGGCTTCAGCCACGGATCGGCTGCCCGACCTGCAGCATGCCCTTTTACTCCAAGCCGTTTCCAGCAAACAAGAAAGGGCGGCCCGTTAAGGCCGCCCCTCGCTTTCCCAAATTAACTGCAACCCTGAGGTTAGTGCGCTGCCGTGTGGTGCGCCGGTGTCGGCTTGTGCGCGGGCGCCTTCTTCTTTTCGGCCTGGATGAACGCATCCTTCAACACGATCTGCGCCGACTGCGCCACGGAGTCCGTGGCTGGAATCTGCGTATAGGTGTCGTAGGTGCCGTCGAGTTCAGGGCCGCCATCCTTCATCAGCTTGAACTCGCTGCCCACCGCGGGAATATCCTTGTCCGCGCAGCGGCGTCTTCAGGTTCACGATGAAGTCAGCCGACTTGGCCTGCTTGGCGTCATCGGTCACGGCCACCTTGATGGTCGAGGCCGTGGCTTCGATCACGATTCCCGGGACCGGCGTCTCCTTGTCCTTCATCAAGGCCCAGAGCTTGTCGGCGTCATCCTTTGAACCGAAGGCGAGAACAAGTTCCTTGTCGGCGAGGGCCAGGGTGGTCAGGTCAGGTGTACCCACCAGAATGTTGTGGATCTTCTCCTGGGGTGTCGCCGCCGGCTTGATGACCAGCGTTCCCGGCGGGAACTCGGTGGCTTGCGCCTGCGTCTTGATGTCGTCGAGACCGTCAAGGCCGCCGTGGTACTTGTTGTACCAGTATTCAAGCTTCTTTTCGATTACAGCTTTGAAGTTGGCGGGCGCAAAGTCCCAGGCGCGTGCATAGAACCAGACAGCATTCACAGCATCAGGCGGGGCCGCCTTCGCGTAGGCCTCGGCGAGGTTCAGCGTGTCCACCAGGCCAGGTCCACTCTTGGTGGCGTCGGCCGGGTACAGCATGAGCTCGGCGCGATACTCGTCGATGCCGGCCTTGATGTCGCCCTTGGAAACGATATCGTCAAACGCGATGGCCGAGTGGAAGACCGGATAAGTCGCATCGGTCTGCTTCTTCCATTCATCATCGGAGACGCCCGCGCCTTTTGGCGTAGCCAGGCCCTTGGTCGACATGGCGGCTGCATCGTCGCAGGTCGTCGGGTCAGTCGACTTGCCTGACTTTTGATCGACCGACTTTTTGCACTGTTGCTCCTTGACCAAAACCGTCAGGAAGATGGCCTTCATATTGGCCGGGTCAATCTGAAGAAGACGGCTGGCGGTCTTCACGACGCCGTCCTGATCATTGAGCTGCTGGTAGGTGTTCAGCAGCGAATCAAGAACCGTCGCCTTGACCACACTCTGTGGATAGGTTTGAAGAAAACTCTCCAGACCCGCAGCCTTTGCCTTTGGGTCGGCCTGACCATCGGCCATCTTATACTGGTTGTACTCGGCCGGATCTTTAATGGTGATGTCCTGGGCTCGCAACGTGAGGCCTGATACGAGACAAACGCTCGTCAATGCCACCACAGACGCAAAGACTAACTTCTTCATTCAGTGCTCCTGGGAAATGCGAAAGTGAACTTTTTGCTCAAGCACTCGCTCGCGGAGGGCGCAACCATTCTTTGGGCGGTTGAGTTCCTGGCCACGGGTAAACGATAACACGGCTTCCGTTGCGGTGATGGGAGGATTATAGAAAGCCCCGCCGCTTGTGACAAGAGAAGTTGATCCGGATCAAAAGAATCAACCGGCGAAATGGTAACGCGCTGGCTCACGGCTTCAAGACTGCTTCCCGGGCCGCCTGGCCCGTCGGCGATTTGAATGTACACGCCCCGCATATCGGCTTAGACACCGGTGCACTTGAAACAGTTCCGGGAGTCTCAACTTTCTCTTGAGATGCAGATTTTTGCCGTTACTACTGCAGCAGCCGAACCAATTCGGCCTGCTCGGCGAGAAAAGCGTCGTGTCCGTGATCGCTTTGCATCTCCCGATAGTCGACCCTGGCTCCGGCAGCTTGGACGGTCTCGGCAAACTCGCGGACCTGGCCCGCGGGAAACAACCAGTCCGAGCTGATGCCCACAACCGTCAAACGCGCCTTGATCCGTCCGTACGCCGCGGCCGGCGAGTCGTAACCATGCAGCGGATCCCACGTGTCCATGGTGCGCAGAATCGCCAGATACGCATTGGCGTCAAAGCGATCAATGAAGCGCTGGCCCTGGTGGTCGAGATAGCCGGCAATGTCAAAACGCCCGCCAACCAGGCCGCTTCCCTTCTCATCATGCACAAAGGGATCCTCGCCGTTGCGGTTCGGTTTCCGCCCGAAGCGCTCTTCGAAAAGGCTGGCCGACTTGTAGCTGAGCATCGCAATCTGCCGCGCCAGCGCCAGCCCGCGCCGCGGCGGGCGCTGCGGCAGGTAGCGGCCACCCTTCCACTCCGGGTCGTTTTGGATCGCCTGCCGCTGCACATGATTCAGCGCCAACCCCATCGCCGAAAGCGGCGCGACCCCAATGATGGCGGCCCGCTTCACCCGGGCCGGGTAAACAATCGCCCACTCCAGAGCCTGCATGCCGCCGATCGAGCCCCCCAGCGCCAACCGCAGACGCTTGATCCCCATCGAGTCCAAAAGGCGCGACTGGGCGCGAACATTGTCTCGAATCGAGACAAGCGGGAAGTTGGCCCCATAAGGCTTGCCCGTCTCCGGATCCGGCGACCCGGGCCCGGTCGACCCATAGCACGATCCCAGCAGGTTCACGCAGATGACGTAGTCCTTCTCCAGGGATAAAACCGCGCCCGGAGCAAAGATCTCCGGCCACCACGCGCCCACCAGCGCGGAGCCGGAGAGCGCGTGGCAGACCAGGACCGCGTTGTCCCGCTCTGCATTCAGCCGTCCGTAGACGGCATAATGCAGCGTAACGCCCGTGAGCATTCCCCCAGACTCAAGGAGCAATGGCTCATCGAGCACAAAATCGCCCTCATACGTCGGGGCATGAGTTTGCGCTCCCGCACCCGGCGCCCCAACGGCTGCGCCAGGTGCTGTTCGGGATTCAGTCATGACACTCATTGTGCGGCAAGCGTGGCCGTTTCAGTTTGCGGCTTGGCAGACTTCCCCGTAGCGATTTCGATGGCTTGATCGAGATCCGCGAGAATGTCGCGAATGTCCTCAATCCCGACCGATAGTCGAACCAGCTCCGGCGTGACGCCGGTCGCGGCCTGCTCTTCGCCAGTAAGCTGCTGGTGGGTGGTCGAGGCCGGGTGAATCACCAGCGACTTGGCGTCGCCGATGTTCGCCAAAAGCGAGAACAACTCGAGCGAGTTGATGAACGTCTTGCCGGCTTCGTAGCCGCCCTTGATGCCGAAGGTCACCAGCGCTCCTTGTCCATTGGGAAGATACTTCTTCGCGCGCTGATAGTAGGTGCTCGACTCGAGCCCCGGATAGTTCACCCATTCGATGTCTGGATGCGCAGCCAGATGCTTGGCCACCGCAAGAGCGTTTTCTGAGTGGCGCTCGAGGCGCAGATGCAGCGTCTCAATTCCCTGCAGCAACAGGAAGGCGTTGAACGGCGACAGCGCCGCGCCCGTGTCCCGCAGGCCCTGGATGCGGGCTTTGAGAATGAAGGCCAGCGGGCCGAAAGCCTCGGTATACGAGAGCCCGTGATACGAGGGGTCAGGCTCGCTGAATTCCTTGAAGCGCCCCGAGGCGGCCCAGTCAAACTTGCCGGCGTCGACGATCACACCGCCGATGGCCGTACCGTGGCCGCCGAGAAACTTGGTGGCCGAGTTGACCACGATATCAGCACCCCACTCGATAGGCCGGACGAGAGCCGCGGATGGTGTGGTGTTATCGATGACCAGCGGCAGGCCGTGCTCGTGGGCAATTGCTGCGAGCTTCTCAATGTCAGCGACGTCAAGCTTGGGGTTGCCAAGCGTCTCGGTGTAGACGGCGCGGGTCTTCGAGTTGATCGCAGCGCGCAAGCCACCAAAGTCATCCGCATCCACAAAGCGAACCGTAATCCCCAGACGAGGAAAGGTGTAGTGGAAGAGATTGTAGGTGCCGCCGTAGAGCGAAGTGGTGGAAATGATCTCGTCGCCGGCTCCCGCCAGAGTCGTCAGGGCGAGGGTTTCAGCGGCTTGACCCGAAGCCGTTGCGAGACCAGCCGCGCCGCCCTCAAGGGCCGCCACGCGCTTCTCGAACACGTCCGTCGTCGGATTCATGATGCGCGTGTAAATATTCCCGAATTCCTTCAGGCCGAAAAGGCGGCCGGCGTGGTCCGCATCCTGAAAGACGTACGAAGTTGTCTGGTAGATGGGGACGGCGCGCGAGCCAGTCGCCGGATCGGGCGATTGACCGGCATGAACGGCGAGTGTAGCGAGGTGCTGCTGCTTTTCTTCCGGCATGGTGAGACTCCTTCAAGCTGTATGCTTCTGGCTGATGTGTGCGGCCGGGGAAGTTTCGGGGATGTTCAAAAGGAAACGGTCCGAATCCCCTCGGGACCCGGACCGCCTGGCTTCAAGATGGTTTGCGTCTAGCGCATCTGCCTCTCAACAGCCGAACGGACCGGTCCCTGGCACATACACCGACACATAGCCATGGCCGCAATTCCGTCGATCGTTGAGTTCTGCATTAGGGGCAGTATCGGGGGGCGCGGGGTGATGTGTCAAATCAATATGCGCTCGGACCAGGGGACTTAGCGACTAAGAGACTCAGGGACTAAAAACCCGTCTTGGGACGGGGGACTAAGGGACATAGGGACTAAGGGACTAGAAGCCCGCGGTCATCAGGAACAGTCCCTTAGTCCCTCGGTCCTCAGTCCCTGCTTTTCTCAGTCCCTTAGCCCCTTAGTCCCTCAGTCCCTGCCCTTTTCACTCTTCCGCCTTCCACACGTACGCCCCCGCCTGCGGCAGTCCGATATGGGCCAGCACACGCGCAACAAACTGCCGCGCCATTTCATTGGAATCCACGGGATGGTTGTAGAAGGACGGGATGACGGGAAAGATCACGGCGCCCGCTTCGGCAGCGAGCGTCATGTTGCGCAGGTGGATACGATTGAAAGGCGTCTCGCGCACGCAGAGAAGCAGAGGCCGGCGCTCTTTGAGAGTGACATCGGCAGCGCGGGCAATGAGGTTGTTGGCCAGGCCGTTGGCGATGGCGGCAAGCGTCCCCATAGAGCACGGAAGAACAATCATGCCGCTGGATGGGTGGCTGCCGCTGGCAATCGCCGCACCGATATCGGAGTCGAGATGCTGAACGGTCTTGGCAGGCTCGGCGCCGAGCAGTTTGGGGAGCAGGTCGGTGCGGCCGCTGATGCCGAGTTCTTCGGCGATGACGCGCAGCGAGTTCTCAGAGGCGACGAAGTGAACGCGTTCGACCCGCGCGTCGGCTTCGAGCGCGCGAAGCAGTTCGCCGCCGAAGATCGCGCCCGAGGCGCCGGTGAGTGCGATGGTGAGGTTCATCCAACCCCAATCGTACAGCCTTCCCCAAAGGCGGATGGTCAAAGACAATGAGCGATTGAAATCGATCGACCTGCGGAAATCCGGCGCCGTCGGCGCCAAGGTCATTACCCCGCGCTTCAGCGTGGGGAATCGATATCCAATCAGATTGCCCAGTGCCGTAGGGACGACGCCATTTCCCAAACCGGACCGCCAAATCTACTCCCCCAGCACCCTCTTGAAAATCGCATCCACATTGCCCAGTTGCCTGTTGTAATCGAACGTCTTTTCCAGCTTTTCGGGCGAGAGCAATGCCGTGATCGCGGGGTCGCGGGCAACTTCGTCGCGAAACACGAGATCTTCTTTCCAGGCGCGCATAGCATGGGATTGGACAACGCGATACGCGTCTTCCCGCAGCATCCCCGCCTCCGACAAATCAAGCAGCAATTGCCCGGAGAAGATCAGCCCACCCGTCGACTCAAGGTTCTTCTTCATCCGCTCGGGATACACCAGCAGCCGATCGATCAGGTTCTCCGTCTTTGCCAGCAGATAGTCGACAAGAATCGTCGAATCCGGAAAAATAATCCGCTCCACCGACGAGTGCGAGATGTCGCGCTCATGCCACAGAGCAATATCTTCAAAGGCCGCTTGCGCATTGCCACGCAGCACCCGCGCCAGCCCGCTGATCTGTTCCGACGTAATGGGATTCTTCTTGTGCGGCATCGACGAAGAGCCCTTCTGCCCCTCGGAAAAATACTCCTGCGCCTCACGCACCTCGGTTCGCTGCAGATGGCGAACCTCAATGGCAATCTTGTCCAGTGTGCTGCCGATGATGGCGAGCGTCGAGAGATACGCCGCATGGCGATCGCGCTGAATCACCTGCGTCGCCACCGGCGCCGGCTTCAATCCCAGCCGTTCGCAGATCTTCTCCTCGTGCTCCGGCTTCAGATGCCCAAACGTCCCCACAGCCCCCGAGAGCTTGCCAACCCGCATGTCCTCCGCCGCCGCTTCAAAGCGCTTGATGTTCCGCTGCATCTCCGCAAACCAGTTCAGCAGCTTAAGCCCGAAGGTCGTCGGCTCCGCGTGAATCCCGTGCGTGCGCCCAATGGTCGGCGTGTGTTTGAACTCGAGGGCCCGGCGCTTCAAAACCTCAAGCAGCTCCGCCAGCCCCGCATGAATCAGTGCCGACGCCTCCTTCACCTGCAGCGCCATCGCGGTATCCACAATGTCGTTCGACGTGAGGCCGTAATGCAGCCAGCGCGACTCCTCGCCCAGCCCCTGCGCCTTCAGTGTCTCCGCGACAGCCGTCGTGAAGGCGATCACGTCGTGCTTGACCTCGGCTTCGATCTCCTGGATGCGCGCAACCGTGAACCCGGCCTTCTCTTCAATCGCCGTGGCCGCCGTCGCGGGAATCACTCCGTCTTCAGCAAGAACAGTGCTCGCCGCCGACTCCACCTGCAGCCAGCAGCGATATTTGTTTTCTTCCGTCCAGATGCGGCCCATCCCGGGACGCGTGTAGCGCTCAATCACTCGCAAACTCCTCTTCCCCATGCAGCCTGAAAGCCGGGCCCCAACATCTGATTGTACGGCGATGCATGCATGCGGCACGCAACATCCTTCGCCGCGCATCGAACTCCCGTTACACTCAAAATATGTCCCTTCGGCTCTATGTCGCGACGACGAACCCGGGCAAGCTGCGGGATTTTCGTGTCGCGGCCGAAGGATACGCCATCGCTATCGAGCCGCTCCCCGCGCTGGCCACAATTCCCGCACCCGAAGAAACCGGCCTGACGTTTGCAGCCAACGCCACGCTCAAGGCAACTTATTACTCCCGCTTCGCCCCCGGCCAGCTTGTCCTCGCCGATGATTCAGGCCTCGAGGTCGATGCGCTCGACGGCGCCCCCGGCGTGCGTTCCGCGCGATTCGCCGCTGACACCGGCCTCGTCGATTCGCCCGACGCAAACGACAACAGCGATGTCTGGAACAACATGGTCCTGTTGCAGAAAATGGCCGCGGTTCCGGCTGCCCTGCGCACTGCCCGCTATCGCTGCGTGCTGGTCGGAGCGCGGGATGGCCTGCCCTTTCACACCGCCGAGGGCACGGTCGAGGGCACAATCCTCGAAGCCCCGCGAGGGACCGGCGGCTTCGGCTATGACCCGCTCTTTTATCTGCCAACCCTGGAGCAGACCATGGCCGAAATCGACCTCAAGGTGAAGCATGGGCTCAGCCATCGGGGGCGCGCCTTCGAGGCCCTGCTGGCCATGCTGCCGGCCTGAGATTCAGGGGATTGCATCGCCGGTCGAGAGACCGGGCCCCCGCGTGAGTTGACGACATCGTAGTCCGACTCCAATAATGCAGGTGCAACAACACAAAGACGTTCCGTCCCTCAATCTGATACCTCTCGAACCGGAACAAGGGTCCTCACTTCGTCAAAATTACTGAAGCCGGCCCTCAGGAGCTGCGATTTCCATGGCAACTGCTCACCAACCTGCCGCGCCCACCGTCCACCGCGGCGTTCCCCCTTTGCGCGCCGGCACGGGAAACACCTTCTTTTTGGGCAAGCTGCATTCGCTGCTCGGCATCATCCCCATCGGCGCCTTCCTGATCGAGCACATCCTCTCTAACTTCGAGGCGCTCAAGGGCCCCGTGGCCTACGGCGCGCAGGTGAAGTTTCTCAACGGGCTGCCCATCGTGCGCGTCCTTGAGTGGGCCTTCATCTTCTTGCCACTCCTCTATCACGGCCTCTACGGCGTCTGGATCTGGCTGCGCGGCCGCTCCAACATCGTCTACTACCCATGGGCCGGCAACTGGATGTACACCGCGCAGCGCTACACCGGCCTGATCGCGCTGGTCTACATCGTGCAACATGTGATTCGGCAGCGCTTCATGGGCGTGAGTCTGCCCGAGAATCCCTACGCGGCCTTTCACAAGGTGCAGGTCGAGCTGTCGAATCCGTGGATGGTTGCTGTGTATGTGATCGCGATGATCGCCATCTGCTGGCATTTCGCGTATGGCATCTGGCTCTTCGCCGCCAAGTGGGGCATCACGCCTGGAGTCAAAGCGCGCAAGCGGTTCGGCTACGTCTGCCTGGCGATTGGGATCATCCTCGCCGGCATGGGACTCGCGAGCATTTGGGCCTTCGTCGGCGGCAAGTACGCCAACACGCCTGAAGACGTCGCGCCGTCCGTCTCGCAGGTCATCCATGTTTCTCAGCCCGCTCTTCAGATCGATCGCATGCCGCAAGCGGCGGACACGGGAGTGATGAGCTGAGATGGTCTACCTCTACGCAATCTGGGGCTGCTTTATCGCTTTCGCGGTAACGGGGCTTTCTCGCCTGTTCGTGGTCCGGCGTCTCAGAAGAGAGATGGGCATGCCTCCGTCGCCAACCAAAGGGGGTGCGAGTGCGGACGAGTTGAATTTCTTCGCGTTGCTCAAGGAGCATCAGTCCCGCTTCCCAAACAGCAGCACGCGCCGCCTTTCCAACACTCTCATCGTCGTGCAAATGGTCGCCGCGGCAGCGGGCGCGGTCATCATCCTCGTCGCTCAGTTTCAGCCTCACAGTTTGTTTCACCTGATCTCAACAACAAAATAGGAAGCATATGGCCGTTCTCGAACAAACCGCCCCGCGCATCGACTGGAGAGTGTTCCAGGAGACTGTGCCCGAGTTTGCGAGCGCCATGGCAGCCATCACGCACGCCCTCAAGAAGTCCGGCATCGAACCCGAGATCCGTGAGCTGCTCAAGATTCGCGCCTCGCAAATCAATGGCTGCGCCTACTGCATCCGGTACCACTTGAACGACGCGCGCAAGATCGGCGTGCCCGCGGCCAAGCTCGACCTGCTGGCCGCCTGGCGCGACGCCGGAATCTATTCGCCGCGCGAGCAGGCTGCGCTTGCCTGGACCGAAAGCGTAACGCGCATGGCGCAGCAGCACATCAGCGATGAAGACCTTCAGAAGGCAGCCCAGCAGTTTTCGACCAGCGAGCTGACCTTCCTCACCGTAGCCATCAGCCAGATCAATGCCTGGAACCGGATCGCGGCACCGTTTCAATTTGCGCCGCCCATTCCGGCTTCCCTTTAGTTCGAGAAAGGATTCAAGAGAAAATGGCGGCACCAAGAATCATTGTGGTTGGCGGAGGGCTGGCGGGACTTGCGGCCGTCATCAAAATCGCCGAGGCCGGCGGCACGGTCGATCTGTTTTCCATCGTCCCCGTCAAGCGCTCGCACTCAGTCTGCGCACAGGGCGGCATCAACGCGGCCAAGAACCTGAAGGGCGAGGGCGACACCACCGACAAGCACTTCGACGACACCATCTACGGCGGCGACTTCCTCGCCAACCAGACTCCTGTGAAAGCCATGTGCGAAGCGGCCCCAGGCATCATCGATCTGCTCGATCGCATGGGCGTTCCCTTCAATCGCACTCCTGAGGGGCTGCTGGATTTTCGTCGCTTTGGCGGCACGCTTTACAACCGCACCGCATTCGCCGGCGCAACCACCGGTCAGCAGCTTCTCTACGCGCTTGATGAACAGGTCCGCCGCCACGAGTCAGACGGCAAGGTGCACAAGTACGAAGGGTGGGAGTTTCTTTCCGCAATCCTCGACTCCAAGGGCGTTGCGCGCGGCATCACGGCGCTGAACCTCCGCACTATGGAGCTGAAGGCCTTTCCCGCAGACGCCATCATTCTCGCCACCGGCGGCAACGGGGCTATTTTCGGAAAGTCCACCAACTCCGTCGTCTGCACCGGCTCGGCGCAGTCGGCTGTTTTCCAGCAGGGCGTCTACTACGCCAACGGCGAGTTCATCCAGGTGCACCCCACCTGCATTCCCGGCGAAGACAAACTGCGGCTCATGTCGGAGTCGGCGCGCGGCGAAGGTGGCCGCGTCTGGGTTCCCCGCACCGCGGGCGATCAGCGGCCCATCAAGCAGATTCCTGAGACAGACCGCTGGTACTTCCTCGAAGAGTGGTATCCCAAGTACGGCAACCTGGTCCCGCGCGACATCGCCACACGCGCCATTCATAAGGTGGTCTACGAGTACGGACTGGGCCTCGACGGGCAGCCGATGGTCTACCTCGACCTCACCCACATCGACCGCGCCACGCTGAATCGCAAGCTCGAGGGCATCCTCGACATCTACGAGAAGTTTGTCGGCGACGACCCGCGCGACGTCCCCATGAAGATCTTCCCCGGCATGCACTACACCATGGGCGGCCTCTGGGTCGACTTCAACCAGATGACCAATATTCCTGGCATCTTTGCCGCCGGCGAGTGCGAGTACCAGTACCACGGAGCCAACCGCCTGGGCGCAAACTCGCTGGTCAGTTGCATCTTTGGCGGCTTCATCAGCGGCCCCAATGCATTGCGCTATGCCAAAGACCTTCCCGCAGCCGAGGGCGATGGCGGAGCAGCAGCCGAGGTCCAGCGGCAGACTGAGATCAACGCGGCCCTCATCAACAACAAGGGCACCGAGAACCCGTTCAAGCTCTGGCGCGAACTCGGCGTAACCATGACCGAGCACGCAACCGTCATTCGCTACAACAAGGGTTTAAAGCAGGCAGACGAGAAGATCGTTGAACTTCTGGAGCGCTTCAAGAACGTCAACCTGAGCGACAAGAGCCAGTGGGCCAACACCAGCTTCGCCTTCGCGCGTCAGTTGAAGAACATGCTGGAACTGTCGCGCGCCATAGCACTTGGCGCAATTCTCCGCGACGAGTCCCGCGGTGCGCACTACAAGCCCGACTTCCCGGACCGCAACGATGAGAAATTCCTGAAAACCACCAAGGCAGCCTTCACCGGCGCGCCTGAAGGCCCGCGCTTCGAGTTCGAAGCGGTCGACACGCAATACATCAAGCCGCGCCCGCGCCGTTATGACGCAACCAAGTAGATTGGCACGGACGGTGCAGGGGCCTTTAAGGCAGTCTGAATCCCGGATGCAAACGGAGAGGCTTTAGCCCGGAAGTTCTGAAGTTTTGAAAGGACACGATTCGGTTCGTGCCGCAACGACGAACGAATGCAAGCGCGCCGTAGGCGCAAAGTTCATTAGCCCCGCGCTTCAGCGTGGGGACAATGAGCACAGAAGATCGAAAAGCCCCGTAGGGGCGACGCCGACACGAAGGGGGTTCAGCCCCGAGGCAAACGAGAGGAATCATGGCAACCAAAACCGTAGTGCTCGAAATCAAGCGCCAGGCCAGCCCCGATGAACCCGCCGTCTGGGAGCGGTTCGAACTCGAATGGCGCCCCGGCATGAACGTCATCTCCGCCATGATGGAGATCGCGGCCAACCCCGTCACCGCCGACGGCCGCCCCACCACGCCCATCACCTACGACTCCAATTGCCTTGAGGAAATCTGCGGCTCCTGCGCCATGCGCATCAACGGCAAAGCCCGCATGGCCTGCTCCGCCCTCGTCGACAACTTCGAACAGCCGATCAAGGTCGAGCCGCTCTCCAAGTTCCCGCTCGTGCGCGACCTCCAGGTCGACCGCTCCGTGCTCTTCGAAAACCTCAAAGCCGTCAAGGCCTGGGTTCCCATCGACGGCACCTACGATCTCGGCTCCGGCCCGCGCGTCTTTCCGCAGCAGCAGGAATCGAGCTATCCCCTCTCCAACTGCATCAGTTGCTGCTGCTGCATGGAGGTGTGCCCGCAATTCAATGACGCGACCGGCTTCGTCGGCGCGGCGACGATCGCGCAGGTCAAGCTCTTCAACGATCACCCCACCGGCAAGGTCTTCAAAGAAGATCGTCTGCGCGCCCTGGCCGGCGACGGCGGCGTGCAGGAGTGCGGCTTCGCCCAGAACTGCGTCGAGGTCTGTCCCAAAGGCATTCCTCTGACGAACGCCATCTCCGACGTAAGCCGCGACGTGATCGTGCAGAAGGCCAAAGACGTCCTGCGCGGTTAAGCCGCGCAGAGTTCGTAGTTCGTAGTTCTCAGTTCCGACGATCATCGCGCCTGCGAACTACGAACTACGAACTGTGAACTCGCTCACTCCTTGTGCCCCAGCCCCCATTGCAGTTTCAGCCCCGCCCGCACCGTGAACGGCAAGCTCGGATACCCAATCGGCGCAATGTGCTGGTTGTCGAGCAGGTTCTCCGCCTTGGCATATACGCCCAGCCACTTCATCACCTGGTAGCTTCCGCCCACATCCAGCTTCGCGTAGCCGTAATCCAGGTTCCGATTCGGCAGCAGCAGTGTGGTGCCATAGTTGGCGTCGCTCAGAAAAGTCGAGTCGTCGCTCCGGCTCGCGAAGGCGGCATTGAACAGACCCGTAAAAAATCCCCGCGTGTACGTCGCCGTAAAAAACCCCGTATGCGGAGGACGCCGGAACGGACGCGCCCCCACCAGCGGCGAATAATCGCCAATGGGAATCCCGTTGTAAGACGGCGCGTATCCGCCAAGAAGCGCCTCATTGTCGCTGTCGAATGAGCGCTGCACCACGGCATCGAGATAGGTATAGCCACCGCGCATAAAAATGTTGCGCCCGATCCCGCCTTCAACTGAAGTCTCGATTCCCTGCGCACGAAACGCCTGCGTATTCACGTCCAGGCCAATGTCATACGAGTAGTAGTAGCCCAGCTCCGTTGGCGTGAGCCCGGGAATGATCTGCGTCAGCAGCACCGCGCCCACTGACTCAATCTCCTTGCCGAACTCATTGTGAAAATAGCTGGCTTTGAACATCAGGTGCTCGCCAAAGAAAGCCTGCTCCACGCCGCCTTCATACGAGCGCGTCTCAGGCGCGGCCAGCGGGCCGATATTCAATTGCTGCGCGGAGCTCTGAAATCCGTTGGCAACCAAAAAACTATAGAGCGATCCAAACTGCTCCGTCAGCTTGGGCTCGCGCACCCCCTGGCCATAATTGAACAGCACCCGCGTGCCGCTGAAGATGCCCTGCCGCGGCTTGAGCGCGTAATACGTCAGCCCCGCGCGCGGCGCCGTCTGCGTGCCAAAGAGCGAATAGTGCTCCAGGCTGCCGCTCAGCGTGTAGAAGAAGCGGCTCTTGAAGTCCCCGTGCACGGCGGCAATGTAGTCGTAGTTCGTGCGTTCGGTCTGATCAAACGTCGCGTACGCAGGAATATTCTCGTCGCCGCGTTCATCTTCAAAGTGAAATCCGACCAGCGCCGAAAGATGCGGCGTAAACCGGTAATCTCCCTGATAGAGAAGCTGATCGCGATTGTTCACAAGCTGGTAGCCATACGGATAAGTCCCGGCGTAGTCGAGGATCGCGCTCCCCGTCACCGAGTATCCATTGGCTCCGGTAATCGTGAGCAGCTCGCCCAGTCCATCGCCGTTTTCGTCGACGATCCCCTCCTGCGACCACTGGTTATATTGCTCCCGCTTGCGCGTCATCGCGTAGCGCGCGCTCTGGTGAAAGTCAGCCGTGGTCTGGTTGTCGATCGAGCCGCTCAGAAAAATGTCCTGATCCTTCTGGGTTGCGTTGTCGGCAATGTGATAAAAATCCCACGCATTCGGCACGCCCGTCGCATCCACGCCGTAATGGATGGTGCCACGAATCTGCGTCGTGCCGTTCGGCTGATAGCCAAGATTGCCCGCAGTCGTCGCCACATGGTATTCGTCGTTGGGTAGATCGTTCACTGTCTGCAGCCAACTGAAGTCGCCCAGGTAGTCGAAGTGGTTGTGCGATCCGGCAAGCTCCAGGTCTTCATGCGAAGTCAGCAGATTCCCCGCGTCCCCATTGAAGATCAGCGATGGAAAACTCGTCGTTCCATGCGGCGTCGTCAGGCTCACCACGCTGCTGCCCGCGCCCGCCCCATAGAGATCTGAATCCGTTCCGCGATACACTTCCGCGCTCTCGACAGCCGTCGTCGACAAAGGCCCAAGGTCGAGGTTGCCGCCCAGATCGGTCGCATCCACCCCATCGATCATCACTTTATTCGAGTCAGAATTGCCGCCCCGCACAAACAGCGACGCCTGCGCACCCATCTGCCCATCCTGGGTCAAAAACGTTCCCGGCATGATCCTGAGCGCGCTCACCAGGGTATCTTCGTGTGCCAGTTCCGCGGGGCCGAGCACCGTAGTTGCCGCGCTGGTCTGCGCCTGCGGCGTCGGCGTGCCGGTTGCCGTGACCACAATCGACTCGCGCACCCACGCCGGCTCAAGCACCAGGTTGCGCTCAATGTTATCCAGCCTTCCGGCATAGAAGCCGGGCGTCTGCAACTGGCGAAACGAGCTTGCCGAGACGACAAGGTAAAAGCGGCCCTCAATGCCGGTCATGATCTGAAAGCTGCCGTCAGCGGTCGAGACGGCCGTACCCACCACCTTGCCTTCAATGAGCAGGTCAACAATTGCGCCCGTCACTTTCGCGCCGGAAGTGTCCGTCACCACGCCGTGAATCGACGCGGCAGAACACACAGCGACAACGTTGATCGACAGCAGGAGGGGGAAAAGAATGTGCAGCGCGCGGCCTCGGCCGGCGCGCGGAAATGCGGAGAAAGACATGGTGCGAGCTCCTTCGTTCCCCTCGGAACGCAAGCGGGTGATCAACGCCGAGGACCGGTCTCCTGACTTACGCCATTCTCCAGCCACCTTCCCAAAGACGAGTTGGATCTCATCTTCAGTGGTCGGCTCTCTGGTAAGAGCCAAGGCTGAAGTCCTGCCTCAAACGACGAGCTTTGCGGCGAGGGGCGCTCACAGTTGCGGGGCAGTGGCGGAATTTCACCGCCTTCCCGAGCATCCGGGCGATTGCAATTTTAGTGAGGCTGTTCGTAGGGGTTGAGCAGCCGAAAAGTCTCTGAAACGCTTTTCAGTGACATCAACATTTATAAGCGGGGCGGGTGGGCGAAGTCAAAACGGAAGATGTGGTGACCCCGGGCTGATTCGAACAGCCGACCTGCGGTTTAGGAAACCGTTGCTCTATCCATCTGAGCTACGGGGCCACGTTCCTGCGCACCTTGCACCTTCCATCTTAACTTGGAATCCGCCCGCCCCTATAAGGGTGGAGATTGAAGCCGGTCCTTTGAAGAAATCCATCCTGATCGACTCCACCGGAAATCCTGTCAAGCCCCTCGCAGAAAAATACTTTGCAACTCCCTCATTCCAAACGAAAGAAAGTGCGTCCCAATTTGCATACTATTTCTCGCAAAAGTGCACACTGAATTTGGCTCACAAATCCAACCAGGACCGGGCATCGACTGATCGGGAACACCCCAGCTCGCTGTCCGTGGTCCACTGTTCACTGTGCACTGTTCACTGTTCACTGCGCACTGTGGGTGGGCTTGGGGCACCCCCCCACCCCCCTATTTGCCGTAACTCCTTGAAAGCAGGTGAAGCAAAACCTCCCTGTGTGATGCGCCTCACGCAACTCGCCCGAGCCCCCTTTACCAGGAGCCTGAACATCTTTATGCCGGAAGGAGCAAAAAAGATCGTCAAAAACGGCTGTGAAACTGTGAACCCCTCCCAACCTGCCTGTTAAGAGCAGCTTGCAGACACCCCCTCCACAGTTTCACAGGCTTTTCCGCAAAAAAAACAGCCGAATCGTAAACTTCGGACATCAGAGCGCGCAAGCGCAACCAGCCCCACAGCACGTGGCTAAAAGACCGTCCCTGCCGAGCTGCCGTTCATCTCGTTCGATTTGTCGCCATGGCACTGCCGGCAAAACTGGGACGTCTGGTTCGAGTTGGGGTTGCCGCTCGCCGGGTTATACGGAGCGCGCAAAAAGAACATCGTCGCGTAATAGCCGGTGGGCAATCCCGAGGTTGAACCGTTCGTGATTTTGACCACGTTCATGGAGTGCTCATTGTGGCAGGTCACGCAGGTGATGACCGCGTTTCCGTTGTAGGCCGCGGGCTGGATAAAGAATCCGTAGTTGGACACAAAGTGGCTGGACGCCGCGCCACGCATGCTGATGACACCGCCGTTGTTGGTGCAGTCCCAATGCGTGCCGCCGCAGGAGAGCGCTGCCGTGAGACCCAGAGGATGTTCGCTCAGATAGTTCCCGGTCTGGGCGGATCCGATGAGAGTTGGAACGACGCCGGTCCCATAGGTAGCCGGCAGCGATTCGTAGACCTTGTTCTTCATCATCGCGTTCGACGCGTAGTTGCCGTCATGACAACCGAGACAGGTCAGAATGCCGGCCACGTCGGGAGTGTTGGCAGAGAGGCTCGCGGGCAGAACTTCAGTGAACTTTCCGCCGTCGGTTGTGAGCGTCTTGCCGTAGAGGCCCGAGACATCGTCCCCCCACAGCGCGACGCGGCCCGCGGAGGAGCTTGTCATTGCGCCGCCGCTTGTACCGCTTGAGTAGGAGCCACTATGCGGCGCGTGGCATGCTGTGCAGCCGCGACCGTAATTGAGGTGGGCGCCGAGCACGTCGTTAGACGGGCTCACGATCTGGGCCCTGGCCATGAGCGCGCTAACCAGGGAGAGCAGGAGAAGACATTGGACTTTTCTCATTGAAAGCACACATTGTCGCGGCGAAACAATCGCTGCGATTCCTTGTGTGCTTTATCGACGGCCTGCAGATCTCAAGATAAAGTGTTTCCAATCCAAACAACGCTGAAGGGACACCCAAAGCTCTGTGCTGATTAGAAGCCTGCAAGATTACTTCTTTGCGTCAGCCAGCAGCTTCTCGACGTTCTCTTTCCCCTCGTAGTCGGGGTTGGCGGCCAGCAGTTTCTGCCAGTCGGCAGCGGCGCCGGCGGCATCCGACTTCCCTTTCCATTTCACCAGACCGCGATTGAAGAGGGTGTTTGGGTTCGTGGGCTCGTAGGTCAGCGCCTTGTTGAACTCGGCGATGGCCGCGTCTGCGTTGCCCGAATACCAATACGCGGTGCCGAGATCGGTTCGCACCGAGACATTGGCAGGGGCGGACTGAAGAGAGCGTCCGTAGTAATCGATGGCAGCGGGGTATTGCTGCGCGTCGTAATAAACGTTGCCTATGTTAGCGAGCAATGCGGGGTCGGCAGGAGAGGCCTTGAGCTGTTCGAGCAGCGGCGCAGCCTGCGAGTCAGCAAGCGCCTTCATGCGCGCCGGACCGTTGGCGGGACCTGCCGCGGACGAGGGCGAAGACCCTCCTGTAGCAGGCGATTGGGCGGCACGCAGGAACCATCCGCCCGCGGTGCCCGCGAGCAGGCAGGCCACCGCGAGGCTTGTGGCCCGTGTTCCGGTCCATGCTTTCAATCCGGTTCTTACGCTAGTTGCTGTTTGGGTTGGCTTGGTCACTGGAATGCGCTCCTCCCACGCCGTGCTGGTCGCTCATCATGGTCAGCACCTCGGCAATCTGTTTCTGTACCGCTGCTTTTCGATCTTCACTTAGATCGGGATTGGCTTTGAGCAGCTGACGCCATGCGGCCAGCGCGCCTCTGGCATCTTGTTTTCCCTGGAGCCGGATCATGCCCACGTTGAAAAGGGAGTTGGCGTCGGCCGGCTCGTAACTCAGAGCTTGCTTGAGTTGTGCAAGAGCGCCGTCAACATTCCCATCGCGATAAAGACTCGAGGCAAGCTTGTTGCGGTTGGCAACATTCTCAGGATCGGCGTCGACTGCTCGCTGGTAATAAGAAGCTGCCTCTTTGAACTGATGTGTGGCGTGATAAAGCGCTCCAACCTGAACCAGCAGTGCGGTGTTTTTCGGGTCCGTCTTGAGCTTCTGGAGCAGCGGAGCAGCCTGCTTGTCGGCAATTTGCTTCATCTCCCCAAGAGAAGGCGTGCGGCCGGCGGGCATTCCCGCATGGGGATTGCCGGCGTGCGGATCGGCAGCGGGCTTGGCATCTGCCATGGCAACCTGAGAGGCCGGGTCCGGCACTGCCTGCACGGAGGATGATGTTCCGTTGACGGCCGATTGAGCAGGCAGGGTTGAACTGCGTAACAGGTATCCGCTGCCCAGGCCGGCGGCAAGGCAGATGGCGGCCATAGCGTACACCTGCAACGCGGGCCAGGTGGGGCGATCGGCTAACGTGCGCGTGAGTTCGGCGGTTGTGGATTCGCGGGTCATCCAGGACCTTTCCCGATGAGAAATCTCTCGTGATACAGAAGGCGCTGCGCAAGCAGAGAAACGGCACATCAGCGCTGGCTCACAACGTGAACGAGTGGGCCAAAGACAGAAGATCATTCAAAGTCCTGGGGGAAAGTGATGACGATCACTTCTCGGGAGCGAATGAAGGCTTTGCGGAGACAGCGATCACTGTGGGGTCTTGGGTTGAACGTGCAGAGCGTCAGCGCTCACGGTCGGTCAAATGAGCTTTTTCTAATGGGTGACAACGATCACATTCAAGAAGTGAGCACCTCCTTATTCTCTGGAAGACGATCGCCGGAAGGGCATCTGTTGGACGTCAGGTTCGAAGCGCTATCGGGGGATGCGGGACGAAGTTGAAGCAGGGCAAATCCAACAGGTTCGACCTCAAGCTTCAGTCAAGCAGTAGGAGTTAGCACTAGGAGGCTTTCTTCGATGAAACGCATTTTATTGGTCATGATGATTCTTCTTGCGGGCGCCGGCTTTGCCGCTGCTCAGTCCGGTTGGTCGCCGTCAACAGACGTATTGGGCGCTCACCTCAACTATGGCCGCGGTTGCGCGGCCTGCCACGCACCTCACAGCGGCGCTTACGGTAACGGCGCGGCTAAAACAGCGGATGCCACGGCAGGAACAGTCGCACTCTGGGGCGAAGATGTCGCCAGCCTGTACGGACAGACAATCACCACGGGCGGAACCGGAAAAGCTACCGGCAACGGCTACGTTGAAACACTGCCGACCAGCATGGCGGCCACAACCCCTGATGTCACGGGCCTGATCACCTGCCTCAGCTGCCACGACGGCAACTATGCAACCGGCGCGATGATGAAGAACAAAGTCTACGAGTCGCTGCCTTCGACGTATGGAACGTTTAACAACATCCCGACGCTGCTCGGCAACGACGGCACCAGCGTAGGCAACTACCTCAACGATCACCCGGTGGGCCTGAACGCGGCAGTGAGCTGCGGCGGACAGTACAACTGGGATTGCACCGAGACCAACGGCGTGATCAGCATGACCGGAACCAACTCGGCGAAGTTCGTCCAGAACTACGGCTTCTTTGTGAGCCTGAGTGCTTACAACAACACCGCCGTGGTTACCTGCACCAGCTGCCACAACCAGCACTTGATGAACGTTGTCAGCGTGACCAACGGCAAGAACACCGGTTTGCCGACTGGCTACTACGCGACGATGCTC